>CAZSSB010000013.1:0-17130 GCA_964609245.1 uncultured Planctomycetales bacterium | reverse complement strand
GCCGGCTTGGCCTTGGCCCTCGGCTTGGCAGCCGGCTTGGCCTTGGCCCTCGGCTTGGCCTTGGGCTTTGCGCTCTTCTTCACTGGCTTGGCTTTCGCCATAAAGCAACCTCCATCCGTTCTCGCGTGCGGACTAGCCCAATCATAGCCCATGAATGAAGGTTCGCGCTATCCTCTGCGCGGTTTCTCAGCGAAAAGTTCGATGAAATCGTGCAGACCACGCGGCCCAGTGGGTACAATCAACTGCGGCTAGACGGAGCGGCGGTCGCCGTGGGGGAGTTGTATGAGCGATAACAGCGGACTCAAGATGCGCATCATCGCCCTGGACGAGATGATGAAGTGCTGCGTTGAGATCGGTCGCAACAGCGACGACCCGCAGTACGTGGCGTTTGCCAAGAAGCTCTTCGAGGTCGCGCGCACGCGGCACGAGTTCTTGTCCGCGAGCCGCACCGACAACGACGAGTAGGGCTGGCGCGTCGGGCCCGGGTTTCAGATCATCGCGCCCTCGACCGCCGACCGACTACCAGACCATCGCGGCGGCAAGCAGCACCGGTGCAACGAAGGCCAGGCTGTCGAAGCGGTCGAGCATCCCCCCGTGCCCCGGTATCACGGCGCCGTAGTCCTTGGCTCCGGCCTGCCGTTTGAACAACGAGAACGTCAGATCGCCGAACAGCCCCACGATCGACAGGCCGGCACCCACTGCGCACATAGCCGCCAACAGCTGCCACTGCTCGCCGGCGATTCCCGCGCTCAGCCGGGCCGCGGCCGCGGGATACAGCAGCGCCGCCCCCGACCAGATCAAGCCCGCGGCCAGCGCGCCGCCGACGACTCCCTCGACTGTCTTCTTCGGACTAAGCTGCGGACTCAGCTGCGTTCTGCCCAGCAGCTTGCCGGCGAAGATCGCCCCGCTGTCGGCACCCCAACTGGCGCCGATCAGCAACAGATACAGCGGTCCGCCGTCGGTGGAGTCGAGCAGCAGCGGAACGCACGCCAACGGTAACGTGATCAACAGCACGGACCACACAGCGTAGTGTGATTCGCTACTGAGCCGCAGGCGTGCGTGCAGGCCGGTGGCGACCGCCGCACTGGCACACGCCACGATCAACACGGCCACTGCGACGAGAAGCCACACGCCCGGCAGGCCGCCGGTCAGCGTCAGGCTGAGCAGCAGCCACAGCAGAGTCGTCAGCACCGCGTGGGCGATCCGCCCGGCCGGGGCCTGTCCACCCGCGAGCGTCATGAACTCCAGCTGGGACACCAAGTGGACGACGCCGAAGGCCAGCAGCACCCAGGGCTGCGACTGCAGCGTCACGAACAGGAACACCAGCCCCAGCAGGAGACCCCAGAAAAGGCGGCTGGCCATCGGCGTCTACCTCAGACCCGCCCGAAGCGACGGCGCCGTTCCTGGTAGGCGAGCAGTGCCGCGACGAAGTCGGCTCTGGTGAAGTCCGGCCACAGCACCTCGGTGAAGACCAGTTCGCTGTAGGCCATCTGCCACAGCATGAAGTTGGAGATCCGCAGTTCGCCGCTGGTTCGAATCACGAGATCGATGTCCGGCAACTCCGGCTGGTAGAAGAACCGCCTGATGCTCTCCTCATCCAACTGCGCCGGATCGAAGTCTCCCGCCGCCGCCGCCGCCAGCAGCCGCTTCACGCCGTCGAGCAACTCGCTGCGTCCGGAGTACATCACGCAGAGGTTGAGCGTCAGACCGCTGTTGCCGGCCGTCAACGCCACCGCGTCTTCGAACTTCGCGGGCAGTGGATCCGGCAGCAGGTTGATCAGGCCGCTGGTGATGATGCGTACGTTCTTCTTGTGCAGCTTCTGCGTCTCGACGTCCAGTACGTCGTTGAACAGCTTGAACAGGCTCTCGACCTCGCCGAGCGGCCGCGAGATGTTCTCCGTGGAGAAGCAGAACAGCGAAAGATTACGAATCCCCAGATCGTCCGCCGCGGTAACGGTGGTCCGCATCGCGTCGACGCTTTCGCGGTGTCCGTATTCGCGCGTCATTCCGTGATCGACGCCCCAGCGACCGTTGCCGTCCATGATCACGCTGACGTGGCGCGGCAGGCTGTCAGCAGCCAGCCGGGCTTCCAGCTTGCCGGCGTCCGCTGCTGTCTGTGCGGGGATGACGTTTCCCATGGTTAGAACTCGGTGATCTCCTGTTCCTTGGCCGCCAACAGCTTGTCCAGCTCAGCCAGCAGCCGCTCCAGCATCTTGTCTACCTGCTCGAGGTGGTGATGCATCTCATCCTCGGATAGTTCTTTGTTCTTTTCGAGCTTCTTAATCTGGTCGTTGGCGTCGCGCCGGACGTTGCGCAGCGCGACGCGTCCGTCTTCGCCCTGCTTGCGGACGACCTTGAGCAGCTCGTTGCGGCGTTCCTCGGTCAGTGGCGGAACCGAAAGCCGCACCAGGCTGCCGTCGCTGGTCGGCATCAACCCCAGGTCGCTGAGGTTGATCGCCTTCTCCACCGCCGAGGTAATCGACTTGTCAAACGGGCTGATCAGGATCGTCGCCGCATCCGGCGTACTGATCGTCGCCAACTGATTGAGCGGCATCTCAGCGCCGTAGGCCTCAACCTTGATGTGCTCGACCAGGCTCGGATTGGCCCGCCCCGCCCGCAGATGGGACAGCTCCCGCTTCAGCGCGTCAAGGCCCTGGCCCATTCGCCGCTCGGCGTCCGCAAGTATGTCATCTACACTGGCCATGACTACCTCCCACTGGGCAAGCGAGTTTGGTGCCAGATAGGCATTATATCGTGCCCTTGGGCTCTCGCCATTAAACGCGGCTCCCGCGCGGGATGCAACCAATCCGGCTGGCCGGGGTCAAATGGTAAGCGATGTTTCCCCGGACCGGATTGCCACGCCGCCAGACCACGCGAGGTGGCCGTGAGGTATCATAGTGAGTCTAGCCTACCGACGCCTGCAGGGCGGGTAGGTCGGCTGGTGCTGGATGGACGCTGGTGCGTGGGCAGGATTCCCAGATGGGGCCCGCCGGGTCCTGGCAGCAGCGGGGAGAATTTAGGGAGGCACACCACCTCATGCAGAAGAAACTTGGTGAGATGCTCGTAGATGCGGGCGTGATCAGTCTGGAGCAGCTGCAGGAAGCGCTGGAAGGCCAGCGTGAGTCGGGCAAGCGCCTCGGTGAGATGGTCGTTGACCAGCAGTTCTGCACCGAAGACGAAGTCCAGGACGTACTGGCCGAGCAGCTTGGCATCGAGAAGATCGACCTCTACGAGGACCGTGTCGACAACGAGGTCGCGCGGATGATCAGTGCCGACATGATCTCGCGGCACCAGGCGATGCCGGTCCGTCAGGAGGGCAACAACGTCATCGTGGCGATGGTTGACCCGTTGAACCTGCTCGCGATCGACGACATCCGCCTCTCGACGGGACTTGACGTGGTGCCGCGCATCACCAGCCCCCATGCACTCAAGTTCGCCTACGACCAGCTGTTCGGCGTGACGGCCGAGGCCGAGAAGCACATGGAGGAGTTCCGCCAGGAGCAGATCAAGAAGGGCTACGTCATCGATGACACGCTGGCGGACAAGTCCACGCTGGCCGAGATCGAACAGGCGCCGATCGTCAAGCTGGTCGACACCATCCTGTCCGGCGCGGTGGATCACCGGGCGTCCGACGTGCACGTCGAGCCGAAGGAAGACCACGCCGTCGTGCGCTACCGCGTGGACGGCATGCTGCACAAGATCCTCACGATCCCCAAGCACGCGATCGCGGCGACCACCGCCCGTCTGAAGATCATGGCGCGCTGCGACACCTCCGAGCGCCGCAAGCCGCAGGACGGCCGTATCGACCTGAGCATCCGCGACGCCCTCTTCGACATCCGCTTCTCCACCGTACCGACGATCAACGGTGAGAAGATCGTGATGCGTCTGCTGAACAAGTCCAGCGCCAACTTCAAGCTGACGGACCTCGGCTTCGACGAAGAGGAGATGTCCACCTTCAACAACCTGATCGCCAAGCCGCACGGCATCATTCTGATTACCGGGCCGACCGGCTCCGGCAAGTCCACCACGCTGATCGCGGCGCTGGGCCGCATCGCCACCGAGAGCGTCAACGTGATGACGGTCGAGGACCCGGTCGAGTACCAGCTGGACCGGATCAACCAGGTGCACGTCAACAGCAAGGTCGGCCTGACCTTCGCCACCGCGCTGCGGTCCTTCATGCGTCAGGACCCGGACATCATCATGGTCGGCGAGATCCGCGACTACGAGACGGCCGACCTGGCGGTCAACGCCGCACTGACGGGCCACCTGGTGTTCTCCACGCTGCACACCAACGACGCGCCGGGCGCGGTGCCGCGAATCAACAACATGGGTATCCCGCCGTTCCTGATCAACGCGTCCGTGATCGGCATCATGGGGCAGCGCCTGACGCGCAAGCTCTGCCAGCACTGCAAGGAGAGCTACGAGCCCACGGAGGACGAGCTGGAGTACATCCGCGGCGCCTACGACCCCGCGGATTACCCGGAGCGAATCCTGATGTACCGCGGCCGCGGCTGCAAGTTCTGCAACCACCTCGGCTATTCCGGGCGCTCGGGCATCTTCGAGATCATGCCGATGACCAACGAGATGCGCGCGCTGATCATGCGCTCCACGGCGATCCACGAGGTCAAGCGACTGGCCCGCCGGCAGGGCATGCTGACGTTGTGGGAATCCGGCGTGAAGAAGGTGCTGAGGGGCATCACTTCGCTGGAGGAGCTGCTGCGCGTGGCGCGTCCGGACTACGAGGAGGACGCCGAGGCCGCCGAGGAAGTCGCCGCCGGGCCGCGGGCCGGCTACCTCGCTCCGGTGGCACCGACACTGGCGGAGGTCGAGAGCTTCAGCGCCCTCTAGTCGGTGCCCTGGCCGCCGGACGTCACCGGCAGACGCCGTTGATCCTGCCGGCGCTGAAGCCGCTCTGGGCTTGGCGTCACGGCTACGTTGATAGACTCGTATCAACATGACCGAGCGGTCATGTCCAGTGCGTTTGGGCTGCGCGTGGAGTGCATTCCGCGCCCGTCGCGTGCTAGAATACGTGGCTGTCCTGGTGCCCAGCGGGGCATGATACCTTTCAGCTTCAGGGTGAGCTGAAGCTTGGTGGAGCGATATGGACTATACAATCCTCGACCTGCTCGTCCAGCTCGTAGAGCACGGGGCTTCGGACCTGCACCTGACTGCGGGCGTCCCACCAACACTGCGCGTGCACGGCCGGCTGCTGCGGCTGGATTACAAGCCCCTGACGCCGGAGGATGTGCGTTCCCTGGCGTTCTCGATGATCCGCGAGGACCAGCGCAAGAAATTCGAGCTGGAGCGTGAGCTGGACTTCGGCTACAGCCAGAAGGGTATCGGCCGCTTCCGCTGCAATCTGGGGTTCCAGCGCGAATCGGTCTACATGACGATGCGCGCCATCTCGGAGAAGATCCCCTCGATGGAAGAATTGCTGCTGCCCGCGATCATGAAAGAGGTGATCATGCTTCCGCGCGGGCTGTGCCTGGTTACCGGCCCGACCGGTTCGGGCAAGTCGACCTCACTGGCCTCGATGCTCAACGTAATCAACGAGAGCAAGGACCTGCACATCGTCACGATGGAGGACCCGATCGAGTACGTGCACCAGCACAAGCGCTGCAACGTCAACCAGCGCGAGATCGGCAGTGACACTCTCAGCTTCGCCGGTGCGCTGAAGCGCGTGCTGCGCCAGGACCCGGATGTGATCCTGGTCGGCGAGATGCGCGACCTGGAGACCATCTCAACCGCGATCACCGCCGCCGAGACGGGCCACCTGGTGTTCGCCACCCTGCATACCAACAACGCCCCGCTGACGATCGACCGTATCGTCGACGTGTTCCCCAGCGAGCAGCAGGACCAGATTCGCGCCCAGCTGGCCAACTCGCTGCAATGCATCATGAGCCAGCAGCTGTTGCCGCTGGCCGAGGGCGGCGGCCGCGTGGCGTCGTTCGAGGTGATGCTCAACATCCCGGCGATCCGCAACCTGATCCGCGAGAAGAAGGAGTTCCAGATTCACTCGGTGATGATGACCCACTCCAAGCTGGGCATGCAGACGATGGATCAGAACCTGCGCGACCGCTACATCGACCGCCTGATCACGCTGGAGGTGGCGATGGCCCACGCCGGCAACGTCGGCAACCTGCAGCGCCTGATCAGCGCGGCGGCGGCGGAGGGGCGCGCGGGCAGCCGTCCAGGCTCCGACCGCGCCGGCGGGTCGCTCGAAGGCTCCAGCATCGGCGTCTAGCTTCGACCCGGGGGCTTCAACTACAGGTCCGCCAGCAGGTGCGCGTCGATGTAGTCGCAGCGCGTCTGGGTCAGGCTGGCGACGCCGAAGACCTGCTCCCAGTCCGTATCCCAGTTCACGTCGAAGGCTGAGATCGGCAGCAGGGCCGACTCGCCGAAGAACATCTTGTCACCGCTGTCCTGCTTGACCGTCGGTTCCACCAGCTGATGCCACTGCTGGGCCTGGGCGCGCACACCGGTCGGCGTGAACCACTGGCGGCGCAGCAGGTCGACGTAGGCGGCGTAGGTCCGGCGGTAGCGCTCCACCTCGATCACGCGGCGGGTCAGCGGCATTCCTCCCCAGTCGTAGAGCGGCTGGTTGCGGTTCATCTCCTGGTCCATGAACAGCCCCCAGGAGTCGTTGACGTCCCAGGGGATCCACTCGAAGCGGCCGCTGGCCGGGTTGTTGTACAGGTAGTAGTTGTTGCCCGTGTAGATGTAGATGTCCAGGTTGCTGCAGGACAGCACGCAGGCCATGTAGCGCAGCAGGCTGTCGACGTTGAAGACCTGCTCGAGGGCCAGCGCGAAGTCCTCGGGGCTGTCGTACTCCACGCCGTCGATTACGTAGCACAACTGGATGACGTCGCTGTAATCCGCCTCGTCCTCGTTGGTGCGCTTGCCGTAGCAGATCTCGCCGTGGGGCGTGGGATAGTCCTCGATGTCGGGACCGTAGTACGCCAGGTCCGCGCTGCCCTCCACCCAGGCGGCCGCCTTGTAGAGGTTGCCGTCCTTGTTGTCCTCGCCGTAGCGATTGGCCAGGAACTTCTTGTCCACGCGCTCGACCAGCGAGTAGACGCCGTAATACTCCGCGGGCTGGCCGTCGCCGTGCACGTCGATCCAGAGCTCGACGTAGCAAACGTGGCTGGCGCAGACGCCGGCGAAGCGCAGCATGTCATAGGCCAGCTTCTCGCGCGTCAGCGACGGATCCTGATAGAAGTTGTTGAGCAGCAGCTGCTTCAGATTGTGGTAGGTCTGGTCCTCCACGTAGTCGTTGAAGTCGATCTGCCACGGCTTCTTCTCCGGCACGTCCCACAGCGAGCGGTGCCCGCGCATACTGAGCGCGACCTGCTGGAAGTCCTCGCCGAAGACCGTGACATCCGCCTCCACCTCGACCTTGTCCTCGGGCACGGCCCACATCTGCTCCCAGGCCTGCTGGTCGATGTCGATGTCGATGCGGCGCAGCTGGGAATCGTCGAACACGCTCCGGTAGTCCACGCTGCTCAGCGCCGGATCGCGGACTTCAACCTCAGTGGTTGCCAGTGACTCGCTGCCCAGGTCGTCGATCAGCTTCAGCGTCGCCGTGTAGTCCCCGGCCGTCGTGTAGGTGCGCTGCGCGTAGCCGCCGGCGGCGGTGGCGTCGGTTTCGAAGCTGCCGTCTCCGTCGAGATCCCAGAGGTACTGCGCGATCGAGCCGTTGTCGCTGCTGCCGAACGCGCTGAAGTAGCAGGTCAGCGGCGCCCAGCCCTGATTCGGCATCACGTAGGCGAAGGCCTGAGGCGGTGACTCGGCCGCCGGCAGGGCCACGTAGATCGTCAACGCGGCGATGTCGTGCCGGCCCTGGTCGTCCACTACCTTCAGCCGCGCCCGGTAGGTCCCGGCCCGGGTGTAGGTGTGCTCGACGGCGCCCTGCGTGGCGGTCGCGTCGATCTCGAAGCCCGCCTCCCCGTCCAGGCTCCAGTACCAGCCCGCGATCGAGCCGTCGTCGTCGTGGCTGCCGGCCGCGCTGAAGCTGACCGTCAGCGGCGCCGTCCCGCTGGTGGCGTCCGCGCCGGCAGCAGCGGTCGGGTTCTGCCCGGCGGGCAGAGCCTCGAACTGCAGCGCCTCACTGGCCGCTCCCTGGCCGGGGTCGTCCGCGCTGTAGGCGCGCACGCGGTACCAGCTGCCGGTCTGTGGCGCAGCGAGCACGGCGCTGTACAGCAGCCAGGGCCGGCCCTCGCCCTGCGAGCGCGGCACGTCCAGCACCGCCGCATAGGGGCCGCTCTCCTGAGGGGCGCGCTCCACCTTGTAGCCGGAGATACCGGTCAGGAAGTTCGCGCCGATCGGGGTCAGGTCGCTGACCGTCACCAGCCCGTTGTTGTCGCCATCCGCCAGCAGCGCGGACTCCCAGCCGGCGTCGCCGGCCCGGGCGTCGAAATGCACGCCGACCGGCGTGATGTCGCCGAGACCCACCTCGCCGTCGAGGTTGTAGTCACCAACGTTGTGATAGAGCCACGCAAGCCCGCCCGTGCCATCGCCCGCGTCGCGCAGGTCGAACTCCAGCGGACGGGCGCTGGCTCCCGTCGGCAGTGTCGACACCCCGCGCGGTGCCGGACCATCCCCGAACACAACGCGGGCCACCAACCGGCCCTCAGCGCCGATACGCGGATCCTGAGCCAGGCGGTAGCCGCCGACGGCCACGATGCCCGGCACGCGATCGACGGCCAGGTACAGGTCAGCGGGGCCGAAGTACGCGCCGCGCTCCACGCGGATGACGTGCCGCCGTCCGTGGTCGTAGCTCAGCTCGAATCCACGCGCCCGTTCATCCTGGGCGTAGATCGCCACCCCTTGAGACGTATGCCGGACAGCCGCGGCGTCGGTACCGAGTGCCCGCCCGTCAGCGTCACTGGCCACCAGCTCGCAGTCGCCGGCCGGTCTGGGCTGTCGGGGCAAGGTCTGCTCACCGCCGCAGGCCGTGGCGGCCAGCGCGAACGCCAGCAGCCAGAGCGCGACCCCTGGCCGGCCCCCCGCGGCGAACCTGTGGCCCGCTCCCGCCGCCGAGGCTGCTCCAATCATCATTGCCGAGTTACCTCCCTTCCGAGCCGGGCTGATCGGTACGCGGCGGCCCGCATCCAGGAACGCTGCAGCTGCATCCAGTCGCCCGCTGCAACCTGTGACGCTCGTCGCCCCACCCGGGTTGCACGCTCGCGGCAGGCATACGACAGTCCGCCCGATAGCGCTCAGGACCCGGCTTCCAGCCGCGCGCGTTCGATCAGCTCGCCCAGCCAGAGCGCCGCCGCATGACTGCGCTCCAGGTAGTGCTCCGTGCTGCACGGCACCGGGTCATCGGCATGCAGGGCGCCCCGTTCATGGCGACGTCTCAGCATCCAGAGGCTGCACTCCAGATCGACTACTCCGCTGAAGCCCGCCTGGCCCAACTCACGCGTGATCTCCGGGTAGTCGACGTTGCCCTCGCCGGGCATCAGATGGCTGTCCTCATCACCCATGGTGTCAGACAGGTGGGTGGTCAGCACCCGGGGTGCCATCTCGCGCACCAGTTCGACGGCCTGGCTGTTGTGCATCGTGGCGTGGCAGGAGTCCAGACAGACTTTGATCTCCGGCTGGTCGGCGGTGGCGCGGATCACCTCCAGGCTCAGGCGCCCGATGTCCATTGTCGCCGGCAGATTCTCCACCGTCACGACGGCGTCGCGCTGCCCGGCGTAGTCGGCGAGTTCCTTGAGTGATTCCAGTCCGCTGCTGACCCGCTGGGGGAACTGCTCGTCGGGAATCGAGCTTTCGTTCGCGACGTGGACCGTGATTGAGCAGCCGCCGAGAGCGGCGACGGCGTCCAGCGCCAGCTTCATCATCTCGATGGTCGCTCGTCTGACCTGCGGCTCGGGACTGGTCAGGTCGTGATAGCACTCCAGCGGCGGATGGATGTAGTTCAGCCTGAGCCCGGTTTCGTCCAGCAGGCGCCTAAGCTGCTCCCGCCCTTCCGGCAGGTGATAGCGCGCGTGCTTGATGTCGTGACTGAGACTGATGTGGGTAAACCCGGCCGCGGCAATCATGCGGGCCAGATCCGCGATCGGCACATCGAGATCGACCAGTGTTGAGATTCCAGTGTCCATTGCTACTCCAGTGTTACCACCTGGTGCTCCCAGCCGGGCACCGTCAGGCGATCGATCAGCTGCGGCACCAGCCCGAACCCGTAGCGCGGCAGGAAACTGAGCGCGGCCAACGCGCGCTCCTGCGGCATCTGCAGCGGATAGACGAGGCTCTGCAGACGCGTCGCGCGGCCCACGACGACCTCGCCTTGCCGCTTGAGTGAGCTGGTAATCTTCTTCTCGAGCTTCTCAACGTGCCGCTCCAAATTGCCGCGCAGGGTCTCGAATGACTGCTCCAGCGTCGGGTCCAGTTCGGCCGCGACCGCCCTGAGACCCGCGTCCGCCTCGGTGATCGCCCGCCGGTAGTCGGCCAGGGCCTGATCGACCTGCGGCGGGCGGCTGCCGGCCACCACGCGCTGTGCCAGATCCTGCGGCGCGGCGAAGCAGTCCGTCAGCTCCAGCCCCAGTTCGTCCGGCACGCCGGCCAGCTTGTCCGTCAGCAGCGTCGCCGATGCCCGCGGATAGGCCGGGGCCATCCGCTGACCGTGATGGGCGAATACCGCGGTGACCTGCGCGCGATAGGCGATCTCGGCACCCCCGCCGACGAAGGCCGCCACGGGAAACAGCGTATTCTGGTAGAGCGGCCGCAGCGTCACCCCGGCCACGAAGCGCTCCGGCGTCACGTCGGCGATTGTCAGCAGCTCCGTGCCGCTCAGCTCAGTCCTGGCGCTGCGCAGCAGGAAACCGGCGCCGTGGCGCGCGAGCTTGTCCCGGCGGCCGTGCTGGTCCAGCAGGAACAGCCCGGTGTCGCCCGGCAGGCGCTCGACCTGCGGCACGTAACCGGCGCTCTCCAATTCGTCGTTGCGCTCCGCCAGCAGCCGCTCGGTCTCGGCGGCGGTCTCCAGTTCGCGCCGGATCAGCGGCCGGGCGCACTGCATCAGCACCGGGTCCTGCGGATCGATCAGCACCAGCTCGGTGCCGGCGAACAGGCGCGCCATCCAGCGGGCGAAGCCCTCCACCAGGCCGCCGGTGGCATAGTCCGTGCGCAGCGCGTCCAGCACATCATCGCGACAGCTACCGCCCGGCAGTGCCTCCGCCACCTGGCTCAGCGCGGTGTCGATCGCCGCTCGGGTGTCTCGCCTTGACACCACCAGACCTTCGTCCTCGGGGCCGGCGGGCGGCAGGGAGATCTCAAGGGGTTCCCCCCGCTGATCGATGATCCAGCTGCGCCGCACTTCCTCGAAGTCGCTGTCCGAGCTGGCCATCCAGAAGGTGGGTACGAACCGCTTGCCCGGGAATCGTTCGGCCAGCTGCCGGCACAGCCGGACGGCCGTGGCGGCCTTCAGTACGGCATATAGCGGCCCGCCGAACAGCCCCACCTGCTGGCCGGTGGCCACTACGTAGGTGTCCGGGAGGCCCAGCTGCTCCGCGGCACGCGTTGCAGCCTCGCCCGCGCCCCACTGCAGCTGCTGGGTGTGCACCGCCGCCACCCACGCCCCCCGCTCCGCCGTGCGGACTACGTCCAACCGGCCCTGCTCGTCCAGTTCGGCCAGTCGCGCCTCCAGCGCGCTGTCGCCGTGGGGGTCGTAGTCAAACCACTGCATCACGCGCTCCGGGCGCGTCGCGTAGTCCACGAGGAACGAGCTGGCGCCGGGAAAGCGAGCAAGTGGGATGGTGGAGTTCACGGTGCTTCATACTATCACCCGGCCTCTGGTTGGCATTCAGGGGGCACCGGCCGGCCGGATCGCTATTGGCCAGCCCCGGCGACGCGCGGCTGCCCGCTGCTGGTACATTACTTGTATGAGTACGATCCAGATCGACAGCCGTCAGCGCGAAGAGCTGATCGACATCACGGCGCAGGTCCGGACTGCCGTGGCCGAGTCCGGCGTGGACACCGGAATCTGCTGCCTGTGGTGCTTCCACACCACCGCCGCGTTGACCATCAACGAGAACGCCGATCCCGACGTCAAGCACGACCTGCTGATGGCGCTGGAGCGCATCGTCGCCTACGACTGGCCCTACCGGCACGCGGAGGGTAACTCGCCGGCGCACGTCAAGAGCAGCCTGATCGGCTGCCAGCTGACGGTGCCCGTGCGCGATGGCCGGCCGCTGCTGGGCACCTGGCAGGGCATCCTCTTCGCGGAGTTCGACGGTCCGCGCCAGAACCGCAAGGTTGAAGTGCTGGTTATCCCCACTGGTGGATAACCTCGGGCACTTGGCTTATCAGACGAATTGTGGTTTAATGGTGACGGTTGAGATCGGGGTGACAACGGAGCACTTCAGCGCGCGAGCTATACGTGCAGCTGCGTAGCGGGGTGTCCGGGGTCCATTCTGGAGGGTGAAGATGAACAGGATGATCGCCATACTCGGGCTGCTGATTTCCTGCATGCTGGCCTCGGCTTGTGCCGGTACGATCCGCGCCATCGAGGGCGACTACGCCTCGGATGCTCCCGAGGTGGAGAGCATCAAGCCGCTGTCCGGGGTCAGCGGGGAGGAGGTCCAGTTCGAAGCCACGCTGTGCCTCCCGTCCGGCGCTATTGTGAGCCTGGACGAAGCCACGGGGCTGGAGGAGTTTCAGGGGCTGTACATCTGGAATTTCGGCACCGGCGCTGAACCCAACATCAGCCATGACGCCAGCCCGACGGTCGTGCTGCGCGACGGTCAGCGCAGCCCATATGACTGCACGCTGACGCTGAAGGGTACGTGCCACGGCGACGAGGAGAACCAGACCGCCACCTACAACTTCACGTTGACGGTGGCCCCCTTGACGGTCGTGGCGGTGACTCCGCTGCACGGTCAGGGAGCTGGCCGGGCGACATTCAGCGCGGTGATCGGCAGTGGCAACGTCAGCGAGTACGCCTGGGACTTCGGCGGCGCCTGCAGCCCCAGCGGCAGTAACGACGCACACCCCCAGGTGACGTTCAACGAAAGCGCCAGCGGCGCCTACAACTGCCGCGTGATCGTCAGCAATGCTTACGAGTTGTATGAGTTCCCCTTCGTGCTGGAGATAACTCCGAGACCAGCTGAGGAGTAGCGCGAGCATCGAAGCGCTCGCTACGCGCCTCGGGCCTGGGGCAGCTGGAAGAACACAATGGCTCAAGCCGCGGAGATAGCAATGGGTCGTGACAGCCTGGTCGGTCCGGATCCCACCTGGGAGAGCCTGCCCGCCGACGTGCGCGAGCTGTGGATCCGCGACATCGACGATTTCCCGCCGCCGCCGCTGCTGCTGGAACTGATGGACCGCGACCTGCAGCTCGACTCCTATGATCCCAAACGGCTGGCGTCCCGCATCGCGGGGGACTCGGTGCTGACCGGCCGGCTGCTGGCCCGCGCCAACAGCGCCGCGATGGCGCCGCGGACGCCGATCACGTCGCTGGGGACCGCGCTGGTGCACCTGGGCTTCAACCTGGTGCGCAGCATGGTGGTCAACTACCAGATCGAGCAAAGCGCCCAGAAGCTGCCGGGCATCGTGCGCGAGCACATGCTCGGCATCCAGCGCAGCACGGACAACGGCGCGATCATCGCCTTCAACTGGGCGCGGGAGATGCGCGAGCCGGATCCGGCGGCGATCGCCACCCGCTGCCTGCTGGGGCGCCTGGGGACCTTCCTGCTGGCGCGCCGCTTCCCGGCCGAGATGCCGGAGTACTTCGCCACCACCCACGAGCCGCAGCGCCTCAACTTCGAGGCCAACCGGTTCGGCGTCACCTCACGGTCGCTGACCTTCAAGGTCGCGCAACGCTGGGGGCTGCCCGAGAGCCTGCAGCTGGGGGTCTTCCACCTCTGGACCCCGTTGTTCGCCGAATGGGGCGAACCGGGCGGCTGCATCGCCTGCGGGGGGCTGGCGCTGGGCTTCGACCCCCCACAGCACATGGACGACATCGAGCAGTGGCTGAGCCTGCGCGTCCACGCCCGGCTGCGTGAAAACCTCGAGCGCCACGGGGCGCTGGGCCGGCTCAGCAACGTACTGGACAGTACCGAGTACCAGACCGAGATGGCCGCCACTGCCGAGTTCGGCAAATAGTAGACCATACGCCACTATCCACCGTCCGACCTGCCGCCGCGTGCCGGCCGCGAGGTCGATCAGCCCAGAATTCATGCGGGCTGAACACGTTTTTCCCGTCATTCGTCTGGTATAATATATGTCTTACGACGTGCCTTTCTTCGGCAGGAGAACGTAATTGAGCAAGAACGATCCAAACCCTGAAGAAGAGCCGCTGCGGCCGCGAAACGGCAACGGTGACGAGGACTCCGCGCACTACACCGGCGAGGACATCCAGGTGCTCAAGGGCCTGGCGGGAGTCCGCCACCGGCCCGCGATGTACATTGGGTCCACCAGCGAAACCGGGCTGCATCACCTGGTCTACGAGATCGTCGATAACTCGATCGACGAGGTGATGGGCGGCTTCGCCGACCGCATCACGGTGCGGCTGCACAAGGACGGCGCCGCCAGCGTCGAGGACAATGGGCGCGGCGTGCCGGTCGACGTAATGGCCGAGGAGGGCAAGCCCGCGGTCGAGGTGATCTACACCACGCTGCACGCCGGTGGCAAGTTCGGCGGCAGCGCCTACAAGGTCTCGGGCGGCCTGCACGGCGTGGGCTCCAGCGTGGTCAACGCGCTCAGCGAGCGCTTCCAGGTGGAGGTCTACCGCGACGGCCAGGTGCACTACCTCGCCTGCGAGCGCGGCGAGCTGAGCACCCCGATGGAGGTCACCGGCAAGACCAAGAAGCGCGGCACCTTCGTGCGCTTCTACCCCGATCCCGAGGTCTTCGAGACCGTCGAGTTCAAGGCCACGGTGCTGGAGGAGCGGCTGCGCGAGCTGGCGTTCCTCAACGCCGGCTGCGAGATCATCCTGATCAACGACCTCGCCGACGAGGAGGAGGAGCGCAAGAAACGCTTCAAGTACCGCGGCGGCATCTCCGAGTACGTCAAGTACATCAACCGCAACCAGACTGTGATCTCGCCGGTGATGCACTTCGTCAGCGAGATCAACGGCACCCGAGTCGAGATCGCGCTGCAGTGGACGGCGGGCTATCGCGAGCGGATCAACGGCTACGCCAACAACATCTTCACCAAGGACGGCGGCACCCACGTGATCGGCCTCAAGTCGGCGCTGACACGCGCGCTGAACACCCACGCCGCCAAGCGCGAGCTGATCAAGGGCAAGGAGAGCATCACCGGCGACGACGTCCGCGAGGGGCTGACGGCGATCGTCAGCGTCTGGCTGACCGAGCCGCAGTTCGAGGGCCAGACCAAGAGCCAGCTGGGCAACAGCGAGGTCAAGGGCCAGGTGGAGCAGGCGCTCGGCGAGTACCTGAGCGCGCATCTGGACGAGAACCCCGGCGTCGGCAAGAAGATCATCGAGCGCGCGGCGGCGGCGGCCCGCGCCCGCGAGGCGGCCAAGCGCGCCCGCGACATCGAGCGCAAGAAGGCCGGGCTGGCGAGCAGCCTGCCGGGCAAGCTGACGGATTGCAGCGACCGCAACCCCGAGAACTGCGAGCTGTTCATCGTCGAGGGCGACAGCGCCGCCGGTCCCGCCAAGCAGGCCCGCAACCGCAACTTCCAGGCGGTGCTGCCGATCCGCGGCAAGATCCTCAACGTCGAGAAGGCCTCGATCCACAAGATTCTGCAGAACCAGGAGATCCGCAACATCGTCGCCGCCGCTGGCACCGGCCTGAGCCCCAACTTCAACATCGACAAGCTGCGCTATCACAAGATCGTGATCCTGACCGACGCCGACGTGGACGGCGCCCACATCCGCACCCTGCTGCTGACCTTCTTCTTCAGCCACATGCCGGAGCTGATCGAGCGCGGCCACGTCTACATCGCGCTCAATCCGCTGTTTAGGCTGCGCAAGGGCAAGCAGAAGCCGCACTACGTCTTCACCGAGGAGGAGCGCGACGCAAAGCTGGCGGAACTGGGCGGCAGCGTCGAGGTCACGCGCTTCAAGGGCCTCGGTGAGATGAACCCCGAGGAGCTGTGGCAGTTCACCATGAACCCCGAGACCCGCACGCTGCTGAAGGTCAACATCGAGGACCAGAAGCACGCCGAGGAGGTCTTCACGCGCCTGATGGGCAACGAGGTCCAGCCGCGCAAGCGCTTCATCACCGAGTACGCCCGCGAAGTGCGGAATTTGGATATTTAGTCCGGGCCCAGCAGTCACTCTGGTAGAATCTAGCCGAATCCTCCAGGGAGCGATCAGGGATGCACTGAAGCCAGCAAGCCGGGCCGAGGCATACACGCCCGGGTCGATCGCGGCCATGGCCGGTCGCTGGCTGGACATCCCTGCACCACGCCCATCACTAGCCCTGCCAATGCTGTCCGCTACCGCCGACCGTCGCCCCGATCTCCGGGCCGCCCTGCCGCCCCAGCGGGCGGATGGAGGAGGCAAGCGATGACGCAGGTCAGTTTCAGCAGGGTCAGCGTGACCTTCGGGGACCGGGCAGTGCTGGCGGAGGCCGGCTTCAGCCTGACGGCCGGCAGCAGAACCGGCCTGGTCGGCGAGAACGGCAGCGGCAAGACCACCATCCTGCGCCTGATCGCCGGCGAGCTTCAGCCGGACCAGGGCAGCGTCGACGTCGGGCCGGGCCCACTGGCCTGGGTGCGGCAGTGCCCGGAGGATGAGGCGGACGGGACGGCGGTCGGCGCCGCGCTTGAGTGCCGGCCGGAAATCGCCGCGCTGCACCGCCGCATCGCGGAGCTGGAGGGCGAGAGCGGTGCCGATGAGGCCGAGCGCTATGCGGCGCTGGTGGCGCAGTACAGCGAGGCGGGCGGCTACCGGCTGGAGGGCGAGGCCCGGCGCTTTCTCACCGCGCTCGGTCTCACCGAGGAGCTCCAGGCGCTGCCCCTCAGGACCCTCAGCGGCGGGGAGCGGGCGCGTGCGGCCCTGGCACGGGCGCTGCTGAGCGAGCCCCAGCTGCTGCTGCTCGACGAGCCGGACAGCCACCTTGACGTGGCGGGCCTCGAGTGGCTGGAGGAGCAGCTCCGGCGCTTCGGCGGCACGCTGGTGCTGGTCAGCCACGACCGCGATCTGCTGGAGGCCTGCACCAC
>CAZSSB010000012.1:58070-70524 GCA_964609245.1 uncultured Planctomycetales bacterium | reverse complement strand
CGGCGTGCCGCTCAGGGTCTACCTCGGCGTGGACCCCACCAGCGAGAGCCTGCACATCGGGCATATGATTCCGGTGATGCCGCTCCGCAAGTTCCAGGCGCTGGGCCACCAGGTGATCTTCCTGATCGGCGACTACACCGCCACCGTCGGCGACCCGAGCGACCAGACAGCGGAGCGCGAGCAGCTGAGCCACGAGCACGTGCTCGACCTGGCGCGCTTCTACACCGATCAGGCCTTCCGGCTGCTCGACCGCGAGAAGACGGAGATCCGCCACAACGGCGACTGGCTGGCGGAGCTTAGGTTCGCTGAGCTCGCCGAGCTGGCCAGCCTGTTCCCGCTCAGCCAGGTGATCGCGCGCCAGGACTTCCGCAGCCGCCTCGAAAGCGGCGCGGGCGTGCGGCTCCACGAGTGCCTCTACACCCTGATGCAGGGCTTTGACGCCTTCGCGCTCAACTGCGACGTTCAGGTGGGCGGCTACGACCAGCACTTCAACCTGCTCTCAGGCCGCATCATCCAGGAGCACTTCGCCCGCAAGCTCAAGGGCAAGGATCATCCGCTGTACGCCGCGCATCCCGCGGGCGGGCGCGAAGTCAGAGGGCCGCACGTGATGCTGACCGGCCCGCTGCTGATGGGCACCGACGGGCGCAAGATGTCCAAGAGCTGGGGCAACACCATCGACGTGCTGGCCAGCCCCGAGGACATGTACGGCAAGGTGATGCGGATCTCAGACGAGATAATCGGCCACTACATCGACATCGCCGTCGACCAGCGCCAGAGCGTGCGCGACGAGTGGAAGGCGAAGGCCGCGGCTGACCCGATGGGGGTCAAGAAGTGGGTCGCCAGCCAGATCACGGGCATGTACCATGGCGAGGAGAAGGCCAACGAGGCCGCCGCGCACTTCCAGCGCACCGTGCAGGAGAAGACCTTCAGCGACGAGGATATCGAGGAAGTGGAGGTGCCTGAGGAATACAAGGTGGGCGACAGGAAGCTTGTGTATCTGATGAAAGCCCTAGATCTGATCTCCAGCAGGAAGGAGGGGGAACGGCTGATCACAGGCGGCGGGGTCAAGCTGAACGAAGAGACGGTGACTGATCGGTTTGCCCTCTATTCGCACGAATCCGGAGCCGTACTCCAGGTCAGCAAGCGCAAGGTCGTGAAGCTGGTGTAATGCCTGTTATCTCAACGTTCTACGGCATCGCAATCATGATGTTCTACGCCGAGCATGGCGTTCCGCATTTCCATGTGCGGTACGCGGAACATCAGTTGGTCATGGGAATCGACCCGATTCAGGTATTGGCCGGCGAGGCTCCGACGCGCGTTGTCTCAATGGTGACGGAATGGGCAGAGCTGCACCGGCAGGAACTCCTCAGCAACTGGGAGAGGTGCCGCGACGGGCAACCGCCGCTGCGCGTTGCGCCACTTGAGTAGACCCGGTAGGATTTAGTGATGAAGCATGGCAACAGACTGCTGGAGGTTTCCCCCCTTTCGGGCCACCTGCTCGAACTGGCGTACGACGACGGCGCGCGGCTTACCGTCGATCTGTCCGACCTGATCGAATCCGGCGGGGTCTACGCTGCGCTGCGCGACGGTGCCGTCTTCTCCCAGGTCCGGCTTGACGAGAGCGGCAGCTTCATTGAGTTCCCCGGTCCGGTTGACTTCTGTGTTGACTCGCTCAGGCACATGGCCGAACTGCAGGTGCCACAGCCTGCGAAGTAACCGAGCGATATCAGCTCGCCTGCACGCGGTCGTGCCCAGGGACGTTAAGCTGGTGTAAGGTTGATCTCAGAGCGATGGTCGAGGACTCGGTCGAGCATCCATACGAGGAGCTCTACACGCTGGAAGAGCGGAGGATCCTCGCCTGGCCGGAGCAGGCTCTTCCCGAAGCCCTGCCTGACGAAATTACAGGGCTTGCGATTCCCGGAGTTGAACTCCACCCCTTCTTTGAGGGCAGGGAAGTCTGGTTCTGGCCCCTGTCGCAGATCGGGAGACTGATCGATTTCATTGAGAAGCACAACGCTGAAGTTCCGACCGAGCAGACCTTGTGGGTTGTGCATCATGACATGTACCCTGCGGAAGACGGGCGCCTTGACTTCTCATCTCACTTCACCTTTGGTCAGTCCGCTCCTGGAGCCTTCGATCTGCCCGTGATACTGCGCTCTCTTTACCTTGAACCTCCAGAGGAGTTCCAGGGCGGCGTTGCATGGTTCTACTTCGCAACCGGGTTTGAGGAGCCCACAAAGGTCAATCAGCATCGGCATCCCATCGCCAATTGTGCTTGTATAGGAGCTCTCGCTATCGCTGCACTAGTCGTCGCGGCAATTGTCTACTTCATTGTGACGGTGTGTCGAGCTGAGTGACGCGTGCTGGTGGTCCTGCAAGTCGGCAAGCGCAGGTCGTGAAGCTGGTGTAGTCCCAGCCGAATCATGCGCTCCCCCTTGTGGATAACCTGTGCATAACTGCTATAATCCAGCGGTGCGGACGATGGCGCGGCTTGTGGCGGTGCTCGGCCTGATCTGGCTGGCGCTGACGCTCGCCGCGCCCTGCGCGCCCGCCGCCGGCTTCGAAAGAAGCATCCGCGTCGAGACCGCCCGCTCCAGCACGCCCAACGGCAAGCCCGCGGTGGCGCTGCTGGTCAACGGCGAGAAGGTGGCCCAGCTGGCCAAGGATCAGCGCTCGCGCACCCCGCTGAGAAACATCTCGGTGGCCGCCGCGCTGATCGCCAGTGCCTACCGCACCCAGCAGGCGGAGCTCAGCGTCAAGGCCACGGACAACAGCGGCCGCCGCTACGCGCTGTTCCTCAACGGCCGTGTGCTGCTGGTCGCCACGGACATGGAGGGCAAGGCCTGGGGTGCAACCCCTCAGGAGCTGGCCCACACCTGGCGCGACAACCTGCTCAGGGCCTGGGACCTTGAGCCGCCCGTCGATGAAACGCCGGTCGCCCCGGCGGCCCCCGCGCCCACGCCAGACTCCGGAGGTACGCTGGAAACCACCAGCGGCTCGGCGGCGACGGCCAGCGGCACGCTGGCGCTGCCGACGTCCTCGCTGCGCGCCGATCCCTCGCTGGCCAACCTGATCATCAGCGACGGCCACAGCGTCTACAACCCGCCCAGCCACACCCAGCTGAGCAGCGCGGCGGTGCCGCCGGCGCTGACGGCGCAGGTGACCGGCCGCAGCGTCAGTCAGGACACCGTCCGCGACTGCGTCGAGCACGCGCTCCGCAGCCACGCCGGCCTCAAGGCGGGCCAGCAGCTGCACTTCAATATCACCTCGCCGGGCAACGGCCGGCTCAGCGTCTCGCCCGGTCAGCAGCGGCAGCTCAGCGTCGAGTACACCACCGGCGGGCCCAGCCGCTCGGCCCAGGTACTGCTGGAAAACACTGCACTGGCGCTGCCCCGCGAGAGCGCTACCTACTTCAGCAACGTGCCGGAGCAGGTGCACCAGGCGCAGCTGCTCTACAGCGCCCAGCTGCAGCCCCGGGAGGCGGGCCGGCTGGTCTTTCACCATCAGAACCGCAGCGGGGGCCGGCTGACCTTCGTGGCGCGGGTGCTCAACGGCGGCAGCCAGGCGGCGGCGGTGCACGTGATTCCCGGCACCTGCGCACCGGACATTAACACCTTCTTCGTCGGCTTCAAGAGCGCCGAGGTGTTCTGGACCAACCTCAATAGCGGCAGCGGCTACGTGCTGCGGCTGCCCGCCGGCGGCCAGGCCTATCTGACCGCCCAGGCGCTGAGCTCCGGCTACACCGCCAGCGGCTACTTCAAAATCAGTAACCTGGGCGACAGCGCGCTCAGGCTGGAGACGCTGGCGCTCGGCGACGGCGCGGTCGCCTCGGTCGCCCCGCTGCAGGATGGCAACGGCTCCTCGGACGGCATCTTCCCCGCGCCCTATATCACGCAGACCGCCAGCTATCAGTCCGGCGATCCGTGGCTCTACCTGCGTCTCGGCGAGCAGGACCCGGTCAGCGATGACGGCCAGCGGATCCTCAACGGCTGCTACGGGATGACCCACAGCTACTCCGTCGAGCTGCACAACGGACGCAACTGGCCGGCGCTGGTCTTCGTGGTGCTCAGGGCCAGCGCGGGCGAGGTCAAGGGCCAGTTCTTCATCGATGACGAGTACGTGGCCACCCCGCTGGTGGCCAGCGGCGACGAGCAGCTGCTGAAAGAGATTCCGCTGAGGCCCGGCGAAACCAAGCTGCTCAAGATCCGCGCCATCCCGCTCAACGGCGGGTTCTACCCCGCCAGCATCATCCTGCGCGAGACACGCTACCCCTAGCGGCCCTCGCGAGTGGTCGGGTTCGCTCCGCCGCTCACCTCACTTCGGCAGCGCGCTCAGGGCGTCGGCCAGACTGGCGCTGGCTTGTGCTGCGTTGCCGGCCTCAAGGTGCTGGCGGGCGTCGTTGGCGCAGCGCCGGGCCTCGTCCAGGGCGCGATAGCGCGAGCTGTGCTGGCCGGTACCTCCACCACCCTCGCCGTCGGCCAGCAGGGCTTCGCGCAGGTGTTTCAGCGCAGCGGCGATCAGTGACGCTGCCGGATCGCTGTCGCCGGCGGCCAGCGCCCGCCGCGCCTCGATCAGCTTCTCGCGGATCGTGACCATCGGCATATTGTAGCGAAGGATGAATCCCTATGCACGGCCTGCATCGCCGTCGGGCCGGCAGGGCCTGTGTGGCGGCGGCCGCCTCCGGGGGGCGGCAGGTGCTACAGAGCGCGGTTGACAATGCGCAGGACGCGGCCGACGACCTCGACCTTGTCCTTCTTGCGGCTCAGCAGCAGCGCCTTGTCGCGGTGCTCGGGGTTGAGCGGCGTCAGCGCGATCGCGTCCCTGGTCGCCGTGTAGCCGCGCAGCCGGATCTGGTTGCGGTCGTTGACCGCCACGACGTGCCCGGCCTCCAGCTTGGCCGCCGGACTGATCACTACCCAGTCACCGGTCTCGATCAGCGGCGCCATCGCGTCGTCGCCCGTCGCCAGGATGAAAGCGTCGGGATCGTCGTCGCACAAGGCGGCGGGCAGCGTCATGCCCGCCGGCTCCCCCGCCGCGTTGGCCAGCGGTTGCCAGGCGGCGTCGTAGAGCGGCAGGATCATCTCGGCGCTGAGTTCGTGATCGCCGGTCGGCGCCGCGGGCAGCGGGGCCAGCTGCGCCCGTTGCAGCAGCTGGCCGCTGAGGTATTCCATGCTGGCCAGGCTGCGCCTCAGCATCTCGACCAGCTCCCGGGCGTCGCTGACCTCGACCAGGGGATCGATGGCGCCCGCGGCCGATTCGCCGGCCTCAACCGGTCCGGCCATCTGCACGATGCCGGCCTTTCTGAGCAGGTGGATCTCCGGCACGGAGTAGGCCCGGGCCAGCTTGGCCAGCGTCTTGGCCGAGGGCGTGTAGATGCCGTTCTCAATTTGGCTGATATAGCCCTGGGTAATGCCGGTCAACTCCGCGGTCTGCGTCATCGTCAAGCTGTTCTTGATGCGGAGTAATCTCAGGTAGTTGCCGAACTCGCCCTGGGCCATTTTGCGACTCCGATATAGTATTGGCGCATAAATACTACCAGAGAATTCAGGTACCGACAACCTGATTGTGCGGAAGCCGGCCCGATGCCGCGCGGCTACTCGTCCGCGGACTGATCCCAGGCGGGGTAGCCTTCCAGCACGGCGTCGCGTCCCAGGCTGAAGGCCTCGGCTCGCGCCAGCCGGGGGCAGTCGCCGAGGTGCTCGCAGCCGAGCGGCGGGGTGAAGCCCAGCCCGTCGGCGCCGATCAGCGTCGGCGTATACACCAGCGTCAGCTTGTCGGCCAGCCGCTGGCTCAGCAGCTCGGCGGCCAGCGCGCCGCCCCCTTCGACCAGCACGCTGCGGATACCCAGTTCCCAGAGGGCCGCCGCCAGTTCGGCGAAGCTCAGCGGCTCTTCGCCTTCGCGTTTGAGTCCCAGCAGGTGGACCTTGGACCCCCGGCCCGGCCCGGCGGGCAGATTCCTGGCGTTACCCGCGATGATCAGCTGCGGTAGGTCGCTTCGGAAACGGCCCTGCAGCTGCCCCAGCCTCAGCTGATCCAGCCGGTCCGCCAGTTCGAAGCGCGGGTCGAGCACGACGCGCACGGGCTGACGCCGCGGTGAGTCCGGCGGGCGGCGGTAGGCTGAGAGCTGCTCGTCGCGGACGGTGAGCCGCGGGTCGTCGGCCAGCACGGTGCGGTAGCTGATCAGGGCGGCGTCGTACTTCAGCCGCAGGAAGTGGGCGTAGCCCAGACTCTCGGGTCCGGATAGCCACTGGCTATGGCCGCCGGGGCAGGCGATCTTTCCATCGGCGCTCAGCGCCAGCTTGAGATGCATGAACGGCCGCTGGCGGCGGTGGGCGTGCATGTAGTAGTCCAGCAGCCGCTCGCATTGCTCGCGCAGCACCCCGCCACAGGCTTCCACGCCCAGCTCCGGCAGCAGGCTGGCGGCCCGCCCGGCGGTCAACGGATTGGCGTCATCGCAACCCCAGATTACTCGCCTGACGCCCGCCCTGGCCAGCTCGTGGCAGCAGGACGGCTGGCGGCCGACGTGGGAGCAGGGCTCGAGGCTTACGTAGGCGCTGGCCCCGCGCGCGTCGCCGGCGTCCCTGAGGGCCCGCACCTCGGCATGCTCCTCGCCGTCGCGCGCATGGAAGCCGCGGCCGATCACCTCGCCGTGGCGGACCAGCAGGCAGCCGACCAGTGGATTGGGCGAGGTCCAGCCCAGTCCCTCCAATGCCAGCTCCAGGCACTCATGGATGAAGTGCTCGTAGCCGGGCCCGGGATAGGGGTTCTGCTCCCCCATCATAGTTGCTCCGTGAGCTGGATCAGGTCGCCCAGCCGCTGCCAGACGGGCTCGCCGGAGGACGCCAGCGGCGCACCATAGCTGCCGTTGAAGTCCCACCACCAGCGCCGGGCGGCGGGATCGTAGATCCAGCGCAGCTTGCCCTGGTAGATGCTCAGACCATCGCCGTTGCCAAGACGGACGGTAACGATTGCCCAGATGGTGGTCTTGTCCACCCGCCACCAGCGCGTCATTCTCAGCGACTCGATGTACTCCTCGTAGCCTGCCGGCACCGTGTCGGTGATCAGGGCGCCGATCCCGCTCTGCTGGGTGGGCGTCAGCTGCGCGGCGACCTGGCTCAGGTCACCGGCGGCGGTGGCCTCAAGCAGCGCGGCGCAGTCACGCCTGAACAGCAAGCCGCGGTAGAGGTCCGGCCCGAAGTAAGTACCGAGCGCCGCCAGGCCGGCCAGGATCATCAGCAACGGAATCCAGCGTCTCACATCGGACTCCCGGCGGCAGCTTGGCTGCCTGCCACCCCCAGTATATAGCAACAAGCCCCGGCGGACCGGGGCTTGTCAGGATCAACATTGTCCGCTACTCAGCTTCGAGCTGGCAGAACATGTTAAGTACCACGTAGCGCCGCAGTTCCTCCGGCTCGATCTCCACCAGCCGCGGCTTGCCGCTGATGTCGGTGACGCGCGTGTTGTAGAAGAACTCCCAGCTGATCACCAGGCCCGGATACCTCATCGCGAACAGCCCGTCGTAGGGCACCTGGATCAGGTTCATCCCGCCGTAGTTGCGCTCGTACTGCCAGTCGCGGAACGGCGGGCGCTCGATGCCGAAGATCTCACCGTTCTCATAGTCGAACCAGTAGCGCGCCGCGATGCCCATGTTGCCCCAGCTCTTGAACTCGGTAAGCTCTTCCTCGGTGCGCTCGTCCCATTCCATGTTCCACTCAGCCACGCCGCTGGCGTCGATCACCGCCACCCGCCGGTGCCCGACGGTGCGGAAGTCGATCAGCTTGTACATGAACTTGGTCATCACCGGCTGGTCCATCGGCAGGCCCGGGATGTGCAGGGGGTAGGAATGGAACCAGATATCCTCCTTGTAGACCGGCTCCTCCGGTACGTACAGCAGATGGGTCCATTCGAAGACGTGGCTGATGTTGATATCGATGTAGAAGCGCTCGTCCGCATCGTCCGAGATCAGCCGGTTGCGGCTGACCTTGCGCAGCGTGTCGAGGCCGCCGATATCGAGCACTTCACCGCGCTTGTTGGTCAGGTACTCCAGATCGGTCACCAGGATGGTGTCGAGGTTGACCGCGCTGCCACCGGTGCCACCGGCCAGGCCGCCGTCCCCATCGTCGCCGCCGCCACCGCCACCGCCGCCGCGGCCGCCGCCGCCGCCCTGGAGCGGATTACCGCTGAGCGGAAGGCCCAGGCCGCCGACGAAGCCGCCGCCGCCACCGGGCGGGCTGGCACTGTGCTGGTCACCACCGCCACCACCGCCGCCGCCACCGCCGCCGCCACCGCCGCCGCCGCCCTCGCCGCCGCCGCCACCACCGCCTTCATCGCCGCCCGTCTCCGGCAGGGCGGGCCAGGGCGTGCCGCCAAAGCGGGGATCCTCACGGTCACGGCCGAACGGTGTCTGGAGCGCCCGGACGTTGTACTCGTAGAAGGTGATCGCGTGCCGGTTGAGGCCGTAGAGCGACTCGACGATCTCGTCCTTGTAGACGGTGCCGATCATGAACTCGCCGGGGATCATCTCGTCCTTGCGCCCCGGAGAGACGTGCGCGCCGATCATCATCAACTGGAACATGTAGCGCGAGGAGAATCCATCCTCGGGGTTGAATTCCAGCTGGATCGCCGTGTCCTCACGCGCCGGGGCGGGGGTGGCCCACAGCACGCCCACGGCGAGCGCGGCGATTACCAGACAGGCAAGGCGTTCGATGTTTCGCATCATTGGTCCCCTTGTCATTCCCGCGAACTATCTCGCTTAGACCCGACAAACGCGGATCGGGTTTCCGCATCAAGTGGAGCTGAGGGGATTCGAACCCCTGACCCTCTGTCTGCCAGACAGATGCGCTACCGCTGCGCCACAGCCCCGCGACTATTTCAACTCAACCATCCGCCCGCCGGCCCACAACTCCTCCAGACGGTAGAAGTCGCGCACCTGCGGCAAGAAGATGTGGACCACCAGGACACCGTAATCCAGGAGAATCCAATCCCCGTGGCGGTATCCGTTGAGGCCATCGGGAATTATATCATAGCGGGCCAGCTCAGCCTTGATGTGATCTGCGATCGCCTGCGTGTGCAGCGGCGTCTGCCCGCTGCAAACCACCAAGTAGTCGAGGTAGTCCAGCTGCTCCTCAAGATCAAGTACTTGCGGGTCTTCACCCTTCTTATCTTCAATGGACCTGACGATCAGCGCCAGCACGTCGTGCATGGTCAGTTCGTCGTCCATTCGGGGCTTCGCCTTCGCCCGCGCCACATTGCGCGCCTTCGCCATAAACCTCCTGCCGGCTCGGACGGCCGGCGACGGTTGATTTGCCGTTTCATTGTACAGTATCCGGGCGGATGCTGCCGGCGCCTGCCGGAGCGCGGACGTCCCGTCCGGCCCCCGGACGAGAGGGTGGGTTTGCTATAATGCTTCGACGAATGGCCAACTATGCAAGTGATGTGTTGTCGGAGCAGCTCGCCATCGCCCAGGCGCTCAGCGACTCGAGCCGCGTACGGGTGCTGATGGCGCTCCGGACCGGGGAGCTCTGCGCTTGTCAGCTGATCGAGCTCTTGGAGCTGTCGCCGTCGACCGTCTCGCGGCACATGGGCGTGCTCAGGCAGGCCGGGCTTGTTCAGCAGCGCCGCAACGGCCGCTGGACGAATTACCACCTGGCCGGCGCCGGCTCCTCGCCGGCGGTGCGCGGCGCACTCGGCTGGCTGGCCGCCGTGCTGGAGGGCGATCCCCGCATTCGCGCCGACCGCCAGCTGATGGCCGACATTCTCCTGCAGGACAAGGAAGAGCTATGCCGGCGCCACTAACGGTGCTGTTCCTCTGCACCGGCAACTCCTGCCGCAGCCAGCTGGCCGAGGGCTGGGCGCGCAGCCTCAGGCGCGGAGTGATCGAGCCCTACAGCGCGGGGCTGGAGCCTAGAGAGCTCGACCCCCGAGCCGTGCAGGTGATGGCCGAGGCGGGCATTGACATCAGTGGCCAGTACAGCAAGCATCTGGAGGAGCTTCGCGATGTGGCATTCGACTGTGTGGTCACCGTCTGCGACAACGCCCACGAGACCTGCCCGCTGTTTCCCGGCGGCACGCCGGTGATCCACCGCGGCTTCGACGACCCGCCGCGGCTGGCGGAGGGCGCCGCTGGCGAGGAGGAGGCGCTGGGGCACTACCGGCGGGTGCGCGACGAGATCCGCGCCTTCATCGAGGAACTGCCCGAAGCACTGGAGCCGCATCCCGTTACTCAATCCCAGGATTAGTCACTCAGGAGAAGTCACAAATGGGCACCACCCCCCACCGCGAAGCGGCCTGCACACGGGCGGAGGCCACGGGCGCGATGAACCTGTTCGAGCGCTACCTGACCGTCTGGGTGCTGCTCTGCATCGCCGGCGGCATCCTGCTGGGCCGCTTGGCGCCCCAGGTGGCGCGGACACTGGACTCGCTGGCGCTGAGTGTGGATGGCGCCCCGGTAGTCAGCATCCCGATTGCGGTCTGCCTGTTCTTCATGATGTATCCGATCATGGTCAAGATCGACTTCGCCGAGGTGATCAAGGCCGGGCGGAGCGTCAAACCGGTGACGCTGACCTTGATCATCAACTGGCTGATCAAGCCATTCACCATGTACGGCATCGCGCTCTTGTTCCTCGGCACGCTCTTCTACGGCTTCATCGGGCCCGAGGCAGTCGACCTGGTCAAGCTGCCCTTCGGTCTCAACCTCAGCGTCGGCGACAGCTACGGTGCGGGAACCGTCGTGCTCCATGAGGGCGCGAAGATGCTCGAGGTGCCGCTGTGGCGCAGCTACCTGGCGGGCTGCATCCTGCTGGGGATCGCGCCCTGCACGGCGATGGTGCTGGTCTGGGGCTACCTGGCGCGCGGCAACGACGGCCACACACTGGTGATGGTAGCGATCAACTCGCTGACGATGCTGGTGCTCTACGGCCTGCTGGGTGGCTTCCTGCTGGGAGTCGGCCGGCTGCCGGTGCCCTGGCAGGCACTGCTGCTCAGCATCGGCGTCTACGTGGCGCTGCCGCTGGTCGCCGGCTACTTCTCGCGCCGCTGGATCATCGCCGCGCGCGGCGCAGAGTGGTTCAGGCAGCGCTTCCTGCCCGTGTTGACGCCGGTTACCATCATCGCGCTGCTGATCACGCTGGTGCTGCTGTTCAGCTTCAAGGGCGAGGTGATCCTGACAAACCCGCTGACCATCCTGTGGATCGCGATCCCGCTGTTCATCCAGACGGTCGTGATCTTCGCGCTCGGCTACGCCCTGGCGAAGCTGCTGGGTCTCAGCTACCGCGATGCGGCGCCCACTGCGATGATCGGGGCGAGCAACCACTTCGAGGTCGCGATCGCCACCGCGGTGATGCTGTTCGGGCTGTCGAGCGGCGCGGCGCTGGCGACGGTGGTCGGCGTGCTGATCGAGGTGCCGGTGATGCTGATGCTGGTGGGCATCTGCCTGAAGACTGAAGGGTGGTTCGGCCCGCCGGACGAGGTTCGATCTGCCCCGATCGGTAGCGGGGGGCATTAGCCCCCTGACCTCTGAATCGCGGGGCTGAAGCCCCGCCTGCCGGGGCCGCGGGTGCTGCCGGCGCGCCAGGGAGCCTCACTGCCTGAACGTCATCTCGGCCAGTGGATCGGGTGGCCACTCGTGCAGTTCCGTCAGGCCGGCGAAGGCGAAGACGTTGGTCTCAAGGTCGTGCTCCGGCCAGACCTCGCGCCAGGCCAGGTCCACTTCGTAGACCGCGATGTCGAGGCAGTCCATCAGCAGCGTGTCGAGGTACTTGAGCAGCCTGAGGCGCGCGATGCTGGCCGTTACCCGCGGGCGGGCGTAGCGCCCCTGAGGGATGCGGATCTCGTCCCAGGGAGTGCGTGACAGGTCCACGCGCGCCAGCTCGGCGACGCGCTCGACGTCCGTCTCGATCGCCTGGTCCATGCTGTAGCGCACCAGCAGTGCCGCCTCCAGCCGCTCCAGCGCTTTGGCAAGCTCGTCGCAGCCCTCCGGCACGTGGCTCTCGGGGCTGGGCATCGCAGCCGGCTCGTAGTCCAGGTAGACCATCGCGAGGCGCGCGTACTCATTGGCGTGGTACTGGCGGAGAGCGATGGTGCGGACATCGTTGGGCGGGACGACCAGGCCGGCCTCCAGCTGCGCGGCGTCACCCGCCATGTCGAAGCGGAGGTCCTGACGCGGCCAGACCTCGCTCCAGGCCTGCTCCAGCGCCAGCACCGCGGCGGCAACGTCCTCGCGCCGCTCCTGCCAGTGAGTGCGCAGCACAGCGTGCTCCTCGACATAGGTGTCGATTTGGGGCGCCAACTGCTCGATGCTGAGCGTGTCGCGGCCGACCAGCACGTCCAGCATCTCGGCGACGAACTGCAGCGCCGTGGCGCTCTGCAGGTGCAGGCTGCGGCGGGCGCGGCGCTCTTCCGCGGCGGCGGTGATGATCGCGCCGTAGGCCGGCGCCACTGTCTCTGCGCAGACCCG
>CAZSSB010000012.1:0-57970 GCA_964609245.1 uncultured Planctomycetales bacterium | reverse complement strand
TAGCCGGTCTTGCCGCCCAGCAGTCCGGGGTGGCGGTCGTAGAGCGGCATCAGCGTGCCGTCATAGCGCTTGCCGGCCAGCTCCACTTCGCTGAGCCGGATCGCCTGGCGGATGCGCGGGTAGGTCAGCGCCACCCGGGCCAGCAGCAGCACGTCGTCCATCGTCGAATACTGGTCCGCGGCGGGCAGGCCCGTGGCATTGGCGAAGCGGGTGTCACTCAGGCCCAGCTGGCGGGCCTTGGCGTTCATCTCGGCGGTGAAGGCCTGCTCGGAGCCGCTGACCCGGCGCGCCGCCACGCGGCAGATCTCGTTGTTGCTGGGCACCAGCATCAGTTCCAGCATCTTGCTGGCGCGCATCGTTTCCACGCCGAAGGTCTTCGCCTCGGCCTCGCTGAGGATGTAGCGGCCGTCGAAGCGCAGGCGCTCGCAGGTCAGGATCGCGGTCATCAGCTTCGTCAGGCTGGCGATCGGCTGGCGCTGGTCGCGGTTCATCACGGCGGCGATGCTGTCACCCGTCACGTCGTAGATCAGATAGGAGCGCAGCGTCAGGGAGTCGGTCCGGTCACCGTCCTGCGCGGCCGCGCTGCCCGCCCAGAGCAGGGCCAGCACGATCGGCAGCACGACGGCGCAGCGCAGGGGCATGCGCGCGTATTCTAGCACCGCCGGACGGTGGATGGATGTGGTCGGCACTCGTTTGTAGACGCGGCCGGAGGCGACGCGGTTCGTCACGGGGACTGGCCAGCCTGCGGAGGGCGTTCTGCGGCGCGCAGATCGTGCAGCCAGGCCATGACCGTCGCGATCAGCCAGGCGCCGATCAGCAGCAGCCAGTACCAGCCGCGCGGCGGATCGACCAGCAGCTGCGCGTCGCTGGCCGCCAGCCGCCAGGCGGCGAGGTCGAGCGCGATGAAGCCCGCGGTCAGGTGCACGAGCGTCAGCAGATGCCCGGTGCGCCGGCGGTAGCGCCAGACCAGGATGCCCGTGGAGACCGCCGCCGCGCCGCCGAGCAGCAGCAGGCCGGCCGCGGTCAGCCAGCCGAGCCGGAGCTCCACGCCCGGTCCGGGCCAGATCAGGAATCGAGCGACGGTCCAGCCGGCAAACAGCGCCAGCCAGCTCTGCCAGAGTATCAGCAACAGGCCCAGCAGTACCGGCCAGGCCCGGGTCTCCGGCAGGATGGCCACCTGCCGAACGGGTACCGCGGTGTTGACCGTAGGTTCGGTCTGTGGTGCTCCGATCACCGTATCGGCGGGGCGCGCCTGGGCCATCACATCGCGCAGCGATGGCCGCCCCCGAGCCCGGCGCGTCGATGCCGTGGCTGAAGCGTGCTCCTGCTGGTCGCCGGCTTCGGGGCTGTCCGGCACCGCAGCATCGGCTGGCTCGCTGATGTCGTCGGGCTGAACTGAAGCTAATCCTGGCCCAGGCAGCTCAAGGACTTCCATCGCATGGTCGGCGCTGCCGGCTGCGCTGGCGGTGTTGAGCCGGTAGGCGCGTACGTAGTCCAGCGCCTCGTCGAGGGCCAGCAGATCCTCGCGCGACTGCCGAATCGGTTGCTGAAGCAGCTGCTGGCGGCGGCCGATCGCGGCGGTATGCACGTCGGCCAGTGGACTGTCCGGCGTCAACTGCGGGTCGATGAATCGCAGCGCGGCTGCGTAGTAGTCACTGCGCGCACCTGTACCGGCTGCCTCCGCCCTGATCTGCAGCCCCATGGGACCTCCTCCTGCTCAGGTCCCGTTTCCCGCCAAGCCTGCCTCTATTCTAACCGCCCGCCAGCCAGGCTGCCAAGAGGTCGGCGCCCGCCTTCAGGTCGCGCATGTCCACGGTCTCGACCACGGTGTGGATATAGCGCGTCGGCACTGACAGGCACATCACGCGGCGGCCGGGCCCGAAGCGCTGCAGCGCCGCGGTGTCCGTGCCGCCCATCGGCAGCAGCTCGTACTGGAACTTGATCTTCTTCTTCTCGGCCAGCGCGACGAACTCCTCGAACAGCGAGCGCGTGGTGATCACGCTGCCGTCCAGCACCTTGATGCCGATGCCCTTGCCCAGCTCGCTGATCGCATCTTCCTTGGCGTTGCCGGGCACGTCGATCGCCAGCGTTGTATCGATCGCGATCCCGACCTCGGCCGGGATGTTCTGCGCCGCGACGTGGGCGCCGCGCAGACCGACTTCCTCCTGGGCGCTGCCGACGAAGTAGATGTCGTAGATGTTCTTGCCTTTGGCCTTCTTGATCGCCTCGAGGCAGACCCAGGGACTGATGCGGTTGTCCATGCACTGTCCGCAGACCAGGTTGCCGACCTTCTCGGTGGTCTGCTCCAGCACGACCGGGTCGCCGGGCTTGACCTTCTTCTTGACGCTGTCTACACCGAGCCCCATATCCACCATGAACTCCAGCACCGTCGGAATCTTCTTGCGCTCCTCCGGTGTGGCCACGTGGATCGGCTTGGTGGCGGGATTGAGCACCCCCCGCAGGTCGCCGCCCTGGGTCAGCACCAGCACGCGGCGGGCGAACAGGTTGCGCGGATCGAAGCCGCCGGCCGGCGCGATGCGCAGAAAGCCGTTCTCGTCGATGCTGCGCACGTAGAACCCGATCTGGTCGATGTGGCAGGAAATGATGACGCTCTTTTCCTTCTGCCCGCGCTTGCGCTTGGCGGCCTTGACGAAGCCGATCAGGTTGCCGATCGCGTCCTCTTCCAGGCTGTCCCACCAGCCGCGGGTGTGACGCTTGATCAGTTCGCGGACGCGCTCTTCGCGGCCCGGCACGCCGGGCGTTTCGGTCAGTTGCTTAAGGAATTTCATTGAGTGAGCCTTCCTAAGGGGTGATGCTGGGATTTTAGCACCGGCAGCGTGGCGGTAACATAGTGCCGGTGGACGACCCGCGCGACATCCAGCGGCTCAAACTCGAGCGGACCGGCCAGCAGGTGCTGCCGGTGGCCCGCGAGCAGTGGCGGCTGGGGCTCAACGAGCAGCAGCTGGCGGCGGTGGCTGCACCCCATGGGCCCGTACTGGTGCTGGCCGGCGCGGGCAGCGGCAAGACGCGCGTCATCACCTACCGCGTGGCGTACCTGATCGCCGAGCAGCGCGTGCGGCCCCAGCAGATCATGCTGGCGACGTTCACCAACAAGGCCGCGCGGGCGATGCTCAGGCGCTGCGAGGAGGTAGTGGGCCGCAGTGCCCGCGACGTCACCGGCGGGACCTTCCACCATGTGGCCAACCTGCTGCTGAGGAAGTACGCCAAGGCGCTGGGCTATCAGAGCAGTTTCACCATCCTCGACGAGGCGGACAGCCGCAGCGTGATGAAGGTCTGCCGCGCGGAGTCGGGTGTCGACGTCAAGGAGCGCGCGTTCCCCAGCGACCGCGTGCTGACCTCGATCGCCAGCGCGATCGTCAATACCCACACCGACCTCGACACGCTGCTGGCGCGCCGCTATCCGCACCTTTACGAGCGTCGCGACGACATCGAGCGTGTGCTGGCCGTCTATCACGAGCGCAAGCGGGCCTCCAACCAGATGGACTTCGACGATCTGCTGGTCAACCTGCACCGGCTGCTCAGGGAGCACCCCGACATCCGGCGGGCGCTGGCGCGGCGCTTCCTGCACGTGCTGGTCGACGAGTACCAGGACGTCAACCACGTGCAGGCCGCGATCGTGCGGGAGCTGTACCTGGGTGAGGCGACGGGTGACGAGCCTGTCCAGACACCGTCGCCGGGCAGCGCTGATCCGGATGAGCTGCTGCCGCCGCAGCCGGCGATGGGCAGGGGAGCACAGTCGTCCACCCCGGCGGAGCCTGCTGACCGCGGGCTGTTCGTGGTGGGTGACGACGCCCAGAGCATCTACTCCTTCCGTGGCGCGGACTACGCCAACATCCGGCGTTTCCCGGACACGTTCCCCGCGACCCACGTCTACAAACTGGAAGTCAACTACCGCTCGGTGCCCCAGATCCTGACGCTGGCCAACGGAATCCTCGATGAGGCCGACCCGCTGTTCCGCAAGGTACTGACGCCGGTCAAACCGGACGCCGAGGAGCGGCCGATGCTGCTGGCCTGCCGAGACGCTGACGAGCAGGCTGAGTTCATCGCCGAGCAGGCGATCAAACTGCGGGAGGACGCCGGCTTCTCCTGGAGCGACATCGCGGTGCTCTACCGCGCGCACAACAACCGCCTCGAGGTGGAGCTGGAATTCTCCCAGCGCGGCATCCCGTTCATCGTGCGCGGCGGGCTGCGGTTCTTCGAACAGGCTCACATCAAGGATCTGGTCAGTTTCCTGGTGGTGCTGGCCAACGGCCGCGACGAACTGGCTTGGCAGCGGATGCTGTCGATGTGCAACCGCGTCGGCCCCAAGACGGTCGCCGCGGTGCTCGGCAAGCTGCGCGGCGCCGACGACGCCGAGGGCGGACCGCTGGGCCGTTTCACCAACAACGGCGTGGCGGACAGCGGACGCGGACAGGCCCGCGAGTCGCTGACCAGCCTGCGGGACTTCCTGCGCGAGCTGCAGGACCGGATGGAATCGCTGCCGGTGCCGGAGCTGATGCAGCGGATCATCGAGGAGCGTTACCGGCCGTACATGGAGCTGAAGTACGACAACTGGCAGCAGCGGCTGGACGACCTGGAGCAGCTGATGGTCTTCGCCGGGCGGTTCGACACGCTGGTCGGCTTCCTGACGGAGGTCGGGCTCAACGGCAGCTTCAGCGGCAGCCAGTTGCACGAGGGCCACAGCGACGAGGATCGCGAGGAGGGGGCGGTGACGCTGTCCACGATCCACCAGGCCAAGGGGCTGGAGTGGAAGGCGGTCTTTGTGGTTCACGTGCAGGACGACGTGCTTCCCCACCGGCTCAGCCAGGGAGACATCGACGCCGAGGATGAGGAGCGGCGGCTGCTCTACGTGGCGGTCACCCGGGCCGAGGAGCTGCTCTACCTCAGCTTCCCCCAGCTCAGCGTGCAGCGCGACTTCCAGCGCATCATCAACAAACCCAGCCGCTTCCTCGGCGGCCGCGCCCGCGACGGCTACGACGAAGCGGTACTGGACTGGGAGTAGCGGCCGGGTGCGCAGCTAGGAGGCCGGATCGTCCCGGTCGGCGTCCACTACGTGCGTAAGGTATTGCTCGGCGGTGAGGAAGTCATCAGCGTCGAGCTGTTCTGATGCAGCGTTGAGCTGGCGCGCGAGGCCCCGCACGTAGTTGAACGCGAGTTGAGGATCCTCGGTCAGCCGGAGGATGGTCAGTGTGCGGTCGATCGCGGCGCCCCGGGCAGCAAAGCTCAGCCGGTCCTGGGGTTGCTCGCCATAGGTGCTGTCCGCCACTAGTTGATTCAGCTCATGGACGACGTCTGACAGCAGACCCGGCCGTGGCGGCGGCGCCGGCCCAGTGTGCGGAGACAACCAGGACGGTGGCAGCTTGGCCACCCACAGGATCATGTAGTGATGCTCGTCGGGCAGCGCTCCCACGTATCGCTTGTAACTGCGCGACAGTGCGCTGGCGCGCACACTGGACCTCGCTCTGACGCCCAGCACTTCCTCGAACTCCAGTTCGCGACCGCAGGTCAGGTCCAGCGCCCGGCCATGATACCGGGGCAGGAGGCCGGTCAGCAGAAGCAGTGGCGCCAGCGCTGCGGCGAGCACCAGCGCCGCAAGCAGCCCCGTCCAGTGGAAGCGTTTGTGCATCGCCCAGAGCATACCAGCGCCCTGTGGTTGCGCTGTGACTAGCCTTCCGCGGCTCCCTCGGCAGCAGCCTGACCCAGTGCCCGGCGGATCGCTTCGCTCAGTTCGCTGCGCATGATCGGCTTCATCACCAACTCGCGAACGCCGACTTGGTGCGCATCCTCCTCGGACAGGATGTGGCTGAAACCGGTACACAGCACAACCGGCAGGTCCGGCCTGAGCTCGAGCAGCTCACGGGCCAGTTCGGTGCCCATCATGCCGGGCATCGCCTGGTCCGTCAGTACCAGGTCAAAGGCCGTCGGGTCCGCGGCGAAGACCTCGAGCGCTTCGTCGCCACGGGACGACGAGGTGACACGGTATCCCAGCCGGGTCAACGTCTCAGTCAGCATTCGGCCGATCTGATCCTCGTCCTCAACTACGAGGATGTGCTCACGGCCGATCTGAGGAGGCTTGGCCGGATCCTGGGCTGATGGCGCGCGCTCGGTGTACCGCGGGAAGTAGACGTCGAACACCGTTCCGACGCCGGGCTGCGATTGCACGTCAATCGCACCGCCGCAGCCGACCACGATGCCGTGAACGACTGCCAGTCCCAGACCCGTGCCTTCGCCGGGCTCCTTGGTGGTGAAGAAGGGATCGAAGATCCGTTCCAGCGTTTCCGCCGGCATCCCCTCGCCGGTGTCGCTCACTCGCAGCCGCAGATAGGGACCAGCCCTCATGCCCTGTGCTTCGCGGGCCAGCTCCGCGTCAACCTCGATCGGCTCCAGTTCGATCCCCAGGACACCGTCGCCCCTCGGCATCGCGTGGACCGCGTTGGTGCACAGGTTCATCAGCACCTGGTGGACCTGGGTGGGATCCGCGAGGATGACGTCGTTGCCCTTCTGGACGTTCTTGCGGATCTCGATGCGCCTAGGCACGGAAGCTCGCACCAGCTTGGCGGCCTCGTGCACGATCAGATGAACGTGCAGGGGCACCGCTTCCTGCTCGGCCTGCCGGCTGAAGGACAAGATCTGCTTGACCAGGTCCGCGGCGCGCTCGCCGGCATTGAGCACCTCCTGGAGATCCGCGTGAGCGCTGTCGTCGGCGGGGACCTTCTCCAGCGCCAGGGTGGTGAAACCCAGGATCGCGTAGAGGATGTTGTTGAAGTCGTGGGCGATGCCTCCGGCCAGCGTCCCGAGAGCCTCCATCTTCTGCGCCTGGCGCAGTTGCCGCTCCAGTAGAGCCTGGTCCGTGATGTCGCGGATCGGTCCGAACGATCCCGTGTACCGTCCTTCGTCGTCGAACTGCGGACTGGCGGTGATCCTGATGTTCCGGGGCTGGCCATCCGGACGCGTGATCTCGACCTCGTAGGATTCGACCAAGCCGGTTTGACGGCGCGCGGTGGCAGCACGCATTCTGGCGAACTGCTCTTCGGTCAGGAACTCCCGCATGTTGCGCCCCACCAGTTCGCCGGGCTTCACGCCGAACGTCCGCTCGGCGGCCGGGTTGGCAAACAACAGGTTTTCGTCGGGATCGGCGAGCACAATGCCCTCACCCATGTTCTCGATTAACTCACGGTAGCGCTCTTCGCTCTGCTTCAGATCCTCAGCAGCGCGAATGCGGTCAGTTATGTCCAGAAAGATCGCTGCCATCGCACCCGGCTTGGTCTGGAACGCGAACACTTGGTACGCGCCCTTGATTGTGCCGTGCTCGTATTCAATCTGCTCGTTCTGCCAGGATACCCCGTCTGTGGCGGCTCGCAGGTACACCTCCGGCACTTCACTGTCCGCGAGAGGAGGAAAGGCCTCCGCGATGGTCTTGCCGATGAACTGGCTGTTGTCGACGCCCAGTATGTTGTCGGCGGCCGGGTTGGCGCCGCTGAAGATTAGCCGACCGTCCGCATCCAGCTCGTAGAAGTGCATACCCATCGGGGAGGACTCAACCACGCTGCGGAACCGCTCCTCGCTCTCGCGCAGGGCCACTTCCGCCATCTTGCTCTCCGTAACGTCGCGCATGACCGTCAGAACCCGCAGGACCTCATCGTGCTCGGTGATCGGTATCTTGCGGGTCTCCGTAGTCAGTTCCTTGCCATTAAGGACCGTTGTCTCTTCCGTCAGCACAGGCCTGCCGGAAGCGAACACGGACTCGTACTCGTCCAGCACCAACTGAGTAAGGAAGGGGTAGAGCTCGAGCAGCGGTTGCCCGTCGATCTGCTCTGTCAGTCCCAGTTCCCGATGCCAGTTGGCCAGGGCTGTGTTGTGCATGAGTATCCGCAGATCGGGATCGACCACATGGATTGCGTCACCGAGCGAGTCGATGGTGTCGCGGTACTGCCGCTCCGAGTCGCGCAACGCCTCCTCAGCCCGCTTGCGGGCGTCGATATCGTGGAGCGAGACCTGAACGGCGCGCCGCCCCAGGTACTCAGTCAGCTGTGCCGACACCTCGACCCAGCGGACTTCCCCGTCACCGCAAACCACTCGGAACTCATAAGTGCTGGGCGCCTCCTCGCCGCGTACCCGGGCCGCGTTGTAGGCCAGCACCATCTCCTGGTCAGCGGGATCGATGAAGCTGAGGAAAGGACGATTCAGCATCTCGTCAGCGCTGGTGAACCCTACCGCCCTCGCCAGCGCCGGATTAGCGTAGACCAGGACGCCGTCGGCCACCACGGCACTCGGTTCCTGGCTGTGCTCCATCAGTGTGCGGTATCGCTCTTCGCTTCCCCTCAGCGCCTCCAGGGCACGCACGCGCTCGGTGACCTCCTGCGTGATCTCGACCGCCCCGATAATCACGCCGTCCTGGTCGGCAACCGGCTGCCCCTTGATCTGCCAGACCCGGCCGTCCGGCGTCCGCATCAGGTTTTCCTGCGTCTGGCCCGTCTCGATCGCGCGTTCTACCGGGCAACCTTCACACGGTTCGTCGCGCTCGTGCCAGATCTCATAGCAGTGACGGCCGATGAGTTCGGAGGCGGGTCTGCCCACCGAGTCGCCGCAGGCCTTGTTGGCCCAGACGATCTGCAGCGCCGGGTTCTGGAAGCTCACCAGATCGGGAACGCTGCTAAGGATGAGATCTTTCTCCTGTTCAGACCTCCGCAGGGCTTGCGCGGCCTCACGTCGCTTGCTGATGTCTCGAACGATCCCCTGAATGACCTGCCGGCCGTCAAGTTCGAACAGCCGGGCAGAAACCTCGGTGGGCACGACATGCCCGCTCTTGGTGAGAAACTCAATCTCAAAGGCCACGAAGCCGTCCGCGACGATCCTCTCGAAGACTGCCTGGCTGGCGGCCAGCTGCGTCGGAGGGTGCAGATCACCGATACTCAAAGCCAGCGCTTCCTCGCGGCTGTACTCCAGTATCTCCAGAGCACGCTGGTTCAGATCGATGATCGCTCCTTCGGTGTCGTGAAGGATGATTCCGTCGTTGGAGTAGTGAAACAGTCGGCTGTACTTCTCCTCGCTGCTGCGCAATGCTTCCTCGGCGCGCGTACGGGCGGTGGTGTCCTCGACGGTGGCCACCATCCCGTCGAAAGAATCGGAGTCGTCAAACAGCGGCGCTGCGTTGACGACCAGCCGGACGTGTCGGCCATCGGGCCAGACGATCGCGTGGCGGATGTTGTACACGGTTTGCAGCGAGTCCCGCACACGGCAGAAGGGCAGTTCTTCGTCGGGGAGGGGATTGCCGGCGTAGTCAGTGATGCCCCATTCGGGAGCATTGTAGGTGCGCTGCGTGATTTCGTCCCGGGTCAGCCCCAGAACCTGCTCCGCAGCGGCATTGGCGAAGGTGATGTTCCCGTCACGGTCTGTGACGGTGATGCCGCAGGGGCTCGTCGCGGCAATCCGCTCCACAAGAAGATGGTGGCGCCGCAGGGCCTCGTCTGCCCGTTTGCGGTCGGTGATATCGGCGATCGCGGACTGCAGGGCCGAACGCCCCTCGAACACACGGAAAGAAGTAGTGAACTCCGCCCAGATGATGCTGCCGTCCCGGCGGACCATCCGCTGCTCGTATCTGTTAGGTCCCTCACCGCCTGCGACCAGCCGCTGCACGCGCTCCTCAGCTGCCTCGCGATCAGTCTCAGGAACGTGATCCATCACGGCGGTACCGACCAGATCGCTGGCGCTCGGCCAGCCCAGCAGGTCGGCCACGGCCTGGTTGGCGAAAGCGACCCGCCCGTCCCGAAATATGGCGATTGCCGCCCCGCTTTCCTCTACCAGCTGCCGGTACTCGATGCCCAGTCGGCGCCTTGAGGTGCCGGGCATGTCGCTCTCCATCCCTCGGTACTCACGCAGCGCACGGCTCAGTCCGACGAAGCGCGCCTGGAGCAGCGCGATCCAGATGATCGCGAACAGCAGCAGCACCGCCGCGCTGCCACCCATGACTACTGCCGGGGACATTACCCAGCCCGTGCTCTGCGCCTGTGGCCAGGCCGCGCCGGGCAGCAGCAGCCCCGACAGGGCAACCGCGAGAACAGCTAACCACCAGCGCCGTCCCTCTGATGGGGAGCGTGACATTCCAGTCCACCTTCCTGATGATGAGATCCTCGGCCGGCCAGTCTCGGCGGCAAGGAGCCAGCACTACGCTGACATTAATAGTATAGCTAGCACTATTCTCATCTACATTGTCCGCAGGTCCATTCCATGAGTGTCCGGCGTGCCGGCGAGACACCTTCCTGGTCGCGGCTTCATCTCGCTGGCGATAGACGAAACGGACCGACCCCGCGGTACTAGTCCGATGCCTTGCGGCCTCGCTGAGGGTTCGGGGCCGGGATCAAAGGAGTCTTCCCATGTACAGGACGATAACTACAGCCGTATGCGCGCTCGCCGTGCTGGCCTGCGCCGCCCAGGCGCCGGCCGCGGAGCATCCGGCCGGCGGCCGGCAGGTCAACGATGTCTCACCGGAGTACGGCACGGCCGCATACGGTCTGCCGGCGAGCTGGAGTGACGGCGACCTGACCTTCGGCGGCCCCTATCCGCGTGCCATTGAACTGACCGCCTTCGAGCGCTACATGCTGGCTGGTACGCAGCCGAGCGGTCCCGGTGCCGCCGATGCGTTGCCGGCCTGGATCGACGCCACCGGTCAGTTCTGCCTGGAGTACTACAACTACTTCGGCGTCCTGCCGGTGCAGCTCGATGCTGAGGCCGTAACGGCGCTGCGGCAGGTCCAGGGCCTTGAAACCAGCAGCCTGGATCGGGCGCTGACGGTCAACCCGCTGACCGGTGCCGCGCCGCGACTGTCCGCGGGCGAATTCAGTGCCGGCGACCTCTACGTGCGCCCGCTGACCAACATCGAACTGCGGGATTTCGCCCAGCGGCGGCCGGAGCTGCATGACAACTGGCTGCGTGGCCGCCAGACCGATCCGGCCACGGGGCGCAGCGGTCGGGTCGAGCTGCTCAGCGCGGTGCTCTATGTGCGGGCCTGGGGTGCCCAGGGCGTGCTCTATGAGGACCTCGTCTACCGGCTGAGCGAGCCGGTCTATGACCAGCCGCAGCGGATCGCCAGCGCGCCGAGCCGCGTCCTGGACCGCGATGATGACGACTGGGACTGGGACGGCGGCTGCGCCACCAGCAGTTGAGGCAGCTAATCCACTGAGCCGGTCTGGCTCAATACCCCCTGGAACGAGCAGCGGCGCTCCGGCGTCGCTGCTCTGCCTATTCGGCCTCGATCTCGAGCCCCTGGTTGGGCCGGTAGGGCCGGCCCGTCAGATAAGCGCGTGCCACCTTGCGGTACGCCAGCGCGGACTGCTTAAGCATCCGTGCGGCGTCCGCCGGGAGAGCGCGCTTGATTTGCGCGGGTACTCCGGCCACCAGCTGGCCCGGCGGCACCTGCATTCCCTCGGGCACTACCGCCCCGGCCGCCACGATGCTGCCCGCGCCGATTCTGGCGCCGCTGAGCACCACGGCGCCCATCCCGATCAGGCAGCGGTCCTCGATCACGCAGCCGTGCAGGATCGCGCGATGGCCGACTGTCACCTCGGAGCCGACGAGGCATGGCTGGTCGTCGTCAACGTGCAGCATCGAGAGGTCCTGGATGTTGGTGCGGGCGCCGACCTCGATGCGGTTGATGTCGCCGCGCAGCACGCAGTGGAAGTAGACGCCGGCCCCGCCGCCGATCGCCGTCTCGCCGATCAGCACCGCCGTCGGTGCGATGAACGCCGTCGGATCGACCTCGGGCCGCGTATCACCGTAGGGCAGGATCAGAGGCTCCATCCGCGCAGCATAGCAGCAGGCGGAGTGCAGGGCGGACGGACGCGGCTGGAACAAACGTGACGTGGCGATGGTATAAGGGAAGTACACGCGGAGGTTCTTACTAATGCAGAGCCGCATATCTGAAGCGATTCAGTTGGACTCGCAGCCCGTCGCGGTGATCTTCACCGATGAGCAGCCCGCGGGCGCGCTGATGTTCGCCGCCGGCAAGTGGGGCTGCGTGGTCGCGATGTTCGCCGCCGCCGCTCGCGGCCGGACGGTGGCCTTCGATTCCAGCACCCACGGCTGCAAGATCAGTGGCGTCAGCCGCTGCCTGCGGGGTAGCGACATCGAGCCGCCGGGTGGGCTGGACTACTTCCTGTCGCACGGCAAGGGTCAGGGCTACCCCTATGACGAGCGCTTTCCGGAAGGGGAGGGCTATAAGCGCACGCCCGAACTGGCGCGGATGTTCATTGACGCATTGCCAACTACCTCGATCCCGCAGCGCTACGTGGTGCTCCGGCCGCTCAGCGAGATCGACCCGAGCGCCGAGCCGCCGGTGCTGGTCTGCATGTTCGGCGACGCCGACCAGATCTCGGCGCTGACGCTGCTGGCCAACTACGGCCGCGAGGCCGGTGACAACGTAACGATGCCGATGGGGGCGGGCTGCCACACAGTGGCGCTGCTGCCCTATCAGGAGTCGCTCAGCGAGACGCCGCGGGCCGTCGTCGGCTGCACGGACATCACGGCGCGGCCCCACATCAAGGCCGGCCACCTGTCGTTCACCGTGCCGTGGCGGATGTTCGTCGAGATGGAGGGCAACGTGGGGGGCAGCTTCCTGGAGCGCCACGCCTGGCAGCGGCTGCTCTCACGCCGCGAGCGCCGCGATGCCCGCACGCGGGTCCCGGCCGACGGCTAGTCGCCGGACGGCCCGCGCAGCGCCGCTAGCCGTGCGGTTTGACCATCCGGCTGGGCCACAGCACGCGGTCGGGCCACTGGCCGAAGGCGTTGCGGAAGTCGCCCAGCGCCTTCTCGCCGCTCTCCTCCATGATGCAGTCGTGCTCGCGGATGTCGAAGCGCGGGCCGGTCACCATCTCGCTGGAGCCCAGCAGAATCGCCTCGTGCTCACCGAGATCGTGCTTGAAGGCCAGCTGGTAGCGCAGCGCGTACTCGACGTTGGCCGGCTCGGCCCACTCGGACTTGTAGACGGGCTCGGCGCGCTCGCTGAACATCCAGACCATGTTGGGCAGCGCCCCGAAGGCGCGGTGGCAGGCGCCGTCCAGCGCATCGACCAGGATCGGGCGCACCGGATTGGTCAGCTGCCTGAGCCAGCGCGCCGCGGCCAGCTTGTCCTCCCAGTTGCGGTGCACCGGCGCGTTCTCCGCCGGATGGGCTTCGTGGGTGTAGATGAACAGCGCGCCGACGTCCTCATCGCTGTAGTTGTCGGCGATTTCCTCCAGCGGATCGCAGGCCAGGCGGCTCAACGGACACGAGATGCTGCCGAACTCCACGATGGTCAGTGGGCGGAGCGCCAGCTCGGCGTGGAGGGTGGTCTGCTCGTCACGATCGAGGTGCCACAGCGGAAAATCCGGTGCGATCCGGCCCAGCGGCGGGGCGCTCTCGTAGCACCAGAACTGCTCGAAGTCACCCGGCGCGAAGCTGGTGTGGTTGTAGGCCGCTGCCAAGTCAGCGTCGAATTCCATACCCTACCTCCAGGGGGCCCCAGAATACCGCACCCTGAGTGGAATGCGCTGACGCCTTCCACCGCCCGGGCGGATCGGCCTGCGTCCGCACTAACTGATACTCGGTCGCAATGATCCATTGTACCGGATTCCTGAGTTGGGGCGACGCATGCGTCGCCCGATGCCCCGTGTGCACGGTGGTGATTACTACCGCAATTAACGGTCAACCCGCATGAGCCACTGAGCATGGTCCCTCGCCTGCGGGCGATGCATGCGTCGCCCCAACTAGAATCCCACAACCTTCACGATCACGCGCTTCCTGCGCCGGCCGTCGAACTCGTGGTAGAAGACGCGCTCCCAGGGGCCGAGGTCCAGCTCGCCGGCGGTGATCGGCAGCAGCACCTGGCGGCCCAGCAGCAGGGCCTTTAGGTGCGCGTCGCCATTGTCCTCGCCGGTGCGGTGGTGCCGGTAGTCGGGGCCCAGCGGCGCCAGTTGCTCCACCCACTCGTCGATGTCGGCGTGCAGACCGGACTCGTTGTCGTTGACCCAGACGGCCGCGGTGATGTGCATCGCCCCGACCAGCGCGAAGCCCTCGCTGACGCCGCTTTCGCGCACCACGCGGCTTACCTCGCTGGTGATGTGATAGAGGTGCTTGCGCTCCGGGGCCTCGAACCAGAGATACTCGGTGTGGCTTTTGGGGGTAGCAATCGCTGTCATGCAGTGATCATAGCAGCGCGTCCGCACCGTGCTGGCATCACGGGCGGGGACGCCCGCGCCACCGGGTACTGCAGCCGACCCTGGCTGCAGACCTCGAAATGTCTACGGCCACGGCGGGCCGTAGTACCCCGGCTGCAGCGGGCAGTAATACCCTCGCTGCCTGCCGGCGGGATGCCGGCGCTCCCAGGCCCTAGCCGACGACCCGGTTCTGTTCGTCCAGCAGGGCGACGCGCGGCTTGTGATACTCGGCTTCCTCCGGGCTGATCCGCGCGAAGCTCATGATGATCACGCGATCGCCAGCGCGGCCCTTGTGCGCCGCGGCGCCGTTGAGCACGATCTGGCCGGGCTCGTCCGCCACGATCACGTAGGTCTCCAGCCGCTCGCCGTTCTCCAGGTTGGCGACCAGCACCTTCTCGTAAGGGTAGAGGCCGACCGCCTCGCACAGCTCGCGGCTGATGCCGATGCTGCCCTCGTATTCCACGTTGGCGTCCGTGATCCGCGCCCGATGCAGTTTGCTTCTGAGTACCGTTACCAGCATGTCCTTCCACTCTGTGGGCGCCTCTCGCCGCCCACGTCCATCTTCCTACCTCAGCAGTGGTTGTCTACTTCTGCCCCTAGTCCCCGACCTCCTCGCCGGTCAGCGCGATGTTGTCGATCAGCCGCGTATCGCCGATGGTCGCCGCGATCAGAATGCGATCGCCGAGGCGGGCCTCCACGCGTGGTTCCAGTGTCTTGGGATCGACTGCCGCCAGGTACTCGACCTCGATCTTCGGGCCGCCCCCTTCGTGGAGCACGTGCTCGCCCTCGACGATCAGCGAGGCTGCGTCGTGCACCCCGCCGGTGAAGCAGGCCGCCATGCGCTTGAGAGCCTCAAAGAGCCGCGGGGCCACGGCGCGCGCGTCCGGCGCCAGGTACTGGTTGCGGCTGCTCAGCGCCAGCCCGTCCGGCTCGCGCACGGTGGGGCAGGGCACGATCTCGACGCTCAGTTCCAGGTCCCGGACCATCCGCTGGACGACCCTGAGCTGCTGGAAGTCCTTCTCACCGAAGTAAGCGCGGTCGGGCTGGCAGGCCGTCAGCAGCTTGGCCACCACCGTAGTCACCCCGTCGAAGTGGCCGGGTCGGCCCGCGCCGCACCAACGATCTGTCAGGCCCTGCACGCCGACGGTGGTGCTGTAGCCCGGCGGGTAGACGTCCTGCTCGCCCGGCGCGAAGACCAGGTGCACCCCCGCCGCCGCGCAGACCTTCAGGTCGTCGTCCAGCATCCGCGGATACTGCTCCAGATCGTCCGCGCTGTCGAACTGCCGCGGATTGAGGAAGATCGAGACGATACTGACGTCGCATTCCGCCACCATCCGGTCGATCAGCGCGCGATGGCCGGCGTGCAGCGCTCCCAGCGTCGGGGTCAGCCCGATCAGCGGACGCTCGAAGTGGTTGTCGTGATAGGCCACCGCCAGCTCGCGGCGCATCTGGCGCAGGTTCCCACGGTTTTGTACTACGTACATAGCCTGGTCACTATACACCCGGCGGGCGGCACGATCCACACCGGCTTAGCCCTCGCCCCCGTAGCGCCCGGCGTGCTCGCCCCGGGCCGCGCGGGGGCCCGACGGAAAGCGCTGGGCGCGGACGTCGTCGGCGTACTGCCGGACGGCGTCGGTGGCGGTATCGTACAACTCGGCATAGCGCCGGACGAAACTCGGCGCGTCGCCCGGCAGCATCCCGAGGATGTCGTGGACCACGATGATCTGCCCGTCGCACTCCAGGCCGGCGCCGATGCCGATGGTGGGGATCTTCAGCTCCGCGGTGATCCGCGCCGTGACCTCCGGCACCACGCACTCCAGCACCACCCCGAAGGCGCCGGCCTTCTGAAGCGCCAGCGCCTCGCGCGAAAGCTCGTCGGCCTGGGCCCTGGTCTTGCCCTGTACCTTGTAGCCGCCCTCGGTGTGCACGCGCTGGGGCAGCAGGCCCAGATGACCCAGCACCGGCACGCCGGCCTCGGTCAGGGTTCGCACCGCGAAGAGGTTCTCGTTGTTGGCGCCCTCGAATTTGACCGCCCCGCAGCCGCTTTCCTTGAAGGCCCGCACGCAGTTCGACACCGTTTCGTCGGCGTCGAGCTTGAAGGTTCCGAACGGCATGTCGAGCACCACCCGCTCCGGCGGGAAGTGGTCGCAGACGATGCGGGTGTGGTAGATCACCTGGTCCAGCGAGACGCCGACGGTGGTCTCGGCGCCCTGGACGACGTTGCCCAGCGAGTCGCCGACCAGCACGAAGTCGACGTCCGCCGCCCGCGCCAGCAGCGCGGTGAAGTAGTCGTAGGCGGTGATCGACACGATCGGCTGGCCGTGCTTAACGCGCTTGCGCAGCCTCGTCAATAAGAATTCCGACATCTCTCACTCCTGACTTCAGGCCGGCGGGGCCGGTCCCGATTCACTCATGAGGCGTCTGGTGGGGCATCCCCTGAGAGCCGGCTTACCGCCGGCCGCTCCCAGCCTCGCTGGCTGTCCCGGTCATCACGCTCCAGGCAGCCACGCCATTATACCGCCAAGGCCTGCCGCCTGACGCAGCGAGACATGCCGTGCTAATCCGGCGGCTCGATCTCGATCATCACGTCGCCGGTGTTGACCGAGTCGCCGACCTTGACCTTGATCTCCTGAATCTTGCCCTCTACCGTGGAGCTGATCTCGTTCTCCATCTTCATCGCCTCGAGCACCAGCACCACACGGCCCAGTTCGATCTTCTCGCCCCGCTTGACGTTGATCCCCAGGATCTTGCCCGGCATCGGCGCCTTGATGGTGGTCTCGGTGGCGGTGCCGCCCAGTCCGGCGCCGAACTCCTCCAGCAGCTGCTCCAGCTGCTCCTGCTGGCGATTGCGCAGCGAGACCCGGTAATTCTGGTTGTCGTGGGCCACACTGGCGATCCGGCCCCGTTCCTTGTCGAACTCGTAGAACCGCACGCGGCCGTCGACCGAGAGCGTCAAACTGCCCGGTTTGGCCTCGATGATGCCCAGCCGCACCTTGCGGCCGTTGAGTTCCGCGACGAACCAGTTCTCGCGCTCGGAATCGACGGCGATGTCGATGCCGTAGCTTTCGTCGTTGACGGTGCTGATGATCTTCATGCGTTACCCCGGCAGAAATGAGGTGGAGCCCATGCGGTGGACCAGCTTCCAGCGCTTGGAGGCCACGGCGTCCAGTTGCTGATTGGAGCTGACCAGCGCGGTGCGCTCCAGATAGTACTTCAGGGCCGAAGCCAGCGCGATGTGCTCGCTTACCCCGTCCGCATCCGTGCTGCGCAGCATCTCGCGGATCTGCTCGTCGCTGAAGTGCTCCTCGATGAAGCCGGTGTGGAACTCGCCGTTGACGAACACCGGATGCGAGAAGACGTAGTGATGGAACGGAATGGTGGTCTTGACGCCGGTGATGATGTACTCCTCCAGCGAGCGCAGCATCTTGTTAACGGCCTTCTCGCGCGTGCGGCCGAAGGCGATCAGCTTGCCGACCATACTGTCGTAGTGGCTGGGGATGGCGTAGCCCTCGTAGGCGCAGCTGTCGACGCGCACCCCGCCTCCCGCCGGCGCGATGTAGCGGTTGAGCGTGCCCAGCGCGGGTACGAAGCCCTTCATCGGATCCTCGGCGTTGATGCGAGCCTCGAACGCCCAGCCGCGGATGACCACGTCGTCCTGCTCGATGGTCAGCGGCTCGCCGGCGGCGATCTGAATCTGCTGCTCGACGAGGTCGACGAACGTCACCATCTCGGTGACCGGGTGCTCGACCTGCAGCCGCGTGTTCATCTCCATGAAGTAGTAGTTGCCGCCGGGGTCCAGCAGAAACTCCACGGTGCCCGCGTTCTCGTACCCGGCTGCCTTGGCCAGCGCCACCGCGGTGGCGCCCATCTCGGCGCGCAGCTCAGGGGTCAGCGCCGGACTGGGAGCTTCCTCGATCAGCTTCTGGTGCCGGCGCTGGATCGAGCAGTCGCGCTCGCCGAGGTGGATGCAGTTGCCGTGACTGTCGGCCAGGATCTGGAACTCAATGTGCTTGGGATTCTCGACAAAGCGCTCGATGAAAATCTCGTCGCTGCCGAAGGCCCCCACCGACTCGTTCTGGCAGCTCTTGAACAGCCTGGGCAGCTCGTCCATGTTGCGCACGACGCGCATCCCGCGGCCCCCGCCGCCCGCCGCCGCCTTGAGCATCAATGGGAATCCCGCCTCGGTCGCGAACTCGGTGGCCGCTTCCACGTCCGTCAGCGCGGTGTCGGTGCCGGGTACCACCGGCGTGCCGGCGCTGCGGGCGATCTCCTTGGCCTTGAGCTTGTTGCCCAGGTCGCGGATGGCCTGGGGGCTGGGGCCGATGAACTTGATGCGGTTGTCGGCGCAGGCCTGGGCGAAGTCCGGATTCTCGGCGAGGAAGCCGTAGCCCGGATGCAGGGCGTCGACCTTGTACTGCTTGCAGATCTCGATGATGCGCTCGATGTTGAGGTAGGTCTCCGCGGGCGTATCGCCGGGCAGATTCTCGGCGAAATCGGACTGCACGATGTGCAGCGCGTTGGAGTCGGCGTCGCTGAACACCGCTACCGACTCGATGCCCATCTCGCGGCAGGTCCGGATCACGCGCAGCGCGATCTCGCCACGGTTGGCGACCAGGATTCGCTTGAACATGCGTGGGATTGTAGCACCCTCGGCTTCCGCGCCAGACACATATAACTTGGGTTAACCGCTTTGCGCCGCCGCCTGGCTCTGGTAACCTGAAAGCACCCATGAACGAGCGCGACGGACAGCGGACGAGATGGCTCAGCGGAGCGCTGGCCTGGCTGGCGTGCCTGTGGCTGGCAGCCGCCCTGCCGTGTGCCACGGCCGCGGCCGCCGAGCCCAGCTACGACTTCAGCCTGACGGAGCTGAGCAGCGGCGAGGTGCTGACGCTGGCCGGGCTGACCGACGGCAGGCCGCTGGTGGTGCATGTCTGGGGCCCGGATTGCCCGCACTGCCGGGTCCAGATGCCCTATGCCGCCGCGCTCTACGACCGCCTGGACCTGGACGAGGTCAACTACGCAACGCTGAGCGTCACCGGCAGCGAGGACGAGATCAACGAGTACCTGAGCGAGCACGAGTTGACCTTCCCGGTGCTGTGGGGTGCGAGCGGGGAGTACGGTGGAGGCTACGAGGAACTGGGCTGGCCCACTACGTTCGTCTTTGCCGCCGGCGGGGAACTGGTCGGCTGGTGCGATATCTGTGGCCCGGCCTATCTGACCGAGATGCTGGATCTGATTGCCGAGGCCGGGGGTCCGCCGGTCCGTTCGCCGCTGTTTGACCGCGGCACCTCGCGCTCCGGCTAGCGCTCCGGCGGCTGTTACACTACGGCCATGGCCTGGGGCACGGTACCGGTCGCGGAGATGAAGCAGCGTCAAGGACGGCGCCTGCATCAGTTCCTGGCCAGGCGCGTCTACCCCTACAGCCCCTTCTATCGGCGGCTGCTGGATGAGCACGACATCAACCCGGACAGCATCCGCCGGCTGGAGGACCTCAGGCGGATCCCATTCACCACCAAAGCCGATATCGTGCCGAGCAAGGACAATCCCGATCGCTACCGTGAGATTGTCCTGCAGCCCAGTCCGAAGCAGATTCGAGCCGATCTGACGCTGACAGACGTGATTGCGCTGTGGGCCAAGAGCAAGATCTTCGTGCGCTCGATCCAGGATCAGCTGCTTGACGAGTACCTGCCCATCCATCTGACGTTCACCACCGGGCGCACCAGCATGCCCACCCCGTTCGTCTACACCGCCCGCGACATGCAGCTGCTCAAGGAAGCCGGCCGCCGCCTGTTCAGCCTGGTTGGACTGGAGCGCACCCGCGACCGCGGGCTGAACGCGATGCCTTTCGCCCCGCACCTGGCGTTCTGGCAGGTGCAGCAGGCCGCGGCGGCCGTGGGGTTGCTGGTGCTGCACAGCGGCGGGGGGCGCGTGATCGGCAGCGAGGCGCTGCTCAGGCTCGGAGAGCGAACGGCGCCGACGTTTCTGGTCGGCACCCCGGGCTACATCATGCACCTGGCCCACCTCGCCGAGGACCTGGGGATCCGCATTACCAAGGTGCGCAAGATCATCCTCGGCGCCGAGCGCGTCGGCCCGGAGTACAAGGCCAAGCTGCGGGAGCAGATGGCCAGGATCGGCAGCCCCGACACCCAGATTCACAACGTCTATGGATTCACCGAGGCCAAGCGGGCCTGGGTGGAGACCGCGGACGCCGCGGACAGCCGCTTCGCCACCTATCCCGACATGGAGATCTTCGAGATCGTCGATCCGGAGACCGGTGAGCCCGTACCGGAGGGCGAGCCCGGCGAGATCGTGTACACCCAGCTCAGCGGGGCGGGCAGCGTGGTGTTGCGCTACCGCACCGGCGATCGCGTGCGCGAGGGACTGATTTACGACCGCTGCCCGCACAGCGGGCTGATTCTGCCGCTGCTGGGGACCGGGCTCTATCGGGTCAGCGAGATCAAGAAGGTCAAGGAGACGCTGGTCGACTTCAACGAGATGTTCGCGTTTTTCAACGCGCGGCCGGAGATTCTGGAGTGGCAGATCGTGCTGCACAAGCCGGCGGGTCAGGAGCACGGCCGCGATCAGATCAAACTGCGGGTCAGCCTCGGCGATGGCGTCGACCCGGCGGTGTTCGAGCCGGCCATCCGGCGGGAATTCAAGGCGCTGACGGAAGTGGGGCTGGACGGCGTGGAGTACTACGCGCGGGCCGAGTTGAGCGAGCTGCTGGGTCTGGACACGAAACCGAAGGAGGCCCGATTCGTCGATGAACGGCCCCGCTGATTGAACATTCCCATCGTCTGGCAGTCTTACACCCAGAGGACACGCGTATCCCGCGCGCGGGGCACACTAGCCTGCGCGCCAAGTGATGGGAGGAATAGAGTATGACTGACCGAGATGCGCTGTCGACACCGCGCAGCTGGCGAATTCCCGTCTTCAAGGTCGCACTGGGCGTGTTGCTTGCGGCCATGCTGGTGGCCTGGCCGCATACCGGCGCGTTGGCACAGACCGATGAGGCACCTGGCACAGCCAGCACCTGCAACAGCGACCTGGTGGACGAAGTGGAGCAGGGCTGCGTCTACATCTGGGCGATGGGCCCGGGCGATACCGGTTTCATGCAGCCGCTGTGGATCGGTTCCGGCGTGATCTTCATGGCCGTGCCGGAGGAGGAGGCCGCCTATGCGCTGACCAACCACCACGTGGCCAGTGAGACCAGTATGCTGCAGGTCGAGACCTGGGATCGCAATACATACAAGGCACAGCTGGTGGCGACGGAGCCGGGCATCGACTGCGCGCTGATCCGGATCGAGAACATCCCGCGCGACCGCTATGAGCCGTGCGTGCTGGGCAACAGCGACAACGTCCAGATTGGCGAGCAGGCCCTGGCGGTCGGCGCACCGGGCAGTGCGGAGGCGGTCAACACCGATCGCTCGAATCCGCTGATCAGCTTCGGTCTGCACCAGACGGCGACGATGCGGGTGGTCAGCGGGCGACAGACCGATCCCTACAGCCTGGTTGGCACCTGGGCGTCCTGGAAGTACAACTTGGGCCGCCAGGTGATGACCAACTGCCCGTGGCGCTTCGTCACCGAGGCGGCGATCAGCGGTGGCAATTCGGGTGGACCGCTGTTCAACATGGACGGTGAGGTGATCGGCCTCAATCATGCCGGTTATGTCACGGGTCCGCAGCTGGCGCAGCACGTCAACCTGACGATCCCGATCAACTTCTGCAAGAACTTCGCCTTCCAGATCCTGGACACCGGCAAGTATGAGTTGCCGTGGTTCGGGATGGACGTGCTGCTGCCGCCGACGTTTGACGACGGCATGGCCGTCACAGAGTTCGTCGAGCGTTACCACGACCCCGACAACCTGGTGGTCTACGGCGTGCGCAAGGACTCACCCGCCGAGCGGGCCGGGCTCAAGCCCGGTGACGTCATCCTGGAGTTCGACGGGCACACCTTTGCCAACGTCACCGAGCTGCGGCTCTACGTGTTCACGCTGGACATCGGCAAGCAGGTGCCGGTGCTGGTGAAGCGCGGCAAGCGCGAGATCGATCTGACGATGGACGTCGGGGTCAAGCGCGGCTATGACAGCGAGTTCAGTCTTTAGAGCAATACCGATGCGCCGTCCGGGCAGCTGACAGGCTGCTTGGACGGCGCGCGCGCAACGCGGCGCGTACCGGGCTTCGCAATTCACCCGCTGAATGCGATAATACGCGCCGGTTGCAGGGTCCAACAAAGCATGCGTCGATCGTGGCTGCCGCAGGCCGCGGCGACTGTCACTGTGACCGGAGGGCAACTATGTTAAACAGACTGACAGCTGTACTGGTCATCGCGCTCGTGCTGATGGCTGGCGTCGTGCCGGGCTACGCTCAGGAACAGACGGATGAAACAGCGCCGTCGGTGTCGGCGTTCAACCGCGAGCTGGTCAAGTCCATCGAGAAGGGCTGCATCTACATCTGGGCGATGAGCCCGGGCAACTCCGGGTTCATGCAGCAGGCCTGGATCGGTTCCGGCGTGATCTTCATGGCCGTGCCCGAGGAGGATGCCGCCTACGCCCTGACCAATCACCACGTGGCGCAGGACACCAGCCTGCTGCAGGTGGAGACCTGGGACCGCGCGACATACAAGGCGCGGATGGTGGCCACCGAACCCGGCCTGGACGCCGCGCTGATCAGGATCGAGAATATCCCGCGCGAGCTCTATGAGCCGTGCGTGCTGGGCAACAGCGACAACGTGACAATCGGCGAACTGGCGCTGGCGGTGGGCGCGCCGGGCAGCGGCGACGCGGTCAACACCAACCGGTCTGACCCGTTTATCAGCTTCGGTCTGCACCAGACAACGACAATGCGCGTTGTCTCAGGGCGGATCACCGATCCATACGAACTCGTGGCCTGGTGGTCGGGCTGGCGCACCAACCTGGGGCGGCAGGTGCTGACCAACCTGCCGTGGCGGTTCGTCACCGAGGCCCCGATCAGCGGCGGTAACTCCGGCGGCCCGCTGTTCAACTCCAGGGGCGAAATCATCGGACTCAACCACGCGCACATGAGCTGGGGGCCGCAGGCTACGCAGCACGTCAACTACACGATCCCGATCAACTTCGCCAAGAACTTCGCCTTCCAGATCCTGGACACCGGTAAGTACGAGCTGCCGTGGTTCGGCATCGATATCCTGATGCCGCCGTATTTCGATGACGCTTACGGTGTCCGCGAATTCGTCGAGCGCTATCAGGACAAGACCAAGCTGGAGGTCTATGGCGTCCGCCGCGATTCCACCGCCGAGCGCGCCGGCCTGCAGCAGGGCGATGTGATCCTTGAGTTCGACGGGCGCAACTTCGCCGACGTCTCCGAGCTGCGGATCTACGTCTTCACGCTGCCGATCGGCAAGCAGGTGCCCGTGACGGTCAAGCGCGGCAAGCGCGAGCTCGACCTGACGCTGGAAGTCGGCGTCAAGCGAAGCTACGACAGCGAGTTCAGCATCTAGCGCGGGCCCAAGCGCTCGCCCCACCCGTCGGTGTGCCCGTAGTCCGCGGAGCGCGGAACCCGGAGCAGCTTGCGCACGTTGACGCCCGTGCAGACCCGGCTGTTGCCCGCGGATGCCGCGCGTGCCGACCCGGCGCACTGCACTGCGTTACAATTAATGGCGAGGAATCATCCTCAGTCCGTAGGAGGGCCGCGAAGATGAGAAAGCGATTGATTGCGCTTACAGCACTTGCCTTGCTCCTGGTCTGCGCCCTGCCGGCACAGGCCCAGGATGAGACGCCGGAATCGTCCTCGGTCTCGGCATTCAACCGCGGGCTCGTGGATGCGGTCGAGAAGGGCTGCATCTACATCTGGGCGATGAGTCCGGGCAGTTCCGGGTTCATGCAGCCGGCGTGGATCGGCTCCGGTGTGATCTTCATGGCTGTGCCGGAGGAGGAGGCCGCCTACGCCCTGACCAATCACCATGTCGCGCAGGAGACCAGCCTGCTGCAGGTCGAAACCTGGGATCGCGCCACCTACAAGGCGCAGATGGTGGCGACCGAACCGGGCATCGACTGCGCGCTGATCCGCATCGAGAATATCCCCCGCGACCGCTACGAGCCTTGCGTACTCGGCAACAGTGACAACGTGGTGATCGGCGAGACCGCGCTGGCGGTCGGCGCGCCGGGCAGCGGCGACGCCGTCAACAGCAACCGCTCGGACCCGTTCATCTCATTCGGGCTGCACCAGACGACGACGATGGCCGTCGTGTCGGGGCGTTCGACGAACCCGTACCTGTTCGTGCGCACCTGGGCCGGCTGGAAGGGCTTCCTGGGTCGCCAGGTGATGACCAACTGCCCCTGGCGGTTCGTAACCCAGACGCCGATCAGCGGTGGAAACTCGGGGGGGCCGCTGTTCAACGCCCGGGGCGAGATCATCGGGCTCAACCACGCGCACTTCGGCGGTGGTCCGGCGCTCAGCCAACACGAGAACTACACGATTCCGGTCAATTTCTGCAAGAACTTCGCCTTCCAGATCCTGGACACCGGCAGGTACGAATTGCCGTGGTTCGGGATGGACATGATCGTGCCCAAGTACTTCGACGACTACTACGGCGTGGCCGAGTTCGTCGAGCGTTACGCCAACGAGGAGCACCTGGTCGTCTACAGCGTCCGTGACGACTCGCCGGCCGGGCGCGCGGTGCAGGTGGATGACCCCAATGCCCCAACGGGTCTGCAACCGTTCGACGAGATCCTCGAGTTCGACGGGCGCACGTTCGCCGACCTCACCGAGTTCAGGCTGTATGTCTTCACGCTGGACGTCGGCAAGACTGTGCCGCTGACGGTCAAGCGCGGCAAGCGCGAGATCGACTTCGAGATGGAGGTCGGCGTCAAGCGCGGCTACGACAGCGAGTTCAGCCTCTAGCCGGCACGTCCCGGTCGCCTGGCACCCGCGCCGGTGGGCGGCGGCCCCCCCCGGCCCTTGCACCTCGCCAAGCAGCCGCCGGGCCGCTATGTAATGTATAATTGGTGCTCAACCTGATCGGAAGCAGGAGAGGCACCTATGGACTACACCCCTGACAAGAGCAGCACAGGCATGGAGCCGAACGTCGCCGCCGGCGTCGCGGTCCTGTTTGGCTGGATCAGCGGCTTGATCTTCTTCCTGATTGAGAAGGAGAGCAAGTTCGTCAAGTTCTACGCCTTCCAGGCCCTCATCGTCGGACTGTGCTTCATTCTGTCGCCAATACCCATCATCGGATGGCTTTGGGGGCTCCTCCTATTCATCATGTGGATCATCATGCTGATCAACGCGTTCACGGGCAAGATCTTCAAGGTTCCGGTGATCGGCAATATCGCGGCCAAGCAGGCTGGCATGGAGTAGCTGCTGTAGTCCGTGAGTGATTGCGCGGGGTCTGACAGGCTGCTTGGCGCGCCGTCGGCCCTGGAGATTGCGGATCGAAGGCATCCAGGAGGTCATCTAGCTAAGTGGCACACGCATACGTACCGGGGCTCAGGGTCACCGAGCTGACCACGCTCAGGCGGGAGCGGATCCTGCCGCTCAAAGGGGACGTGCTGGTCGAACTCGGCCAGCGGGTCGCCGCGGAGGACGTGATCGCCCGCACCGAATTGCCCGGCCCGGTCAAGACCATAAATGTCGTCAACCTGCTCGGCATCGATCAGAGCCAGATCAACGACTACATGCACAAGCAGGTCGGCGAGAGCTTCGAGGCCGGCGAGATCATCGCCGAAAGCAAGCCGCTGCTGGGACTGAAGTTCCTCAGTTTCCTGCAGACGCGGGTGGTGGCCGAGTTCGACGGCAAGGTCGACAACATCTCGCAGGTCACCGGCCAGGTGATTCTGCGCCACCCGCCGCGCAAGGTGGAGTTGCAGGCGTACGTCGATGGCAAGGTGGTTGACGTGCGGCCCCAGGAGGGCGCCGTGGTCGAGACCACCGGCAGCTTCATCCAGGGGATCTTCGGCATCGGTGGCGAGCAGTACGGTGAACTGCTGACCGTCGTCGACGGGCCGAGTGACGTGCTCAAGGCCGAGAGTATCAAGCCCGAGTACCGCGGCAAGATCCTGGTGGGGGGGAGCCTGTTCACGGCACGCGCGTTTGAGCGCGCGGTGGAGGTCGGCGTCAGCGGCGTGATCGTCGGCGGCTTCCACGACAAGAACCTCAAGGACATCCTGGGATACGACCTCGGGGTGGCGATCACTGGAGCCGAGGAGCTGGGACTGACGCTGGTGATGACCGAAGGCTTCGGCAAGATCAACATGGCGCAGAAGACCTTCGATTTGCTGAAGCGCCGCGAGGGCAGCCGGGCCTCAATCAGTGGCGCCACCCAAATCCGCGCCGGCGTGATTCGCCCCGAGGTGATCATCCCGACGCTGGATGCGGCCGGCGAGCAGGAGACCGCGCACGTGCAGGAGAACGTGGGCACGCAATCGGGCGATCCCGTCCGCTGCATCCGCGATCCGTATTTCGGCAGGCTGGGACGAGTCAAGCGACTGATTCCGGAGCTGATGGTGGTGGAGAGCGAGACCAGGGTGCGGGTGCTCGAGGTTGAACTGGACGATGGCACCGTGGCGGTCGTGCCGCGGGCCAACATTGAGATGATCGAGGAATAGCGACAGTCTTTCGCGGGGACGGTTCGGGGACGAGAAAACTCACAAGCAGGTGAGTCTGATGCGAAAGATGCTATTGATCGCGGGGCTGGCGGCACTCGCCGTGGTCGTCCCGACGCTGGCGGCTGCCGAGGTACCGGTGCCGATCGAGACAGAGGTCATCGACGTTCCCAACGACGACGGCTCGGCGCTGGGCGTGCTGTGGTTCTGGGACGGCGATGCCGGGCTGGACATCCGCGTGACGGTCGAGGCCGATGTCACGAGGGATGAGCTGGACAGCTACCAGCTCACGGTGGATGAGACCGACCTGCTGCAACGGGCGCGGGAGGAGCTGGCGGATCGCCTGGGTCCGATTCTGCCTGATCTCTACGAGGCCACCGCGCAGGCGGCTGAACTGCAGCTGCGTCTGCGCGCGGCAGAATCGGAGGGGAATCCTGATGCCGCCAGTATTCGGCAGGAGTACTGGCAGCAGCAGCGGCGGGCAACGCGACTCGGTCGCCAGCGTGACAAGCTCTGGGAGTGGTTCGAGGGTCGCCTGCGTCGGCCGGGGGGCGACTACATCTTCGAACGTGCGCAGACATTCGATTATCTGACCGCCACGCTGGATCATTCAAACTGGGTGCCGTTGGCCGAGGTCAGTGGGATCGGAGCCACGCTGGAAGAGGGGGTTATTACGTGGTCGCCGAAGTCGGAGGCGGTGGAGCGTTTCGGTCACCATCCCTACGAGCCCGACAAGGTTTACTACGCGGTCGGCACCTACCGGGCACTGAATCCGGGCATGCTCAGCGGCAGCTACACCAACGAGCCCGATGAGATCGACTACACCGCGCCGCGGACGATCACGCTGAATCTGGAGCAGGGGCGCACCTACAACCTGCGGTTGGTCGTCGAGCGAATGCAGATGGACGGCGACGAGTGGTACACGGATGAGAACGACCGGCCGGTGGTGCTGGAGAGCGCCACCTTCGATCTGGGCGGCGGCGCCCCGCGCGTCAATTTCTTCAACGGCGCCTACTTCAACAACCTGATCTTCGCCGTCGGCTTCGCGGTCATCATCCTGATCGCGATCATGCTGGCGCGGCGCAACCCGAACATGTTCATCCGCCGTATCTCCGGCCTGGAAGCGGTGGACGAGGCGATCGGGCGCGCGACCGAGATGGGCAAGCCGGTGCTGTACCTCTGCGGGCTGGACAGCCTCGCGACGCTGAGCACTCTGGCGGCGATCAACATCTTGGGCCGCGTGGCGCGGCGCATCGCGGACTACGACAGCGACCTAGTGGTGCCCAATCGCGACCCGGTGGTGCTGACGGTGGCCCAGGAAGTGGTGCGCGAAGCTTACATCGACCAGGGCCGTCCCGATGCCTACAAGGAAGACAACATCTTCTTCGTGACGGACGATCAGTTCAGCTTCACCGCCACGACCTGCGCGATCATGATGCGCGAGCGACCAGCCGCCAACTTCTTCATGGGCTATTACTACGCGGAATCGCTGCTGCTGGCCGAAACCGGCGCGTCGACCGGCGCGATCCAGATCGCCGGTACCGACGCGCTGCACCAGCTGCCGTTCTTTATCACGACCTGTGACTACACGCTGATCGGCGAGGAGTTGTACGCCGCCAGCGCCTACCTGTCCCGGGAGCCGATGCTGCTGGGCAGCCTCAAGGGCCAGGACCTGGGTAAGGCGCTGATCATGGTGCTGATTATCATCCAGACGCTGCTGTTCGCGATCCACGCCGTGATCGCGCTGTCCAACCCGGGAATCCTGCAGCAGAGCTGGGACTGGCTGAAACTGCTGGTGGAGCCACTCTAGGAGGTAGCTGTGCTGTTTTTCAAGAGACAGTGGCCAATCATCGTCGCCTTCGTCTGCGGCATCGTGATGTGGGCCCGCTATTACATCCCAACCGAGCAGAGCCAGACGCTGCAGGACGAGTTCGTGCGGTGGGCGCGGATCCTGTTCGGTTTCGCCGCGATGCTCGGCATCCTGTCACTCCTGCATCACCACTGGAACAAGATCAAGTTCAAGCGGCCGGGATACGGGTTTTCCTGGATCACACTGGTCGCGTTCGTGATCATGGCGCTGACCGGCCTGCTGCCGATTTCCTGGCAGTGGATCGGGTTCGCCGAGAGCTTCCGTGATCTGGACGGACCGCACATGTACCTGTTTGAGTACATGTTCGTGCCGATGCAGGCCACGATGTTCTCGGTGCTGGCGTTCTTCATTGCCAGCGCCGGCTTCCGCGCCTTCCGGGCCCGCAGTGTCGAAGCCACGGCGCTGCTGGTCGCGGGCTGCATCATCATGATCGGCCGTGTTCCGGTGGGCGATCTGATCACCAGCGGCTGGACAGCCAGTATCGGTGGCACGGACTACTCGATCCTGCCGTTTGCCCAGGTGACGGACTGGTTGCTCAATATTCCCAATGCTGCCGCCCAGCGGGGAATCATTCTCGGCGTGATCCTGAGCCAGATCGCGATCGCGGTGCGTATCATCTTCGGCATCGAGCGCACCTACATGGGAGGTGGTGACTAGTGGACTTCGTCAACACGATCCTCAATCTCGACCGGCGGGTGATCTACACGATTGTGGGACTGCTCGTGGCGATCCCCCTGATCTGGCCGTTCAGTCTTCCGGTCATACCGACTCCCGAGACGCGTGGAATCTACAACGCCATGGACGCGCTGCCGCCGGGCTCCCATGTGATGATTGCCGCGGATTTCGATCCCGCCAGCAAGCCGGAGCTGCTGCCGATGCTCGAGGCGCTGTTGGCGCACTGCTTCATCAAGGACCTCAAGCCACACCTGCTGACGCTGTGGCCGTCGGGTCCCGGGCTGGCCCAGCAGGCGATCGAGCGCCAGGCCGAGAAGTACGGCAAGGAGTCCGGTACGGACTGGTGCTTCCTCGGCTTCCGCTACGGCACCGTCGCGGTGATTCTGGGCATGACCTCCAGCATCACCGACACATTCGTCACTGACTTCTACGGCAAGGCGACCAGCAGCATGCCTATCTACGAGAGGGTCTCTGACATTGCGGACATGGACTACCTGGTTGACATCGCTGCCGGCGCCACAGTGGAGTACTGGGTTGTATACGCGGCGGAGCCGGAGGGGGTGCCGATGGGTGCCAGCTGCACGGCGGTATCGGCGACCAGCTACTATCCGTTGCTGCAGGCCGGGCAGATCACTGGTCTGTCCGGCGGGATGAAGGGCACCGCTGAGTACGAGGTGCTGCTCAGAGAGGAGTACGGCCAGTCCTTCAACATCCCCACCGGCGACGCGACCAAGGGGATGGACGCTCAGAGTGCCGTGCACGTCTTCATCGTGCTGTCGATCATCATAGCCAACATCTGCTACTTCATCTCGCTCAGGCGCGAGCGTGAGGAAAGGAGAAAGGCGTAATGACCATTGGAGAGATAATCGGTATCTGGGTGGCCGCCGGCCTGACCCTGATGATGTTCAGCTTCATCTACCGGGACAACGCCTTCTTCAAGCTCGGCGAGCACCTGTACCTGGGTATCAGCGTCGGCTACTTCGTCAACATCCAGTACTGGCAGGTGCTGGTGCCCGACGTCTACCGCGCCATCAAGGTCAATCATGACTTCTTGGCGCTGATCCCGTCGATTCTGGGTATCTTCATCCTGCTGAGACTGATCCCGTCGCTGGCCTGGCTGTCGCGAATGTCGTTCGCGTTCTACATCGGCGGGTTCGCCGGCTTGGCGATTCCGAATGTGCTGCATGGCTATTTCCTGCCGCAGCTGTTCGAGACTCTCCGGCCGTTTGACGCTGGCTGGGCCGGCAATCTCAACCAGCTGGTGATCCTGCTGGGCGTCTTCACCGTGATCATCTTCTTCTTCTTCAGCCTTGAGCACAAGAACGTGGTGGGTGGCATCAGCCGCGTCGGGCTATTCTTCATCATGGTTAGCTTCGGCGCCAGCTTCGGTTACACGGTGATGGCGCGCATCAGCCTGCTGGTGGGGCGCTTCCAGTTCCTGATCGATGACTGGATCATGGGGGTGATCTTCCGCCAGGGCGGCTAAGTTGGCTGGGTAGGCCCGGCCTTGAGAAACCGGTTGCGGACGGCTGTGGATTCTCCGCAGAGGACCGTTGCGGTGGCCTTGGATATAATGGGATCAGAACCGCGCTGATCGCGGCGTAAGGCGGCAGAAACGATGGACGGGGCACATCTGGCCAGCAGGCTTGACCATGCCTTCCTCAAGGTCGGCTCCCAGACTGATGTCGCCGCACTGCGCCAGGCCGTTGAGGACACACTGGCCTTTGGCTTCCGCAGTCTGTGCCTGCCGCCGGTGCTGGCCGGCACCGTCCGGCGGCACTACCCGGAAGTGCGGGTCAGCGCGGTGGTTTCCTACCCGCTGGGAATGGACACATTGGCGGCCAAGGTCTTTGTCGTCCAGGAGCTGATCGAGCAGGGCGTCGAGGAGGTCGACATCGTCTACGACCTGTTCGCGCTGGTCAACGGCAACCGCCGCAAACTGGGCGAGGAGTCGACCCGCCTGGGCAAGCTAACCCGCGAAGCCCGGGTCTTCCACAAGGCGATCATCGAGACGCCGGTGCTGAGCGAGGAGCAGATCCGCGTCGCCTGCGAGGTGCTGCTGGACAGCCCGGTCGACTGCGTCAAGACCTCCACGGGCTACGGCCGCGAGGCCACGAGCCTGGACCACGTCCGGCTGCTGCGCAAGCTGCTGGGCGCGCGCAAGCAGATCAAGGCCGCCGGCGGGATCCGCACCTTCTACGACATGCGGGCGATGCTCGACGCCGGTGCCGACATCATTGGCACCAGCAACTCCGTGGCGATCATCGAGGAGATGCAGGCCCTGCATTCGTCCTGAAGCGGCCAGCCCCGCCACCACTCCGTACCGCTATAATGCGGGCATGCTGGCATGGTTGCTGCAGACAGCGGGCGAGGAAGGCGGGGAGGATCACCCCGCGGCTCCGGGTGAGGACGGGGAAGCGGGCGCGACCGCGGCGGCCGAGGCTCCCGAAGCTACGGACGGAGAGGGAGTCGAGGCGGAAGCCGTGGAGCAGCCCGCCGAACCGCAGCTGGCCGTGGATGCGGCACAGTCCCTGGGCGGCGTGGCCGAGACGCTGCACGAATCCACCGTCGGTCAGGTTGTGGACGATGTCGGCGGCCCGGTGCTGTGGGGTATCACTGCCCTGGAGTGGTGTCTGGGCATCGGCGCGGTGCTGCTGGCGATCATCGTCCGCCAGGTGGCATTGGTGCTGCTGAGGCGTTTCCTGCGCCCGCTGGTGCAGCGGACCGAGACGGAGTACGACGACCGGATTCTCGATCAGCTGCGGCGGGCGGTGAGTATCTTCGTGCTGTTGGGCGGCTTCATCCTGGCGTTCTCCTTCATCCGGCTGCCCAGCGAGCCGGTCAACTGGCAGGCCGGTGTCTGGCATGTGCTGCACACCCTGATCATCTTCAGCGTGGCGCTGCTCGGCTACCGGGTCCTGGAGATCGTGCTGCACTTCATCTCGCACGGGACGGAAGCGGGCCGCCGCAGCCAGCTGGACAACCAGTTCTTCCCGCTGCTGCGCGACATCGCCAAGTTCGTGATCATCGTATTGGCGGTGATCGCGGTGATCCAGGGCTGGGGCTACAGCGCCTCGGGCATCCTGGCCGGCGTCGGCATCGGCGGTCTGGCGCTGGCTTTCGCGGCCCAGGACACCATCGCCAACGTCTTCGGCAGCTTCGTGATCTATTCCGACCGGCCCTACAAGGTCGGCGACTGGATCAAGATCGGCGAGGTGGAAGGCACCGTTGAGGAGATCGGCGTGCGCTCCACGCGCGTGCGCAAGTTCGACAAGACGCTGGTGATGGTGCCCAACAAGATGGTGGCCAACGAGCACGTCCAGAACTTCTCCGAGATGCCGATCCGCCGCATCAAGCTCTACGTGGGTCTGAGCTACGAGGCGTCGACGCGGCAGATCACGGACGTGGTCAATGCCACGCGCGAGATGCTGGCCGCCCACCCGGACATCGACCAGAAGTTCTGGATGGTCAACTTCACCGAGATGAGCCCCTCCAGCCTGGACATGCTGGTTTACTGCTTTACGGAGACCACCGTCTGGAAGGAGTACATGGACATCCGCCAGGACGTGCTGCTCAGGATCGTCGACATCTGCAGCGTGCACGGCGTGGAGATCGCCTTCCCCAGCCAGACGATCTACTACAAGAGCGGCGACGTGCCCGCCGAACTGGAGAAGCAGACCGGCGGCGGCCTGCCGGCCGACCTCGGACGCCCGCCGCACATCGCGGCCGTGCAGCAGGGGCGGCCCGGAGGCAGGCCGCCCAGACCGGAGGCGCAGGCTGAGCACGACGTGGCCGAGGGCGAGGGCAGCCAGGGCTAGCCCCTCAGACATCGACGGCCCGGAGCGCTCAGTCCGGCAGGAACGATGCGAGGAATTCACGCGCGCGCGGCCCGGCGCCTGTCATCGAGGTCACATTGTGATTGCCCTCAGGATAGGAGTAGAACTCGCACTCCTTGCCGGGCAGCCATTCCAGCCAAGCGGCCAGGTTGAGGCCCTGCTCGACCGGCACCCCGTCGTCCAGCTCGCCGTAGTGCAGCTGGACGCGCGGCAGGTCGCTGGCGCAGTAGCTGACGGACATCCGCAGCATCACCTCGCGCATATCCCAGACGTCACAGGCACCGATCTTCAGCAGCCACAGCTGGCTTTCATACTCATACAGCAGGTCCCCGGGCTGGGGCAGGCCCTCCAATTCCGGCAGCGCGTAGTATGCAAAGGCCTGGCCGCTGATCGTCCACTCATCGGTCCAGCCCGCGAACGCAAGCGCGCCCCCGATGCGAGGATCACGCTCAGCGGCACGCAGCGCCACCTGAGCGCCGCGGCTCCAGCCGGCGGCCACCACGTCGTCCTGCCGGGCCTGGGGGAGGTGGTTCAGCACGCAGTCGAGCAGGGCCAGGGCATCGTCAGTGTCGCGATCATACAGGTGCAGCTGGCCGTCTGACTGATACGACCCCATCGTGTCACCGTATGCCGGCTCACCGCGGAACGAGGGCTGAACCACCAGAAACTGGTCAAGCACCGTGTCGTCATCCACTACGCCAGCCAGCCAGTCCAGCCCCCAGATGCTGGCACCGTTGACACCCGGGTGGCAGAGCAGCAGCACCGGCGTAAGGCCGTCGCCGTGGTCCGGCGGGATGCGGAGGATCCCGTAGTGGGTGAGGCTGTCCACCGTGTGGGAGACGACGGCCCAGATCGTGTCTTCGTCAACCCGCGTGGCGACATAGGTGTAGTCCTGCTCGATGGGGTTGCGCCCGCTGAATTCGTTCCTGAGCTTCGTTACCTCGAAGTCCAGCGGCGGGGCGCAGAGCCCCAGCATGTCCACCCCTTCCTGCACCACTTCATTGCCGATGCGTAGCCCGTTCAGTACCACGGGATCATCGCCGAGCACCACCACGGCGCACAGCAGATACAGCTCGCTTTCCTGATAGGGGTCCAGGCTGTCGACGCTCAGCGGTTCGGCGCCGCCCGCGTACCAGTCCCAGCGATTCCGCTGGAAGTTGCCCAGTCCCAGCATCAGCGCGCCATCGGCCGGCGCGTTGCCTTCCCACTCCAGCACGAAGCGGCCCTCGCCCTGGTAGTAGGTCATGTTGAATCCGAAAATCGCGTAGGCCATTGCACCTGCGCCGCTGCGCCAATCGGGCTCGAAGCGGAGCCGGTGCTCCTCGGCCGTGACGCGGGAGCACAGGCCCTGCTGGGCCGCGTAGGCGCCGTACAGGTAGCGGCCGTAGTAGAAAGCCTGCGGATTCTGGGGCGGGATTACCTCGACGACGCTGGATGGCGCCTTCAACGCGGGGGTTTGACTGCCGGGACCCGTGCCGGGTTCCAGCGCGTGTGGTCTGGTCTGCGCGCTGCCCCCACAGCAACAGACCAGTATCGACAAGACAGCAGCCGCCAGCAGGTGCCTGCCTGACATGCCCGTACCTCCTTCAGCCGGTGCTGCACCCGCCGCCTGCGTGTGGCCGGCGCAGCCGTTACTAGCGCGTCCGCACTAGCTATAGGATACCAGCAGTCGGCCGTCCCTTGCACGTTGAGCCGGGATGGTGCCTCTCGCGCTAGAGCACCGCCGCCAGATCAACGCTCCAGTCAGCGGCGCGGACGCGGTCGGCCATCTCGGCGAAGGCCGCCTGGATCACCTGCTGCTGCTTGAAAGAGGCGTTGGCGTAGCCCCAGTTGCGCGCGTTGAGCCAGTCGCCGGGCTCATCGAGGGCACTGCGCTCCACGTAGCTTCCCGCCTGGGCCGGATTGTAGACCGCGATGTAGGACTGGTCGGGGTTCATCCGCACCCAGGTCAGGCCCGCCGCCGCGGTGAAGCCGTGCCAGGCCTGGTGAACGTGCGGTTTGTCCAGCGAGACCTGCACGTGATCGTCGGCGGCGAAGACCAGCATCACCCTGAGATCCGGCAGGTTGGCGCCCACTTCGTCGTAGTTGCTCTCGGCGCCGTTGACGCAGACGCGGCTGGCCCAGAAGGCGTCGACCATCGCGGGCGTCGCCACGTCCGCCGGCCAGGGATCGCCGCCGAAGGCGTTGTTGGCCGCCAGCGCGGCCGTGACGGCGCGTGAGTAGAAGCGCACGCCGTCGATTTTGGGGCCCTTGGTGCCGAACACGAACACGGAGCTGTCGGGCCTCGTCAGCGTCGGGGCGCCGGCGGGGACCGACCAGGTCCAGCCCGCCGTGGAGTAGTCCACGCTGAGCGTCGTCGGCGAGTAGTCCGCCGGATACTGGTAGTACGGATGCGTCACCAGCGAGCCGTCGTCCTCGTCCCAGTAGCCCAGCTCCAGCGCGTAGAGCTCGTCGCGGGTGGGATTCTCGCCGCCGACGAAGTACTTCAGCGGAGCGAAGTGCTGGCCCTCGTAGGCCATCACGTTCGTCGCCGCCACCCCGGAGTGCGAGAACGCATAGAGGCCGACGTTGTCGTAAATCGGTGTCGCCGCCGTCAGATCGGCCAGGTAGTCGCCGTTGGCGTCCGGCCGCAGCCCGCAGGCGAAGCGGATCGCGTCGCGCAGGGCGGCCAGCGCGTCGGGACCGGCGTGGTCGTTGACCCCGCCACTGCTTGCGCCGGTCTCCGCATCGGTGTCGCCCGGCCAGAGGCACGAGATGGCGATGGCGCCGACGGCGGTCAGGGATGACATCTCCTCGAAGCCGACCGCGCTGGTGAACCAGCCGCTGACCTCCACGATTACGGGCGCGCCCTCGGGGTAGCGCGGCGCCTCCGGCTCGTCAATGCGCAGCGCAATACTGCCGACGCCGCTGACATCGAGCCAGGTGACCAGCGTGTCGCTGGCCTCGCTGCCGGCCAGCAGCAGGCTGCTGTCGGGGCCGACAGCGACCACCCAGTGCAGGTTGCCGCCGGGGCTCAAATAGCGCATGCTGTTGCGCCAGGGCGCGACGTTGACGCTTTCTGTGTAGGGGCCGTGCCACTCCCAGGCGTTGGCTGCGCCGTAATCGGACAGGGCAACCCAGTATTCATCGTCGAGATCGGTGACGTCCACGTGGAGGCCGACCGGCAGGTGCCCATCCGGCAGCCCGGCGGAGTAGCGCGCCCAGGCGCACTCCCCACTGCCAGCCTGCAGGCGCAGTTCGCTGCCGAGGATCGTCACGTCGCCGCCGCTGGCGTCGCAGGCGGCTCCGGTGACCTCGTAGCTGGCGGAGGCAACATGCGGGAGGTCGGGCAACGGGCCCAGTTCGAGCGGGGGTCCAGTGGCCGGGCCGCCCTGCATCGATGCCGTCACCACCGAGCCGCCGCAGGCGGTCAAAGCTGCCAGCAGCACCAGTAGCAGGTATTCACCGTGCTTGCGCATGTCACACATCCTATCAACCAGCCTGGTGCGTATAGCTCGCACCGGTGTATGAGGGGAAGGTCCGAGCGGAGGTTTCACCGGGCTCGCGAATCGCGAAAGCGCTACTTCCTGATGCCCTGTCCCAGGTAGCCGCGGAACAGGTAGCGGCTGTCGGAGACCGAGACGAAGCAGTCATCGTCGATCTCGCTGGCGATCGTCACGCAGCGGTTGATAAAGCGGCGCGGCAGGATGCTGAAGACCAGGGCGATCTCGCCGTCGCGGCCGTGCCCCTGCACCACGGTGGCGCCGAAGTTCTCCGCCCAGAGCGCCTCGGCGATGTCCTCGCCGTGATCGCGGCTGATGATTCTGAGCTGGGAGTAGCCGATCGCGAAGCGCTTCTCCAGCCACAGGCCCACCCACGTGCCGGTCGCGAAGCCGCCGGCGTAGGCGATCATCAGAACCCAGCTGGAAATCGCTGCGACCACCTGGCTGATGACGAAGATCCAGATCAGGACCTCGAAGAAGCCGATGACCGAGGCGCGGATGCGGCGGCCCTGCAGGATGTAGACGGTGCGCAGCGTGCCCAGCGAGACGTCGGTGACGCGCAGGCCGAAGACCATCACAAAGGCCAGAAACAGATTGTCCGGTAACATGGCGGGGGGAATTCTAGCACCGGCTGGCTGCCTCGTCGCCGCTCTCTGTCTACCCGCTGCGCTTCAGCAGCCCGACCCGTTTGGCATAGCGTTCGCCCCAGCTGAACACCAGGTAGCCCAGCGGGATGAACACCAGCCCGCTGATCACCAGCCCCAGCAGCTCGGGCCCCAGCTGCGTCAGCGGCGTGCCGGCCAGAAAGGCCTTGCGCTCGGCGACCAGCGCCCAGTAGGCCGGCGTGACGTAGGCGCCCGGCTGCAGCCAGCTGGGCAGCACGGCGATCGGGTAGTACACGCCGCTGACCAGCAGTACCACCGCCAGCAGAATGTGCGTCGCCTGCGCGCCCTTCTCCGGGCTGAGCAGCGGCGCTACCGCCGCGATGAGGCCGAGGCCCACCATCGCGAAGCTGCCGATCACGAGCACCACCAGGGCACTGAGCAGGTTGGCCTGGGTGAGGTCGAGATGGAAGGCCAACACCAGGATCGCCAGCATCAGAATCGTGCGCACGATGCCATAGATGGTGGCGAAGGCGCAGACACCGAACAGATGGGTCAGCCGGTGAATCGGCGCCATGAAGGTATACTCCAGGGTGCCTTCCCAGCGCTCCCAGGCCACCGTCTCCGCGATGATGATGAACAGCACCGCCAGGTAATTCCACATGATCGCGCCGATCAGCAGATAAAACACGTAGGGCTGACCGCCGGGCACATGCTCCGGCGTGGCCCCGCTGCTCAGCCCGATCAGGCCGATGATCACCGCGTTGATCAGGTTGTAGACCAGCCAGACGATGTCCCAGCCCAGATAGCGCTTGGTCAGGTCGAGGTCGCGCAGGATGAAGGCGCGCACCGCGCTCAGCTCCCGCATGATCCGGCCGCCGCCGCGGGCGCCGCCTCGAACACGTTCCTGTTGTACCGACATAGCTTCCTCCGATCACCGGTAGCGGCGGGTTTCAACCCGCCGACCTTTGAATCGCCGGACTGAAGTCCGGCCTACCTTCTTCGCGGCTTGCCGCTTGACTAGTCCACGCTGCCTTGTCCGTCCTTGAGTGTGATCACCGGCGTCAGCTTGTGCACGACGGTGACCAGTTCGTCCTGGGCGCCCATCACCAGGTCGATGTTCTTGTAGGCCTGGGGCGCCTCGTCCAGATAGCTGCCGCTGGCTTTGCTGAAGGTGCCCTCCAGTGCCTGGGCGAACATGCTGGTGTTGAGGGCGCGCTTGGCGGCCTTGCGGCCCATCGTACGTCCGGCGCCGTGGCTGCAGGACTGGTAGGCGGCCTCGTTGCCCAGGCCGCGTACGATGTAGCTGGGCGTGCCCATGCTGCCGGGCACGATGCCCAGCTCGTCGACCCGCGCGCTGGTGGCGCCCTTGCGGTGCACCACCACCTGCTTGCCGTAGTGCTCTTCGACCGCGGCGTAGTTGTGCGGGATGTTGATCACCGAGCCCGCGTGGAAGTCCACGCCCAGCACGCCCAGGGCGCGGCGCAGCATCGACTTGCGGTTGAGCAGGGCGTAGTCCACCGCCCACTGCATGTCGCTGAGGTACGCCTGCCCCTCGGGGGTGGACAGCGACAGCCAGCTGAGCTGCGGCGCGGCTTCCTGGCCCAGCCGCCTGTTCATCTCCTCGGCGAGTCTGGCGTAATAGCGCGCGATCTGGTAGCCGATGTTGCGGCTGCCGGAGTGCACCATCAGCCAGAGGTTGTCCGCTTCGTCGCGCTGGATCTCCAGGAAGTGGTTGCCGCCACCCATCGTGCCCTGCTGGCGCACGGCTTCCTCGGCCAGGCTCTTGAAGGACTTCGCGCAGGGAATGGCGTCGGCGCAGCGCAGGTTCTCCACGCCGGCCTGATCGCCGCGCTCGCTGCGCGCTTCCAGCTTCAAGGCTTCAAGCCGGTCCGGAATGTACGGATGGCAATTGAAGCCGGTGGGGACCTCGCGCATGGTCTTCCCCAGCCAGTTGCGCCAGAAGCGCCTCGTGCGCAGCTCGCCCTCGTACTTCAGGCCCAGCGGATGCGTGGCCATGCCGCAGCCGATGTCGACGCCGACGCAGTTGGGCACGATCGCGTCGTCGAGCGCCATCACCGCGCCAATCGTCGCGCCCATGCCCCAGTGCACGTCGGGCATCACCGCGATGTGCTCGAACAGGTTCGGCGCCGTCAACATCGACTCGATCTGCGTCAGCGCCTGCTCCTCGACCAGTTCCGGCCGCTCGACCCAGATGCGGGCCTCCCGGCCGCTGGCGGCCTTGATCCTCCGTACCTTCTCGCTGATGATTTCCATGGTTCACCTCCGCGGCGGGCGCACAGCCGCCTATCCGCGCTTCACATACCCCCGTACCGGCAGCGTTTCCCACTGCTCGCGAAAGATGACATAGTGCACACGGTCGACGTAGCATCCCTGGCTGAAGTGGCAACGACGGAGCCGGCCCTCGTAGTGCATGCCGCAGAGTTCCAGTCCCCGTCGCGCCCGGCTGTGCGACGCCAGCGTCCAGGCGTCGACACGCTGCAGGGGGAAGCTCTCGAACAGGAAGCACTGCACCAGCAGCTTGGCCTCGCAGCCGAAGCCCCGCCCGCGGCGCTCAGGTATGACGAACGTGCCGACGTCCGCTACCAGCCGGGTTCCGCGCAGAAACACCGCGCCCTCCAGCCCGATCATCTCGCCCGTGTCCAGGCGTTCGATGGCGAACAGGCAGACCATCTGCGGGTCCATCAGACCGGTCGGCTCGAACAGCTGCTGCTCCTTGGGCAGCGAATACCAGACCGGCCCCAGTATCTCGTTGGGCACGATGTTGTTACGTTCATTGAACGCGTAGATTTCATCGCCGTCCTTCCAGGGCCTCAGCCGCACCAGCTTTCCTGTCCAGGTCGTATGCATCACATGCCCCGCCTGACGTTGTGCCGGTATTCCATCTGCTCCCACTCGTGGCGCAGGATCGCGTACAGCACCACGTCGACATACTCACCCCGGCGGTAGTGTGCCTTGCGCCGCGCGCCGATGCGTCGCATCCCCGACAGCGCCAGTCCGCGCTGGGCGCCGAAATGCGTGGCCGTGGTATCGGCGAAGACCATCCGCGCCGGGTAGTTCTCAAAGATGTAGCAGTAGGCCAGCTGCTTGGCCTCGACGCCGAAGCGGTTGCCGCGGTGCTCGGCCATGACAAAGGTGCCGATCCATGTTCCGAGTTTGCCCGGCGGCAGGCCGCCGAACTCCTCGTAGCCGATGCACTCGCCGGTGTCGAGGCGCTCGATGGCGAACATCGAGTACTTGTCCGTGGTCATGAACCCGTGCTCATCGAAATCCGTGCGCTGTTCGGGTGCCGGGTAGTGCCAGACCCCCCAGTGCTCGTTGGGCTCCAGGTTTTCCGCCGCCATGATCCGGTAAAACTCATCCAGGCCGGCCAGCGGCCGGATGCGGACCGTCTCTCCCGTGTAAACGTTGTTCATGACTGCATCCTCACTTGGTCCTCTGCTAGTCCTCACTCCGGTAGTCCGCCCGGTGCTTGGCCTTGCGGCAGTAGCGCTTGCGGTTCCTGTGCGCGCCGGTGCCGCTGGCACTGAGCCGGTGCTGGATGTGCATTTCGCTGCGCGACCGGCGCAGCACCTCCGCCGCACGGACAATCACCTTGCTGTCTTTCGCTTTGCTCATGAGTGAGCTCCGTCAGCTACGCCTGGGTTGATCCAGCCCCAGAACTGCAGTGCCTCTGGCCTGCCCTGGTGCATGAAGTACTCGGAGAAGCTGACCTCCAGCTCGAAGCCAGCCGCGGCCAGCCACTGCTGCTTGTGGTCCTCGCAGGCCAACACGTGGGCCTCGAAGCGCGGCTGGTCGTGCCAGTCGAGGACCATCCGCATGTAGGCTGCCAGCATGTCGCTGCCCAGCGCGTCCCGGTCCGCGGCGTCGGCAGCGACGTGCAGGTGCAGGTCGCGGCAGATCCAGCGCTCGCGCTCGTCGATGTAGCCGACGACCTTCCCGTCGGCAATCCGCACTGCGAGGTAGACGCGATCCCGGCGTCCCCACAGGCCCGGCTCCTTCTCGTCGTTGTACTTCTTTCTGAGGCGCTGGGCGGTCCAGGGCAGCAGCTCGCGCGGGCAGGGCGTGGCCGCCATCAGGGCGGCCAGCTGCTCGAGGTCTTCTTCCTGCACCGCCCGCAGCCGGACGTAGGTGCCGGTAGCCATACTCTGAGCCTGCCTGCCCGCGATCACATCCGCAGGAACCTTCGGCGCATCTGTTCTTGCCTCACTCATGCTTGACCTCGCCTGACTATCTGCCGGATCGGCAGCTGTTCCCACTGTTCGCGGAAGATCTCGTATTGCACTTCATCAAAGAACTGCCCGTCAGCCCGCTCGATGGCGCGCAGACGGCCGCAGCAGCGCATGCCGCAGCTTTCAAGGCTGGCGCGCGCACGTCTGTGATGCTCCATCGTGCTGGAGCGCACCGCCTGCAGCGGGTAGCTCTCAAACAGCCGGCAGAGCATCAGCTGCTTGGCCTCGATGCCGAAGCCCTGTCCGCGGTGCTGCGCCAGGATGTAGGTGCCGATGTTCATCGCCAGCAGCCCGGGCCGGTAGCTGCTGCAGCCACTGATGCCCACGAGTTCGCTGCCATCCACACACTCGATCGCGGCCATGCTGTAAGCCTCGTGATCGAGCATGCCGTTCTTCTCGAACTCCGCCTCGCGCGCGCCGACCGGCCACCAGCGCGGGCCGCGAAACGGATCGGGAACCCCGTAGTCCTCGGCGTGCACGTCGTTGATTTCCTCGAAGTCGTGGAACGGACGCAGCCTGACTCGCTCGCCGGTATAGACAACCTGCATCACAGTGCCCCCCGCCTCACGACCTGCCTGATCGGCAGCTGTTCCCACTGCTCGCGCAAGATCCGATACATCAGCAGGTCCTGATAGACGCCGCTGACGCGCAGCCAGGAACGCAGGCGTCCCTCAGGCTGCATGCCGCTGAGCTCCATCCCACGCCTGGCGCGCAGGTGGTTGCTGAACGTCGAAGCCTCCGCGCGCTCGATCGCGTAGTTCTCGAACAGGTGGCAGAAGCACAGCTGCTTGGCCTCGATGCCGAAGCCGCGGTGCCAGTGCTCCTCAAGGATCAGCGTACCGACGCTGGCTGCGATAGCGCCCGGGCGCGGAGTGCGGTGCCGCTCGTAGCCCACCAGCTGGCCGGTGTCCAGGCGTTCGATGGCGAAGGCACCGAGCCCCGCCTCGTCCAGCAGCCCGTTGCGCTCGAACTGAGCGGCGTGCCGTGCCTGCGGGTGAAACAGTGACCCCCAGTAGTCGTTGGGCACCGCGTCGATGGTGGCGCGCAGCTCAAGCCATTCCGCGGCGTCGCGGAACGGACGCAGCCTGACTCGCTCTCCGGTGTACACCACGTGCATCACAGTGCCCCCCGTCTGACGACCTGCCGGATCGGCAGCTGCTCCCACTGCTCGCGGAAGATGTAGTAGGTGACCAGGTCGCAGAAGCGCCCGGCGGTCGGGTGCATGCGCCGCACACAGCCCTCAAAGGTCATGCCGCTCTTGAGCAGCCCGCTTCTGGCGCGCAGGTGGTGCTCCAGTGTGCCCGAGTCAACCCGCACCAGCGGGAAGCTCTCGAACAGGTAGCAGTAGCACAGCTGCTTGGCCTCGATGCCGAAACCGAGGTGCCAGTGCTCGGGCTTGATGAACGTCCCGACCCAGGCTGCGATGCTCGAGATAATCCCATACTCCTCATAGCCAACCAACTGGTTGGTATCCAGTCTCTCGATGGCGAAGGTGCTGTACTTGTCAGCGGCCAGCATGCCGGCCTCTTCGAAGTCCTTGCTGACCTTCTGACGCGCGGACCACCAGGCGCCCCAGAACTGATTGGGCGTGACGTGCAGCTCCTCGTAGATGCCGCAGCGTTCGTCCTCGTCCCTGAAGGGCCTCAGCCGTACGCGCTCCCCTGTCCAGATCGTATGCATGTCTTATCTCACTCCGTCGCCGCGTCCATCGGCTCAGCTGCCGGCTTCCTCCTCCTCCCAGGCTGGCGCGCTCAGCAGTTCCTCGCTGAACCAGGTATAGAGACAGCGCGCCTCGGGCTGCCCCAGGTAGAGCATGATGCGCTCCTGGGTGAGTTCCAGCTCGAACCCCGCCTGCTCCAGCCAGTCGATCTTCATTTCCTCGGGGCGCAGCACGTCGAAGCTGATCCTGAGCGGGTTGTGCCATTTCTGCTTGTACGCCAGGTAAGCGCTGACCGCGTCGAGGCCCAGCGCCGCGCGGTCCTCCAGGCCGTCCTGGATATGGTGCTCGTTCCAGTACATGCCGCGGTTGGAATCGTCGCTCTCCTTGAGGTAGCCGACGACTCCGCCTCCGCGCCTGGCGATGGCGAAGTAGCGCTGGGACTTGCCCCACAGGCCCGGCTCGTCCTTGTCTTCGAACTTCTTCCTCAGGCGCTGCAGCGTCCAGGGCAGGGCTTCCAGCGGGTTCTCCGCCAGCAGTCTCGCCAGCTCCGCCAGGTCTGCCTCCAGCACCGGTCGCAGCACGACGTGTTCGCCCTCGGCGAAGCCCTTCTCAATCTTCGTCTCGTTCGCGTCCATAACGTTCTCCTGTTCCTTCAGATCAGCATCTCTGCCTGCACAGCACCGTTGCGGGGGCTGTCGCTCAGCCCCGTGTGACGTACTGCCGCACGGGCAGCTGCTCCCATTCCTCGCGCGTGATGACGTAGTAGATCTCGTCAACCGGCTGGCCGTCCGCGATGAACATGCCGCGTTTCTCGCCAACATATCGAAAGCCGCTGCGCTCCAGACCGCGCAGTGCCGGTCTGTGATTGGCTACGGTGATGGCGTAGACCGTCTCCAGCGGGAAGCTCTCGAACAAGCCGCACAGCATCAGTTGCTTGGCCTCGGTGCCTAAGCCCTGACGCTGGTGCTGCTCCAGGAAGTGCGTTCCCAGCCAGGTCCAGAGCACGCCAGGCCTGATCGAACCGTGCTCCTCGACGCCGATCAGCTGCCCGGTGTCCAGCCGCTCGATTGCATATGCGCTGTACGAGGCCGGGTCAATTACGCCGGCCGGCGCGTACTCCTCCGTGCGCTCGCCCAGCGGGCGCCAGTGCGGCCCCCAGTACTCACTGGGCACTTCCATCAGCTTGTCGTCGATGTTCGTGTACTCCTCAGAGCTCGAAAAAGGCCTGAGCCGGACACGCTTTCCTGTATAGATGTTGTGCATCATTCACTCCTTATCCCGGCTGGCCAGGCGCTGCTTGAGCTCGTCGCTGTACCAGGCATAGGTGCAGATCGACTCAGGCCGGCCCAGGTGCATGACCATCCGCTCGCATTTCAATTCAAGCGCGAAGCCTCCGGCCTGCAGCCAGGCGGCTTTTTCGTCTTCGCAGCCCAGGATGTCGAAACTGAGCCGCAGCGGGTTGTGCCACTTCTGCTTGTAAGCGAGGTAGGCGCTGATCAGGTCTCGCCCCAGTTCGCCCCGGTCGTCGAGTCCGTCGGCGACGTGGGTGAAGCCCCAGAAGATCCCCGCCTGCTTGCTCTGGCGTTCGGTCAGGTAGCCGACCACCCCGCCGTGCGTCCGTACCGCGACGAATACACGGTCCGTCTTGCCCCAGAGTCCGGGCTCCTTCTCGCTTTCGAACTTCTTTTTGAGGCGCTGCAGCGTCCAGGGCAGGGATTCCTGGGGGTTTTCCGCCATCAGTCTGGCCAGATCCGCCAGGTCTGCTTCCAGCACCGGTCGCAGCACAACGTGCCTGCCCTCGGCGAAGCCCTTCTCAATCTTCGTCTCGTTCGCGTCCATAACGTTCTCCTGTCCTTCAGATCAGCATCTCTGCCTGCACAGCACCGTTGGGGGGGCTGTCGCTCAGCCCCGGGTGACGTACTGCCGCACGGGCAGCTGTTCCCACTCCTCGCGAAAGATCGAGTAACACACCAGGTCATAGAGTTCGCCGTCAATGTTGTGGAAGCACTTCGCCCGACACTCGAATTTCATGCCACTGAGGTGGATGCCGTTCGCCGCGCGCGTGTGGCATTCCACCGTGTCTGCCCACACCTGGGAGATCGGGTAGTCCTCGAACAGGTAGCAGTAGGCAAGCTGCTTGGCCTCGATGCCGAAGCCGTTGTGCCAGTGTTCCTGTTTGATGAACGTGCCGACCCAGCCGACGATGCCGTGGAGATACTCCAGGCCGTTGTCCTCAAAGCCGACGAGCTCGCCGGTATCAAGCCGTTCGATGGCGAATGAACTCATCTTGCCGATGTCCAGCAGGCCGGCTGCTTCGAATTTCTTTTCGCGCTGCTGGCGCGGAGCCCACAACGGTCCCCAGTGCAGATTAGCCTCGATGTGAATCTCTTCCTTGAGGTCGCACCACTCCTTTGCATCCCTGAACGGCCGCAGGCGCACCCGCTTCCCTGTCCATATCGTATGCATCAGGCACCCCTCCGTGGATCTTCCTCGCCCGGTACCGGATGACGCTCTGCGCGCATCGCCAGCGCCCAGTCCGCGCACCAGGTGTAGTAAGCGAGGCTTGTCGCCCGTCCACTGTGGAAATAGCTGCGCTCGAATACCAGCTCTTGCTCAAAACCGGCGGCGGTCAACCAGCCGGCCTTCTGATCTTCGAGAAGCAACAGCGCAAAAGAGATCCGCCGCGGATGGTGCCAGCGTTCCTTGTAGGCAAGATAGGCCGCTGCCAGATCCGTGCCGAGAGCATCACGGTCACTGATCCCGCTGCCGATGTGCAGCGTGCACCAGTACATCTGGTTGTCACTGGTGTTTTCGGTGATGTAACCGGCAATGCCGCCTCGTCTGCGTACAACCGCGTACGTCTTATCCTCGCGGTCCCACAGACCGGGCTTCTCCTTGTCCTCGAACCTCTTCTTCAGGCGGTGGTAAGTCCAGGGCACCTGTTCGTGGTTGTACGGGTTCTCCGCCATCAGCCTCGCCAGCTCAGGCAGGTCTGTCTCCAGCACCGGCCGTAGTACGACGTGCCTGCCGGTGGCAAACCCCCGTTCGGTTGTCTCTATTGCGGTTTCCATGTCAATGACCCTCTGCAGTCCGTGCAGTCAGTCGCTCCCACTCCTCGCGGAAGATCACGTACTTCGCCTTGTGAGCCCAGCGCCCGTTCGAGAATGCACTGCAGCGGATCGCGCCTTCGTAGCGCATGCCGATCGCCAGGATGCCGGCCACTGCGCGCCGGTGATGCGCGAGCGTCGTCGCGGTGATCGCCGCCAGCGGGAAGTTGTCGAACAGCAGCCTTATCGCCAGGCGCTTGGCTTCACGGCCGAAGCCCCGGTGCCAGTGCCGGCGCAGAATGCCGGTGCCGATCTCAGCAGTAATCATGCCCGGCCTGGGCAGCTGAACTACCTCGTAGCCGATCAGCTCCGCTGTGTCCAGTCGGTCGATCGCCAGGAAGCTGAACCACAGCTCACTGTCCAGCATCGCGTGCTTGTCGAAGCCCTCGCGAATGCGCTGAAGCGGCCACCAGCTCTGGCCCCAGAACCTGTCCTCCGGGTTCAGGGCCACATTGAGGTCCGCGAATTCATCGCTGTCCGCGAAGGGGCGGATCCTCACCAGTTCTCCTGTGTAGCTCGTGAGCATGACCGTTCCCGTCGTGGCTAGTCCACGTCCTCCTCGGCACTCTTCCACTCGCTGCCCGTCAGCTCGATGAACACGTCCTCCATCGTGACCTCGCCGTTGCCATTGGCGCGGCGGTCCGCATCGGCCGTCTCGCCGCTGGCCAGCCGCTCGCGGCGGCGCTCCCGCACCTGCTGCTTGAGCTCCTCGGCCGTGCCGCGGGCCACGAACCGTCCCTCGTTCATCAGGGCGATCCGCCCGCACAGCCGCTCGACCTCGTCCATGTCGTGGCTGGTCAGCAGCACGGTGGCGTCGTGGGTCCGTTGCAGCTCCAGGATGAAGTCCTGCACGTCGCGCTTGGAGCGCGGATCCAGGCCGGTCGTCGGCTCATCCAGCAGCAGCAGGATCGGGCTGGTCAGCAGCGCCCGCGCGATCGCGACCTTCTGCTGCATCCCGCGGCTCAGCTCCTGCAGGCTGTCCGTCAGCCGGCCCTCCTCGAGGCCGAGGATTTTGAGGATCTCCTCGGCGCGCCTGAGCGCGTACTTGTCGTCTACGCAGTACAGGCGTGCGGCGTAGAGCAGGTTCTCGTTGGCGCTCAGCTTCTTGAAGAACGCCGCGTCGACGCTGACACGGTTGATCAGCCGCTGCACCTGGTAGGGGTCCCGCGTGGGGTCGAAGCCGAACACGCCGATCCGGCCACTGTCCGGCGTCAGCAGCGTGCTGATCATCCTGATCAGCGTGCTCTTGCCGCTGCCGTTGTGGCCGACCACGCCGAAGATCTCGCCGCGCTTGAGCCGCAACGTCACGTTATCGACCGCGGTCTTGCGCCGGCGTGGCGGCCGCAGCTTCTGCCAGACTCGCTGCCAGCCGTTCTTCGCCGGCTTGCGGTCCTCCTTGCTGACGGACGCCGTGAAGTACTTGCACAGCCCTTCGCAGCGCAGTGCGTCCTGACGCGGGTCGATCTCCAGTACGCTCACGATCGGGTCCCCCGCTGCTCGCTCTCTGATTGCGTCCATATTACCCTCTCCAATCCGTGCCGGCCGGCGGCGGAGCGTCCCGTTGTCGGACACTCCGCCGCTGCCGGGCCGGCGTGCGCGGTAGCCATGCTCAGCTCCGCGCCGTGAGCTGGCGGATGTCGTCGAAGTCGATCAGCCACAGCGGGCTCTCTCGGCGTTCGGCTTCCGCCAGTTCGACGGCGATGATGTCTGTGATCACTGACATCGCGTACCTCCGTCTCAGTTCCCAATGCTCCGTGATCGACGCGGGCGAAAGCGCCGCGCCGATTGCGTTTGACAGCTGCCCAAGGCGCCGGACCACCAGGGATCCCCCCACCGCGGCAGCCATGTCGCTTCTCTCAATCTGTCTCGTCAGCAGGACTGACATAGCGCGCCTCCTCGCGTTGGAAGATGGCCGGCCTCACGCCGGGGCGTGGGCGAACTGACAACACGACTGGTTGCTCTCGCTACTAATGTGCCGCGGCTCTGTCGCGGCGCCGGCAGACGAAAATGAGTTCGCCGGCCTGCTCATCCAGGGGCCGCTTGTCGAAGGCCCCATATGCGGCTTCGACTTCGAGGCCGCTCAGCTCCAGCAGGTACTCGGCTTCCCAACGGTAGATCCAGCGGAGCTGCATCTCCTCGATGCGCACTTCCTGCACTCGCCCGGTGCGGTCGCAGACCTCGTACTTCCAGAGCAGCTCGTGCTGCTGGCGACCGGGCCGCGGCGTCAACTGCACGTAGCGCCGCAGGGTCCCGCCGCCGTCCGCCATGGTCCGCTCGTTGACCTGCTTCCAGATTCCGCTGACGCGCATCGCATCGGCGATGTACGTGAGATTCGGGTTGAACGCGTTGAGTACGAACCGGCCATCGGGCCGCAGGTGCCGGGCGACCAGCTCCAGGCAGCGCCGCTGCCGCATGGGCTCCAGCAGATGCTGGAAGCAGCGAAACGGGGTCAGAATCAACCCGAATCGCTCCGGCAGGTCGATGTCCGCCATGTCGCCTTCGACCAGCGTGACGCGCCGCCGCACTTCCTCCGGCTCCGCACCGAGCTTGTCGCGCAGGATGCTCAGCATCGACCGCGAAAGGTCCAGTCCGGTCACCTGGTGGCCGGCGCGGGCCAGCGGCAGCGTGACGCGACCCGTACCGCAGCCCAGCTCCAGCACCGGTCCCGGCTGCGACGCGGCCAGTTCCTGGTAGAAGCCCTGATCGTCGGGCACCTGCTCCGCATCGTAGATCGTGTCGTAGTACCGGGCCGTGACGTCGTAGTCCGCGACCGACCGCTCAACTTGCCTGTGACCTTGCTCTGCCATGACTACCTCCCGAAGGCTCGATGTGAAACGATGCAGGTTCCGCGTGAGCGGAGTGATCTGAGTACTGCGGTGGCGAAGAACGCGATGCGTTCTGCCGCAGCAGTGGTCAGACTGGCAGGGGAACCTCAGTTGAAGCCGGAGATGCCGCCGAAATCAGTATCGAAATCGCGGGAGTCCGGCCGCCGTGGTTACTGCCGTTGCTGACCCGATCATTACCCTCATCATACGACCGTCCTCCTTTGCGCTGTATGTTTTGCCTAGCTCATTCCGTGTCTGGCGACGCGCTATTATACCGATCTTCCGGGAAAAGGCAACAGCGCCGGGCTAAATGAGAGCGTGTCTCAGTGGTTTGCCCCGATTGACGAGGGGGCTTAGCCCTCATCAGCAATGGCATGGATGCGCTGCAGCACACGGTCCTTGAATCCGGCCGGCACCGGGTCTTCCGTCAGACCGTCCTTTAGCTGTCCAAGTATCTCCTCGATCAACTCGCACTCCTTGCGGCACTGGTTGCAGATGTCGAGGTGCTCCTTGATCTTGCGCAGTTCGTAGGCGTCGCATTCACCGTAGATGAAGCGATAGATCTTCTGCTGGACCAACTTACAATCCATCGTTGCCCTCGTCTTCTTCCACTCCCAGCCAGCGCCTCAGCTTGTTGACCGCGTAGCGCATCCGCGACAGCACCGTGCTCAGCGGGCAGTCGCAAATCTCGGAGATCTCCTCGAAGGTCAACTCGTGGTAGACCTTGAGCAGCACCACCGTCCGTTGTTTGTCCGGCAGTTGATCGATCAGGGTGCGCAGGTTGCGCGAGAAGATGTCACTTTCGGTGGCGTCGGCCGGTACGATCCGCTGATCCTTGAGGAAATCGGCGCGCTCGGCTTCCCCGGAGTCATCGCCGACCGGCGCATTGAGACTGTAGGTCTGGCGCGCACCGGTGCGCTTCCAATAGCGCTTGACCTCGTTTAAGGCAATCTTGTAGACCCAGGAGGAGAACTTCTTGGTGACGTCGAAGTTCTTGGCGCTCTTGAAGACGCGCATGAAGACTTCCTGGGCCAGATCCTCGACGCTCTCACGCTCGCCGACCTGCTTGGAGATGAAGTTGTAGATCTGCCGGTGGTAGCGTTCGAAGACCTGGTCGAATGCGGACCGGTCGCCGGCCGCCAGTTGCCCGACCAACTCCTCATCGGTCGGTCGGCGGGGCTGCTTGCGCTTCTCGCCGGAAGTTGTACCGGTTTTCGCCACTAACCTGATTATAGTGCCTAGCCTTGGGTCTTGCCTCAACCGGCGAGCCGTTCGTCGGTCGCGGGCCGCTGTGGCCACAGCAGAGACGCGGCAATCGCCAGCGTCAGCAGGCTGGCGATGATTGTCAGCGAGAGCGTGATCGGCACGTGAACGAAGTCGCTGAGCGCCATCTTGAGACCGACGAAGATCAGGATCGCCGCCAGGCCGTAGCCGAGGAAGCGGAACTTGGCCATCATCCGCGCCAGGGCGAAATAGAGCGAACGCAGGCCGAGGATGGCGAAGATGTTGCTGGTGTAGACGATGAAGGCATCGCGGGAGATCGCCAGGATCGCGGGGATCGAGTCCAGCGCGAAGACCACGTCCGTGAACTCGATCACGATCAGCACCACAAGCAGCGGCGTGGCCATCAGCTTGCCGTCGAGGCGCGTCAGGAATCGCGCGCCGTCGTAGCGCTGGCTGATCGGCAGCACGCGGCGCACCACGCGCAGCACCGGGTTCTTCTCGGGCTCGATCTTCTCCGGGCCGGAGAGCGCCATCTTGAAGCCGGAGAAGATCAGGATCGCGCCGAAGACGTAGATGATCCAGTGGAAGGTGTTGATCAGCGCGATGCCCGCCAGGATCATGGTGGCGCGCAGGATAATCGCGCCCAGAATGCCCCAGAACAGCACGCGGTGCTGGTACTGCGGCGGCACGTGGAAGTAGCCGAGCACCAGGATGAAGACGAAGATGTTGTCGACGCTGAGCGAGTACTCGATCAGGTAGCCGGTGAAGAACATCAGCCCGGCGTCGGCGCCCAGCAGCAGCCAGATGCCGACGTTGAAGACCAGCGCGAGGCTGATCCAGAAGGCGACCCAGGTGAAGGCCTCGCGCGAGCGGATCTCGTGGCTGCGGCGATGAAACACGCCCAAATCAAGCGCCAGCAGCGCAGCGACCAGCAGGCCGAAGGCCGTCCAGAGCCAGGTTGGAACCTGTATTGGGGTCGTCTCCACGGCGTGCACCGCCCGCAGGATGCTGCGGGCACGGCCATTCTAGCATCGGCGAAGGGCCTTCTGCCGTGCGCTCAGGCCTGCTCAGTCCTCCTCGACGAACTCGGTCAACACGCCCGCCGTGCTTTTCGGATGGACGAAGAAAACCCGGCCCTCGGCGCCGACACGCGGCTGATCGTCGAGCAGGCTGAGCCCGTGCTCCTTGAGCTCATCCAGCCTGGTCTGCAGCGGCGCCGGTGCGCCGAAGCACAGGTGGTGCACGCCGCCGCCGCGCCTTTCCAGGAACCGCGCCAGCGCCCCCTCGGGATCGGTCGGCTCCAGCAACTCGATCTTGGTATTGCCGCTCAGCATCGCGACGCGCACCCCCTCGCTGGGCACGTCCATGTACTCCACCTGCTCGGCAGGGTAGCTGAGCAGCCTACAGTAGAGCTCGACGGCCGGCTCGAGCTTCTCCACCACGATGCCGATATGGTCCAGTCGGAACATGCGGGGATTATACGCGGGAATCAGGAATCGGGGGTCCGGATTCAGCAGCAGGGAAGCTGCGATCAGTAGTGGCGGGTCCCCGACCCGCCGATCGCTGGTGGTGGCTAAGCCGGGCTTTCCATTACTTCGTCACCGTGATCGTGTTGGGCACGTCCTCGTTGCTGAGGTCCGCCCAGGCGTGATGGACGTTGTCGTGGTCGGAGTAGTAGGTCCGCGGCAGGCCGTCGATGTCGAACTCCATGAACCGCAGGCGGTAGGTGCCGGCTGCGGCGAACTGCAGACGGAAGTTGAACAGCATCCCGCCGTCCGTCGCGCTGCCGCCGTGGACCGGCGTCAGGTTGAAGTCATAGCAGACCAGGCCGGGTATCCCGACATCCCTGGGCCGGATCATCCAGTCGTCGACGGCAATCCAGCCCTCCGGCTGGACGTCCAGTGTGCTCCAGCAGCCGTCCGTCTCGTATCTGTCGCCTCCGGGGCTGCCGGTATTGAACGAGCTTGGCGTGTAGCAGGCGTCCTTGGCGACCACCACGCCCACGCAGTTCATGTAGCTCAGCGGCGCGTCTTGCGGCAGCATGGTGGTGCTGACGGCGATCGTCGCCTCCTCGCCCACCTTGACCGCGTCCTGCAGCGGGCTGGCACGGAGGGCCGGCAGCCGGCCCGGCTCGTACGCATCAACCGTCAGCTCGAACTCGTAGCTGTTTGACCCGGAGTCGTTGCTGGCAGTCACGGAGCAGGAGTAGGTGCCCGCCGCCCCCAGGATCAGCCCCGGCTCCAACTCGAAGCTGTGGTTGGGTACGCCGGCGGTGCTGAAGTCCCAGACCATCTTCTCGGGGATGCCCATGCTCAGGTCGGCCGACAGGCGGGCCAGCTGGCCTTCCTTGCTGCCCCAGATGCTGACACCGTTAATCCGAGGGGGGATCTCCGAGTGCAGGCTCAGCCACTCGACATCGACCTGCGAGCCGTAAGCCATCAGCATGACCGGCAACTGGCCGTCACGGATGCTGGCCGCCGGGTCGAAGGTGGCGACGGCGATCTGCGGCTCCGCGTCGTAGGGGTAGCTGTAGCTCCGGGTCAAGTGCTGCCAGCGCCAGGTGTTCTGGATGAAGTCCGCCACTGCCACCCAGATCCGCTTCCCTCGGCTGAGCTTGACGCGCAGACGGTTGTCGAGTTCCAGGTCGGCGGTGTTCAGCGAGTAACAGGCAAAAGCGAACAGGGGCTCACGTGGCTCCCAGTAGGTACTTCCGAAGAGCCTGATGCTGCTCTCATCAGTGTCGGGAAACACGCGTGAGTGAGGCCAGTCGTCCCGATAGGCGTTGGCCGGCCAGTAGTAAGCGGCCTCGTGGTCTGAGCTCAGCTTCAGGGAGGAAGGCGGCGGAATCCCATCGGGCATCAGGCCCGGCGACTCGTCGACAGGTGCTGGCTCTGGCTCGAAGCTTGTCGGATCCGGTGAATGACCACTACTCCCCGCGCAGGAGCAGAGCAGCAGGAGTGAGAAAAGCACAGCGGCACAGTGCGCGCCACCACATCGCGGCCTTGCCTCCATATCTTAGTATACCCCCGCTGGTCCAATCGCCGTGGGCACACCTCGGGCGCAGTTCCCAGGGCACAGCCGCGGCGCGCCACGTCGGAGCGCGTCTACAATACTGGCGTGCGCGTTGCGTTCTTCACCACGCGGATGATGCTGGGCTACGGCGTCGATCTGACGGTGCATGAGATCGCCTCCCGGCTTACCCGCCATCACGGGATGGGCGTCGATATCTGGACGCCGACCAGCGACGGTACGTTCGACCATGGGCCCTATAAGCTGCGCGAGATCATCGTCTACGGCGCGCCGGTCAATCGCGCATTGCCGCTGCTGGAACTGAACTGCTGGCGGGCGCTGCGCGGGCTTAAGCGCCGCCTGAGGGATGCGGGCGAGCACTACGACGTGGTCGTGCCCTGCACGCATCCATACTACGGCGCCGGACGCGCCCTGGGTGTACCCCAGGTGTTCTTCAATTTCGGCAACGTACCCACCATGGGTTTCACGTGGAAAGGCCGGGCCAACTGGGCGTGGCTCGACTTCAGCGAGCGGGTGCTCCACAAGCCCCGCAGCGTGCGGATCGTCAGCATCAGCCGCTTCCTGCACGAGCAGCAGAGCGATGCGCTAAGGCGGCGCGGGACGGTGATCCACCTCGGCGGCGACCACTACTACCCGGCGCCGGCCGGGGCGCACCAGCAGTTCCGCGCGCGCCATGGCATCGCGGAGGACGCCGTGGTGCTGGGCTTCTGCGGCCGGCTGCACCAGGACCACCCGCCCTACAAGGGCACCCGCGAGGTGCTGAAGCTGGGGCGGAGCATTCGCGCCGCCGTGCCGGGGGCGCAGCTGCTGATGTGCGGCGTCGGCAGTCCCGCCGACGAGGAGTGGATTCGGGCCGAAGGGGCCCTGCCGCTCATCAATCTGCCGCCTGCCGAGATGCCCTCGTTCTACAGCGCGCTGGACGTCTACGTCTGTGCTTCGCGCTGGGAAGGCTTCAACCTGCCGATCGTCGAGGCGGCGTGGCACGGAGTGCCCGCCCTGGCCTACGACGCGGGGGCCCACGGCGAGCACGTGACCGCCGTGCTGGTGCCCGACGGCGACTTCGCCGCCCTGACCGAGCGGACGCTGGAACTGGTCAAGGACGCCGGCCGGCGGGCCCGGGCAGCGGCCGAGGCCCGGCAGCGCGCTCAGCAGTTCAGCTGGGACTCGGCCACGGAGCGCTTCGCCGCGGTGCTGAGCGAGGTGGCCCGGTGAGCGCGCGCGAGCTGAGCGAGATGCTGCTTCCTTACCTGATCAGCGACCTGCTGCTGGCGGTGCTGGCCCTGCTCGCCTGGTGGCTGATGCGGCGCTACGTCGTCAGCCGGCTTGATCCGCGGCCCGCGACGCACGCCCGGCCGCTCTGGCAGCAGTTCGGCTTCGGGCTGGCGCTGGGCGCGGCGGCGGCCGCTGTGATCGTGCTGCTGGCCTGGGCCGGCGGTGGTTTCCGCCCGGCGGCCGACTGGGCTCCCTATGCGCCGCGGCTGACTGCCGGTCTGAGCGACGGCGTGCTGCTGTGGGGATTCTTCGCGCTGCAGTCGCTGTTCGAGGAGCTGCTGTTCCGCGCGATCGGGGTCGGCGTGCTGGCCACCATCATCTTCTGGGCGGCGACGCTGGTGCTGGTCCCGCTGGAGGAGCGGGGCGCGCCGCGCCTGCTGGCCTGGCTGTGGCTGCTCAGCGGCATCCTGGCCAGTGCGGTGGTGGCCGTCGCCTTCGCCTTCGTGCACCGCGGCAACCCGGCCACCACCCCGCTGGCGCTCATCAACATCGCGCTGGCCGGCCTGGTGCTGGGTCAGCTGCTGTGGATGCAGGGGACGGGCATGGGCGCCTGGGGCTGGCACTGGATCTGGAACAGCGGCCTGGCCTCGCTGGGGCTGCCGGTCAGCGGCGTGCATCTGACGCCGCCCCTGCTGGGGATCGGCTTCGGCGGATCACGCCCCGGCCTGATCAGCGGCGGCTCGTTCGGTCCCGAAGGCAGCATCGCCTGCACGCTGGTACTGAGCGCGATGTGGCTGTGGCTCTGCTGGCGCGCGGCCCGCGGCTCACTGCCGAATCGCAGCCGGCACGCTGCGGAGGAATCGGACCAGCTCCCCGTTGGGGCCTAGAGCCCGCCCTTGTAGAGGCCCTCGGCCGCCCCGCTGCCATACTGCTCCACGCGGTGCATGATCTTGTCGCTGAAGTCGGTTTCCTTCTGCTCCAGCAGCTTGAAGTCGTGCGGGCTGGTGGCGGCGGCGATGGCCGTCTCATAGGTGATGCGGCCTTCCTTGTACAGCTTGAGCAGGTAGCGGTCGAAGGTGATCATGCCCTCGTCCTCCCCTTCCTCCATCGCGAGCTTGATCATCTCGGTCTTCTCCTGCTCCTCGATGAACTCGCGGATGCGGCCCGTGGTCTTCATGATCTCCATCGCCGGCAGCCGTCCGCCGCCGACCATCGGCAGCAGTCGCATCGAGATGATCGCCTTGATCGTCTCGGAAAGCATGATCCGCGCCTGCTTCTGCATCGTCTCGGGATAGAAGTCGATGACGCGGCTGATCGTCTGCACCACGTCCAGGGTGTGCAGCGTGGTCAGCACCAGGTGGCCGGTCAGCGCGGCCTGGAAGGTGGCGTTGACCGTCTCGCGGTCACGCATCTCGCCGACCAGGATGATGTCCGGGTCCTCACGCATCGAGCCGCGGATCGCGTCCATGAAGCTGTTGGTGTCGACACCCAGCTCGCGCTGGTTGATGATCGCTTCCTTGTCGTAGAGCACGTACTCGATCGGGTCTTCGATGGTCAGGATGTGCACCGGCCGGCGGTTGTTGACGTAGTCGATCATCGCCGCCAGCGTGGTGGACTTGCCCGAGCCGGTGGTACCGGTGATGATGATGATCCCGCGCCGCTCGAGGCTCATCTCCTCCAGGATCAGCGGCAGGTTCAGGTCCTCAAAGCTGGGGACCACGTCCTGCACGTGACGCAGCGCGGCGGCCACCGTGCCCTTCTGGCGGAAGACGTTGACGCGGAAGCGGCCGCGTTTACCCTCCGGCGTCACCATCTGGTAGGCGAAGTCGATCTCGTTCTCCTCCTCCAGGCGGTACTCGCGCTTGGGCGTCAGCAGCATTTTGGCGATGCGCTCCATCTCCTCTTCGGTCAGGATGTCGTCATCGGTCGGCATCAGATCGCCATCGATCCGCAGGAAGGGCGGACGGCCCACGCCGAAGTGGACGTCGGAGGCGCCCTTGCGCATCATGATGGTCAGGATTTCGTCGACATGCTTCATGGTTGTTCACCTGTTGAATGGCTCAAAGACCCCGTAGGACCTGCTTGATTATACAGCTTGTGGGCTCTCGTCGCAGCCGACCGGCGAGATGCGATGGAGCCGCCCGCTGTCTGCCGCGCTAGGGCGCCGGGTCCACCGTATAGGTGAAGGTCGTTGACGAGCTCTGTCCGGCGAAGTCCTGCACCGAGGCCGCCCCCTCGTAGGTCACCGGCTGGTCGGTCTCGTTGACGGCCGTGACGTGAACCGTGTGAGTCCGCGTCGGTTCCGTGGTGGAGACCACACTGGGGTCGGCGCCGTCGCCGAAGTTCCAGGTGACGGTAAAGGGCTCGCGGCCGTACAGCCAGCTGACGGAGAATTCCGCCGGCTGGCCGCCGATCAGCTCCTCCGGCTGGGACACCGTGCCGATCTGCGGCAGGAACGCGGGGGCAGCGTACTGGCCGGAGTTGCCCGAACTGCAGCCGGCGCAGAGCGCGGCGGTGAGCATGATGACTGCCAGTGCGGCTGATGTTGCTGTGCGCATGGTTTGCCCCTGACCGGGATTGAGTACACCATACCACCGTTCAGCGCGATCCGCCAGGCGGAAGCCGCGGGCGGCCGGCGGCACAGCGTCCCGGTTGGTGTTATGCTCTTGCGGGTGAGCATCGCCGTGGCGCTGAGGGAATGCCGCGGCGAGGGACAGTCAGCGATGGACGCTTACGCGATCTGGAACGCCGTCTTCATTGTGCTCGGCATCGGCTACTTCTGCCTGCTGTTCTGGGCGATCTTCGACGCCATCACCCAGTACGACATCGGCTGCGCCGGCATGGGCTGCATCTGGCCGCTGCTGTTCATCACGGTGCCGCCGTCCCTGCTGTTCTATGTGTTCATGCGCTTCTACCAGCTGCGGGCCCCGTCCCGGCAGGTGCTGCTGGAGCGACAGCGCGAGGAACAGGGCCTGCCGCCTGCGGGCCGCTTCGCCAGCGACATCGACAAGCTGCGCTTCCTTGAGGCGGCGCAGCGCAGCCACGGCACGATGTACGACCCGGTCATGGACCACGCCGCGCCGCCGGCGGGTTTCAGGCACTTCAAGGACGGCCGCGCGGAGGCGCTGCTGGAGCAGCGGCGCTACGACGAGGCCTGCGAATACCTGCTGGATCTCCATGCCGTCGCCACGGCAGCCCACGACGTGCGCAGCCGCGATACCTACCGGCACTACCTGTCGCTGGTGCCCGGCGGCCTGGAGCGGCTCCAGCAGCAGGAGCAGCGGCTGCGCGGCCCGGAACGCGAACCGCGCTCATCCCGACGCCCCGACGTGCCGTTCTGACATCGGCGCGGGTATACTGCAGGTAGATTCTGCTGAGGCAAAGGGCATGCTGAAGGCATTGC
>CAZSSB010000011.1:0-76066 GCA_964609245.1 uncultured Planctomycetales bacterium | reverse complement strand
GCCATGGATCGCTATACCCCCCATAACTGGGATTCAATCTGTTGCCCGAGGTGGCGCGCAAGGTGCCCCGGCAGGCAGAACCTACTCTACCACGACTGACTTCGCCAGGTTGCGCGGCTGGTCGATGTCGCGGTCGCGCAGCTTCGCTGAGTAGTAGGCGAACAGCTGCAGCGGCAGGCTCATCAGCAGCGGGCTGAAGACCTGCGGGCAGTCGGGGAAGGCGAACACGTGGATGTCGTAGCCGTTGAAGCGCTCGGGCACGTTCGTGACCACCATCACCTCGCCCTTGCGGCTGAGGATCTCCTCCATGTTGCCGACCATCTTGTCCAGCAGGTTGCTTCTCGGCGCCAGCAGGCAGCTGGGAAAGCCCGGTTCGATCAGCGCGATCGCGCCGTGCTTCATCTCCCCGCCGGCATAGCCCTCGGCGTGCACGTAGCTGATCTCCTTGAGCTTCAGCGCGCCCTCCATCGCCACCGGGTAGCTGATCCCGCGGCCCAGGTAGTAGAAGTGGTCCACCTGGCGGTAGACGCGGGCCAGCCGCTCCATCAGGCTCTTGCTCTCAAGGATCAGCTCCATCTTGCCGGGGATCGACAGCAGTTCGGCCTTTAGCCGCTTGATCTCCTCGGGCGACTTGCGGCCGAATCTCTCCGCGATCCACAGGGCGGCCAGCGTCAGGACGGTCAGCTGGCAGGTGAAGGCCTTGGTGCTGGCCACACTGATCTCCGGACCGGCCATGGTGTACACCGTGAGGTCCGCGATGCGAGTCAGGCTGCTGCCGACGACGTTGGCGATCGCGATCACACGGCTGCCGGCGTCCTTCTGCGCCCGCACAGCACCAAGCGTGTCCGCCGTCTCGCCGCTCTGGCTGACGGCCACCGTGACGGCGTGCTTGCCGATCGGCGCCTGGTGGTACTGTGCCTCGTGGGCGTACTGCACGCGGCAGGGCACACCCGCCAGCCCCTCCAGCATGTACTTGCCTACCACGCAGGCGTGATAGGCGGTGCCGCAGGCGACGAGGCTGATCAGGCGGGTCTCACCCGCGTCGACGAATTCACTGAGGCCGGGCAGTTCGACCGGTGCGTCCTCACTGGGCAGGTAGCGCTCCAGAATCTGGCGGATCACGAACGGCTGCTCGTGGATCTCCTTCATCATGAAGGTTTCGAAGCCGCCTTTCTGGGCCTGCTCCACGTCCCACTCGACGCGCTCGGCCTGTTTGGTGACGCCTTCGCCGGTCCGCCAGTCGATGAACCGCAGCTGCGGGCCGTCGATCACTACCAGTTCGCCGTCTTCGAGATAGGTGACCTCCCGCGTGTAGGCAAGGAAGGCCGTCACGTCACTGCCCAGGTAGGTCGCGTCCGCGCCGTGGCCGACCAGCAGGGGCAGCTTGTTGCGGATGCCGATCATCATGCGCGGCTGGTCCTTGGCCATCACGCACATCGCGAAGCTGCCGTCGATCCGTCGCGCGGCTTGCTGCACCGCGGCGGGCAGGTCGCCGTTGTAGTAATGTGCGATCAGATTGGCGGCGACCTCGGTGTCGGTCTCGCTGGTGAAGGTTACGCCCTGATCCATCAGCTCCTGCTTGATCTCGGCGTAGTTCTCGATGATTCCGTTGTGGACGATCGTGATGCGGTTGCGATGATCCTGGTGCGGGTGGCTGTTGTTGTCGCTGGGCACCCCGTGGGTCGCCCAGCGCGTGTGGCCCAGCCCGACCGTGCCGACCAGCGGGTCGTCGCCCAGGTGATCCTCGAGCACGGCGATCTTGCCCGCGCGCTTGTTGACCATCAGGTGCTCCGGGCTGAGGATTGCCACGCCGGCGCTGTCATAGCCGCGGTATTCGACCGACCTCAGGCCCTGAATCAGTGTCTGGCGTAGTTCAGCGGCGCCCGTATGGACGACGGTGCCCAGAATTCCACACATACATACCCTCCGGCGATCCCCATGGCGGGGACGGTTACCTTATCGGGGCGGGATCGCGCGCGGTTAAATCCAGGTGTGTCCGCTGCTGCCTGCCGGCGGCAGCCCGCCCTAGGCATCGGAGGCCGCGGGCGGCGAAGCGAGTCTGATCTTGCACTTGACGTGCGGTGCTAGCGCGGGGTCGGGCAGCGGCTTCGCCACCAGATCGGCCAGGGTCCAGCGGGACAGCACACCGATAATCGCGTCGTGCAACTCCGCCATCGAGCGGTGGTAGGCGCAGACCTCATCCAGTCTGCCGGTCGGCTCGCAGAAGTCCCCCAGCACCTTGCCCTGGCAGGCTTCCACGATTTCGAGCAGTGACAGATGAGCGGGCTTGACCGCCATCGTCACACCGCCGCGGGCACCTTTGTGCGCCGTCAGGATGCCGGCGCGCACCAACAGGCCCGTCACCTTGGACATGTACGACGGTGAAGCGTCGATCGCCGCCGCGATTCGGCGGGGCGGGATCATCTCGCCGTCGCCCTGCAGCGCCAGGTACAGCAGCGCTTGGATACCCAGTTCTGACGTGTGGGTGAGCATAACTCCACCTTACAGGACAATTATACGCGTGATTATCCGGCGCGCAATCAACCCGCGAGGTCGGGCTCCGGCGGCGGCTTGAGAGGCAGCAGCGGTTCTGCTAAGCTAAAGCGTTTATGTTCCTGCCCTGGCCTGAACTGAGTCGGCGTTTCGAGCATGCGTGGCGTGAGCTGGGAGGTTGTCCGGCGCGGCTGACCGACCTGCGCGCGAGTGCGCTGTTCTTCTTCGCGCACTGGCTCAGCGAGCGCCGGCGTCGGGATGAGGGCAGCTACGCGCCGATTCTGATCGTGACCGAGACCACCGGCCGCGCGCTGCGAATGCAGCAATTCCTGACCGCCGTCGAGCGCCTGGTCGAGGATCGCGAGCCGCGGCCGGAGGACTTCCTGGTCTTTCCGGACTTCGAGCCCCAGAACCTGTTTGAGTACGGCGATCCGGCGGTGGATGTGATCGATGCGCGCAACCACGTGCTGGAGGGGCTGCAGGCCGGCTCAGTTAAGGTGGTGATCACCAGCTACAAAGCCTGCTGGCGCAAGCTGCCGTCACCGGAGGAGTATCGGGGCCGCAAAGCCGTGCTGCGCCGCGCTGCCGGCGAAGACGGTTCGGCTGGGCGGACGACGGCGGCGCCGGCAGCTGACGCGATCACGCGCATCGAGCGCGACGAACTGGTCAGCCTGCTGCTGGAGCTCGGGTATCGTCAGCGCAAGACGGTGACGGCGGTTGGGGACTTCGCCGTGCGCGGCGGGCTGGTGGACGTCTTCCCGGTCGGCGACGAGCTGCCGGTGCGTATCGACTTGTTCGGCGACGAGATCGAGCAGCTGCATCGATTCGGGCCCGACACGCAGCGGACTGAGCATGCGGACAGCCAAGTCCGGCTCTTGCCGCTCAGCACACATTCGGCGAGGCTGCGTAACCCGGAGGTGCTGAACTGGCTGCGCGACCGCTGGGATGCCTACAGCGGCGAGTACTGCGATGTACTGCCCCGCAGCTCGTATGAGCGGCTGCAGGAGGTCGTGACCGGTGACCTGGAACTGATCGAGTCCGGTGCGGAGACGCCGCGCAGCGGCTGGTATTACCGCGCCACCTGCAGCGAGCAGAGCTGTCTGTGGCACTACCTGCCCGCCGGGACCGACGTACTGATCCACGAAGAGGGCTTTGTCGACAGCGAAACCAAGAGCTACTTCAAGTTCTGGGAACAACGCTTCAGCGACTGGCTGCGCAACGGTCTGAGCTTCCTGGGTATCGACTCCGTGTACCTACGGCCGGATGGTGATCCAATCGACGTGGCGCGGCAGCTCGCCGGTGGCCGGCTGAACGTTTGTGCAATGGACCAGGTCCGCCAGTGTGACGTTCCGACGGTGCGGCCACTGCTGACGCACGGCTACGGCGGGGCGGAGGACGCGCTGTCCACGGCGTCCGCGCGGCTGGACTCGCCGCCGGTGTCGCGCTGGGGTACCACCAAGCTGGCCGACACGATCGGCTCACTGCCGCCGGTCACGCCTGCCGACATGGAACTCGGTGACTGGCCAGGGAGCCAGCGCGTTGACCGGCCGGTCAGCATTCTCAGCCAGTTCAGCGCGCGCCTGCGCGAGATGACCGATGACACCGGCGTCTATCCCGAGGTGGCCAACGCGATCCTGCCGGGCGGCTTCACCATTCCACCGGCGAGCGCGCTGCCGGGCGCGCTGACCGCGCCGTTTCCGGAGGAGTGGCACGTCATCACGGACGTCGAGGTCTTCGGCGAAATCGCTGATCTGGCGCCGACGCCGACGCGCCGCTACCGGCACGAAGCGGTGCGACGCACCGACGAGCTGGCGCCCGGCGACTATGTTGTACACATCGACTACGGGATCGGACGCTTTGCCCAGCTTACGGACCGCGTGGTGACCGGCGTGACCAAGAGCTATGTCGAGATCGAGTACGCCGGGCGCGACCGCCTGTTCGTGCCCGTGGAGCAGCTTGACCGGCTGAGGCGCTACTCCTACGACGGCAGCGAGCCGAAACTGAACAACCTGGGCCGCGATACCTGGCGCAAGACCAAGGAGAAGGTCCGCCAGGATACGCTGGAGTTGGCGCGACGGCTGCTGAGCCTCTACAAGACGCGCCTGATCCGCGCCGGGCACAGCTACTCTTCGCGCACTGTCTGGGAGGACGAGTTCGCCTCCAGCTTTCCATATCACCTTACCGAAGACCAGCTGAGGGCCTGGCGTGACGTCGAGCAGGATATGGAGGCCACCAAGCCGATGGACCGCCTGCTGTGCGGCGACGTCGGCTTCGGCAAGACCGAGATCGCGATGCGCGCGGCATTCAAGTCCTGCGTGGATGAGCGGCAGGTGCTGCTGCTGTGCCCGACGACGGTTCTCGCCGACCAGCATTACCGCACCTTCACGCGCCGGTTCCGTGCGTTCCCGTTCCGCGTCGAACAACTCAGCCGGTTTCAGAGCAAGGCCGAGCAGGCCGATACGGTGGCCAAACTCCGTGAGGGGCGCTGCGACGTCGTGATCGCCACGCACCGGGCGCTGAGCAAGGACGTCGACTTCCAGCGGCTGGGGCTGTTGATCATCGACGAGGAACAGCGCTTCGGCGTGAAACAGAAGGAGAAGCTGAAGATGCGGTGGCCGGACGTCGACGTGCTGTCGATGAGCGCGACGCCGATCCCGCGGACCTTGCACATGTCACTGATCGGCCTGCGTGACATCTCGCTGATCGAGACGCCCCCGATGGAGCGCAAGGCGGTCAAGACCTACGTCGGCGAGCACGACGACCTGATGGTGCGCGAGGCGATCCTGCGGGAACTGGGACGCGGCGGGCAGGTGTACTACCTGCACAACCGCGTCCAGGATATCGACCGCGTCAAGGAGGAACTGGAGCGCCTGCTGCCCGAGGAGAAGATCGTTGTGGCCCACGGGCAGATGAAGGAGGACCGGCTGGAAGAGGTGATGCACGCCTTCAGCCTCGGGGCTTACAACATTATGCTGGCCACGACCATCATCGAAAACGGGCTGGACATCCCGTCGGTCAACACCATCATCGCCACCCACGCCGAGAACCTGGGCCTGTCCCAGATGCATCAGCTGCGAGGGCGGGTGGGGCGCAGCGCCGTGCAGGCCTATGCTTACTTCTTCCACCAGCCCAACCGCGTGCTCACGGAGGAGGCGCAGAACCGCCTGCACGCGATTTACAACTACGCCTACCTGGGTTCAGGCTACGAGATTGCGCAGAGTGACCTGCGGATTCGCGGTGCTGGCAATCTGTTGGGCGAGGCGCAGAGCGGCTTGGCGCGGCAGGTCGGCTTCGAATATTACTGCGAGCTGCTGGCACGCAGCATCAGTGACGTGCGGGCGCTGGACGAGGCCGACATCGAGGACTGGGAAGACACGCCGCTGCTCAGCGAGCGGCCCGGCGCCCAGGTTGACGTGCCGCTGCCCAGCTTTATCTCCGAGCAGTACATCAGCGACCCGGTCCTGCGGCTCGAGATCCTGCGCGACCTCGCGGCCCTGGAGAGCGAGGAATCGCTGGAGGCCTTCGCCGCCGAACTGGCCGATCGCTTCGGCGATCCGCCGCCCGAAGTGGGGAACCTGCTGACCGTCGTGCGCATTCGCAACCTGGCGACCGAACTGGGGCTCTCGCGCATCAGCTACAACCGGACCAAGAAGCTGTTCGAGATTCGGCTCCACGAGGATGAAGGCGATTGGTACCGCCGGGCTTCGCTGGCGGACAGCCGCTACCGGTTCGCCAGCCAGCCGCACCTGCTGGAGCTGACCGTGGCGTTCGAGGAGCTGGCCGATGGCCAGGAGCTGTACGAAGCACTGGCCGGCCTGCGCAGCGTCAGGAGGTAGCCGGTGAGCTGTGGACCGGGACCTGCCGCAGACAGGTGTGAGCGCGTTGATCAGTGGTATAGCTTGTGTTATAGTGTCTGGCCCGCGCGTGGGGGTATAGCTCAGTTGGTAGAGCGTACGGTTCGCATCCGTAAGGTCCGGGGTTCGAATCCCCGTACCTCCACCAATCCGGCTTCCGGCGTGTACCGCCGCTGTATCCCGCGGTGACACCGATCATCCCGCTGCGTTCGGCAGGTTAGAATGATCGCCGGGAAGGCATGGCAGGCGGGCGCAATCCAGCTGGTGGACAGACCCAGGTCACCTTCGCGCGCAGCCTGGGGCTGTTCGACGCCACCATGATCGGCGTCGGCGCGATGATCGGCGCCGGCATCTTTGTGCTGACCGGCCTGGCGGCGGGGGTGGCTGGCCCGGCGGCGATCCTGGCCTTCGGTCTCAACGGGATCGTGACGCTGTTCACCGCCTTCAGCTACGCCGAGCTGGCCAGCGCGATCCCCGAGGCGGGCGGCGGCTATTCCTACATCAAGCGCGCCTTCCCGTCCTGGGTGGGTTTCCTCTCCGGCTGGATGCTGTGGTTCGCCTATACGGTGGCCTGCGCGCTGTACGCGCTGGGCTTCGGCAGCTACTTCTGGGAGTTCTTCCACAAGTACACGCCGGAGCTGTCGCGGACCGCACAGGAGGCACTGACGCTGTGGCCGGGCAGTCACGTCGCGATCGTGACAGTGCTGATCGGCGTGGCGCTGCTGACGCTCAACTATCGCGGCGCCGAGGTGACCGGCAAGGCCGAGAACATCTTCACCGTCTCCAAGATCGTGGTGCTGGTTGTATTCGTGGGCTTCGGTCTCTGGCAGGCGATCGCCAATCCCGAACTGGTCACCGCCGCGTTCACGCCGTTCTTCGCCAACGGCGTTGGCGGCGTGGTGGTGGCGATGGGGTTGACGTTCATCGCGTTCGAGGGCTACGACCTGATCGCCACCGTCTCGGAGGAGGTGCAGGATCCCGAGCGCAACATCCCGCGGGCGATCTTCATCGCGCTGGGTATCGCCGTCCTGCTCTACCTGCTGATCCTCTTCGTTGCGATTGGCGCGGTACCGACTGAGGGCGGTCTCAGCAGCTGGCAGTTGCTGGGAGAAAAGGGCGAGACGGCGATCGTCGAGGCCGCGAAGGCATTCATGCCCGCCTTCGGCGTGGCGTTGATCGTACTCGGCGGCCTGCTCTCCACCCTCAGCGCGCTCAACGCGACAATCCTGGCGTCCAGCCGCGTGGCCTTCACGATGGGGCGCGACCGACTGCTGCCGCGCGTGCTGGCCAGCATCCACTCGCGGGCGCGCACGCCGCACGTCGCCATCGTCGTCACGGGCGTGATCCTGCTGGGGCTGGCCGTCACGCTCGACATCGCGGTGGTGGGCAGTGCCGCGTCGGTGATGTTCCTGCTGACGTTCACGCTGGTGAACCTCTCCGTGCTGATTCTGCGCAACGACCGCAGCATCAAGCGGCGCTACAGCATCCCGCTCTATCCCTGGCCGCCGCTGCTGGGCGTGGTGACCTCCGTGTTCCTGGCGGTGTACCAGCTCAACCTGGGCAGCGAGGGGCTGCGCAGCTGGACGGTGAGCCTGGGCTGGATTGTCATCGGTCTGGCTGTCTATTTCGCGTTCTTCCACCGCGAGGCCGTCAGGCAGGCCCCGAAAGAGATCGTGCCCTATCCATCGCGGGCGCCGGACGTGAGACCCGCCAGATACCGCGTGCTGGTGCCGGTCTACAATCCGGACAATGTGGCGACGCTGGTCGGTCTGGCCTGCGAACTGGTCAAGCCCTACGGTCCCGAAGGTGAAGTCGTGGCAGTCAGTGTGGTTGAGGTGCCGGTACAGCTGGAGATCAGCGAAGGATTGAAGTTCGTTTCTCAGCGGGAGTCGGTGCTCAGGCTGGCCCGGGCCGAGGGCGAGCAGCGTAACACGCGCGTGCGGACCGAGGTGCGCGTGGCCCACAAGACAGCGAGGGCGCTGCTGCGAATGGCGGTGCAGGAGAGCGCCAACATGCTGATCCTCGGCTGGCGCGGCTTCTCGGGCAAGCGCGAGACGGTCTTCGGCAGCGTGGTCGATCAGGTGATCGACAACACTCCCTGCAACCTGCTGGTCGTCAAGTTTGATCCGGGACTGGAAGTGCCCGTCCGCCGCCTGCTGCTGCCCACCGCCGGTGGGCCAAGCGCGCGCTATGCGGCAAGCATCGCGGGGGCGCTGATGGCCGATGACGGCGTGCTGGTGCTCGCGGGGGTGGCGCGCGGAGACGCCGGTGAGGAAGCCACAGCGCGGGCACGCCAGGGTGTTGCCGACACCATGGCGGAAATCCCCTTCGATGTTGAGGCGGATCGCAAGCTGCTGACGGGCAGCAGTGTGCCCGCTACCGTGATCCGCGAGGCCAAGGAGAACCGCTACGATGCGATCATTGTCGGCGCGACGGCGGTCGGCTGGTTCCAGCGCGCAATGTTCGGCAAGATTCCGGAGCAGATCGCGCGCTACAGCCAGGCACCAGTGATTCTGGTCAAACACCACGAGGGGGCCAAGACGTGGCTGAACCGGTTCCTGGGCAACTGACTCGGTGTCATCGCGCTGAATGAGCCCCTCACCGGTACAGCTCTCGCCTGCATGACCGCGGGGGCGGTGTACGCCTGCAAGCCGCTAATCTGCAGCAAGCTCCTGCAGGGCGAGATCAACCAGGTCTTCCAGGCTCAGGGACTCGCCCGCCGCCTTGGCCTGGTTCTCGTCTTCGCGCTTGAGATGTTTGCTGACCAGGTGTGCTCCGTCTTCCAGCATCCCACCATCCATCGGATCGAGAGCCAGCCCTGATCTGGCCAGCTGCGCTCGGACGCCGGCGGCCAGCTGTGCCGCAATCCGGTGCTCATTCTGGATGGCCAGCAGGTTGCAGCTGATCGCCAGAGGAGCGATCATGCATTCACGGCTGCCGACCTCGCGCGCGATCGTCAGTGCATCACGCAGACAGTCTGCGGCGCGGGTGTGTTCACCGCGCTTGACCGCGATGTTCCCCAGGTTGTTAAAAGAGTAGGAACAGCCAATGTAGTCACCGATTGCCCGCTTGATTGTCAGGCCTTCTTCGTGCAGCTGCTGGGCCTCATCGTAATTGCCTTCGCAGTACTGGACATTGCCGAGGTTATTAAGGCTCGCGGCGATGCCGAAGCGCTCCCCGATGTAACGTCGGATGTCCAGGCTCTCGCTGTACAGGGCCCAGGCGGCGGAATAATCGCATTCGGCGAACTCGACGTTGCCCAGGTTGTTGAGAGACTGCGCGATGCCCCAGCGATCGCCGAGCAGACGGCGCAACTCCAGGCTGGCGCCGTGATGCTTACGGGCGGCGGTGTAGTCGCCTTCACGGTAAGCCATGTTACCCAGGCTGTTCAGACAGAGCGCCGCGCCGTGATCGTCTCCCAGGGATCTGTAGATGCTGAGCGCTTCGTCAACCAATGGTCGCGCTGCAGCGAAGTCGCTCTCCACTTCCGCCACGCGAGCAAGGCCGAACAGCGCCTGCGCCGTGCCGCGGTCGTCTTGCAGCTCACGCATTGCTGCCAGCCCGCGGTGCAGATGAAGGCGGGCGGCGGCATGATCACCGGCCAGCCGTTCGAGGTCGCCGAGCGTGAATTCGGCGACCGCCACGCTGTGAGGCTGCTGAAGACTGCCCGCGGTCAGGGCTGCCTGGATGCAGTGCTGTCGGGCACCTTCGTAGCTGCCAAGTCTGGTCAGCGAACGGCCCAGTGCCAGATCGCACAGCATCCTGATCTCGGCGGTGCCGTTATCCGCTGTACTCTCACGGACACGCTCGTATTGCTGCGCGCAGGGCCCTGCGGCTCCGATCAGCAGCAGATACTCCTGCAGCTGTCGCACCAGGGGCAGCTGCAACTCGATGTCGCCACGCTGTACGGCCGTGTCCAGCGCAAGATGGATATTCTCGCGCTCGGCGTCCAACTCGCGCAGTGCAGCTGCCTGCTCCGAGCGCACGAGCCCGCCGCTGAGCCGTTCGATGAGCTGGCTGTAGTAGCGGCAATGCGCAACGGCGGCCACATCGAAATCACCGGAGTTCAGGAGTTGCTGATAGGCGTACTCCCGAATGGCCTCGTTGTGCAGGTAGTGGCGCTGGCCGGCGGGATGGGGCTCCGCTTTGAGCCAGCTTTTCTCAGTCAGCGCCGCGACAGTCTCAGACAGATCGATGCTCGGCAGAACGGCGGCTGCCGCATCGAGCGTGAACCCGCCCCGAAACACGGACAGGCAGCGCAACGCCAGTTGCTGGTGCGTAGTCAGCAGCGAGTATGACCAGTCGCACGATGCACGCAGGCTGCGTTGGCGCTCAGGTACATCCGCATCGCGCGCCTTGATGTCCAGCTGGTGCTGAATCTCACGCTGTAGCTCCTCCAGCACGAATGAGTCTGTCCAGGCCGCAGCCAGTTCGATCGCCAGCGGCACCCCCGCCAGCTCGCGGCAGACAGCCGCTACCTGCTGCTCGTTCTGGTCTGTCAGCGCAAACTCTCGGTCAGCCAGCGCTGCGCGGTCGGCGAACAGCCTGACAGCGGCCGGTTGTTGGCGCGTGAGGGCGGCTCCGTTGCCGTTGGCCACGGGCAGAGACCCCAGCTGCAGCAGATGCTCCGCCGGAAGCCTGAGGGGCTCACGCGAAGTGGCAATCACCTGCAGCCCCTGCAGCTCCGTGAGCAGGTTGCTGATGAGCGGTGTGCCGTCCAGCAGATGTTCGAAGTTGTCGAAGTGGATCAGGGCGCTTCTGCCGCGAAGAAAATCGACGAGCTGCGGCAGGGGATCGCGATCGTCCCGCAACTGGAGCCCGACGGCCGCCGCGGCAGCCCAGGGAATCCGACGGTGGTCACCCAGCCGGCCAAGATAGACCTCGTAGCACTCGCGCTGCCGCTCGTGGACCATGAGCTCCAACAGCCGGGCGGCAAGCCTGCTCTTGCCGTAACCACCCGGCGCAACGATCGTAATCAGACGCTGTCCCTTATCGAGCAGCCGTATCAGTTCTGCCAGTTCGTCCTGACGCCCTACGAATGTGGGCTGCGTTTGTGTTGCTGAACTGCCCTTCACTTGAGTCACCTCTGGTTCTTTGCCACAGGACGCTGACGCGTTCGGGTGTCGTTCACGCCTTTGCCACTATTCTACGACAGACCGGTCAGCTTGAACGTGCTGCGAATACCATGGTCCTGTGACAGGTAGCAGTGATATCATCTGAGCCCATCCAGCAATATCCGGGAGTACAACTTGGACAGCACTATTCAGCACCGTTTCATTCTGCTCTGGGACCGGTTCTTCCCTCACGCCGAACTGCCGATCGTCTACTACTACTCGGACACTGACGAGGGTATCGACCGTGCGCCGCCGTCGGAGCAGCACCGCTGCATGATCTGCGATCTGGCCCGTGTCCGCGATGGGCGCGACCTGTGCTTTGGCGTAGAGGGCGCCGTCTGTGGCGGGGCGAAGCGCTATCTGGGCTTTACCCAGGAGCTTGCCCCCAACTTCGATTACTTCCTGTCCTGCGGTATTCCCGGCAAACTGGAGGGCGAGCGCTACAAGAAGTCGCCGGAACTGGTGCGCCAGCTGGTGGAGGAGGCACCGCAGTTCGAGGCGCCGGCACGGTACATCATCTTCAAGCGTTGGGACAACCTCGCAGCCGACGATCGCCCGGAGGTGGTGGTGTTCTTCGCCACCCCCGACGTGCTGTCCGGCCTGTTCACGCTGTCGGGCTTCGACGATGCGGACGTGGATGCCGTACGGGTGCCGTTTGCCGCGGGTTGCGGCTCGATCGTGCACCACCCCTATCTGGAACTGCTGAGCGAGAATCCGCGGGCCGTCCTGGGCATGATGGACGTCTCCGCGCGGCCCTGCGTGCCGGCCCGGGTGCTGAGCTTCGCGGTGCCGATGCCGCGCTTCGAGCGGATGGTGGCCAATATGGAGGAGAGCTTCCTGATCACGGAGTCCTGGGCCAAGGTGCAGCGGCGGATCGACGACGACGGCAACGAGTTGCACTGACGACGGGTCTCTCGCCGGCCGGTTCAGTCGGGATCGAGAAGAGAGAGCTGAATCAGGAACTCGTCATCCGGCGCGGTACGCCACGGCGAGGTCGCCGGGTCGTCGTCGTCCGCGAACCAGGGCGAATAGGTCCTGACCTGCACCGTCCTGCCGTCGGGCCTGAATTCCAGCAGCCTGATCCAGCCCTCGCCGCCCAGCGGCAGGAACTGGGCGTTGAACATCAGCTGGTGCACCGTGGCGCCGTGGACGCTTTCGCTGGCGAGATAGCCCACCATGTCGCCGCCGACGTGTCCGCAGAGCACCAGCTCGAAGCCCGGAATCATGTTCACGAGTTCGGTCCACAGCTCCTCGCCATCATTGGTGTCCTCGCTAGTGCCGGAGTAAGCGTGGGGAGTCGCGCCCTGATCCGTCCCCTTGCCGGCCCAGTCGTAGCGGGTGTCGTCGTGATAGAGGTAGGCGTGGGTCAGCAGCACCTTGGTGTGGCCCGCGTACTGCTCGCGGCCGGCCACCTCGCGCGCCCAGTCCACGGCGGCCTGGCGCGGCCCCCACTCGAGGGCCAGGATCAGTAGCTGGCGGCCGTCAGGTGCGGTGAAGTCGTAGCAGGCGTTCTCCAGCGTCAGGTTGCCATAGGCGTTGGGCCCCAACTCGGCCAGGATGCCGCCCTCAGCGGGATCGATCAGGGGATTGTCGGCAGGCTTGAAGAAGTCGTTGAACTGGGTGAAGCGGCCGTCGGCGTCGACGAGACCGTAGTCGTGGTTGCCTGTCGCCATGATGTAGGGAACGATGCCGTTCAGCCGGTGCATGGCGCGCTGGGCGTTGGTCCACTGCTGGTGGCTGTTCTGATCGCCGCTGCTCATGCTGGCCAGCGGGACGCCGTTCTGGAAGACGATGTCGCCGACCTGCAGCACCAGCCGGATATCGCAGGCCTCGCGGTTGTCGATGATCCACTGGATGACCTGCTCCAGCAGGGGGTAGTGCGCCGAGTGGTCCACGTAGCTCTGGATGTCGGGCAGCACCACCATCGTCCAGGAGCCGTCCTCAAGCAACTCCGCAGGGGTGTGGGGCGCTGCCTGGGGCGTTTCGTCCTGCGCCGAGGCGCTGAACGCCGCCAGCAGGGCGGCCAGCAGGCAAGTTAGCACGATGGCGCGCATCGCAGGGATTGTATACCAATGCAATCCGCGATTGGCGCGTGTGTTGACGGTAGGCAGCCGTTGAGTTGCGCTGATGGCGACGCGGGCGGTAGACTCGCTTGGTGAAGCACCGGCTATACGTGGATGAGGTTGGCAATAGTGACCTTGGTGCGTCGGCGGACCCAAACCACAGGTATTTGAGCCTGACCGGTGTGATCTTGGAACTCGATCACGTTGCCGACGTCGTCGTTCCTCAGATGGAGCGTCTCAAGACGGCGTTTTTCCGGCACCATCCGGATGAGCCGCTGATTCTGCACCGCAAGGAGTTGATGAACAAGAAGTACCCATTTGCTGCGCTTCGTGATGCTGTAGTGGAATCGCAGTTCAATGAGGAGCTCTTGGGACTGCTGCGTTCATGGGACTACGTAGTGATAACCGTTGTCATGGACAAGTTGGAGCACAAGAACCGTTATCACGTGTGGAGATATGACCCGTATCACTACTGCCTTCGCGTTCTTGTGGAGAGATTCGTACTCTGGCTAAGAGCCAGAGAGGAAGTGGGTGACGTGATGGCGGAGTCTCGTCAAGGTCGCGAGGATCGGAGGCTGAAGGATTCGTTTGCTCGGGTCTACGCTGGCGGCACAGAGTTCATCCCACCAAGTGAGTTTGAAGAGCGCCTTACCAGTTCGCAGTTGAAGGTCAAACCCAAGGCCAACAACATCGCGGGACTGCAACTGGCCGACCTTATCGCGCATCCCAGCTTCAGGGGTGCGCTTGCCCGCAAGAACAGGCAGGGCTTACCAGCCAACTTCGGTGGGCAGATAGCGGCTATCCTGGAGGCATGCAAGTACAACCGTAGCCCCGGTGGGCAGATCGAGGGGTGGGGCAGGAAGTGGCTCCCCTGAAAAGAAAACGGCCTTGCGGCCGCGAAGGCATCTGACCTTCCACCTCCGGTGATCCGGATTAGTAGGATGATAACAGATTAGGCGATGCTTGTCTACATGCTGTGGCTGGTTGGTTGGAGTAGCGTGTTGTCCGCTATGTCTACGAGGGGAGATTCACTTGGATAGGCTTGGCGGCGGGTGCGAGTTCCCCTTCCAGTGGTTTAAGGCTGTCGAAGAGATACCGTTCAATGCCGTCGCGATACTGGAGTTCAGCGGGCGCCCATGTAGCGTAGAGGGTGGCGTTCTTGCCGTGCCTCGTGATTGAGGTGTCATTCCTGTGGGCAGACAGCCTGTCTTTGATGTCCCCCTGTCCGACGCGGACGGTGCGGGCGTCGCTACCGCCATGCCAGATGACGTAGACTCCTTTCATGTCGTCGAAGTGGCTGCCGTCAAGGTTGACTGACATAAGGGCACACCACTGGTCGCCTTCGCATTTGATCCAGTTTAATTTCATTGAGAGCTCCTAGTGACTTGAGTGATTTCAAGTATGAATTTGAAGTATAACCCGAAAAAACACTGATCGCAAGTATAGCGGTTCTTCGTTGGTTATGATATACTATACGTGTGTATAGCGCGCGGATAGTCTGTCTGGCGGACCTGGACTGCTTCTTCGTTGAGGTCGAGCGGCTGCACCGGCCCGATCTTCGGGGCCGGCCGGTGGTCATCGGCGGCGAGCCGGGCTCGCGCGGGGTGGTGGCGGCCTGCAGCTACGAGGCCCGCCGCCTGGGCATCCACAGCGCGATGCCGATGGCCGAGGCCTACCGGGTGGTGCAGGACGCCGGCGGGCCGCTGCGCACCAAAACCGCGTTCCTGCACCACGGGCTGCACGGCAACTACACGCTCTACAGCAAGCGCGTCCAGGACATCCTGCGCGGCGAGGCGCCGTACTTCAAGGCCCGCAGCGTCGACGAGTTCGAGCTGGACATCAGCGGCTGCGAGCGGCTGTTTGCGCGCGACCACGGCGGGATCGAGCAGTTCGCCGAGCACGTGCGGCGGCGGGTGCGCAACGAAGTGGGGCTGCCGCTGTCGATCGGTATCGCCCCCAGCCGGATCGCAGCCAAGATGGCCAGCCGCCACGCCAAGCCCGACGGCATCTTCCGCGTGCTGCCCGGCGAGGTGGAGCAGTTTCTGGCGCCGCACGATATCCAGGCGGTGCCGGGCATCGGGCCGGCGATCGGGACGGCGCTGCGGGCGCGGGGGGTGCACCGCGTCGGCCAACTGCTGGACCTGCCGGAGCGGATGTTGGATAACAGCTTCGGCTTGGCGCTGACCGCGGTGGTGCGGGCGCTGCGCGAGGGCGACGGTTCGGTGCGCCGGCAGGCGGGCAACACCGGCGCGTTCGGCCGGGGCGAGGCGGACCTTTCGCGCCGCCCCAAGAGCATCGGCCACGAGACCACCTTCGAGCGCGACGTGATCGACCCGGCGGTCATCCGGCAGACGCTGTGGCGGCTGACCGAGGACGCCTGCCGCCGGATGCGCGAGCAGGACCTGCGCGCCCGCCACGTGACGGTCAAGATCCGCTACAGCGACTTCAAGACCCTGACCCACGGCGGCTTCCTGCCCGAGGCGACCGATGCCGACAGCGCGGTGTTCGAGCGGGCGGTGCAGCTGTTCGGCGAGGGCTGCAGGCGGCGGCTGCGGATCCGGCTGCTGGGGGTGCGCCTCTCGCGGTTCACCGCCGGCGCCAGCCAGCTGCAGCTGTTTACCACGCCGCGTGAGCAGCGCGAGCAGTGGCTGTTCGTGGCGGTTGACCACATCCGCCGGCGCTACGGGCGCGACGGGGTGGTGGTCGGCCCGGGCGTGGCGCGGATCAGGCAGCAGCGGCCGGTGGAGGCCAACAGCACCGCGGGTATCCAGAGCGGGTTCATGCCGATGCGGGCCTCGGGGTAGGGCGCGATGCACCTCGACGCGCGCAGCTGGTACTCGTTTCACGACGGCGTCAGTTCGCCGGCGGCGCTGTGCGCCCAGGCGGCGGAGCTGGGCTTCGAGACCCTGGGGCTGTGCGACGTGGACGGCATCTATGGCCTGATCGGCTTCTACAAGGCGGCGCTGAAGTGTGGCCTGAGGCCGCTGCTGGGCCTGAGTCTGACCGATCCGGCGAGCAAAGGGCATGCGGTCGCAGGGGGGGTAGGCGCGAAGCCACGCTTCGCCCCCGGTGAAGGCGCGGGGGATGCAGGGCGAAGCATGGCTTCGCCCCTACGAGATGGCGGTGATTATCCCGCCTATCTCGACGGCAAGAAGCCGCTGCCGCCCGGCAGCAAGGGTGCGCCCTACGGTCGCAAGGGGGATGCCGACAGCGTGCCGAGTGCCGCCGCGACGGTGATCGCCCGCGACCGCGACGGCTACGGCGAACTCTGCCGGCTGGCCAGCGCGCGGCGGCTGCGCGCGGATTTCAAGCTGGCGGAGGCGCTGGAGCGCGGCACGGGGCACTGCTACGTAATCACCGACCAGGTGGAACTGCTGCGGCGCCTTGGTCCGCGCCTCGGTCCACGGCGGCTTTTTGTGCGCCTGGCGCCGGACTACGGGGAGGCCTGCCGCGCGCGCCAGCTCAGGCAGCTCAAGCTGGCGGCGCACTTCAGGCTGAGTCCGGTAGCCTGCACGGACGTGCGCTTCCTGCGGCCCCAGGACCAGCCGGTGCACCACGTGCTGCGCGCGATCGGCCAGAACGCCACGCTGCAGACCGCGCAAGGCGTCTGCCCGCGGGAGCACTACCTGTCGGCGCCGGTGGAGCTGGGCGGCTACTACTACGACTGCCCGCAGGCGCTCGACACCGCGCGCGAGCTGGCCCAGGGCTGCGAGGTGGACTTTGAGCTGGGCAAATGGGTCTTCCCCGACTATCCGCTCAGCCGCGGCGAGAGCCCGCAGCGTGCGCTACGCGACCTCTGCCAGCGCGGCCTGGTCTGGCGCTACGGTCGCGGCGGCGACAGCCCCGCCGGCTATGACCAGCGGCACTTAAGCCGCTTGGACTACGAACTGGACGTCATCGACAAGCTGGGCTACACCAGCTACTTCCTGGCGGTCTACGACATCGTGCGTGCGGCGGGCAGGCGCGGCATCCCCTGCCTGGGGCGCGGCAGCGCCGCCAACAGCATCGTCAGCTATCTGCTGGGCCTGACGCCGGTGGACCCGATCGCGCTGAACATGTACTTCGAGCGCTTCCTCAACCCGGCGCGCCAGAGCCCGCCCGACATCGATATCGATTTCAGCTCCAAGCGGCGCGATGAAATCCTCAAGTTCGTCTACGAGCGCTGGGGGCGCGAACGGGTGGCGATGATCAGCACGCACGTCACCTTCCGCGCGCGGGGCGCCTTCCGTGAGGTGGGCAAGGTCTTCGGCCTCAGCGACAAGGAGATCAGCATCATCGCGCGGCGTATCCCCCATACCTCGGCGGAGGGCCTGACGACGATCAAGCAGGACTTCGCCGAACTGCGCGGCGTCGATCTGAGAGCCGAGCCCTACTGCCACATCATCCCGCTGGCCAGCCAGCTGGGGGGCTGCCCGCGGCATCTGGGCATCCACTGCGGCGGGGTGGTGATCGCGCCCGAGCGGCTGACCGACTATACTGCGCTGCAGCGGGCGGCCAAGGGCTTCGTCGTCACGCAGTACGAGATGTTCAGCGTCGAGGACGTCGGGCTGATCAAGATCGACCTGCTGGGCAACTGCGGGCTGGACGCGCTGGAGGATACGCTCAGAAGCCTGGCCGCGCGGGGGATCCGCCCGCCAACTCAGCGCCTCGAAACGGCGGTGCAGGACCCGGACACGGTGGAATTGGTCCGCGAGGGCCGGACGATGGGCTGTTTCTACATCGAGAGCCCCGGGATGCGCCAGCTGCTTAAACGTCTGCGCACCCAGACGTTTCTGGAGCTGACCGCCGCTTCGAGCGTGATCCGGCCCGGCGTCGCCGAGAGCGGCATGATGCAGGAGTACATCCGGCGCGTGCGCGGCCAGGAGCACAAGCTGCCCAGCCACCCGCTGATGCTGAAACTGCTGCCGGAGACCCGGGGCGTGATGATCTACCAGGAGGACGTGATCCGCGTCGGCCACGAGCTGGCGGGGCTGAGCCCGGCCGAGGCGGACCTGCTCCGGCGCGCGATGAGCGGCAAGCTGCGCAGCGCCGAGCGGATGAATGAGGTCCGCGAGCGGTTCGTGGCCGGCTGTGAGAAGAACGGCATCGACACCGCCAGCGCGCTGACCATCTGGCGCCAGATCGCCAGTTTTTCGGGCTACTCGTTCTGCAAGGCGCACTCGGCGGCGTTTGCCTCGCTGAGCTGGAAGGTCGCCTATCTCAAGGCCCACCACCCGGCCGACTTCATGGCCGCCGTGCTCAGCCACAGCGGGGGCTTCTACGGCTCGCGGGCCTATCTCAGCGAAGCCGAGCGGCTGGGGCTCGGCATCCTGCCTCCCGATGTGAATTACAGCGACCTGGAATACAAGGCCGAGTATTCGGTGGGACGGGACTCCGTGCCCGTCCCGATGACGGCCAGGTTGGCGCACCAACAGGATGGGAGCGGGCCAGACGGGCACGGAGACCCGTCCCACGAGCCCGACGCGGTGCGGGTGGGGCTGCAGGTGATCAAGGGCGTCGGCACTGCCGCCCTGGAGCGGATCGTCACCGCCCGCACCCAAGCCGGCCCATACAGCAGCCTGCCGGAATTCATCCGCCGCGCGCGCCCGGGCCGCGGCGAGCTTGAGATCCTGATTCAGTGCGGTGCGCTGGACAGCCTGAAGATGAGCCGCCCGCAGCTGCAATGGCTGGCCGACGGCGAGCACCGTGCCGGCTTGCGGGGCGGCAGCCTGCCGCTCAGCGAGGACGAACGGCTGGCGGACTTCTCACGGCAGGTGGGCGCCAGGCTTAGCGACCACGACGAGCAGACGCGCTGCAACCTGGAGCTGGAGCACTTCGGTATGCTGGTCAGCCGGCATCCGCTGACGCTGGTGGCCGGGCAGGTGAAAGGTGTGATCCGGGCGCGTGAGCTGCCGCGGTACGTGGGCAGGCCCGTGCGGCTGCTGGGCTGGTGCATCGCGACCAAGCGCGTGGACCTGACGCGACGCCGGGCGGTGCGCGATACGCTGGCGCTGCAGGGCGGGGATCACGGTGGCCCCAATCCGCTGGCGGCGGATGAGCTGGACGAGGATGAGCCGCGGGAGAGCGCCGCGGCCGAGCTGGGGATCATTCGCAGCACCAGCAATGGGCGCCCCCCGCCGTATCACTATTACGAGCACAGCCGCCGCGCGCTGAAGTTCATGAGCATGGAGGACCTGAGCGGTACCTTCGAGGTGGTGCTGTTCCCCCAGGCCTACGAGCGGCTGGCGCACCTGACCGTCTACGCCGGGCCGTTTGTGGTCAGCGGCACCGTCGAGGAGCAGTTCGACACCTATACGGTGAATGCCACGGGCCTCAGACTGCTGACGCTGGCCGGCGATCAGCAGCGTTGAATCCGGATGAAAGGCGGCGCTGATCATCCGCGAACAGCTGAAACTGAAGTATAATGCGCCGGACCCCTATAGCTGCAAGAGACCGGACCGGGTGCGCAAGCCGACAGGCTTAAGAGGAGCGTGATCTGGAGCAGTTCGTCGAAGCACTAAGCAGCGCCGCGCAAGCCGGGCCGCAAACCAACGGCGCGATGCTGGACGTCATCATCGCGCTGACGGTTGCGGCACTGCTCGGCGGATATCTGGCGCTCGCCTATCACATCACCTATACCGGCAAGAAAGAACGGCGTGGCCAGATGGTCTATACCCTGGTGCTGCTCTGCCTGGGCGGCTCGCTGGTGTGGCTGATCGTGGCCAATAACCTGGTGCGCGCCTTTGGACTCGCCGGTGCACTGGCGATGATCCGCTACCGCACGCGGATGCAGGATCCGAAGGACACCACCATGGTGTTCTTCGCCATCATTCTCGGCATGGCCTGCGGCCTGCACCAATACTTCACGGCGATCTTCGGCGCGGCGTTTATCGGGCTAGTGCTATGGGTCATCAAGCTGATCAACGACCACACGGCGATGGGCCAGCGCAACGGGCTCCGACCCGGCGCAACACCACCGGCGAGCAAGGGCAGCGTCCCGACCAGCAAGGCCCCCCCGCAGGCACCCGCGGGTCAGCAGGAAGATGACGATGTGGCGAGCATTGAACGCCATTAGCCGCTGCATCCTGTTGGTCAGAGTGCCTAAGTTGATGCTGACGGTCTGGCTCGTGCTGGCCTTGGCTGTGATTCCCCTGCACGCGAACGCGGATGACGGCAGTGATGAGAACGCCGCCAAGGCCGCCCTGACGCCAGATCGAGGTGAGAGTGTACCCAGCGACTGCGTGGTGGTCATCAAGTCACGGGACGAACAGGAAGACGACGAACTGCCTGGCGGGTTCGCGGAATCTCGGGCAGCCGACGAGTCAGAGCGAGGGGTGATCGAGCGATTCTGGCTCGACGGCGAGGTGGAGTATCGCTATGAGGAACTGCGCCGCTTAGCGGGGGACGACGACGGCGGAGTGACTGACAGGGGTTACGAACGCGATGTCGCGCTGCTCTTGGGAGCCAACCTGGAATTCGCCGGTGACTGGCGGCTGCGGGCCGCGTTGCGGTCCGGGCGAGAGGGCCGACCGCTGACCAACTGGGTTGGTGTGGACGATCTTGGCGATAAGCGGTGGCTGGGACTCGAGGAGTACTGGCTGCGCAAGGACCTTGAAACCGGCAGAGGGCAAAGCCTGAGGCTGCAGGGCGGGCGGTTCACGTTTCCGTTCGAACTGACGCAACTCACCATCGACAACGATCTCTATATGAGTGGTGGCTACGCTCAGTATCGCTGGGAGCCCAACGGGGGTGAGCTGGCTCGCATCCGGCTGTCCCTGCTGGGCGCGCAGCTGCTGAGCGGCTGCGAAGGAAGCGGGCCGGCCCGAGTGTTGAGCGCCCGTCTGGATTCACGTTGGGAGGTTGCCAAGTCAGTCAGCTGGGATGCGGCGCTGTCCTACCACGGACTCAGCAATGCGGACACGATCCAGGCGGCGGTGGCCGGCGGCGACTGGCGCGTCGGCGGCCCCGCGAGTGGCGGCGTAACGACCAACGCTGTGGTGGACGGCAACCCGATGAATCCGCTGGTCTCGGACTTCCGGATCGCGGACCTGTGGCTCAACGGCGTAATGCGGGCGGACGGCGACTGGCCGATTGAACTCGAATGCGAGTATGCGCGGAACCTGGGCGCGCGTGGCCCGGCGCAAGGCGAGTGCGATGCAGTGCTGACTGGCGTCAGGGTGGGCCGGCGTGGCGATCCCGGCGACTGGCAGTTCGGCCTGGAGCATGTGATCGTGGAGCAGGACGCGGTGCTGGCGGCCGTCAACCGCGGCAAGTACGCCACCAACTACGAGGGCACTGAGCTGGAAGCACGATACTGTCCGTATGACGGCGTTGAATGGCGCGTTACGTATACGCTGTCGCACAACCTCAAGGACCTGGTTCCGGGCTTTCACTTCGACGATCGAGAACTCAGGCTCCTCGTTTCCTACACCTGGTAAAACCAGCCTCCGTGAAACACAGCTGAAACATGTTGCATTTCGCCGTTTCGCGGGTATAATCCTGCTGTCCGGGGATGTGCGGGTTAGCGGTTCCGGAGCCTGCCGTATGTCCCCGGACCGGGCTTTTCCAAGGGCCGATTAGTCCCCTGAACGTTCGGCTATCCCCCCAGGTACGCTTCCTTGACCTTCGGATCGCGCCCCAGTTCATCGCCCGTGCCGCTCATCACGATGCGGCCCTGCTCCAGCACGTGCGCCCGGTGGCTGACTTTGAGCGCCTGGTAGGCGTTCTGCTCCACCAGCAGGATCGTCTTGCCCTCGCTGTTGAGGAAACGGATCTTGTCGAAAATCTCGCGCACCAGATTCGGCGCCAGACCCAGGCTGGGCTCGTCGAGCAGCATCAGCTGCGGGTCCTGCATCATGGCGCGGCTGATCGCCAGCATCTGCTGCTCCCCGCCGGAGAGCGTGCCCGCCACCTGCCTCAGCCGCTCCTTGACGCGCGGGAACAGGGTGAAGACCTCCTCCAGCAGCTGTTGCTTGCGGGCCTTGTCAGCAGTCACGAGCGCACCGATATCCAGGTTCTCGCGCACCGTCAGGTTGAGGAACAGCCGCCGCCCCTCGGGCGCCAGCGCCAGCCCCCTGCGCACGATCTGATGAGCGGGTTGGTTGGTGATCGAATCGCCGGCGAAGATGACCTCTCCCTGGCGGCACTTCACCAGACCGATGATGGTGTTCAGGGTCGTGGATTTTCCGGCGCCGTTGGCCCCGATCAGGGTCACGATCTCGCCCGGCAGCACGTCGAAGTTGATGTCGTGCAGCGCCTTGACCGCGCCATAGGCGACATGCAGATCCCGGACACTGAGCAGCGGCTGGCTATCCACCTGCGCCGTCCTCCCCGCCGCCGTTGCGTGCCTCGTTGAGCCCCTCACCGACGCGGCGGTCGTCTTCATCCTGCGTGCCCAGATAGGCCTCAATCACCTTGGGATCATTCTGCACGTGCTTGGCGTCGCCCTCGCTGATCTTGGCCCCGTACTCGATCGCCACGATGTGCTCGCAGATCCCCATCACCAGCCGCATGTCGTGCTCGATCAGCAGCACGCCGCAGCCCGTCTCCGACATAATTTCGCGCACCTTGCCCATCAGTTCCGCGGTCTCGGTGTCGTTGAGCCCGGCCGCGGGCTCGTCGAGCAGCAGCAGGCGCGGCTTGGTGGCGTAGGCGCGGGCGATCTCCAGGTACTTCTGCTTGCCGTAGGGCAGCGAACTGGCCGGGTCGGCCGCGACGTCGAGCAGATCGAAGTACTCCAGCACCGCCCGGGCCTGGCGGTCGATCTCGCGCTCCAGTCGGCGGCAGCGCGGGGTGCGTAGCACGGCGTCGACGAAGCTGTAGCGGAAGCCGCGGTGCAGGGCCACCTTGACGTTGTCCAGCACGCTCATCTCCTTGAACAGCCGGATATTCTGGAAGGTGCGCCCGATGCCCAGCCGGCAGATGCGATGCGTGGGCATGCGGTCGATGCGGCGTCCATTGTGCCGCACCTCGCCGGACGTGGGCGGGTAAACGGCCAGGATGGCATTGAACACCGTGGTCTTGCCGGCGCCGTTGGGTCCGATCAGCCCGACAATCTGTCCCGGACTGACGGTGAAGCTAAGGTCCTTGACCGCGACCAGCCCGCCGAAGACCACGCTGACGTTGTCAATCTCAAGCATCGTTGCCCTCCGCCTGAGACTCGTCAGCCGGCCTATCGCCGAGCAGACGTCTGAGCCCGCGGTCGGCCCTGGCCCGGATCAGCTGGCCCAGCTCGGCGGTGCCAAGCAGGCCGCCGGGCCGGAAGATCATGAACAGGATCAGGATTAACGAGTAGAACACCAACCGCCACTGCCCGAGGAACCGGAGCGCCTCCAGCAGCATGGTGATGATGGTGGCACCGACGAAGCTGCCGGTGATGCTGCCCATGCCGCCGAGCACGACCATCAGCAGCACGTCGACACTCTTGAAGAAGTTGAAGTCCGTGGGTTTGAAGAGCGGGATGGTGTGGGCCAGCATCGCCCCGGCGAGGCCGGCCAAGGCACTGCCGAACATAAAGTTCTGCAGCTTCATCCAGGTGCAGTTGACGCCCAGGTTCGTCGCGGCGATCTCATCCTCGCGGATGGCGACTACGGCGCGGCCCGGCAGACTGATCAGGTAGTTGCGGATCAAGAGCGTGACGACTGCAACCACGATCACGAAAAGCAGGAACAGCACCCACTGCTGGCTGTCGAAGCTGACGTGTCTGAGCGCGTTGCCAAACTGGAAGATGTCCAGAAACGCCACCCACAGGCGCTTGCCGCCGACGATGGCGGAAGCACCGAACAGCCCGACGACCCCCCACCGCCAGTAAGGCCAGTCGAACCGCTTGATCAGCAGCCGCTCAAGGAAGTTCGCAAAGGCCCAGACGCCCCAGACGATCAGACCCACAAACAGAAGAGTGAACAAGACCGTGAAGATCAGGTTGCCGATTCCGTTCATCGCCGTCGTCGGCGGAATGTACTTGTCAAAGCTCTTGATGCTCTGCATCCCGGTCGGCCCGCCGAACTGCTCCTTGGGCAGGGCGTTGGCGACGATTCGGGTGATTTCGGCGAAGCCGAGGGTGGCGATTGCCAGGTAGTCCCCGCGCAGGCGCAGGCAGGGATAGCCGATGATCACGGCCGCCACGATCGACAGCAGGATCGCCATCAGGATGCCGGCCCACAGCGGCCAGCCGAAGGTGGCGGTCAGCGAGCCGCTGGCGTAGGCGCCGATGGCCAGAAAGGCGGCGTGGCCCAGCGAGAACTGGCCGTTGTAGCCCAGGATCAGGTTGAGCGAGACCGCGAAGATAATGTTGATCAGGCAGAGCAGGATGATGAGTTCCCAGTACGGATTAATCATCACACCTTCTCCTTGACGGCGCTGCCGAAGATCCCGGACGGCCTGAACAGCAGCACCGCGATCAGAATCGCGAAGGCCAGGGCGTCGGACAGGGCGCTGTACTGCGCCGGAATGTTGCCCTTGACCAACGCCTCGCTGATGCCCATTATCATGCCACCGGCAGCCGCGCCGGGGATGCTGCCGATCCCGCCGACCACGGCGGCGACGAAGGCCTTGATGCCCGGCAGGATGCCCATCAGCGGCTCGATCGCCTGGTTGTAGATGCCGACCATGTTGCCCGCAACGGCCGCGCAGGCGCCGCCGACGGCGAACGTCTGGGCGATTACCTTGTCCGTGTTGACGCCCATCAGCTTGGCCGCGTCGCCGTCGAAAGACAGGGCGCGCATGCTGATGCCGAACATGCTGCGGTTGATCAGCTGATTCAGCGCCCAGAGCAGCAGCAGCGTTACCACCACGATCACGATGTTGAAGACGGGTACGCGCACGTTGGTGTCCTGGGCGGTCTTGAAGGGGAGCATGATCGCTAGCTGCTGGCCCTGGGCGTCGCTGAAGACCGGCCGCATCTCGATGTCCTCAATCCGGCCGCGCTCCCAATTGACCACGACAGTCTCGCGCCCGCCGCTGGCCTTGCGCGAGTATCCCAGCGAAGGGATTGGAGTGACCCCGGCCTCGGCCGGCGGCGGCAGGTCTCCCTCGGTGAAGCCGCGCTGCTGCTCGACTGGCACGTGCAGCACCGGGCTCCAGTCCGAAGTGCCATCCTTGGCCACCAGCCGGACTCGCACCCAGGATTCGCGGCGGAAGCGTGACGCCGGAAACACCCGCTGGGCTGCATCCATCACCTCGATTCGGCGAGCGTCGGCGAACGAGGGATCCGTGGCCATTTCGACCTGGTAGATTTCAAGCGACTTCGGCTCGTAGCTCTTGGGATTCGGGCCGAACACGATCAGACCGGCGTTCTCCAGCAGGAAGCTGACGCCGACGGCGGTAATCAAAGCTGCGATCCGGCTGGAACCGCGCAGCGGGCGGTAGGCCAGCCGCTCCATCACGACTGCGATAACGGCGCAGACGACAACCGAGACCAGGACCGAGATTACCCAGCACCAGATCAGCGATACCCCGCCGGTGAAGTGCAGCCAGCGAATGGTGATGCGCAGCATGTAGTAGCCGATGAATGCGCCGAGCATGTAGATGTCGCCGTGCGCGAAGTTGATCAGCTTGATTACGCCGTACACCAGGGTGTAGCCGAGTGCGATCAGGGCGTAAACGCTGCCCAGGATCAGGCCCAGGATCAGCTGCTCGATGAAGCCGCCGAAGGTCAGCTGTGCACCGTCGCAACCTACGAGCAGGGGAATCAGGCAGACCGCGGCGAACAGCGGCCAGCGAAAGAAAGAGGCACGCCTAATGTGTGGACCGTCTCCCATCCCCGTGGCGACTATTGTAGCTAACAACCCGCCCCGCGCCTATGTCTGGGCCTCAATCCGCTCGATGACGTCGGTCAGGTCGGCAATGCGTCCAATCGTGAAGTCCGGCACGTCTCGCGGATAGCGCGGCCGCTGGATGCGATACGGATCCGCCAGCACGCGCACCGTGGTCATCTCCAGCCGGTTGGCCGGCCAGATGTCGTTGTCGAGCCGGTCGCCGACCATCAGCACTTCGCGTGGATCGACGCCCAGGGCTTTGCAGGGCTGGAGGAACAGGCGGGGATCCGGCTTGTACAGGCGCTCGACATCGCTGACGCTCAGATGGCGGAAGTACTTGCGGATGTCGTGAATCTCCATCCAGCGCTCGACTTCAGCGAAGTGCTGGCTGACGACCGCCAGCGCGTATCGCGCCGATAGCCCGTCCAGCAGCTGATGCACGCCGGGAAACAGCGGATTGAGCCGGCTGAATTCGCGGGGATCGGCGAAGCGGCCCTTGGTCTGTTTGATCAGCTCAGCCATGATCTGCTGGTACTTCCGCTCGTCGCCGTCGACGTACTGCCAGACTACGGCCCGGTTGAGCGAGGGGCTGTAGCTGGCGATCATCTCGTGAGCCTTGGCCTGGATGTCTGCTCGGGACGCCGCGATGCCGTGCTGCATCAGCAGCCGCTCAAGCACTTCCCAAGTGAGTTGCACTACGGGATAGTCGTCCCAGAGTGTGGAACCGAGATCAAAGAAGATCGCCTTCCGCACTCCCGCATCATATCGCGAGGTGCGGATGCGCTCAGTGCCCCGCCAGTTTCCTGGCCTTGGCCAGGTCGAGCTTCCACTCGGGGAGCAACCGCGCGTTGCGCAGGATCATGCTGGGATGGTAGGTTGGCAGGTACAGCTGGCCGTCTTTGACCAGGTGCTGGCCGTGAATCTTGCTGATGCGCAGCTTGGGGTCGATCAGCAGGTTGAGGCTGTGGCGCCCGAGCGTCACAACCACCTTCGGCTGCATCAACACCAGTTGCGCCATCAGGAAGTGGCGGCAGGCGCGAACCTCATCGGGCTGAGGATCACGATTGCCCGGCGGTCGGCACTTGAGGACGTTGCCGATGAAAACCTCGTCCTCGCGCCAGCCGAGCTCGACGATCGTGCTGCGCAGCAGCTGGCCGGAGCGGCCGATGAACGGCCGTCCGACGCGATCCTCGTCCGCCCCCGGCGCCTCACCGATGAAGACGACATCGGCACTCGCGGGCCCCTCGCCGGGGACCGCGGTGGTTCGGGTTGCATGCAGCGGGCACGCCGTGCAGGAGTGCACCTCGGCGGCGATGTCCGCCAGCAACTGGCCGGGGGAGTCAGCCATAGACCTAGTGTAGCAGGCTCGGGAGCACACACTCTCCCGGTTCAACGATGGTAGAATACAGCCGGCAACCCAGTAATCGAGGTCGAAAGACATCCTGAAGACTGATTCGATTGAGCTTCGCTCCCGCGACGAAATGCAGGAGCTTTTCGGCGACTTCGACAGCAACCTGCGGCTGGTCACTGAGCAATTCCGCGTCAAGGTATATGCCAAGGGGCTCGAAGTGTTCATCGCCGGCGACGGGCGCGACGTCAAAGGAGCCCGGCGGGCGCTGCTGGCGATGCTGCGTTCAATCCGCGATGACGGGCAGCTAAGTTCCGAAGCCGTCGGCGCCGCGGTCGCCGAGCCGGCCAACGATCACAACGGCGAGCCGTCGCTGGCCCATCTGCCCAACTTCCAGCCGCAAACGCCCGGGCAGGAGGAGTATCTTCAGGCGATCGAGAAGCACGAGGTGGTGCTGTGCTTCGGTCCGGCGGGCACCGGCAAGACCTACCTGGCGGTGGCCGCGGCGATCGATTACTTCCGCCGTAAGCGCGTGCAGCGGATCGTACTAACGCGCCCCGCGGTGGAAGCCGGCGAGAAGCTGGGCTACCTGCCGGGCACGCTATACGAGAAGGTCAATCCCTATCTGATTCCGCTGTTCGATGCGCTCAACGACCTGCTGCGCTTCGAGCGCGTCCGGCGACTGATGGAACGCAACGTAATCGAAGTGGCGCCGCTGGCCTTCATGCGCGGACGTTCGCTCAACAACAGCTTCATCATTCTCGATGAGGCGCAGAACACGACCTATAGCCAGATGAAGATGTTCCTGACGCGCATGGGGCGTGGCAGCCGTGCCATCGTGACCGGCGATATCACGCAGGTGGACCTTGAGACGGGGCAGCGGAGCGGATTCGTGGAGGCATTGACCATCCTCCGTGACGCCCAGCCGCACGTGGGTCTGGTTGAACTTACACGCAGGGATGTAGTCCGGCATCCGGTGGTTCAGCGGATCATCGACGCCTATGATCGCTTCGAGCAGCGTGCGGATGAATGAAGAGAAGTAGACTGGCAGTGGGGTATATCCGCTTGTGACGGATAAAGGTGCCGGGAGCTGGTGGACGTCTGGGCTGATTGGAGCTCAGAACCCTTGGCGCAACTGGTTGATTGTGGTGCTGTTCTACGCCGTGGCTCTGGCGATGCTGTTTGGGCACCTGCGGATCTGGCCGCAGCAGTTCCAGGTTGGTCAGGTGGTCCCCTACACGATCTTCGCGCCCGTCACGTTCGAGTATGAGGACAGCGCGAAGCTTGCCGAGCTGACCGGTAACGTCGGCGAGGGCGAACCCTACAGCTTCGTCGACACCGCCAAGCGCGATCAAGCGCTGGCACGGTTCACGTCCTTCAAGCAGGACTTCTTTGAACTGCGGCAAGCCCTCGCGAAGCAGGAGCCGGCCGACAGCGAATCCGGCAGTCGTATTGCGAATCTTGGCCGGCAATACGGCGTGCACGAGACGATCATCAGCAGCTTCCTCAACTACCAGGATGATCGTCTGAACCATGTGTTCAGCAGCGCCGAGCAGCTGCTGGACGAGGCAATGCAGCAGCCGATCACGGCGGCCTACGTTCGCTCAATCAAGCAGGGCGGGATCCCGGAACTGCTGATTACGCCTGAGAACATCTACACGTACTTCCTCACCGCGAATCTGGAGCAGTACAGCCCGCCCAACCTGCACGCCGAGCGGAAGCAGCTGGCTCGGGTGGTGATCGAGAAGGGCAGCGTGATCATCGTCGAGGGCGCGGTTGTCGACACCCGTGTCCACGAGCAGCTGCAGGAGTTGTGGCCGCATCTGCTCAAGCAGGGCATGTTCCGGTTTCTGGGGCTGGCCCTGGTGCTGCTGGCGGCAATGCTGTGGTGGTATCTGTATCTGCAGCGCTTCGCGCGGCAGCTGGCGGAAAACGGAAGCCTGACGCAGATCGGCATGCTGTTCCTGTTGTTCCTGGCGATCGGGCTGGTGCTTGGCAGGCTGCCCTTCAACTACTTCTACTACGCAACGGCGTTCGCGGTGGTAGCGCTGACGACTGTGGTCGTGCTGGTATACGACTCGATCTTCGCCCTATACCTGGGCTTGGGGCTGGGTCTGGTGCTCAGCGTGGCACTGAGTTTCGGTGCTGACCTGATGCTCTATACGCTGGCGGGCGCGCTGCTGCCGACGGTGTTCATCGCGCCGGGGTCGTCCCGGCGCCATCAGGTGTGGTTCTGCTTCGCGATTGCGCTGGTCAATGTAGTCCTGGCTGCCACAGTGGTGCTGATCAGCGTGCAGACCCTGCACTGGGAGGTGTTCGTCATCGCCGGGCTTGCGGGCTTCGCGGCGGCCGTTATGGCCCTGGGCTTGCTGCCGGTGGTGGAGACACTGACCGCCCAGCTCACGCCGAACAAGCTGGTGGAGTTGGCGAATCCGGAGAATGAACTGCTGAGGCGACTCAAGCGCGAAGCTCACGGCACGTACGTGCACAGTGAGATGGTGGCGGACCTTTCCGAGGAGGCCTGCAAGGAGATCGGCTGCAACTGGCTGCTGGCCAAAGTCGGGGCGCTGTATCACGACATCGGAAAGCTGAAGCGGCCCGGCTTCTTCGCCGAGAATATCCACGATCTGGGCAAGAATCCACACCAGGGGCTGCCGCCGGAGACGTCAGTCAAGATCCTGCGTGACCACGTGTCGGACGGACTGGAGATGGCGCGGGAGGCGCGGCTGCCGCAGGGGTTGCACCAGTTCATCGCGGAGCACCACGGGAATTACCTGATCAGGTTCTTCTACTTCAAGGCACAGCAGATGCACGAGGAGCAGCCGGACGAACGTGCGCTGCCACGGCCCGAGGACTACCGTTACCAGGGACCGATTCCACAGAATCGTGAGAGCGGAGTCGTGATGCTGGCCGATGTTACTGAGGCAGTAGTGCGGGCACGCGGGATAGTGGACACCGAGGAGATTGAAGCAGTCGTGGCGAAGATCGTGGCCGACAAGCTTGAGGAAGAACAGCTGGTTGACAGCGGTCTGACCATCGGCGACCTGCAACAGGTTAAGCGGGCGTTCTGCCGCATCCTGGTGGCTCAACGACACAGCCGGATCCGCTATCCGGAGGAGCGTGCAGCGCCCGTTCAGTTCCACTACGCGGAGCAGAACGGCATCCGGCCACCCAGCCCTGCTGGAGCAGCAACCGCCAGCGACAGTTCCGGGGATCGCTGATAGCACCGACGCCCGGCTGGCTCACCATTCCCAGCGAAAATAGACTCGCGCTCTGCGGCCTCCGCGAGTCCATGTGAGTCATGTAGTATAGAAGGCCATGGGGGACACTTCCCGCCGCGCGACCGAGCCAGCTCTGACACACTGGCGCAGTCCAGCTGAACTCTCGCGCGTGATTCTGCGGCTGGCGCTGCCGGTGACGGCCACCAATATCCTGCAGGCGCTGATCGGCTTCGTGGACGTGCGGATGATCAGCGTGCTGGGCAGTGAAGCGCTGGCCAGCCTCAGCGTGGGGCGTCAGAGCATCTGGCTCGTCAGTGCTGTCTTCCTCGGACTGGGTACCGGAATCACCGCCCACGTGGCGCGGTTCACCGGTGCTCGGGACCACACGCGCGCACGCGCCTACGCGACCATCGGCGTCATCACCGCCCTGGTGATCGGCGTGCTGGCTACGGCAATCGGGCTGGCGATCGGCGGCCGGCCCGTGATGTTTATGGTCAGCAGCGAGGTGCCGGGGACGGACTCCGCTGCCATCGCGCTGACGCGGCAGTACGCTTGGGACTACCTGCGCGTGATCTTCATCGGTTTGGCCGGTATGGGCGCGCAGTTCGCCGTCGTCAGTATCTTCAACAGCCTGGGCCGCACGATCTACCCGATGTGGCTGCTGATCGTCGCCAACGTCGCCAACTTCATTGGCAACTGGTTGCTGATCGGCCCCTACAAGGTGGCGGGCTGTGCACTCTCGACCATCCTGACCTCGATGCTTGTGACCGCAGTAGCGATCGCGCTGCTCAATCGGCAGCGCGCTGTAAGGTGGGACGCCAGCATCCTGGAGGCGCCGCTGCGTCGGGCCTGGGAGATGCTGCGCATTGGTATCCCGGGAATGTTGCAAGTGATGGTCCGGTCGCTGGCGGGGCTCACCCTGATTAAGCTGATTACGTTCCTGCCCAACAGCGTTGTGGGCCAGAGCGCTCTGGTGGTGGGCCTGATGGCGGAGAGCCTGGCGTTCATGCCGGCCTTCGCCTTCAGCATCGCGGCCGCGACACTGACCGGGCAGAATCTCGGTGCGCGCAGGCCGGATCAGGCACGTGTCAGCGCGCTCTACTGCCTGCTGTTCAGCGAGGTCATCATGTGGGGTACCGGATCGCTGCTGTTCTTCTTCCCGCAGTGGTTCATCGTCCTCTTCACGGGGGGCAACGCTCCGGATGTCGTGGACGCGGCAACCGGATTCCTGCGTATCATCGCGCTGTGCTTGCCGGGGCTCGGCGTTGGCATGACGATGTATGGGGTGCTGCGCGGCAGCGGCGACACACTGGCCGCCGCGCTGATGACGCTCACCGCGATGTGGTTCGTGCGCATACCGCTGGCGGCGTTCATGGCGCTGGAAAACATCCTCGGCACGGGAGTCGGGCTGGGGCTCGGCCTCGACGGGGTCTGGTGGGCCATGACAATCTCGGTCTACGTGGAGGCCACGATGGTGTTCCTGCGCTTCCGCAGCGGCCGCTGGGCCCGGATCAAGCTGGCCGAGGTCTAGGCGGTCAGGGGCGGGCTAGGGCCGGCCGTGCTGGCCGATGAGTTCAGCGACTCTGGCGATTTCGTCATCTACGTTGTACCAATGCGGGCTGAGTCTGATCCCGCCCTCGCGCAGCGAGAAGACCACTCCGGCCTCATGCAGCGCTTCGGGCAGGGCCGGGCAGTCTGCCTGTCGCAGACTGACGATGGCACTGGGGCGCGAAGTGCGATCTGAAATGAGAGTGATTCCCGCTCGCTCCGCCGCGTTCGCCAGGCGGTCTGCGTGGCGAAGAGCGGCGGCCTCAGCGGCGGCGGGGCCGGCTTCGAGGAATACTTCGCAGGCACGGCGCAGGCCGAAGGTCGATGCTAACGGCACCGTACCCCCGCCGAAGCGGTTGGCATTGGTTTTGGGCCTGATGCCGCGGTCGGTGTAGCGTTCGTGGTTCAGTTCCATGGCGAACCAACCCTCGAGGCGCGGCGTGATGCCGGGGGCCACCTGGTCCGAGACGTAGAGGAAGCCACTGCCGAGCGGTGCGCAGAGCCACTTGGCGCCCTGACTGGCGAAAAAGTGCACGCCGGCTTGCTTGACGTCGAGGGTCAACATGCCCAGGCCCTGGATGCCGTCCACCACAAACCAGGCCCCGACCTCGTGGCAGCGAGCACCGAGCGCACCCAGGTCATGCCGGTAGCCGTGGAAGAAGTTGACCCAGGATGTGGCCACCAGCCTGGTGCGGTCGGAGACCTGGGCCAGGATGTCCTCGGTGCGGACGATCCGATCCCGCTGAACGGGCTCGACGGCCCGGACACTGCAGCCTCGCGCGCGCAGCTCGCTGAGGGCGTGATAGAGGCTCGGGAATTCGTCGGCGGGGAAGAGCACTTCATCGCCGGGGCCCAGCGGCAGCGCCGAGAACGCACGCGTCAAGCCGGCCCAGGTGTTGGTCTGGATGCAGATTTCGTCCCGACCGGCCCCCAGCAACTCAGCCACACGCTGCCGCGCCAGCCGCCAGCCGTCGAACCAGGCGTCCTGCGTGGCCGTGTCGGCCATCTGCTGCTGCAGCAGGTGCTCATTTGCCGCCGCAACCACCCAGTCAGACAGCGGCCCAACGCTGGCGTGGTTGAGATAGATGAAGTTGCCGGTGATCGGCAGCGATGCCCGATAGGCGGCGCGGAAGGCCTCGAAATCCGTCGATTCCTTCACAGGCGGTGCCGGCGGTGCTTCCGGGAAAAACGGCATCGCAGCAGTTTACATCGCGATGGCGAGAACCGGAACCGGCATTGGCCGGCTAGCCGCCGCCGTGGCTCTCGATGCAGAGGGGATTGCCTTCCGGGTCATGACCGTTGGCAACTTCGATCCCCGGCGCCGGCGAGAAAACCTGCTCCAGCGCCAGACCACGAGCAGCCAGTTCGGCTCTGGCGCCGACGATGTCGCTGACAGCGAAGACCAGCTTGGGAGTGCCGACCCCCGCCCGGGGCCTCCCCCCGCTGTGCAGCGCCAGTCTGCAGGCGCCGGTCTCGAACACGACCCAGTGCTATTCGGCGTAGTTCGGCAGCTCGACGGGGTGGGCCAGCTTGAGTCCCATTGTGTCCCGATAGAACTCGACCTGTGCCTGCATGTCGGCTACGTACAGGATGATCCCGCTCAGTCCGCTTGTCTGCATCATCGCTCCGGTTTGGTGGGTTCCTCGGAAGGACTACCCGCCGGCCCACCGGCTTCACGCGCCTACTGGCTGCCTGCGGCGACTGCTGCGCACCCGGGCCGCTTCGCGGGCGGCCTCGATCGGCGGGATCAGTCGCTCAATCGCCTCCCGCGTCGAGACGTACAGGGTGTGGTAGTGATACAGCGAACGGCGGATGAACTCATTATCGGGGCCCGCCTCACCCGGTCGGATTGCCTTGACGCCGCGGGCGAAGGCGTAGATGCCTGCCTGGTTGGCCATCTCGATGATCTTGCCCGCCTCGGGGCTGCCGACAACCTGCTTGCGGATGCCGACCACGCGGTTGTACTGCCTGACGATTTCGCGACGGTTGGCTGGCGTCTGATCGTCCGCCTCCAGGGCTTCCAGGGCCCGGGCGACCGCGCCGACACCGCGCAAACAGGCTTCGTGGGCCGCGCGCAGGTCGGCGATCAGCTTGCTGAGTTCGGCCTCCAGGTTGGCGTGGTTGACCACGTCGCCGCGCCCGTGGGCCTCGTCGAGTATCTGCATCACGCCGAGTGGGGACGCCATGTACTGGTCGATCGCCTCGCGCAGCGTCATGACGGTGACGCGCGGGCTCTTAAGGATGCCTCCCTCGGTGGCGTTGATGATGGTGCGGTCCTGCACTTCCGGGGCCAGGAAGCGGTTCTTAAGAAAGTTGAAGTAAGAGAACATCTGCTTGTTGGTCTGAACGGTGTTGCCGTAGATATCGACCATATCGATCAGGGAGGTTCCGGCCTTAGTCAGGGCCTCGACCGTGAGGTCCATCTTGTCCTCGGTCTCGAAGAAGGTGCCGCCTGCATAAGTTCGTCCACCGGGAAAGCTGAGGTCCTGGCCGATGAACACGATCGGGTCGGCGCCGAGTTTGACGGCGACGTCGTAGGCCATCACGGCCACGCTGCCCCAGACCAGCACTCGTCCGCGATCACCCAGCACGCGGTCGATCCACTGCATCATGTTGTCGTGGAACGTGCAGATGAACTTGGGGCCGCGCCAGCCGGTGAGCGAGGCGATCGGGCTCTGGGGCTCGGCGATCAGGTAGGTATCGGGCAGGTCGACGCCGCGCAGGTGCCGGGAGTTGGCCTCCTGGGGGTCGCCCGTCACCACGACATGGGGCGTAATGCCGGCGGCAAGCAAGGGTTTGGTGGCCGTATCCACCGCGATTATCAGCGCGCGGTCCTCGATCTCAGCGAGCAGCTGGACGTTCTTCTCCAGACTGGGACCTGCGGAGACAATGATGGCGGGGCGTCCGCTGAACGCGCCGAGCAGATGCCGGAACGGCGGATTGTCCATGATCTGGGGGAAGTTGAGGATGATGTTCATCTGCTGCATCTCCCCCATGACCATCAGCGTCTGGATGTTGCCGCCGACGGCCAGCAGCTCATAGCGGATGCGATCGGCCAATTCGTCGAAGGCGTCCGCGTTTGGCAGGCGCTCGAACGCGGGGTTTGAGAACAGCCGGATGCCGGTGAAGCCGGCCAGTTCGAACAGGTTCATGTACTGCATCATCGCGCCCTGCACGCTGGGATCGCAGGTGACCGTGGTCTTGTCGCGCGTGAGTAGCCAGCTCAGATCGGTGTGGCAGAACGCCAGGTAGAACAGCTCCCAATGCGGCTCGAAGACCAGCGCCCTGGTGTCGGCGCTCAGCTTGCCGAGTACATCACGCACCCCGTAGCCGAGACCCATGCCGAAAAACACCGCGAAATTGCCCGGCTGGTCATCGTCCAGTACCCGCGTCGCGTATTGCTCGGCCTCGCTCGCGGGGTCGTAGGGGCTGTGCAGGTAGAAGTTGCGCTCCTGATCCTCGCACTTCACCGTCGGCTCACCGCTGCGCCCCGTCTCCACCGTGAAAGGACCAAGGCTGAGGGGTTCGCCAGCCTCATCGTGATAGGCGAGCAGCCGGTCCGCCAGGGACTCACTGGTCCGGCGGAGAGCTTCCAGGTTTTGGGCGAAGTACGAGTTCATGCTTCCGGAGTCAGGCATACATCTTGCTTATCGGCGTCAGCGCGCCTCGGATTGAGCCGTGGCCGCGGGGTTGACGGTACCGCGTGGATGTGGTTTGATCCTGCGGTGTTTGATCCGCGAAGGCTCACAGTGCCCCTGATTGCGGCGCTCGTGGTACTGGCCCAGACTGGCCAGACGGCGGCGACCCCCACGCCGTGCATTGAGCTTCCGCCCGATGAGCGGGTCATCGATCTGGCCTGGCAAGACAGCGGCAGCCTGGTTGTGGTTGTCGCCCAGACGCAGGGCTACGCAGTGCGACGACTGGAACTGGCTACGGGTGATCTGCTGGTCATCAGCGCGCCGCGGAGCTTCACGAACGTCAGGCCCGACAGCGCGCAGTACACACCGGAGTTCTATCTGGCACCCAACGGCAGCGCCCTGGCCGTCCTGGAGCGAGCAGCCACGCCGCTGGTGGCCCACGATCTGACGGTCTACCGCGTGGGCATGGACGCGCTGGTACCGGTGGTCCTGCGGCAGATCCCAGACGCGTTCTGGCCCGAGCAGGTGGCCTGGGAAGAGAGTGGAAGCGGCCTGGTGATGTCGGCGCGCCAGTATCTATTCCCCGACCAGCCGTATAGCCTGGGACGGCTGGACCTGGCTACTGGCGGCTTCACAGGTATCGCACTGAAGGCCAACGTGGATCTGATCGATGAGCTGGTGTACGTGCCGCAGCGCGGAGCTGCGGCGGTGCGCTGCCGGGGCTATCACGGTGACTATCCCGCCCAGGCGATGATCGTGCTGCTCGACCCGCACGCTGGCCAGGAGCGAATCCTGCACAGCCGCGCCGATGAAATGAGCCTGCACGTGCTGTCGAGCGGGCAACTGCTGATCGTGTCCGGCGAGCCGGCGGGTGGCAGCGAGTGGATCCTGGGGTGGGATGAGACGGCTCTGCGTCGTGCTCGATGTGCGGTCGGGGAGTCGATTGCAGGTCTGCAGGCAAGCGCCGATGGGGCCTGGCTGGGATTCATCGCCGGACGGGACGAGCTGGAACTGGAAGGGGAGGGGGACACCCGCTATCTGGTGCTACAGCGCAGTCGCGACGGCCGGACCCTGTTGACGGCTGAGCCGTGCTCGAGGTTTGTGTTCTCACCGGCCGGAACCCAGGTCTGCGCCGTCAGCCCCGAGGGTGATCGTCTGCACTTCTACGTCATTCCTCAGTAGGTGCAGCGGTTCCGGCGTTGTAGGACACCAGTTTGGCGCCACCGCCGGTTCTGGCCTTGAACGTGCACTCCTCAAGTGCCTCCATCACCTCAATGGCGCTCTTCAGCCCCTCGGCGGGAAAACACAGGTGTCCCAGGTGCACGTCAAGGTGTACCGCGCGACCCTCGGATGACACTTCCAGCAGCTCGAGCTTATTTCGCACGTCTTCCGCGACGAGCAGGCTGTCCTCCCGCGAGATTTCCGGCAGGAGGAAGGCGAAGTCGTCCCACTTGTAGCGGGCCACGATGTCGGTCTTGCGCAGTCGGCCGGCGAGGAACGCCGCAATCTCCTTCACCACCGCGGTGCCGGTCTGCTCGGTAAGCTCGTGGCCCTCGGCAGCGAAGTCCACGTCAGCCAGCAGGACACCGACGGCATACTTGTAGCGCGTGGCGCGGTACATCTCCTCTTCCAGCCGGCGCAGGAAGTATTTGCGGTTGTAGAGACCGGTCAGACGATCGGTGATCGCGGTTTCCAGCGTGAGCTTGCGCCGCTGGCCCAGGATGGTCAGAACCTCCAGCCGTCCCGCCAGCTGGGCGGGATCAAGCGGCAGAAAGGCGTAGTCCTGGTTGACAATGCTGCCGGCCTGGGTGAGCAGTTCGATGTCGGCCGCGTTCGTCAACAGGTAGAGGACGGGAGGCGCCAACTCGACGTCCAGGACATCCAGCACGCCGACGACGGTTTCCAGGCTGAGCGTGGCCGCGGTGAGATCGAAGATAATGACATCCAGTGACTCGGCGGCGGCCCTGATTTCGAGAGGGTCGATCAGCGACAGGAACTCGGCTTCCAATCCCTTCGTTGCGGCCGCATCTGAAATGGCCTGGACGACGTCGTCGTTGTTTGTGTAGGCGCGGATCATGGGGTGCACCCCTTTCGTGATCGAGTGTGGTCAATGATAGCACGGCAGGAGGAGCGGGCCGGTTCAAACGGAGTCGAATTGGATCAGCCCCCGCATGATGTCAAGCAGGTCGGCTCGTGAGGCAGCCAGAATACTCACCGCCCACTCGTCCTGCCGGGGGAAGCGCCACTCGAATTGCCCGCCCGCCTCGCGGATCAGCAGCATCCCCGCCGCCACATCCCAGAGCTGCAGCGACAGCTCCCACATGCCGTCGAAGGTGCCGTCGGCAATCAGGGCCAGATCGACAGCGGCTGCTCCCAGGCGCCGGACCTTGTGAAAGCGCTGCTGCATCCGGCAGAAGTTGCTCAGGTTCGTGCCGGACCCATCCGCGGCGAGGTTGTATGGGAACCCGGTGGCGAGCATTGCATTGTCCAGCCCGCCGCCCGGCGGTTCGTGCCGCACCCGAATCGGAGCACCGTTCAGATGTGCTCCCTGGTCGACGGCGGCAGTCCAGGTCCTGCCCAGGAGCGGGGCGTGAACGACACCGGCCAGAGCCGCCGGCTGAGGCCCCGTCATGTCACAGAGAGCGATGGAAACCGCCCAGATCGGCAGCCCGGCCAGGTAGTTGGAGGTTCCATCCAGGGGGTCTACAACCCAGTTCAGATCTTGCTGTCCGTCCATCCTGGAGCCGGACGTCTCTTCGCCGATGAATCCGATTCCCTCGCTGTCCGCTGGCAGCAGTGTGCGGAGCAGATCCTCGGAGTCGCGGTCAGCCTGCGATACCAGGTCGATGGCGGTGGATTTGTGCTCAATGTCGGCCAGTTCCACGCGGCGGAAGTACGCCGTGAGTAACTCGCCGGCGCGGTGGGCGGCCGTCGCGGCGATGTCCCGGTAGCGGGAAACGTCCTTGCTTTGCACGGCGCCGATCATACACCAGTTCCGCCCCGAGCCTCGCCGGTGGTCAGAAGGGAAGCAGGCGATCCAGCCAGCCGCCCCCCCGCGGGGGATTCAGGCAGCCGAGCCAGGAGACGTTGGAGACGTCCTTAAGCTTGATCACGTTTGGCGCACCCTGGGCAGGATCGATCGGTATCACGCACAGCAGCGGGTCGGCGTCACTGTCGATCAGGAAGACCAGCGCGTCGTCCTCCGGCGAGATGTCCCAGAAGGAGATCTTGGCGTAGTCCGACCACAGCTCGCGCAGCTCGCCGGTTTCCAGATCGATCCAGAGGAACCGGTCACGCGTTGCAGTGGACTCCTTGACGATCACGGCATTGCTGCGGTTGACCCACTTGGCCGTGGGCCTGGTGAGCACCAGACCCGGCACTTGATGGAAGCTGTGATCCGCATGCACGTAGTAGCCCAGGGAGGCCTCGGCGCTGCTGCTCACGACGGCCAGCAGGGTGTCACCGTCGGGACTGGCAAGCACCTCGGACGCGCCGGGGAACTCGACCCTGGCCAGCTGGCTGGCATCGTCGAGCGACAGCAGGCTGAGGACGGGATACTGCGCGACCGACATCGGATCGGCGATCCAAAGCCCGCGGGGTTCGATCGGCCGCAGCCCGTACAGGCGAAAGCGGTTGCCCTCGGCGGGCAGGGAGCTCTCATCCTTGGTCTTGAGGTTGTACCTGACGATGTTGTTGACCGGTCCGGGCTCATTCACGGAGTAGTAGATGACATTGGCGTCGCGCGGCGAGAAGTACACCTGGACCGCACAGAACAGCGGGAACTCCCTGATGATGCTGATGGCGCCTTCGTCCATCGCCAAACTCACCGCGCATTCGCGCCGGTGGCTGCCGGACGAGCCCTCCACTGAGCTGCTGGCTGCCACACCGACGATCCATGAACCGTTTGGTGAGTCAGCGAGGATGCGGGCGGGGAAGTTCTTGGCATAGACGCTGATCTCGCCGTTGCGCGGGTCAATCAGGATCAGCGGATTCTTGATCTGCTCCTGTGGGCCGCCGGCGGTCATGATCTCCTTGACGTACTCGCCAACCACGCCGATTCGGAAGTTTAGATTCAGCGGCACGTACGGAGGCACTTCCTGCTGACCTTCAAGCACATCCTCGAGGGGAGGCAACTCCGGTGGTGGTGTCTGCTGACCGTCCTGCGCCGGCGCGTATCCCGCCGCGGCAAGCACCAGCATGGTGAGCACGATCAGTCTGGCTGCAATGGTGTGTCGCACCTTAGCCCTCGTTGTCCGTGTCGCGCATCATCATGTTGATCACGTAGGTGTATCCCACCACCTGATTCCGTCCGCCGCGCTTCGCGAAGTAGAGCGCAGTGTCGGCGAACTCGATGAACTGCGCCAGGCTGGTCGGCTTGTGATCAAGGTAACTTGCCACGCCGATGGAGACGGTCACCTTGATGAAAACGTTCGTGTTGGGAATGTAGAAGCTGTTGTTCTCGATGAAGCGCCGCAGGCGGTTGGCCATGATCTCGGAGTTCTTGTTGTGCGTCTCGGGCAGGACGATCACGAACCGCTCGCCGCTGTAGCGGCTGACGAAGTCCGTGGTGCGCATGTTCTCCATCAGGATCCGGCTGATTTCGCGCAGGAGCAGATCACCCGTCTCGAAGCCGTAGGTCTCGTTGACGTCCTTGAAGTGATCGACATCGATGATCAGCAGGCAGAGCGGAACGTTGTAGCGCGCGGCCCGATCAAACTCGCGGTCCATCATCTGGAAGAAGTGCCGTTCGTTGTAGAGACCGGTCAGCGAGTCAAGCGTCTGCATTTCCTGATTCTGCGCCAGCAGCAGGCCCTTCTTGACGTCCAGCATCAGATGGTGCGCCAGAATGCTGAAGAGACGCATCCGATGGCGGTCAGTCAGGACCTCCTCGGTTGTTGAAACGAGAATCAGGGCGAAGAGATCGTTGTCCAGGAAGATCGGAAAGGTCTCGGTGCACCCCATCCTCAACTCCGCTGGACAGTCGCCCTCCCGTTGCACGAGCTCGCCGCCGAGTAGGACCGCCTGTTCCAGTTCGAGGCTCGGCGCCCGGCGGTGGCGTCGCTGCCACTGGCTGCTCAGTCCCGCGAACAACTCGCTTAGGTCATCGTGATGCGCGGGCCGGCGCACGCACAGCACTCCGTGCTGGACGTCGTTGAGCGAATCGTGCACGATCGCCAGCATGTCGAGTGGGACGTACTGACTGATCAGTTCGATGAACACTGAATACACATTCCGCGTGTCAAGCGTCTGGCCCAATCGCTCGATGAGTTCTGAGATCAGCCCCAGTTCGTCGTCCGGCGCGGGCTCGCACGATTCCTCTTCGATCCCGGCGATGGGCAGCAGCGCGCACAGCTGGTGCAACTGCGCAACCAACAGGTCCCAGTCCGGCCCCGCATTCTCCAGCTGAATCAGCTGTTGCCGTGACAGGTTGCTGATGCAGACCACGGCGTAGGCGTGGTGCTCCTGGAACAGCGGGATCGCGGCGAAGGCGTCGGTGCGATAGGTGTCCGCCCAGGGCGCCAGTAGGTCGGCGTGCTCGGCCCGGATGTCGTATACAAACAGCCGGGAGCGATGGCGCACAACTTCCGAGATCACCTTGCTGCTTTCCTGCCACTCGCTCTTCTTGAGGCTGAAGCCGGACTGGAACATGCCGACGATGCAGGGCTTGTCAGGAGCCAGCAGGACGAGGCTGACACGGTCAGTTCCGAGGTGCTCGGCGAGCAGCCGAACGATCCTGGAACCCAGCGTCTTGGGGTTCGTGAGGGGCAGCTGCGCCAGTTCGAGACACAGCTCCACGAGGTTCAGGCTTGAATCGGGTCTGTCGTGGCGTGACGATACCGCCAATGCCCGTCTCCTGCGTGCTCTGAGATTACCGGCGAAAGTTTAACACAGTCCAGATGCGGAATGGGAGGCGACGGATCGAGGCCCTGCGGGGCTGTCAGACAGCGGCCCCAGATCGTGAGCTATTGAACATCGGGCTCGAAACAGTTATGATCTAAGGTAGAACGCAGGGGCGCTGGAGGAGAACATGCTTGTCAAGAGAACTTGCCCGTTCTGCCAGGGCACGGGTGTGCGGATGGTGCAGGCCAGTTCCTTCCTCGGCCTGATCAAGAAGGAAGTGCCATCCACCTGTGACCAGTGCGGCGGTAACGGCCATATCCTGGAGTTCTCCACGTGTCAGTTCTGCGAAGGGCAGGGGCTGATCGGCAACGAGCGCGAAATCTGCCGGGCCTGCAACGGCACAGGCCGGGTCGACACGTTCGGCTTCATTCCACGTAGCCTCCTGAAGCCCAACACGCTGTTCGAGCGACGCTGTGACCAATGCGGCGAGCGGACGTTCGAGATCGTGAGCAACATTGAAGAACACAAGATGACACGCTCCTGGGAGCGTGAGGAAGAACTGCGTCAGGTTGAGTTTGTTGAGCGAATCAAAGTCCGCTGCACGGCCTGTGGCCACAACTACTACGTGCCGGTGAACCCCGATTGGCACACCGAGCTTTCGCCCGAAGCCATCGGGAATCTCGAGGACATGGGAGTCAACCTGAGCTTTATGTACCAGTAGCCTCGATTCCGGCGCTGCGCTCGGCGAGGGTCACTGCCAGGCGCGTACCGCTGCCGGTCATCCCCGCCTGCCCCCAGTACTTGTCCTCCTTCTTGGCGACGAACGTGCCGGCGATATCGAGGTGGACGTACTCGGTGCCGCCGTCGATGAACTCGTGCAGGAACCAGGCCGCGGTCTGGGCGCCCGCCAATGGCCCACCGATGTTACGGACGTCGGCAATGGTGCTCTTGAGCAGCTCGCGGTACTCGGGATGCAGCGGCAGTTCCCAGGCCAACTCACCGCTGGCATCCGCGGCGGCCAGTACGGCGGCTTTCAGCTCAGGGGAGCGCGACATGAGACCGATGTATACGTTGCCCAGCGCGCGAGCGGAAGCACCGGTCAGCGTCGCGAAGTCGACGATGCGCCGCTGCCGCAGCGTCTTCTGCGCGTAGAGCAGTGCGTCGGCCAGCGCTAGTCGCCCCTCGGCATCCGTATTCTGGATTTCAACGGTACGGCCGTTGCGGAAGCGCAGCACGTCGCTGGGCAGGTAGGCCTTGCCATCGGGCATGTTCTGAGCGGCAGCAACCACGGCCGTGACCGGGACCGGCAGGTTCAACCGAGCAATCGCCTGCATGGCGCCGATCACCGCCGCGGCGCCACCCATGTCGGCCTTCATGTCCCACATGCCGTCCCAGGGCTTCAGGTTGATGCCGCCGGCGTCGAAGCACAGGCCCTTGCCGACCAGACACAGGTGCTTCGCCCCCCGACGCGGACGGGCCGGTGTATGGGTGAGGGTGAACATCACCGGTGGATTGGCGCTGCCACGACCGACGCTGGTCAGGCCGATGTAGCCGGCGCGTTCGAGCTGCTTTGCGGACATCGACTTGAATGCCAGTCCTTCGGCTTTGGCCAGCTGCCGAGCGTAATCCGCCAGGTCCAGGGGCACCAGGTCGCCGGCAGGGGCATTTCCCAGATCGCGCGCCGTACACACGCCGGCATCGATCGCCTGCAACCGCCGCACCTCGGCCCGGAAGGCACGTGCATTGCCGCCAGCCACGACTGTCAGCTGAGGTTCCGCGTTGGAGCGTGGTTTGGACTTGTAGGCGTCATAGGTGTAGCTGGCCAGCAAGCCGCCGGTAACCAGCTGATTGAACTGCTCGAGTGACACGCGGCCGTCAAGCAGCCAGACCAGTTTGGCGCCGTTGGCCCGGCGCAGCTCGCGCACGGAGACGCCTCCGGCGACGCGGCGAGCCTCGGGCGTGTCGTAGCTTGCGTAGTTCTCGATGTAGAAGCGGAACGACAGCCAGCTTCGCTCCGCGCCGATCACGAACGGCGCGTCTGGCGGCGGGTCAGGCAGCCCTTTGTCGTGCCGCGGCTGCTGATATCCTCTGCCCGACTCGTGGAAACGGCAGACTGCGTCTGGCCTTAGGGACTTCGGTAACGTGCTGGTGATCTTGATGCGCACTGCTCTGCTCCGTGCCGTGGTATTGCTGGGATCGGGGCTCGATTCTAGCACGACGTATGCGGCGTCACTGCCGGCGCGCCAAGGAAGGCAAGCGGGTGGGGCGCAGGTGGTGGAGGGGGCTGGATTCGAACCAGCGTAGGGCGCTGCCCAACAGATTTACAGTCTGCCTCCTTTAGCCACTCGGACACCCCTCCACGGAGTCTGATCAGCCACCGGGCCGAAGTGCTCAGGCAGAGCCGGCGATCCGATTCGAACGGACGACCTGCTGATTACAAATCAGCTGCTCTGCCAACTGAGCTACGCCGGCCGGTGACGCTAAAGCCTGTAAAAGATACAGGCCGGCTGCCCGGCTGTCAACTAATCGCGAGAATCCGGGTCGCCGAGGCCAGGCGAACATCGGGGCAGAGGTTAGAATGGTCGCGTACACTGTGGAGGTGCGATGTGAACTGGTTGATAGGGCTGATGGCGGGACTGCTGCTGCTGGGCGCCAGCTGTGATCTGGCCAAGGAGACCGCGGATGAGACTGAGCAGAGTGGCCAGGGCGCGGTGGGCATTGCTGAGCAGATGGCGGGGGGTACGGTCGGCGATGCTGACATGGACACAGGCGAGTCAGCCTCGGCCGAAGAGGAAGAAGATGGCGACACCATGGAGGACATCGAGGAGTAGCCTGCTTGCCGTACTGCTGCTGGCCGGCGGAATGCTCGCCTCGGCTTGCCCTCAGATGGCGGAATGGCGTGACAGCCAGATAGAGACGTCTCACGAGCTTGCTGCCGGGGACAGAGTCGAGCCGCCCGCGACACCGATCAGCGTGCCACGCAAGGTTAGTGAGGCGCTGCCGCTGAACCAGTCATTCGCGGTGCTGGAGTATACGTCCGCCGCGGGGCAGACCGATGTCCAGCTCACCGCCCTGTCGAGCTGGGATGTCGAGCAGACCACGCTGTGGATGCTCGGTGAACTGGATCGGCTGGGCTACACGACAGACGACAATCCCAGCAGAATCCTCGAGGGCGTTGAGTACGCGGGAGGGGGCGACGGCTTCGCGATCCTGCGTGTGCAGGTGACATCCAACAGTGCCGGGCAGTGCATTGTCCACCTGGAGGGCAGGAATCGTTGAGTGGCATCACCCATCTTCGAGCGTGGGCTGCAATCGCCGCCGCCGCACTGCCGCTGTGTCTTGCACTGCCAGCGGCAACCATCGCCGATGGGGCAGGGGAAGGCGAGGACGGAGGTGATTCGCGCCCCTGGCTGGCCGGAATGGACGAGACGGCCAGGGATCTGGCGCGTTACTACTTCAACCGCCGCGCTCCGGTGCGGGTCTTCGGCCCGGCAGTAATCCCCTTCGAGCATCCGACGAGGCCGACGGTCAAGGTCAGGATCGGTGACACGGTCTACCCGCTGTTGTTTGACACCGGAACCTATACATGTGTTTATTCCGAGTCCGGAGGCTGGCCGCCGCCGAGCGGAGACAGGACCGTTAGCGCGACGGCGGTTGCCAGGCTTGAGAGCAAGACGACCATCGATGACGGCGTTGAGCTTAGCTATCTGTGGGTCGGTGCGCTGAGCCTGGGCAGCGTCCATCTGCGAGACGTCCCGTTCAGGTACTACATCCCACAGCAGGAGCTAAGCAGGGACTACGCCGGCGCGTTTTCGCCATACCTGCTGCGCGACTACGTGATCGAGGTCAGCAACACCAGGCACGAGATCAGGCTGCTCGACCGCTCCGAGTACATGCCGCCGAGTGGTTCCATCGTTCTGCCGCTACTGGTGCTGCCGCGCGGTGTGTTTTTGCCGCTGAATATCGCTGGCCAGCAGTACTGGTTCCACATTGACACAGGCTTCTCTGGTGAACTGGGAGTGCTGAAGCGTGTAGCGGCCGCTCACCCCGATGCGTTCAGCGCGGGGGAGGGTGCCAGCGCCTTCGGCGGGTGGCGCGGCGACTGCGAGTATCAGGAGCTACGCATGCGCCAGGCCACGCTGCCGGCTTATGAATCGCTGACCTGGGCCAGCCCTGCGCCCATCGATCTCGGTGCGGTGCATGCAGTCGTTTACCCGGATCGCTATGTGGAACTCAGCGGCTACGGCGTGGGCGGGATTGTCGGCTCCGGCCTGTTGTGCGACTATGACTACCAGCTCGACCTGGACCTGGCGCGGTTGTTGATCCTCGGTCCAGCGGAATAGGGCGAAAAAAATCCTGGCGCTGTCCTACTTTCCCACGGGGTCGCCCCCGCAGTATCATCGGCGCTGTGAGGCTTAACGACCGGGTTCGGGATGGTACCGGGTGTGACCCTCACGCTATTAACACCAGGGCCGCGTATTTTACACTGATCCCCGCCGATGTCAACCCCCATCGCCGGACTACTGCGCGGGCGGCTCCTCGGTCTTGGTCTCGGCCGGCTGCGCATTCTCCGTCTCGTCGTCCGAGGTGCTAACCGCATCCTTGAACTCCCTCACTCCTTGTCCAAGCCCCCTCATCAGCTGCGGAACCTTAGTCGCACCGAACAGAACCAGCACGATCACCAGGATGATGATCAACTCCTGCGGACCCAGCCCGAACATGATGCCCAGCGGCACCATCCCTATGCCTGTATGCATTCTCTGCTCCAGTTTCAGCCGCGCGCGGCGGTTGCTGCGAGTATAGCATGACCCACCGTCGAGCATCGCTGTCGCCGCCGGAGATCGGCAGAACGCCACTTGGCAGCGGGCAAATCGATGATTGCAACATAATCACCCTTATGGGAATCGTCTCGAATCAAGCTGGTGTGTGTGGTGCTGTGCCCTTCCGGCGAAGGAAGAAGCTGCGCGGGGCCGGTAATGGACGTAGATGTGTGTTATTATGCAGCGTAAGGGCGGTGGGATGCCGTCCGGGGGTGAGATGAAGCTCTAGGGAGGCCAAAGATGGCCGAGAAGTACTATCCGGACTTCTACCTGAGAAAGCGCGAGCGCGACAGCAGATACCGCCGGTATAGCTCGCTTGTGATCGGATGCGTATTGGTTGCTGTTGTGGGCGGTGTACTGGGGTATCTGGGCTACGTGCACATCCTGCAGCCGAGCCGGCAGCCGCGGACGGCGGCGGACCTGGCGGACGAAAAGAGAGATCTGGAGCAGGAGCAGCTGCTGGGCAGCGGCAGCCCGGGGGCAGAGGAGACGCCGGGCAGCGTGGACGGGGGCGCGGAGCAGGCCGGGGATGCTGAGATTGGTGATCTCAGCAACGTGGATTACAGCCCGTCGATGGCAGGTGTGAGCGTGGAGGTGGAGGGCGGTACTGGGCAGGACGGATCAGCTATGGCTGAGGCTGGCAGTGCGGAGGAAGCAGAGAGTGGGAGCGCAGCCAGCGATGGTGACGTAGCGGGGCAGGACACCCCTACCCCTCCCTCCGAGGAACCGGCGGAAGAGACTTCCCCAGCTGAGACGGGGAACTCCGGAGTTGCGGCGCCGGAAGAAGCGGAAGCACCGGCGGCTGCGCCTGAGCAAGAGCGGGACAGTGAGTCCGAGGGCGTTGCCGAAGATGCAGAGGATGTGGCTGAGGACGGGTCGGGAGGTAGCGGACCGGTCTTCAAGGTATACGCAGGCAGCTTCACTTCCAGGGAGGGCGCGGAGACCGCCAGGGCTGGTCTGGCGCCGCTGGGCCTCCAGGGCACGATTGTCGAGATGGAGCTCGAGTATTTGGTGCACGTTGCCACACTGGATAGCTACGAAGACGCGGAGGCGCTGCAGGCCAAGCTGGTGGCCAGCGGCTTCGCGAGCGCCTTCGCAACGCTGAAGCGTCACTGACGCGTGCTGAGAGCGGTTCACGGGAGTCGGCCCGAACCGAGTTCGGCGGCTAGCGCCATTGCGGCCGCACGCGGGTCAGCGACACGCTGCAAAGCTCCGATGGCAGCGACGCGCAGGCCGCCCGCCTGGACGATCGAACTGGCGTTGGCCAAGTTGATGCCGCCGATGAAAACCACCGGTCCAGGCAGCGCGGCGGCGTCGGGGACGACGCCAAGTCCCAGTGGCGGGCCGTACTTCAGCTTCTCAGGCGTGGGGAAGACCGGGCCGACAAAGACGTAGTCCGCACCGGCGGCAAGGCAGTCCTGTGCCTCCCCTACCCCGTGCGTCGAGAAGCCGACCGCCAGCGAGGAGCCGATCAGCTGGCGCACTTCTTGGATGGGCGGATCGGCGATGCCCAACTGGATCGCATCGGCTTCCAGACTGACGGCGAGGTCCGGGAAATGACTCATCACGAAGGGCACGCGGAGTTCGCGGCAAGCTTCACGCACTTCCGACGCCAGCCGCGCTACATCCGCCTCCGGGGCATCCTTGATTCGACACAGCACGGCATCGACCCCTCCCGAGACCGCCAGCCGGGTCACTTCCGGCAGCGTCCGTGGCTCAGCGGCGTGGCGGTCCAGAACCAGCCACAGCCGGCTGGGGGAGATCCAATCGTGTGCCATGGGGTACCTCCCGCTGTAGGTGGCTAGTAGGCAGAGGAACCGGGTGCCAGCCGAGTGCGCCTTACACCATTGCTGACGTACTGGCCAAGCGTCTCATTGAACAACGACAGGCGGTACGCAATCTCCGTGCAGCTGCTGGGCAGCGGCAGCAGGAAGCTGTAGGTTCTGGTTGCAGGATCCACTGCAGCTGAGATGCTGGGGTGGCTCCGCGGATCGATTGTGATCACTGACTGGTTGGGCGCGATACTGGCCCAGGCGCTGTCGCCGTTCTCGGCCTGCAGTGGCCTCAAGTCGATGCGGGATGGCTCAGAACTGGCCGTCGGCGCCAGCCAGACGTCCATGGCGTAAGCCAGCAACTCCGCCTCGGCGGCGCCTGGCTCGCGCACGAACATCACCTGCAGCTGGTAGCTGTTGACGGCCGGGCTGCCGGGCAGCATGTCGACGGTCAGCTGGAGGTCACGCATGGTATCCAGGCCGGTGGTCCGTGAGTCAGGCAGCAACGCCTCGGTGACGGCGACCATCAACGGGCGATAGCTGGGGCTGTCCGCGCCCGCGACCATCTGGCGGGCTTGTTCGGTCGACAGGTCACGGGCCACCAACCGGCCCTGCGGATCAACCAGGAAAGTGGCCGGGATGGCGTCGACGCACCAGTTGCGGGCGTTGTCGCTGAGCCAGCCGTCGCCATCGTAGACTACCGGGAAGCGCACGCCGTACTCGTCGGCCACTTCACGGATCTTGTCCTCCGACTCGGCCTGATCGAGGCTCACCGAGAGCACCGTGAAGTCCGACCGCTGCCCCATCTCCTCCTGCAGATCCACCACACCGGGTAGCTTGCGCAGGCAGGGCTTGCACCACGTTGCCCAGAAGTCGATGTAGACCCACTTGCCACGCAGTTCCGTCAGCTCCTGGGAGTGACCGAGGATGTCCACGCCGCTCAGCAGCGGCGCCGGACTGCCGATGTCGAGCGTGCAAGGCGCGGAGTTGGCCGGGCTCGCCGGCAGCAGCAGCACCATCACCGCCAGCAGGATCGGCAAGCCTGCGGGTGTCCTGGTTGGGTTTCGATTCGGCATTTACAACTTACCCTCGCCGGGTCCGCTAGCTATTTCATCGCTCCGGCGACGCAATCTGTTAAAGCCAGGCTCTATCCATACCGCTGCGGTTATGCTACCACCAGACACGAGAGCTTCCCGGCATGTGACCCAGGCTCTCAGGCCTTGTCTATGCTCCAGCGGGAGCAATGCTGGGCGAGCAACCCGATCGCGGCGCAGTAAGCCTCTTCCGGGTCCACGGTATGCAGACACTGCCTGATGTTCTTGCCGTACTGCACTTCGCAGCGCGGGCAGATACGCTCCGCGCGGACGACCACCGCCCTGTCGCTCTGGTACGGTCCGCAGCGTGTCGGATCAGTGGGCCCAAAGAGCGCCACCACGGGCGTGTTGCGGCCCAGTGCCAGATGCATCGGTCCGCTGTCCGGTCCGACAAACAGGTCGGCACGGTCAATCGCCCACGTCAGTTCTTCGACTGTCGTCTGGCCCACCAGATCGACCACGGTGTTGTTGTAGCTGTACACGCCCTCATAGAGCCGCCGCTCCGCCGGCGCACCCAGGAACACGAAGTCCGCGCTGTTGACCGGGAAGCGGTTTAGAAAGGCATGCAGTCCTGCCGCTGACCAGTGCTTGAAGTCCTTGGTGGCGCCGATGCTGACGGCAATCACCGGACGGTTGCGTCCGAAGTTCGGCCCCAGCGTCTCGTGCACCCACCGCCGCGCGCTTCCCTCGTCGATGAAGACCCGCTCGCCGAGATCATCCACGGTGATTCCGCACGATCGCAGTAGATCGGCCTTGGTCTCAATCAAATGCTGACGCCGCTCCGGCAGGCGGAATCGATGTGTCAGCAGCAGATCGCGGCCCTCGTATCGGTAGCCAACCCGTTGTCGCACCCGGCCCATGAACGTCATAAGAGCGCTGCCGATACTGTTGTGGAACACGAAACCGAGGTCGAAGCGCGATCCGCGCAGCAGTCGAACGGCCTTGCGAAACGACTGGATATCATAGTCGCCTTGCGACCGGTCATAGGGAATCAGTTCGTTGACATCCGGGTGGTGCTTGTAGGTGGCAATGCTGATCGGCTGACCCAGGATGGCCAGATGAGCTTCGGGGAAGTGCAGCCGAATCGCTCTCACACAGGGACTGAGCATAATGAGGTCCCCGATCATGGACCAGTCGACGATTACGACACGTTTTGCCCTGAGTGCCCGCAAGGGCTGTATTATAGCCCTGCGGGCTTCTCCCCCACCGCAGTCAGTCATCTGGTCACCGCCGTGACCAGAGAACCGCTGAATGATCGAGACCGGAACCTGCCTACGCTATAATTGCCGCATCGCAAACGCCACAAGTTGGCACATGAATATGGGCGGGATCATGGTATCCATCCATTGTCCCGAGAGCAGGTATTAACGCGGAAGCAGGAGTGTAAGCAGGCAGATGCTGGGTGCTGGTACGGTTCTTGCGCTCTTGGGCATGAGTGTTGTCTTCGTCTTCCTGACCCTCCTCATCGCCGTAATCCACGTCTGTTCCAGGATTCTGGCGAGAGAGACCGCCGGCGAGGTGGCCGCCCTGGCCTCCGCGCCTCAGACAGTGCAGCAGGCTGGTCTGGAAGCAAGAAGAAGCAGGCAAATCGCCGCGATCACGGCGGCAATCGCTGCCCATCGGGCTGCGCGCACGCGCGGGTAGCCTCACACCCTTGATAACCAATCACAGCCGGGAGAGATCGAGTTGAAGAAGATACAGTTTATGGACACGTCCTACCGGGACGGATTCCAGTCCGTGTTTGGTGCTCGGGCACTGACCGAGGACTTCCTGCCGGCGGTCGAAGCTGCCGTGGATGCAGGAATCACACACTTCGAGGCCGGTGGCGGGGCGCGTTTCCAGAGCCTGTTCCTGTATTGCGGCGAGTCGGCCTTCGATATGATGGACGCCTTCCGCAAGACTGCCGGCCCGCAGGCCAATCTGCAGACCCTGGCACGCGGGATCAACGTCGTGGCGCTGTCAGCCCAGCCCAAGGACATGATCAACCTGCACGCCCAGATGTTCGCCAAGCACGGCATCAGCCACATCCGCAACTTTGACGCGCTAAACGACGTTCGCAACCTGGTCTACTCAGGCAAGTGCATTGTTGAAGCCGGACTGCATCACCAGGTTGCGGTGACCATGATGGAGCTGCCGCCGGGCTGCACGGGCAGCCATGACGCGGAATACTACGTCAGCGTGCTGCGCCAGATCCTGGAAGCGGAGTTGCCGTACCACTCGGTGGTGTTCAAGGATGCCTCGGGCACATCCAATCCCCAGAAGGTCTATGACACCATCAAGGGCGCTCGCAAGCTGCTGGGCGACGACACGACGATCTGGATGCATTCCCACGAGACCGCCGGCACGGGCATCACCTGCTACAAGGCAGCGGTCGAAGCGGGCGCGGATGGAGTCTGCTGCGCGCGGGCTCCGCTCTCCGGTGGGACGGCCCAGCCTGACCTGCTGTCGATGTGGCACGCGTTGAAGGGCACCGAATACACGCTCGATATCGACGTGAAGAAGGTTATGGAAGCCAACTCGGTGGCGCGGGAGTGCTTCAAGGACTACTTCTTCCCGGCCGAAGCCCAGAAAGTCTCCTCGGAAGTGATCCTGTCGCCGATGCCGGGCGGCGCCCTCACCGCCAACACGATGATGATGCGCGACACCGGTACGCTGCACTTGTATCCGCAGGTGATCGAGGCGATGAGTGAGTGCGTGGCCAAGGGCGGTTTCGGTACGTCGGTTACGCCGGTAAGCCAGTTCTACTTCCAGCAGGCCTACGCCAACGTGACGCAGGGGCCGTGGAAGAAGATCACCGATGGCTACGGCAAGATGGTGCTGGGCTACTTCGGGCGTACGCCAGTGGAGCCTGATCCGGAAGTGGTCAAGATCGCCGAAGAGCAAATGGGCAAGCCTCGTTTCACCGGAGATCCCCTCGAAATCATCGAGCCGGGCATCCCCAAGGCCCGGAAGATCCTCGAGGAAGAAGGCTTGCCGGTGACCGACGAGAACATCTTCATCGTCGGCGCGCTGGCCACGCCTGGTGGCAACAAGGGGCTGGACTTCCTCAAGGGCAACTTCGAGATCCGGGTTCGCAAAACCGAGCCTGAAGCAGCACAGGAAGCTGCGCCCACGCCCGCGCCCGTGGCCGCGTCACCGGCTGGGAACGGCAAGGGGGAGTACAAGGTCACCGTTGACGGCGAGCTGTTTCACGTCGTGGTTGAGGAGTCCAGCGGGGCGGTAGTGGCGGTCCAGGAAGCCCCCGCAACGCCAGCTGCCGTCGGAGCCGGTAACGAGGTCAAGGCGAAAGTCCCGGGCAACGTGCTCAGTTTCAAGGTCAAGGTTGGAGACACCGTGAAGCAAGGTGACGTACTGCTGGTGCTGGAGGCGATGAAGATGGAAACCGAAATCGTGGCCCCGGCTGGTGGCAAGGTCGCCAGTATCAATGTTGAACAGGGCCAGGTGGTCAAGGCCGGCGATCTGTTGCTGGTGATTGCTTAGGCGATGCACGCGATGATGAGAGCACTCTGCGCGGCGGCCCTGGCCATTCTCGTCGTGTTGACGCTCGCGGCTGCCGCCCCGCTGTTCGCTGCCGAGGCTGTAGCCGAACGGCCGGAGGTGCATCAGCTGCCACCGGCAGGCGAACTGGTCGTCGAGTTTTTGAAGACCACGGGCGTCTACGGCTTTCTCGTGCCCGAGGACGGTGGCTGGATTAACGGCATCGGCCGGCTCCTCATGATCGGGGTCGGCCTGTTGCTGCTCTACCTGGCGATCAAGCGCAAGTTTGAACCTCTGCTGCTGGTGCCAATCGGCTTCGGGTGCATCCTGGCCAACGTCCCGCTGGCCGGCATCAGCGACGAGGGTGGCGTGCTGTACATGATTTACGACATCGGGATCGCCACCGGGATATTCCCCTTGCTGATCTTCATGGGCGTCGGGGCCATGACCGACTTCGGCCCGATGCTGGCGAATCCGAAAACGGCGCTGCTGGGGGCCGCGGCCCAGTTTGGCATATTCACCACCCTGATCGGCTCGCTGCTGCTGTCGAAGTGGGTGCCGGGCATCGATTTCGATCTGCTCGACGCTGCCTCCATTGGGATCATCGGCGGTGCCGACGGGCCCACGTCGATCTTCCTGTCCAGCCAGCTGTCGCCGGAACTGCTGGGGGCGATCGCCGTCGCTGCGTATTCCTACATGGCGCTCGTGCCGGTGATCCAGCCGCCGATCATGCGACTCTTGACGACCGAGTCCGAGCGTCGTATCAGGATGGAGCAGCTGCGCTATGTAGGCAGGCTGGAGAAGATCATTTTCCCGCTGGCGACGCTGGGGCTGTGTATCCTGCTGTTGCCCAGCGCCGCACCGCTGATTGGCTTCTTCATGTTCGGCAACCTGATGCGGGAGTGCGGTGTGGTAGAGCGGCTGTCGAACACCACGCAGAACGCCCTGATCAACATCGTCACGATCTTCCTGGGGCTTGGCGTGGGCGTGAAGCTGTCGGCGCAGCTTTTCCTGAACATCGAGACCCTGGGAATCCTGGTGATGGGCGTGATCGCCTTCGCTATCGGTACGGCTGGCGGCGTATTGATGGCCAAGCTGATGAACCTGCTGTCCCACACCAAGATCAACCCGCTGATCGGTTCCGCGGGCGTGTCGGCGGTGCCGATGGCGGCACGTGTCTCTCAGGTGGAAGGAGCCAAGGCGGACCCGGAGAACGTGCTGCTGATGCACGCCATGGGTCCCAATGTCGCCGGTGTACTGGGCTCGGCGGTGGCGGCAGGCGTGCTGCTGACTTTGAAGGTCCTGGTGCCCTAGGCGGGATCAGGCCGAGACGCATTCCCGTGCCGCTGCAAAGAGCCCCAGTTGGGCCGTTTCATTGTTGCTGACGAGTCGCTCGACGCGGGCTATACTAGTGAGTGTCGGAGGTCAGCCAAGGCGACAGCTTGCGCCGCTGATAGCTCCCCCCGCAACTAATAACCCTGAAACTAAGGTGAAGGCATGATCTCGCACATATCCAGTTACACGATTACTATGCGCATCGAAGGCAAACGCCAGGTGGGCATGGTGCACACGATTCTCGGGGTCGTGGCCGAGACCGGCGGCCTGATCGGCGCGATCGACCTGGTGGATCAGAGCTCCGAGTCCTGGACTCGCGACTTCACCATCCACTGCTCCGATCCCGACCACGAGCGTCGCATCACTGCGGCGGTCAAGACGGTCGCGGACATCAAGGTCATCGCCGTCTCGGATGAGACCTTCCGTATGCACCTCGGCGGGAAGCTCACCGTCGAAGGCAAATTCGAGCTGAAGACGCGTTCCCAGCTCTCAATGGCCTACACACCGGGCGTGGGACGCGTGTCATCCTACGTGGCCGAGGACCCCAGCCGGGCCTGGGCGCTGACCATCAAGAAGAACACCGTGGCGGTTGTTTCGGACGGTACGGCAGTCCTGGGACTGGGCGATCTTGGACCGGAAGGCGCGATGCCCGTGATGGAAGGCAAGGCAATGCTGTTCAAGGATTTCGGCGGCGTTGACGCCTTCCCTCTGTGTATCGCCGAGAACGATCCCGACAAGATCGTCGAGTTCTGCCGGCAGATCGCGCCGACCTTCGGCGGGATCAATCTCGAGGATATCTCGGCGCCACGATGCTTCTACATCGAGGAGCAGCTGAAGGAACTCGTCGATATCCCGGTGTTCCACGACGATCAGCACGGCACAGCGGTCGTAGTGTTGGCGGCGCTGCAGAATGCTCTGCGGCTGGTCAAGAAGCGGCACGGCGACCTCAAGGTGGTGGTGCTGGGAGTCGGTGCCGCCGGCATCGCCTGCTCCAAGATCCTAATGGCGGCGGGCGTGCCGAACATCATCGGCATCGACCGTAAGGGCATCCTGTACGACGGACGTGACACCGGCGGCAATGAGATGAAGGAGTGGTTTGCCAGCCACACCAATCCCGACAAGGTTCAGGGCGATTTGCAGACCGCGCTCGAGGGTGCGGATCTGTTCCTCGGGCTGTCAGGTCCCAATCTGCTGGAGCCGGAATGGATCAAGACCATGGCGCGCGATCCGATCATCTTCGCGATGTCCAATCCGGTGCCCGAGGTGAAACCGGAGGAGGCGGTGAAGTACGCAGCCGTAATCGCCACCGGACGCAGCGACTACCCGAATCAGATCAACAACGTGCTGTGCTTCCCCGGCATCTTCCGCGGCGCGCTGGACGCACACGCCCGCGACATCAATGAAGAGATGAAGCTGGCTGCAGCCAATGCGATCGCCGACTGCGTGGAGCCGAAGAAGCTGGGGCCCGACTACATCATCCCATCAGTATTCGACCGGCGCGTCTCCAAATCCGTGGCTCGGGCGGTGGCACACGCAGCGCACGACTCCGGTGTGGCGCAGCGGCGGCGCAAGGTCACCCAGATCATGCCGGACATGTAGCCGAAGCAGCTGGACCGACTGGCAGCCAGAGAGCGATCTGCCCGTGCGTGGTATAGCATAGGGTAATGGCGGAACCGCGCGAAGAGAACTTCCTCAGCGTGCCGCCCTGCCCCTTTCGGCGGGTGAGCTTCGGCACGGCACACTGCACCATCAGCACGGACAGCCACGTTAGTGAGATCGATCCGCTGACCTGTCTGAACTGCGAGGTTCCAGGGATCATCGAAGAGCCGCGCTGCCGATACCTGAGCCTCGGCACCGAGCTGAAGCCCTACCGGGGCGAAGGCAAGCTGGTGACCGCCCTCGCCTGCCGTGCGCTGAACATCAGGTTGTATAGCCTCAAGACCTGTGATGAGTGCCCGCTGTACAGCGAGGTGCCCAGCCTGGCCGAGCAGCTGTCAGAGCACTACGCTCAGGCGGAAATCCAGTTGCCGCTCCGTGAGGATTTGGTCGAGGAAATCGCCCGCGACATCAAGTATGACTACGGCGTGCGGGATGAAGACGCCCCGCCCCTGCTGCCGATCAGGTGCTGGCGCTTTCCCGAGGGCCATTGCCGCAAAATCCCCGTCTACACGCCCGGCAAGGTGACGGTGTTGCTCAAGTACAGCGATCGTAACAACGAGATCTTCCGCACGGCGGTTCTGCCGGCCCTGCAGGAGCTGAAGCTGCAGGTATACCGCATCGACGAGGAACTGATCAGCGACGAGGAAGCCTGTCGGGCCTGCGAGAACATCCAGGAGAGTGACTATGTGGTCATGAACCTGGATGACTGGACCAGCAACGCCGTCCTACTGACCGGCATCGTCTACGGAATCGGGCGCCGGCTGGCCCTGCTGAAGAATGACAGCCTACAGCCCGTCCCGCTTGTCGATCTGATGGAGCATAACGTGGTGCGCTATGTGCAAGTCGGTGAGCTTCGCGACCGGCTGATGGACCACTTCATGCCATACGTGAAGCCGCGGCTGGCCGGTGATGACGGCGGCCCGCAGGTGTCGGAGGACTAGTCGATGCGCATTGACCTGCCAGAGCAGCTGACGCTGTGCTGCCCTCACTGCGACGCCTCCATTGGCGTGCGCTCGAAGTCGCTGGACGGGCATGGTGAACTGGTCTGCCCATTCTGCGCGGAGTCAATCAGTCTGTACGATGCACTGCCCGTTCAACTCCGGCGCCGGGTGTATCACGCCCTGCGTGATGCGCTGGAATCCGACGTATACCATGTATATAGACGCCGGCATCGGGATACCGCTGATCCCTGGGCCACCGATACCGGCACCGAAAACAGCGATACCGACCAGTAGTGACGCAGCGCCCCTTCCACATGGTCCTGCCCGCACTGGGACTTGACAGGCGTGGTATCATAGCGGCGGCAAAATCCCTGACGTGAGGGTTCAATGGCTGCGAAGAAGCGCGCTCTGATCAGTGTCTACGATAAGCGCTACGTTACGAATCTGGCACGCGATCTGATCAAGTTCGGCTACGAACTCGTCTCTACCGGCGGTACACACAGGAAGCTCAAGGAGGCCGGGATTCCCGTCAAAGAGCTCTCGCGTCTAGTCAAGTCCCCGGAGTTGCTTGACGGCCGCGTGAAATCGCTGCACCCACACATTCACGCGGCGATTCTGGCTGACCGTGATAACGAGCAGCACATGAAGGAATTGGCGAAGCAGCGCATTCAGCCGATTGACATCGTGGTTGTGAATTTCTATCCATTCCGCGACAAAGTGAAGATCGGCAAGACCGCTATCAAGTCGGCGGTCGAGATGATCGACATCGGTGGACCCACGATGGTACGAGCCGCAGCGAAGAACCACCGGCACGTGGTGGTGATCAGTCGCGTGGACCAGTACCGTGAGATCGCACGTCATCTGCGGGACCATGACGGTGAGTTCGAGGCGGCATTCAGGCTGGAGTTGGCCCGTGATGCATTCCACGCCACGGCCGAGTTCGAGTCAGCGGTGACCGCGTACTTCGACGCCGTCGTTCCCGCCAGGGGGGAAGAACCGATGGAAGCTCCGGCGGCCCGAGCGCTGCCCGCCGAGTTGCTGCCAAAGAAGCTGAGCCTGCAACTTAAGCTCAAGGACAAGCTGCGGTACGGTGAGAACCCACACCAGCAGGCCGCGCGTTATACGGCGGCTGGGATCCCGCAGCTCACATACAAGGTCCTGCAGGGCAAGGAGATGAGCTACAACAACTACCTGGATGCCGCAGCCACGTCCGCGGTCATCACGGCCGCCTATCCCCTGCCCTACACGGCCTGCGTGGTCAAGCATCTCAATCCATGTGGGATCGCCGTCGGCGAGGACCCGGTCAAGACGTTCATCCGGGCGCGCGATGCCGATCCCAAGAGCGCGTTCGGCGGAATTGTCGGACTGAGCTACCCGGTTGATCTTAAGCTGGCCAGGGAACTGCGTCGCACATTCTTCGAGATCGTAATCGCGCCAAGCTTCGACGACGATGCGCGGGAGCACCTCGCCAGCAAGAAGAACCTGCGGCTGATCGAAGCCGACCTGGACGAATGTCGCACAATGCTCGCCAGCAGCGCCAGGTTTGCCGCCAATCTGCTGGGCGTATTCCTGCAGGGCTACGACGTCGTGCAGGAGGAGTGGGATCAGCTGCACGTGGTTTCCAACATCGAGCCTGATGAGGGGCTGCGACCCGACATTCTGCTTGGCCTGACGTTCATCCGGTTCCTCAAGAGCAACTCGCTTTGCGTAGTCAAGAACGGCGTGATGATCGGCCGTGGCGTGGGGCAGATGTCACGCGTGGATGCAGCTGAACTGGCGCTGAAGTCAGCCGGTCGGAAGTGCGCGGGGGCCGTATTGGTCAGCGACGGGTTCTTCCCGTTTGCTGACAGCATCGAGCTGGCGGCCAAGGCGAAGATCGGTTGCGTGGTGGCCCCGGCCGGCAGCAAGCGCGATCAGGAGGTTGTCGCCGCCGCCAACAAACTGAAGCTACCGCTTGTCTTCGCGCCCTATCGGCACTTCCTGCACTGACGTCAGGGCGTTAGCGCTTCTTCGGGTTGTAGAAGGGCAGTTCGACTACCTGGGCGGCGACGCGGGTGCCGCGGATGTCCACCAGCACCTTCTCACCGATGCCCGCGTACTTGGGAGGGATAAGAACCAGTCCGATGCCGATCTCGAGCGACGGACTGAAGCTCCCGCTGGTAACCACTCCGATCTGCTGCCCAGTCTTGGAGTAGACCGGCGCGCTGTGGCGCGGTGCTCCGCGCTTCTCCTGGACAACGATTCCGGCAACCGTTCGCTCCACCCCGGCGTCACGCTGCCTCACGAGCACATCCTTGCCCAGGAAATCCGGACCGAACCGGACCGTCCACGCCAGATTGGCCTCCAGAACGGAGATGTCGTCGGACAACTCGTGACCGTAGAGGCTGTAGGCCATCTCCAGGCGCAGAGTATCCCGTGCACCGAGCCCGATCGGCCGGGCATCAAACTCGCGGCCTGCGTCAGTGAGCCTGTCCCATAGCCACTCCGCATCGGCGTTGTCGACGATCAACTCGAAGCCTCGCTCGCCCGTGTAACCTGTGCCGGCCACGATGATCCGCTTGCCGTTCAGCTTGGTCCGCCGAAAGGTGAATGCTCGCTGCGACTTGATACCCTTGACGCCGATCGCAGTCAGCAAATCGTCCGTCCGCGGGCCCTGCACGGCGACCAGACTCAGTTCGTCGCTGCGGTCGGTCACCTTGCAGTCGAAGTCATTGTGCTCGACGATCCAGCTGAAGTCCTTCTCGATGTTGCTGGCGTTCACAACCAGCATGTAGTCCTCGGGATTGAACTGATAGACGATCAGGTCATCGACGACTCCACCCGCCGGGGTGGGCAGCAATGTGTACTGGCACTGCCCGTCACCGATGCGGCGCAGGTCATTGCACGTCAGGTGCTGGATCAGGTCGAATGCCTGCCGGCCTTTGACCATGACCTCGCCCATGTGTGAGAGGTCGAAGAGGCCGACCTTGCTGCGGACGCACAGATGCTCATCCTTGATGCCGGTGTACCACAGCGGCATCTCGAATCCGGCGAAGCTGCCCAGCCGGGCACCCAACGCGACGTGACGGTCGTACAGCGCAGTGCGTTTGAGGTTAGTGCTGATCGAGCTCATAACTAGTCCTTGGTGTCCGGGGCTAGGTCGAAGTAGCGTCGCTTGACGACCCTTACAAACCCCTGGGTTTCCTTGTAGGGCGGCACGCCCCCATACTTCTGCACCGCCCCAGCCCCAGCATTGTAACTCGCGACGACCAGATCGAGCGAATTAGCAGAACCACGCCAGCGGTAGAGCTCGCGTTCGATGTACTTGACGCAGCCATACAGATTCTGGATTGGATCGAATGGGTCGCGGATCCCGAAGGACTTCGCCGTCGCGGGCATCAGTTGCGCCAGCCCCATAGCGCCCACTTTGCTGACCGCATCCGGTTTGAACGAGCTCTCGGCCGAGACAATGGCCATCACCAGCCGCGGGTCGACAGCCCAGTTGGTCTGCTCGCAGTACGTGAGGATCGCCCGTACGATCACCAGCGCCTCGGCGTCGGAAAGCCTGGAGTTGTAGCGCCGCGCAACTTGCGCGTACTGCAGCTCGACGTCCGGATAGGCTTTGATCTGCTCTGCCAGGAGCGGCATAGCCCCCAGGCTGGTGCGGTAACCCTCCAGATCGCCATAGGCCAAGCCGGCCCAGCTCGGTTCTTCCGGAGCCGCATCGTAGTACTCGCGGCTGTACTTGTTGCGGTCCTCGTCGGCCTTGCGGGCTGTGGCATAGGGCTCAAGTGCTCCCCAGAGCTTGAGGGAAGCCTCGGTGAAGCTGGCGTAGGATGCCGCATTGAACTCGCCGCGAGGCCCACACCAGTAGTGCTTGAACACGTCGTCCATCGTCTCGCTTTCTTTCAGGATGACCCGCAGCTCGGATAGCGCGGTATCAAGGTCACTGAAGACATCTGGATGCTGCCCCAGCGTGGTGCCGGTCGTCAGCTCGTACATGGTCCAGGAATCGTACCGTGCCCAGCTGATGCCCTTGCCGTACATCGCCTCCGCCGCAACCACGGCCAGGGCGAACTCCGGAATGATCTCGTAGCGGTAGGCACTGCGCTCCAGCCGGTCAAACAGCTGATCCAGTTCCTGGGCGTGTGCGGCGGCGTAGGCCGAAACCTCGCTGAGTGGCACGCCTTTTGCGCTGGCCAGCACCTCACGATATGCCTGCGCCGCCGGATAGGACTGCGCGGCGGCCCCGGTAGCATTCTGAGCAAGAGCGAGGATGGGAAGCGCGGCCAGCAGCACGCCGCCGATGAATGCGACTGCCCAGCAGCGGTAGCCCGTGCGGACCCAGCTACTCATCGAGCGCTCGCCACTCAAGAAGTACTTGCCGCTCGAATTCCTCGACTGAACCATCGTTTCTCAGGACGGTGTTTGCCTGCTTTTCCTTCTGTTCCATTGGCAGTTGCGCGTCAATCCATCGCTGAGCCTGCTCGCGATCCACGTTGCGGTGTTTTCGCATCCGTGCCAGCTGATGCTCTGGCGTGCAGCTGACAACCCACAGGTGATCGACAAGCGGGTGAAGACCCGCCTCGATGAGCAATGGCGCGACAATCACCAACGGCTGCTGAGTCTGCCGCGCGTAGTCGATGTTGGCTGTGACCACTTCCTTTATCGGCGGATGGAGGATCGCTTCCAGCTGTCGGCGCCTGCCCTCTTCGCCGAAGACAATGCTCGCCAGAGCGGCTCGATCCAGAGCGCCACCGCGGTGAAACACAGCGGGGCCGAACGCCGCCAGAATCGCCTCGAGGATACACGGCTCGTACCTGGTCAGGTAGTGCGAAACCTCGTCGCAGTCGATGATGCGAACGCCAAGGCGGTCTATCACTCTGGCGGCGGTGCTCTTGCCCGCGCAGATGCCCCCGGTAATCCCGAGGATCATGCTAACCCTCCGCTTTCTCGGCCTGCCCCTCCGCGGCTTCGGCGTCCTCCCCTGTATCGTCGGCAGTTTCCTCGTCGCTGGCGGGGTCTTCAGCATCAGCTGCAGCTTCGTCCTCAGATTCCTCCGCGGTGGCTTCTGCCTCCGGCTCCACGGCTGCCTGCTCTTCCACGGTGTCCTCCGCGAGTTCGGCGTCGGCCGCCTCCTCAGATTCAGTCTCAGACTCAGCCTCCGCCTCTGGTTCAGGCTCAGCGCCGGCGTCAGACTCAGCAGCCGGCTCTTCAGCATCATCTGGAGCCGTTTCCGCCTCATCGGCAGACTCGTCCTTGACCTCGACGGGAGTCCCCTCGCCCTCGGCGGGCTCCTGGTCGGTTGCCTTGTCAGCGTCGCGCGGCGCCACGGAGGTCAGATCGAGCTTGCTGCCGAGGATGTCGCCGAGGGTGACCTTGCCCGCCGTCGGAGTGGCGTCGCGGACGGCGGAGACATCCGCGGTGACGACCGCAGCCTTCCCATCGTCCTGCGCCCGCTCGTGGATGCGGCGGAGGCTGACGCGGATGCGGCGCTTGGCGGAATCGATGGACAGGATCACTCCCTGCACCTGCTGGTTCTCCTCCAGCACATCGCGAGGATGCTTGATGCGTTCCTCGGCGATCTCGCCGATTGGCACGAAGGCCTCGAAGAAGTCGTCGAGCTTGACCACCGCGCCGCTCTGCAGCAGCTGGGTAACCGCCCCCTCAATGCGCTGGTCGACCATGTAGCGGCTGTAGACATCTTCCCAGGGGTCGCGCTCGCAGGCCTTGGCTGAGAGGCTGACGCGCCGGTCCTCCAGCTGGACCCGCAGGATCTTGACGCGGATCGGATCGCTCGGCTTGAACAGCTCCGACGGGTGCCCGAACTTGCGGTAGGACAGCTCACTGATGTGGACCAGGCCGGTGATACCGCTGTCGAGCTTGACGAAGATCCCGAAGTCCGCGAGGCTCTCCACGGTGCCGTCCAGCTCCTCGCCGGGCAGCAGCGAGATCAACGGATCCTTCAGGGTTGCCTTGCGCGAGAGTGAGATCTTGTTCTTCTCGCGATCGATGGCCAGGATCTTGACCTGCACCACGTCGCCGGGCTTGAGCACTTCCGACGGCTTCTTGACGTGGTCGAAGGAAAACTCGCTGATATGCAGCAGGCCGGTCAGATGATCGGTGATCTTGACGAAGGCACCGTAGGGGGACAGCTTCTCAACTACGCCCTCGATCACCATGCCTTCCTGCAGCATCGAGTAGTCACGGGCCAGGGACTCTTCTTCCTCACGCTTGAGAATGTCCCGACGAGTGAACACCAGCTTGCGGGCCTTGCGATTGAGGTCGAGCACCTTGGCCGTGTACTCCTGACCCACCGTCGGCCGGCCCTTGAAGTTGGTGTGATGGATGAAGCCCTCGAGGATGTCATAAGCAACGGCCATGTATCCGTTCTTGACCTTCTCGCGGACGATCACCGCGACCTCGCGGTCCTCGTTGCGGTCCTCCATCAGCTTCGCCCAGGCTTCCTCGTAGTCAACGCTCTTCTTGGAGAGCTTGTATTCGCCTTCGACCTTCTTGACGATCCTGACTCGCAGGGGGCTGCCGACCTGGAGCTTGGCAAGCTCTTCCTGGAAAATCTGATCGAGTTCGAGGTGTCCCTCGCTCTTCGCGCCGATGTCGACGAACACGCCATCTTCGCTGATCTGGACGACCGTGCCGTCCACCACCTGACCCACTGCGAGGGATCGACCAGCGAGATCTTCCTCGAGTAGGTTATTGAATTCACTCGTCATTACGCCTCTCCGCCGGAGTTAAACCGAACAAGTATGCTAGCATCAGTGAAACGCTGGCGCAACCCTGCACCAGCATCTACCGTGATACCTGAAGCACATATGTCTACCCCGCGCGACGCCGGTTTCCTGTGTGATTCTCACCTATAATCGAGAGATGCGAGCGCGCGGAGTTGCGGTCCTGGGACTGGTTTCGCTGGCACTGATCGCCGGGGCCTCCATCCTGTTCGGCCGGACGGTGGGGGACGAGCAGGCCGACCAGGGCGAACTGACCGGGATTGCGATGTCCAGCTGGGAGTTCGACGGTTACGTGCCACTGCCCGAGGTACCGGAGCCTTCGGGGCTCTGCTTCCACCCGGGCCGCAACACGCTCTTCATGGTCGACGACGGTGACATCGGCCACCCGGCAGGCATCTACGAGTTGGATCTGCATGCCACGGTGCTGGCCAGCGCGGAGCTTGGCGTGGACCTGGAAGGCGTCTGCTACTGCGCCGCCGATGGGATGCTTTATGTCTGCGACGAACAGGAGGAGCGTGTCTACATCGTTGACCCTGATGGTCTGGGGCTTCAGGGCCAGTTCCAGGTCTCGCGGCATCTGCACGGGCGTGAGGTGCTGCTGCCCGCGGGCAACGGTTTTGAGGGTATCGAGTACATACCAGCCGGTGAACGCGGTGAAGGCGATTGCCTCATCCTGCTCAACCAGGACGACCCGCACGCATTGGTGCGCGTTGACTACGCCGACATTGTTGATCGCGCGGAGGGCGTGCCAGTTCCGCTGAAGGAGATCTGGCCCCTTGCGGAGATCAACACGGGTGAGCTACACTACGACGCCGCGGCTGGGCAGCTGTGGGTGATCCATTCCTGGATGAACGTGATGGAGGTGCTCGACATTCGAACGATGGACGTAGTGAGCTGGGAAGTGTTTCCCGGAGCGGCGCAGGAAGCCGTGACCGTCGATGCGCAGGGCCGGCTGTGGGTCGGCTATGACCTGGGCGGCATCGCGCGCTACGTACGCCGGGAGGAATGATGGGATCGGGGCACGAGTCGGTCCGCAGTGAGGTTTACCAAGGCGTGCGCCTGGTCTACGCGCCGCCGGTCAAGTGGTACTACTTCAGCCTGCCCTACACCAGCCAGCTTGAACGTGAACTGGAGCCTGCCCGCTCCGGCGAGGAAGCCGCCGTTGTTGTGGCGCCCGACCGCTTCACCGCCCTGATGCTCAAGCTGGAGGGCTTCGGCCCCGCGATTCCGGTGATCCACGGGGAGCGCGCGGCGAAGCAACACGTTGACGATGAGGCCCGGCACAAAGGCAACTCCAAGTAGGCTGATATCCTCATTACGCTGCGGCACCCACAGATCGGGGGCCTGAGGAGAACAGCCGTGATCGACCTGCTAGTATCGCCGTGTGGCCAGTTGCTGACACTTGAGGGCGCTGGCGGCCCAGTCCCACGGCGCGGGGCTGGCATGTCGGAACTGGGTGTGGTTGAGGGAGGTACGCTGGGTCTCACCAGCGCCACCGGCAGGATCGCCTACGTGGGATCCTCAAGCGGCTTGGACCGCTCGTTGCTAACCGACGACTGCACGACGATCGATGCCAGCGGCTGCGTCGTGATGCCGGGCTTCATCGACAGCCATACACATCTGGTCTTTGGCGGCAGCCGGGCGGATGAGTTCTACCGGCGTGCGCGCGGCGAGACCTACCAGGAGATTGCCGCGGCGGGCGGTGGCATTCGAAGCACGATGTCGCAGACGCGGTCGGCCAGCCAGGAGCAGCTGCTGGCCGACGCACGCTGGCGGTTGCTGCGCATGTACGCCAACGGGACCGCGACAGTCGAGACGAAAAGCGGCTACGGGTTGCTGCCCGATGCCGAGCTCAAACAGCTGGAGGTTGTCGCCGAGCTGCGCCGCAGTGTGCCGGGCAGGATCCTTAGCACTTACCTGGGGGCGCATCTGATCCCGCCGGAGTACGCCGAAGATCGGGCCGGCTACGTGGACATTGTGATCAAGCAGCTGTGCGAGGTCGCCGAAGCAGGGCTGGCCGACTTCTACGACATCTTCGTGGACCCGCTGGCGTTCACGCGCGAAGAAGCCCAGCGGATCGTCGCCGCGGCGGACGGCCTACCGTTGGGGCTGAGGCTGCACGCCGATGAATTCGGCGATGACGGCACGACTGCCTGGGGCGTCTCGGTCGGCGCCCTGTCCTGCGATCACCTGGGTGGCGTCGGTGACGAGGGCATCACGGCGCTGGCCAGCAGCCGGACGGTGGCCACGTTGCTGCCCGCCACGATGTTCTTCTCCGGGCACGGTGAGTACGCGCCGGCGCGCAGGATGATCGAAGCCGGCTGCGCCGTGGCCCTGGCTACGGATCTCAATCCGGGCTCCAGTCTGGTGTACAGCATGCCGCTGACCATGACGCTGGCAGTGCTCGAAATGGCGATGAGCGCCGAAGAGTGCATTGTGGCCAGCACGATCAATGCCGCCTGCGCCCTGGACATGGCCAGCGAAGTGGGTAGTCTGGCAGTCGGGAAGCGAGCGGACGTCCTCGTGATCGACCTGCCGCATTACAACGAGATTGCCTATCACGTAGGCTGCGATGCCGTTCGCGACGTGCTGATTGGAGGGCAATGGGTCAAGCGCGGCGGCTCGATGCTGCTGCGCTGACCCAGGATTACCTGTGCCGGGTGGCCGGTGGCTAGCAGGGTGTAGACTGTTGACGAGGGGGTGCGCTGGGGCCCGCAGACGGTCCGCGAAGACCACGCAGCAAGGAGCAAACGCATGGCGTTGACGATTGACGACGGCCACTTGGCGATTGAGGACATCGAGCGAGTGGCGCGACACGGAGAGCCGGTGGCACTGGCGCAGTCCTGCTACGATCGCATTCAGGCCAGTCGCGATCTGGTGCTGAAGCTGATCGACGAGGGGGCGGCGATCTACGGCGTGACCACCGGAATCGGCGAGTTGGCTCGTATTCGTATCAGTCAGGAGCAGTGCGAGGAACTCCAGCGGCGGATCATCTACAGCCACTGCGCCAGCACCGGTGACGTGCAGCCGGTGCCGGTCGTGCGGGCCGGTATGCTCTGCCGGCTGAACGCTCTCGCCCGCGGGTGTTCCGGCGTCCGCCGCGAACTGGCCGACCATTTCGTCGAGATGCTCAACCGCGGCGTTACTCCCCTGGTCTACGAGAAAGGCAGCGTGGGATGCTCCGGAGATCTCTCGCCGCTCAGCATGATGGCGATCGCGATGCTGGGTGAGGGTGAGGCGTTCTATGAGGGCCAGCGGCTGCCGGGGGGGGAGGCCCTGAAACAGGCTGGCCTGGAGCCGTTCGTGCCGACCGCCAAGGAAGGCCTGGGCATGATCAACGGCACCCAGATGATGACCGGGGAGTCGGCGCTGGAGCTGTGCGACACCGTGCGGCTGTACAAGAATGCGCTGATCGCGTACGCGATGGCGCTGGACGCCCTCAAGGCGGTGGAGTCACCCTACAGCGCGGAAGTGCACGCGGTGCGCCCCTACCCCGGTTCGCAGGCCGCCGCCGCCGCCCTGCGTCAGCTCTGGGCGGGCAGCGAGATCATGGCCCACAAGAGCGGCAAGGTGCAGGACGGCTATTCGATGCGCTGCACCCCGCAGGTGATGGGCGCCAGCATTGACGCCTACCACTTCGCCCGCCGCCAGATTGAGACCGAAGTCAACAGCGCCATCGACAACCCGCTGTTCTTCGCCGAGACGGGCAACTACTTCGGGGCCGGCAACTTCCACGGGCAGCCGGTGGCGATGGCGATTGACTTTATGGCGATCGCTACGGCTGAGGTAGCCAGCCTCGCCGAGCGGCACACCAACCGGTTGCTCAACCCGGTGCTGAGCGGCCTACCCGATTTTCTGGTGGAGGGCAAGGGCCTGAACAGCGGGCTGATGGTGGCGCAGTACACCCAGGCGGCGCTCTGCAGCGAGAACCGGGTCCTGAGCCACCCGGCCGTGGTGGACAACGTCAGTGTCAGCGCCGACCAGGAGGACCACGTCAACATGGGGCCGGTCGCGGTGCGCAAGTACAAGGAGATCCTGAAGAACACGCGCGGGGTGCTGGCGATCGAGATGTACGCGGCGGCGCAGGCGATGGACTTCCGCGCCCGCGGACGCACCCGTGATGAGGAAGGTGGCCCCAGTCTGAAGCCCGGGAAGGGCACCGGCGCGGCCTACCGGGTCATCCGCGAACATGTCGACGTGCTCGACGACGACCGCCCGATGGTCTACGACATCGACAAGATCATCGAGTTGATCGAGAGCGGCGCGATTCTGGCGGCGGTGGAGGCGGAGGTCGGCGAGATCAGCCTGGCCTGAGCCTGCTTCGTGTGTCCGTGTTGCCGGCCAGACTAGCCCAGCACCGCCCGGCGCAGTGTGACGGCGATGTCCTCCACCGGCAGGCCCCCGTCGCCATCGAGGTCCTTGGCGGCGTCGTCCAGCATCACCATGCAGAACGGGCAGGCCACCGCGATGCCAGCTGAGCCACTGGCCTTGAGTTGCCCGTAGCGCCAGTGATTGACGCGCTGGCCCTCGGTCTCCTCCATGAACATCATGCCGCCGCCGGCCCCGCAGCAGTAGCCCTTGTCGCGACTGAAGACGGCCTCCGCCAGTTGGACGCCGCGGACGCTGCGCAATACGTCGCGCGGCTGGTAGTAGATCGAGTTATAGCGGCCCAGATAGCACGAATCGTGGAACACGATCCGCTGCTGGGGATGCTCCTGTTGGGGGCTGAGTTTGCCGGCGGTCAGCAGGCGCGCCAGCAGCGTGCCATGGTGCAGTACCTCATCGAACTCGATGCCGAACTGCGGGTACTCGTGCTTGAGCGTATTGAAGCAGTGCGGGCAAGCCGTGACCACCTTCCTCACCCCACCCTCTTTGAACTGCTCGGCGTTCATCTCGATCAGCGCCTGGGCCAGATACTCGTTGCCTGTGCGGCGCGCGGGATCCCCGCAGCACGTTTCGGCGTCCAGCACGGCGAAGCTGACGCCGGCATGCCTGAGCAGCTCCACCAGCGCGCGGGCGGTCGCCTTGTTGCGCTCGTCGAAGGACGCCATGCAGCCGACGTAGTAGACGTACTCCGCACCGGGATTGTCGCTGAGCGTCGGTACTTCAAGCCCCTCGGCCCAGTTGAGACGCTCGTGAGCGCCGATCGCCCACGGATTGCCCTGGCGCTCGAGCCCGTTGAAGGTGGCAACCAGTTCCTTGGGGAAGCGGCCTTCCTCCTCCAGCACCAGGTGCCGCCGCATCTCGACGATCGGCTCGACGTGTTCGATGAACAGCGGGCAGTGGGTGTCGCAGGCGCCGCAGGTTGTACACGCCCAGAGCGCCTGGTCTGTATGCACCTCACCCACGAACGCCGGCTGGCCCTCCTCCGGTGCGGGCGGGTCGGCATCACCATTGGTCGTGGTGCCCAGCGCCTTCAGGATCGCCGGCTGGCAGTCGCGCACGCGATCGCGAGTGCCGATGATGATGTGGCGCGGGCTCAGCTCCTTGCCGGTCTGGTTGGCCGGGCAGAAGTAGTCGCAGCGGCCGCACTCGGTGCAGTTGTAGGCGTCGAGCAGGTTCTTCCAGGTCAGGTGGCGCAGTTGGCTGGCCCCGTACTCCTCAGCCTCGTCGTCCTCGAAGTCGACCTTGCCGAGTTCGCCGGCGGGACTGAGATTGCGGAAGTACACGCCGAAAAGGGAAAGCAGCACGTGGAAATGCTTGCCCAGCGGCAGGAGGTTGAGGAAGAACAGCAGGCTGACCAGATGCACCCACCAGCAGATGGAGTGTGTGATCAGCAGGGCGGACCGGCCGAGGCCGCTCAGCCACGAGCCGACCAGCAGCTCGGCGGGTGAGTACCACTGCGCGGAGACAGCGGCCATGGCGCGCTCAGCGCCGCCCATCACGAAGTCCGTGAGCATCAGGATCGCGATCAGGCCCAGGATCAGCAATGCCTCAGTGCTGAGTTCCAGTCGGCGCGGTTTGGTGACCAGTCGCCGCCAGCCGGCATAACCGACGGCGATGAGGACGAGCAATTCGAACAAGTCCCGCAGCGTCAGGTACGCGCGACCGAGCCAGGCCTCGCGGCCCAGCAGCGGTAGTTCGAAGTCGGCGACCGGTCCCTGGATCAGGAAATGCGCCGTGTTGAGCAACACGACGAGGAAGCCCCAGAAGATCAGGAAGTGCATCAGGCCGGCGGCTACATCGCCGTGCAGCAGGCGCCACTGCCCGAATACGTACTTGAGCACTCCGCCGATCCGGCGATCAACGTTGCCGCGCGCGTCAGCGGAACGTCCCCAGGCCAGCACCCGCAGGCGCCGCGAGACAGTGACAGCAAACCAGCCGAGGCTGACCAGCAGAACGACCAGGTAGACAACCAACAAGCTGCTCATCCGGCTCCCCCGTGAAATAGGCGTGTAGTCACGCCCGGCCGCCATGCCCGACTGCCGCAAGATTCTGCGTCAAGTGCACGGCATACCGTGAACTCAGGGGCGATTATAGCCGACGCAGAATCTCGGCGGCAATCGCCTGCCACCTCCACTGCTAGTCAAAGACCGGTACTCGCTCCTCGGGCTTGCGGGAGAGGATTGCGTTGATACCGATGCGGCGATGGTCGGTGTGCATCAACTCGTCGCAGAGATCCGCTTCCTCCTGGGCCGCCTCGGCGAAGCCGGCCAGCAGCTGGTCGTAGGGCTTAGCGCCCCAGCGGGCGGCGTAGTCGGCGAGCTTGCGAACCGCCTCGGGAGCGAGCGGCTTGCCGAGCTCGCCAAGCCGCTTGTTGACCGTCCTGATCAGCGCCTTGAGGTCATCCTTGCTGGGCTCGGCACCCAGGGCCGATGCCTGCTGCGCAATCTCGGCCTGAAGCGCGCGATATGGCTCTGGATCGGTGCGTCTGCGCAGCTCCTCCTCATGCTCCTCCGCCGACACGAGTCTGGGCGCGTCTCCCCTACTTGGCTCTGCCTCAGCTGTCGCGAGGTCGAGCGCGGCCTCCAGCAGCATGTGCTGGCACTGCCCGGCATGGGCCGCCCAGAGGCCCGGCCACTGCTCCGGAGGGGTGGACCGCCGGTCCGGGGGATCCGGCGTGGCGCTCAGGCTCTGCACCAGACCGATCCGCTGCAGGTCGTGGGCATCGACGGCGTTGCCGGTCTGACCCATGTAGAGCCCATTGTCGGCGGAAGACTTGAGCATCACGTTCAGGATGCCGTTCCAACCTGGAACGATGCCAAGATGCACCTCGCTGAACTGCAGGCGCGTCTTGTCGTCGCAGACCGCCCACTGGGCGAACAGCGGCCACTCGACGCTGCCGCCGTAGCGGTCGCCGCAGAGGATCGCCACGGTGCGCAGCTTCGGCCACAGCGCTTTGAACCGGACATCAAGCGCCGTGCCGCGATCGAGGTGCTCCTTGATCGCCGCGTAGTCGCAGTCCCCGGCGAACTGGGTGATGTCGGCTCCCGCGTGAACCGGGTCGTAGGCGCCGTGGATCACGCAGAACGAGAGCTCCGCCGCGGCCGCCTCGATCGCGGCGACGCCGGCTTCCAGTTCCTGCATGCCCACCACGTCGACGGCATGCAGCTTGCGCGGGTCCGGGTTGGCGAAGTACAGCAGCGCGCCGCGCTGACCGCCGTGCTCCAGCTGCTTGACCCAGACGTAGCCGCCGGGCCCCTCGTACATTATCGCGAGCGAGCGCTCGCCGCTTCTCTCAGTAGACATGCCTTCTCCTCTCGTGGCGGCCGCTTCATTCGCCCCGGGCCACTGGTAGTTGGTACGGTTCGTATCCGCTTTCCATTATGCCACGCCGCGCAGGCCGCGGGGCGCCGCATTACTCTACAATGGTGCAGTGGATCGGTGTCTGCTGATCAGGCTGACCTCCGGCCGTCGCCTCAGCGGCAAGGCGCGCCTGTTGGGCGGCCAGGTGCAAGGCGATGTCAGCTTCAAGGGATTGGCGCAGCTGTGCGAGCCAGTCGAGAAGGCCGCCGAGACCGCAGTGGTCGTCGCGGGGGGCCGGCCGACTTCAGCCGCGATGACCGAGCTGCGGGCTCAGTGGCCGGGCGGGCCGACTGCGGTCTGGCACATACGAGACCTGGCCTACCTGTTCGACCAGGCTCCGGCGGAGTCCCTGGAGGCAATGGAGGGGCTGGCCGCGGCGGTGGTGGCCGGCCTGGCGTCGATTGCCGACGATCTGCTGGCTCAGATCTGCCAGCTGGTCCAGGAGTGGGGACTGGAGTCGCGGCTGGGCTGCTTCGTGCACGAGCTGCACCGCCGGCACGACGTGCTGGATCTGCCGGCGGCCGGCGCGGTTGACCTGGCTCGCTACTTCCCGCCGGCGCGCAGCGGTGGCGCGGCCGGCGCGCAGGAAGTGGCCGCGGACATGCTGGAGCGCGTCTTCGCGGCGCGTGAGTCCCTGGAGCGCGCCTTCGCGGAGTACGAGGATCGTCCGCAGCAGATCGAGATGGCGCAGGCGGTTGAGCAAGCGCTCAGCGACTCGCGACCGCTGGTGGTCGAGGCCGGCACGGGCGTCGGCAAGTCACTGGCGTATCTGCTTCCCCTGGCGATCCACGCCGCCCAGCACGGCAAGCTCTGCCTGGTCAGCACCAACACGATCAACCTACAGCAGCAGCTTGTGGAGCAGGACATCCCGCGGCTGCTGGAGATCCTGGATGCGCTGGAGCTGAGGATCACGCTGCTCAAGGGACGCGAGCACTACCTGTGCCTCAAGCGGCTCAAGGAAACGTGGCTGTCGCTGAGCGCGGGCAACCGCGCTTGGGCGCGGGACGCGGCGGGCGGTGGGGAGGCCGGCCTGCTGATGATCCTGCGCCTGCTGCTGGCTTTCGACGGCCGGCCCCAGGAGGACTTCGACGCCCTGCCCTCACCGGCGGGACTGAGCCAGCCCGAGCGGGCGCGGCTGCTGGGCGGCATCGACTGCCGCTTCCAGACCTGCCTCGGCGACCGCTGCGAGTTCAAGACGAACTGCCACTACTTCGACCGGCGCGCCGCGGCGATGGGCAGCCACATCGCGGTCGTGAACCACGCGCTGGTGTTCTCGCTGTTCAATCCGCTCGATCAGGACGCGGACAACGTGGTCACGCGCAGCGCGGCGATCGTCTTCGATGAGGCGCATAACCTCGAGAGCGCGATCACCAGCCAGAACACGCTGGAAGTGACCCATCAGACGCCGATCGACCTCGCCAACCGGATCCTGGCGGTGCTGCAGCACGAACTGGTGAGCAAGCGGCTCAGCCTGGCGGCGGCGAGCATCGACGAGCAGTGGCGCGCAGCGCTGGGCGAGATCCAGGAGGGGGCGACGTCGCTGCCGGAGTGGGTGAGGTTGAGCGTCGAGGTCCGTGATCAGATCAGCAGTCTGGTCAGCCAGGCCGCGGACAAGGGGCACGTCTCGGCCACCAACTCCTCGCAGCTGACCCCGCCGACGGCCAGCGCGGGCCAGCGGCAGGTGCTCGACCTGCTGGCCAAGCTCGCCGCGCGGCTGCATGCCGTACTCAGCCGGATGCGGCAGCTGACCTCGGCGCTCAAGCTGCTGTTCGGCGAAGAGGAATCGGACCTGTACATCGACGACGACTACCTGCAGATGGAGTTGCAGGCCGTCTCGATCGATCTGGCCGAGGCCGAAAGCGCGCTGGCTCACTGGCGACCCGATGACACCGACGCGATCACCTGGTTCAACTGCCGGCCGGCCGGTGGCGACACCAGCTGGGATTACCGCACGGCGCCGCTGCACGTCGGGCCGGTCTTCCAGGGACTGCTGGGCGGACGAGACTGCGTGATCCTCTGCGGAGCCACGCTCACCGTTCGCGACCGCTTCGACTACCTGCAGGAGAGCCTGGGTTTCAGCCCGGAGACGGTCGGGTTCACCACCTGGCTGCAGCTTGACAGCCCCTTCGACTTCGCCAGGCAGTCGCTGCTGCTGGTGGCCACCGATCTGGCCGGGCCGACCGGCAACGAGCGTGACCGGTATCTGCTGCAGCTCGAGGAAGTAGTTGGCGGTGTGATGGACTCCTTCCCGCGCGGAGTGCTGGTGCTGTTCAACAGCTACCGCGATCTCAATCACATCGCGGAGCAACTGGCGGCCCACGCCGCGGAGCGACGCGTCCTCGTTCAGGGCGTCAGCGGTACGCGCGCGGAGCTGAGCGAGCGGTTTCGCCGGGAGGGCGACAAGGTGCTGCTGGCGACGCGCAGCTTCTGGGAGGGGTTCGACGTGGCGGGCGAGGCGCTGACCTGTGTGGTGCTGGCCAAGCTGCCCTTCGCCAACTTCCGCGATCCGATCCACGCCGGCCGCCAGCAGGCGATCCAGGCCGAGGGCGGCGACAGCTTCCGTCGCTACAGCCTGCCGCAGGCGGTGATGCAGCTCAAGCAGGGCTTCGGCCGGCTGATTCGCACGAAGACCGATCGCGGCTGCGTGTTCCTGCTCGACAGCCGGGCCGCCAGCGCCAGCTACGGCAGTGCGTTCATCGAGAGCCTGCCCGGCCCCCGGATCATCCGCGACGGCTACCGGGCCTGTCTGCGCAATGCCGCGGAGTTCATGAAGCAGGGACAGACCACGGACGATTCCAGCCGGCGCCTGGAGGCTGATGGTGGCTGAGTCGCGTATCGGACTGGTGGGGGCCGGCGCGGTTGGCAGCCTGCTGGCGGCGACGCTGGCGCAGAACGGCCAGCGTTTCCACTGGGCGGAGCGGGATAAGGCGCGGCGGCGCGCTCTGACGTCCCTGCGCTGCAAAATCGGGGGCGCCGACCTGGAGTTTGCTGGGGACCAGTGGGAGCTGGTCGATGACGCCTCCGCTTTTCCGGCGGAGCTCGACTGGGCAATCGTTGCGGTCAAGGCTCCGCAGGTGGGGGGCGTGGTCGGCGCGCTCAGGGATCGTGATTGGCAGGTGCTGGTGGTCGCCAATGGGCTGCACACATGCCCGGTTCACCTCGGCCTGCTCTACGGCGGCGCCAGGATCGACGGTGCCGTGCTGCGGGCGACCGCAACCAGCAGGCTGGTCATGGGGCCACTGGGAGGCATCCGTGACCGGGCGCCGGAGCTGACTGGCGTCCTGACCACCCCGTGGCTGGTGGCGGGCGCCAAGGAGGAGATCGGGACGCGGATGTGGCACAAGCTGGCGCTGAACTGTGTCGTAAACCCGCTGACGGCGCTGCTCGACTGTCCCAATGGGGAGCTGGCAAACGCCGGGGAATCGCGGCTGATACGGGGCCTGCTGGCAGAAGTGGCGGGCGTCGCCGCGGCGGAGCTTGGGGAGCGCTGGGGCTATACTGGCGAGCATCTGTTTCGCGATCTGGTACGGCTGATCGACGAAACGGCCGCCAACAGCAGTTCGATGCGCGAGGATCTGCGCGCGGGGCGCGAGACGGAGATCAACTACCTGAACCTCGCGGTGGCCGCGACCGGGGGGCGCCGGGGCATCCCCTGCCCCGTCAACCAGCGGATCGGAGACATGATATGCTTGGTGGCGAACAAGCGAACCTTGTGATGCGTCCGGGGCATTGTTATCATTTAATGTGTCACAGGGAATCAGGAACGGAAGGCGCAAACCAATGAGGCGGATCAGTCTTTTCATCCTCTGCGTGTTGCTCGTTGCGGCCACTGCGTGTACCAGCAGCAGCACTCCCACCAATATCAGCACCGGCAGCGGGAGTTACGACGACAACTACGAGGCCAGCGCCCGCGGTGCGCGGGGTCAGCAGCAGGTCAATCCGGAGGAGGCCCGCACGGACGAGGATCCTCCGGTGGTGATCATGCTGATGAGCATGGAAACCGGCGACGTTTATCCCGGTGAGGACTACTACGTCTACGCCGTGGTCGACAACCCGGACAACCGCGATCTGGAGTACGTCTGGTCGGTGGCGAACGGCGAGGTGCGCGAGGTGCCGGAATCCGAGCGCGGACGGCTGGCCACCGTGGTGGAGACGGAGTACGACTACGCGCAGGCAACGGAAGTGCCGGGCGTCGAACCCGCCATGGATGAAGCAGCTCCAGTCGAGGGCGAGGAGCCGCCGCCGGGCGAGGGCACGGGCGAGCAGCCGCCCGAGGGCGCGGGTCTGCCCGGCCAGCCACCGGCGGGTACCGGTGAGCCCCCCGCGGGCGGCGGTGGCGGTGGTGCCGGAACAGCCCCCCCCCGTGGCGGCACGGGTGAACAGCCCGGCGAGCAGCCGGCCGAGCAGCCGGGCGAACTGCCAGCATTCATGGATGCACCAGAGGATCTCTGGACCAATGAAGAGATAAGCAAGTTCAGCGACATCAAGTACCGCATCGACACCGGCGCAGAGCCGCCACCGGAGCCGCATGAGATCGATATGATGCGGGAGTACTTCGACTACTACGACCAGTACAACGAGTGGCTCCTGCAGGGCGGAAGCGCCTGGATCCCTGGCACGGCACAATCTGCTGGAACCGA
>CAZSSB010000010.1:0-84022 GCA_964609245.1 uncultured Planctomycetales bacterium | reverse complement strand
CAGCCCCAACGGGAGTCGAACCCGTGTTTCAGCCTTGAGAGGGCCGCGTCCTAGGCCACTAGACGATGGGGCCGCGCCGGTCAATATACCAGAACACTACTACCCCTGCAAGCAATCCACGCATCTGCGCGACGCCAGCGATTCTCCGCGGTCGGCGTTTGCCCACGGGGCCACACTGGTGTATGCTAGCCACCCCGCAGCACTGGTCGGACTGGTGGCTGTGGCCGTGCCATGGCCGTAGCCCCGGTGCTGGGTAACCCGACATGGTCAAGAAGAGCAATGAATCGTCGTCCGGGCCTCCATCCAAAGGGAGCGCAGCCAAGACCAAGAAGGAGCGCGACCTACTGGCCTCCGTGGTAGACACGACCAGCGCCCTGATTGTCATGCTGGACGCCACAGGCCGGATCATCTTCGTCAACAAGGCCTGCGAGAAGCTGAGCGGCTATTCCGCCCGCGAGCTCCGCGGCACCCAGGTCTGGGACAAGCTGATCAGCGCTGACGAGGTGGATGAGGTGAAGGCCGTCATCAATGATATCGCTGCCGGCGACTTCCCCAACCAGCATGAGAACTCATGGGTGACCCGCAAGGGCGAGCGGCGGCTGGTCGCCTGGACCAATACCGCCAGGCTGGACACGAACGGAGGCGTGGAGTACATCATCAGCACCGGCACGGACGTCACCGCCCAGCGGGCGGCCGAGGGAGAGCTGCAGAAGCGCACTCACGACCTTGGCGAGCGCGTAAAGGAGTTGAAGTGCCTGTATGGCATATCTCGCCTGCGCGAAGCCGAGACCATGACGCTCGAGGAGACGTTCCAGCGCATCGCGGACCTGATCCCCCCGTCATGGCAGTATCCCGAGATCACCGCCGCGAGGATCGTGCTGAAGGGCAAGGTCTTCACCACGGAAAACTTCGTGGAGACACGCTGGCTGCAGAGCGCCGAAATCGTGGCTGGTGGCGAGCGCGTCGGTCGTCTGGATGTTTCCTACCTGGAGGAACGGCCAGAACTAGATGAGGGGCCGTTCCTGCAGGAGGAGCGACACTTGATCAATGCAATTGCCGAGCGCCTTGGTCGCACGGCTGGGCGCATCTGGGCCGAGCAACGCATCCGCGACTATCAGCGTCAACTGCGGCAGATGGCATCCGAGCTGTCACTGATCGAGGAGCGCGAGCGTCGGCGGATCGCCACGGACCTGCATGACCGCATCGGACAGACACTGGCCGTCGCACGCATCAAGCTCTCGGGCATCCGCGACGGAGCTCCGGACGTCCCACTCGATGAGGTGATGCAGCTGCTGGAGCGCGCGATCGCCGACACGCGGTCGCTGACCTTCGAGCTCAGCCCGCCGGTACTGCATGAGCTGGGTTTCGAGGCCGCTCTGGAGTGGCTGACCACCAGGTTTCGTGATGAGCACGGCGTGGCCGCCGAGTTCACCGACGACAAGTCCTCCAAGCCACTTGGCGAGGATATGCGGATCGTTGTCTTCCAGGCGGTTCGGGAATTGCTCCACAACGTGGCCAAGCACGCCGCCGCCAGTCTGGTCACAGTTTCGGCCACGACCACCGGCAACTTCATTCACATCCGGGTGGCTGATGACGGCTGCGGGTTCGATCTGGAGGCACTCAGCGCCCGCCGCGACAATCAGCAAGGCTTCGGTCTGTTCAGTATCCGTGAACGTCTGGCCTACCTTGGCGGACAGATGCAGATCGTCACCACCCCCGGCAACGGCACAACTGTCACCTTGGTCGTCCCCCCCCGCAGCGCTGAAGCCCCGGACGATGCTGCGAGCAAGCCAGCACTCACCACCTTCGGGACCAAGCAGATTCGCATTCTGCTGGTCGACGATCAGAAGATCACCCGGGAGGGTCTCGGTGCGCTGCTTGACCAGTACCCCGATCTTCACGTCGTGGGTGAAGCCGCCAGTGGCGCCGAGGCTGTTCGACTCGCCCAGGAGCTTCAGCCCGACGTGGTTGTGATGGACGTCGCGATGCCGGAGATGAGCGGCATCGAGGCCACCAGACGCATCGTCTCGACGCTGCCGCAGGCCAAGATCGTGGCCCTGTCGATGCACGCGGACGGGCAGTACATCCTCGAGATGCTGCGCGCCGGCGCGTCTGGCTATCTGCTCAAGGACTGCGCCCAGGAGGATCTCGCCCAGGCGATCCGGGCCGTCAATGCCAAGTTGACGTTCTTCAGTCCGGGCATCGCGGACAGTGTGATTGAGGATTACGTCACCAGCCGCAACAGCGAGAAGGCAACGCCGGCCGGGGACCTTACGCCGCGTGAGAATGAGGTGCTGAAGTTGCTGGCTGAGGGCAACAACACAAAGCAGATCGCGCATGCGCTGGGGGTCAGCGTCAAGACCGTTGAGGCTCACCGCCAGCACATCATGGACAAGCTGGAACTGCGCAGCCTGGCGGAGCTGACGAAGTACGCCATTCGTGAAGGCCTTACGAACCTGGACGCCTAGTCCGCCCGGTTTCACCAGCTGACGTCCCCTCCCGACGCATCGGCGATGCCCTATGCGGAATTCCCTGATTGCGAGGTGCCTCCCAAGGCCACATAATCTCCACTGGGTCGCCGCGTCCCCCGTGTTGAGGCGCAATCTCTGACCTGGGTGCTGCAATGGGCATCTCTGTTCTACTGGCCGATGACCACCAATTGGTGCGTCAGGGACTTCGCGCGCTGCTCAGCGCCACGGACGGCATCGACGTTGTGGGTGAGGCCAGCACCGGCCTTGAAGCAATTGACGAGGCTCGCCGGCTGCACCCTGACGTCGTCGTCCTCGACATCGCCATGCCAGTGCTCAACGGTATCGATGCTACGCGGCAGCTGACGGCCGAATTGCCCGGCGTGAAGGTCGTCGCTTTGTCCATGCACGGCAACCGACAGATCGTAATTGAGGTGCTTCGAGCGGGTGCCAAGGGCTACGTGCTCAAGGACTGCGCCCGCGAGAGCCTGATTCAGGCTATCAGCAACGTCAGCGACAACCTCATGTTCCTCAGTCCGGAGCTGGCCGACATCGTCCTGGAGGATTTCGTACGCCACCAGGCAGAGCATGACCCGGCGTCGGGGCCGAAGCTGACCCCTCGTGAACGCCAAGTACTCAAGCTGATCGCCGACGGTGACAGCACACGCCAGGTCGCCGCCCATCTGGGCGTAAGCATCAAGACCGCTGAGACCTATCGCCGCCAGCTGATGCGCAAACTGCAGGTCGACAACGTGCCTGCCCTGACCAAGCACGCCCTGCGAATCGGACTCACGACGCTTGACGCCTGATTGCTGGCGCTGCCCCGCCCAGTGGCGACGAGACTAGGGGTTTGGGGCGCGATGGGTCGGGGATTCCCTTACAGGCATTCTCCAATTGCGCGATCCAATTCAGGCGGGGACAATGCCACGGACACTGGAGTCGGCAGGGCACCAGCTACAGGCAGGTCCGGACCCAGGAGCTCTTCTGCCTGCCAGCGGCGCGTCTACCGGAACCAAATGCCGATCCCAGCCCGACTATGCCAACTACAACGGAGAAGATACAATGCCACGCACAATTGACGAGAAAACCAAGACGGCGACCAAGGAGTTCATCACCTCGCCGATTGCGGCTGAGGTAGGCATCTGCAGCACCTGCAACCACGCTCCCGAGTGTGTCAACCTCAAGGCCGCCGGCCAGCCTATCTGGTTCTGCGACCAGTTCGACGCCTACATTCCGCCCTCGCCCGGATCCAAGCCCGTGTCCGTTCCCGCAACGGCTGCGCCTTCACCCAACGGCGGTGAGGAAGGCCTGTGCCAGCACTGCGCCAACCGCGCGCAGTGCGTCAACCGCACACCTGGCACCGCCATCTGGCACTGCGAGGAGTACTGCTAGGCCAAGACCCGCTCTTGCCCGTACAGGAACGAAACCAGCCGAGAAGAACCCCCATGATTAGCGAAGACTCTGTCAGTATTATCGAGAAGCACCAGGAGGCGGGTAACGGCCTGATTGCGATCCTGGAAGATCTGCAGGCCAAGTATGGATACCTGCCGGAGGCAGCGCTCCGCACCGTAGCGGAGCGCTGCGGGCGCTCGCTGGTCGACATTTACGGTGTAGCCACGTTCTACAAGGCGTTCAGCCTGCATCCGCGCGGCAAGCACCACATCGCGGTGTGCTCCGGAACGGCCTGCCACGTCCGCGGTGGACCGCGCATCGTCGAGGAATTCCAGCGCCAACTCGGGATTCCACCGGGTCACACCACTGCGGATCGCGAGTTCACTCTTGAAACGGTTGCCTGTCTCGGCGCATGTGCGCTGGGGCCGATTGTCACCGTCGACGGCCACTACTTCTCGAACGTGAAAACATCGAGGGTCCGCGAGATTCTGGCACAAGCGAAGGCGGGACTCGACACCGTTGAAGTAGAGGGCGACGACCGGATTTTCCCCGTCGATGTTAGCTGCCCACGCTGCAATCACAGCCTCATGGACCGTAACCATCTCGTTGACGGCCTGCCGGCAATCCGTGTCAGTGTCTCATTCAATCAGAAGCATGGCTGGCTGCTGCTCTCCAGCTTGTACGGGAGCTACGAGGTTTCATCGGAGCACCCGATCGAACCCGACGCCGTTGCACACTTCTTCTGCCCGCACTGTCACGCCGAGTTGCTCGGCGGCACCAAGTGCACAGAATGCGAAGCACCAATGGTCCCCATGATCGTCCGCGGCGGCGGAATACTCCAGATCTGTTCGCGCCGCGGCTGCAAGGGACACATGCTAGACCTCACGGGAGTCAACGCCTGACGCCCGCCTGCCGGATCAACCTACACGTTAGACCAAGGTGACATGCGTTCATGGATAGACTGAATACGATCGCCGAGTTCGAAGCGCTCGCTGCTAGGCTCACAATTGACGAGGATCGCTCGCTTCCCACCATCGTCATCTCGGCCGGCACTTGTGGGCAGGCCAGTGGAGCCAACGACCTGATCCGCGTGACGAAGCGCGAGTTACTCAACCGAGGTCTGGTTCACCGCATCAACCTGCGCGTCACCGGATGTCACGGCTACTGCGAGATGGAACCGTCGGTGCTCCTCGAACCGGCCGGCACGTTCTACCCGAAGGTGTCCCTTGAGGACATGGTGCGCATTGTGGAGGCGGTTGACCGCGGCGAGATCATCGAGTCGCTGCTCTACGTTGATCCACTGACCGGACGGCCCATCGCGAAGATGGACGATCTGCCTTTCTACCGCCGCCAGGTCAGAACCCTGCTTTCGCGCAACCAGCAGGTGGATCCCACGCGGATCTACAACTACATCGCCAACGGGGGTTATGCGCCACTCGTCAGGACCTTGGCGACAGCTGACCCCGCCGCCGTACTGCAAGCCGTCAACGACTCCGGGCTGCGTGGCCGCGGTGGGGCAGGCTTCCCGACCGGACGCAAGTGGGAGATGTTAGCCAACCAGCCGAGCGAACGCGGCAAATACCTGGTGTGCAACGCCGATGAAGGCGATCCCGGGGCCTACATGGACCGCAGTGTCCTTGAAGGCAACCCGCACAGCGTCATTGAAGGCATGCTCCTCGGGGCGTTCGCCACGGGGGCGACCAACGGTGTGCTCTACGTCCGCAATGAGTACCCACTGGCAATCAAACACCTCATCATCGCGCTACGGCAGGCACGCGAGCTCGGACTGCTCGGCGAGAACATCCTGGGAACGGGCTTTTCCTTCGATCTCGAGCTCGTCCGCGGCGCCGGCGCGTTTGTCTGTGGCGAGGAGACGGCACTGATCAGGTCCATCGAAGGCAGAATGGGAGAACCCCGCCAGCGTCCGCCCTTCCCCGTCCAGCGCGGCATTCACGGCAAGCCGACGGCGATCAACAACGTCGAAACCTGGGCCAATATCCCTGTCATTTTCGACAAAGGCGCCGCCGAGTATGCGAAGGTCGGCACCGAGGGCAACAGCGGCACCAAGATCTTCAGCCTGGTGGGCAAGGTCCGCAACACGGGCCTGGTCGAGGTGCCGATGGGCATGACCATCAGTGAGATCGTCTACGACATCGGTGGCGGGCCCATCGGCGATGCCAGGATCAAGGCCGTGCAGACCGGCGGTCCTTCCGGTGGCTGCATTCCGGCCAGCATGTTCGACCTTCAGATCGACTACGACAGCCTGGCCAAAGTTGGCTCGATCATGGGGTCCGGCGGCATGATTGTCATGGACGAGAACACCTGCATGGTGGACCTCGCCAAGTACTTCATGACGTTCCTCAAAGACGAGTCGTGCGGCAAGTGCTTCACCTGCCGCAAGGGCACCCAGCGCATGTACGAGCTGCTGGACGACGTGTCCAGGGGTAAGGCTACCCTCGCCCACCTTGATCTGCTGGAGGAGTTGGCGCACGTCGTGCAGGACACAACGATGTGCGGCCTGGGCCAGACCGCCTCCAATCCAGTGCTTTCCACACTCCGCTACTTCCGCGATGAGTATGAAGCGCACATCGTCGACAAGCGCTGTCCGGCCTTTGTCTGCAGCGACCTTGTCGGCGCACCCTGTGAAGCGGCCTGCCCACTTGGCACCGAGGCCTGGCGCTATGTGGCTCATATCGCTCGTGGTGAATACGAGCAGGCATACCAGGTAATCCGTGAAGCCAATCCGTTCCCATCCGTCTGCGCACGCGTCTGCAGCCACCCCTGCGAGAGCCGCTGCCGTAGTGGACTGGTCGGCAGCGATCCTATCGCGATCCGCCAGCTGAAGCGGTTCGTGACAGACACCATCGATCCGAGTGTCTACAAGGCTCAGCGCACTGGTGCCGGCTCAGGCGGCGGCAAAGTGGCGATCATCGGTGGAGGACCCAGCGGCATGACCGCCGCTCACTACCTCTCGCTGCTGGGTCACAAGGTGACCGTCTTTGAGTCAGCGGATGAGGCCGGCGGGATGCTGATCAGCGGCATCCCTTCCTACCGCCTGCCGCGCGAGACGCTGCGCAAGGAGATCCAATCCCTGCTGGACGACAATATCACTCTCAAGTGCGGTGTCACGATCGGCAAGGACATCTCGGTTCAGGACTTCCTCGACGAGGGGCACCAAGCGGTCTATATCGCTACCGGTGCCCATCGCAGCAAGCAGCTAAGTCTGGAAGGCGAGGACCTGCTTGGAGTCACGGGCACCCGCGTGCAGGGCGTGTTGCCGGGTCTGGAGTGTCTCAAGGCCCATAACTGGCGCGGCGAGAGCCTTGCCCGCGGCCACGTCGGCGTGATCGGCGGAGGCGACAGCGCCATTGACGCCGCTCGGGTCGCCCTGCGCCAGCAGGCAGTCGAGAGTGTCACCATCCTCTATCGGCGCACGCGCCAGGAGATGCCGGCGCTCGACGAGGAAATCGAGGCGGCCATCGAAGAGGGCGTCAAGCTCGAGACCCAGGTCAGCCCCGTCAGTCTCCAGAAGACTGAGACAACGCGGCTGGACCAGGCCACAGACGCCGCCAGCGCCGCCAGGCTTGAAGCCGTCACCTTCATCCGCAACAGCCTGGGGCCGGTGGACAGCAGCGGGCGTCGCCGGCCAGTACCGATTCCCGGTAGTGAGTTCACGCTCAAACTGGACACCTTGCTGGTGGCCATCGGGGACGAACCCGAACTGCCGGATCTGAGTGCTTCCGGAATCGAAGTCACCGACTGGGGCACTCTGCGTGTCAAGGACGCCACTCTGTCCACGTCGCGGCCCGGCGTGTTCGCTGGTGGGGATGTGGTAACCGGACCCAACACGGTTGTTGCGGCCATTGCCGACGGCAAGAAGGCAGCGGTGATGATCGACCGCTATCTCCGCGGTGAGAGACTGGAACAACCGGGGCGGATCAAAGTCCCGACGGTGCACGTTCCTCCGCTGGAGATCAGTGAGGATGTAGAGCCCGACAAGCGGCTGCGCCCCCGCACCATCGGCACTGAGCAGCGCGTGGCGGGATTCGACGAGATCGAGCTCGCCTTCACCGAGGAGCAGGCCTGCCGGGAGGCCCGCCGCTGCCTGCGCTGCGACCTGGAGTTCACCCAGCCCCAGCAGACACCGGAGCCCGTAGCTGAACCAAAAGGTGATACCGCATGATCAAGCTGACAATCAACGGTCTGGACGTGGAGGTTGAGAAGGGGACTACGCTGCTCGAGGCGGCTCGCTTCCTCGGCTTTCCCATCCCTACCCTCTGCCACATGGAAGGCCTGTCTCCCTATGGTGCGTGCCGGCTTTGCGTCGTCGAAATCGGTGTGGGCTCAAGAGCCAAGCTAGTATCGTCGTGCACATATCCAGCCGAGGACGGCCTGCAGGTAAGAACGGCGTCGGCGCGGGTCCTGCGTGCACGCCGCATGGTCATCGAGCTGCTGCTGGCTACCTGTCCCCAGTCCAAGATCATCCAGGACATCGCGGCGGCGCACGATATCCGCCAGCAGCGCTTCCGCCAGGAGTACGAAGACTGCATCATGTGCGGCCTGTGCGTGCGCATGTGCGAAGAACAGATGATGGCTAAGGCGATCGGCTTCCGCGGCCGGGGCGAAAATCGCAGCCTGGGCACTCCGTTTGACGTCGCCTCGGAGGAGTGCCGGCAGTGCGGTGGCTGCATGTACGTGTGTCCGGCCTGCCAGCTGCGCTGCACCTATACCGAGCCCGAGAAGGCGATCTGCGGGGGCTGCGCGAACCTACGCCCGCCCTGCGTCGAGAAAGACCCGTTTGACGACATGATGTGCTACATGGACCCCTGCGTCGCATGTGAGATCAAGACCGACTGAACACAGACTGGAGGAATCTGTAATGCAGAACACGTTGACACGCCTGAACTCATCGGCGGCGACGCTGACAAAAAACCGGACCGAGGGATCGGTGACCGGTATCTCGGGCATGTGCGTCACCTGCGTAGATGGGTGCATCGGCATGTGCGAGATCGGCAAGTCGGCCTATCGCGGCCATGAGGTGATCTACCCACAGCCCTTCGGCGTGATCACCACCGCGTCTGAAAAGGCCTACCCAGTTGACTACTCCCATTTCAATATCATGGGCACAGCGGTTGGGGCGCACGGCATCGAGGCCGACAGCGATCAGGCGATCTTCCCCAACGTCAGCCTCGAGCAGCGTTTTGGGCACGACGGCGGCCTGAAGTTCAAGCTGCCATTCATGATCCCAGGCATCGGTTCCACCAATGTGGCCAAGAACAACTGGGAGGGTCTGGCGATTGGCACAGCCCTGGCGGGCACCGGCCTCACCATCGGCGAGAACGTGGTTGGGATGGATCCGGAGTCGGTGCTCAAGGACGGCAAGGTCGTCGATACCGTCGACCTCAAGCGCCGCGTCAAACTGTTCCAGGACAACCAACGCGACGGCTACGGCGCGACTATCGTCCAGGCCAATATCGAGGACACGCGCCTGGGCACACAGGAATATGCGATCAGCGAGCTCGGCGTCGAGTGCGTTGAACTCAAATGGGGACAAGGTGCCAAGGACATCGGCGGTGAAGTCAAGGTCCGTGACCTGAAGAAGGCCCAACTGCTGTATGAGCGAGGCTATGTGGTGCTGCCTAATCCGACGGATGACCACGTGATCAAGGCCTTCGAACGTGGCTCCTTCAAGGAGTTCGAGCGCCACTCACGCATCGGCATGGTTACCGAGGAGAGCTTCGCCCAGCGGGTCGACGAACTGCGCGCCGCCGGCGCCAAGTACATCTTCCTCAAGACCGGGGCCTACCGCCCCGTCGATCTGGCCCGTGCGATCTTCTTCGCTACCAAGTACGGCCTCGACCTGCTGACTGTGGACGGTGCCGGCGGTGGTACCGGCATGAGCCCGTGGCGGATGATGAACGAGTGGGGCGTACCCAGCGTGGAGTTGCACTCCCTGCTCTACCAGTACGCCAGGAAGCTCGACGAACGTGGCGCCAAGCTGCCCGCGCTTGCCTTCGCCGGCGGCTTCACCTTTGAGGACCAGATCTTCAAGGGGCTCGCGCTGGGGGCCCCGTACGTCAAGCTGATCGGCATGGCCCGCGGTCCGATCGCCGCCGCGATGGTCGGCAAAACCATCGGCCGCACCATCGACGAGCACCAGCTGCCCGTCTACGTCGAGCGCTTCGGCGACACCAAGGATGAGATCTTCGTTACGGCCGCGGAGTTGCGCAAGGAACTCGGCGACGACGAGTTCGAGAGGCTGCCCACCGGTGCCATCGGGCTGTATACGTACTACGAGCGTTTGGCCCAGGGCCTGCGCCAGCTGATGTGCGGTAGCCGCAAGTTCGCACTCGAGCACATCAGCCGCGACGATCTGGCCGCCCTGACGCAGGAGGCCGCCCACATCAGCGGGATACCATACATTACCGATGTTGATCGTGACGAGGCGGACAAGATTCTGGCCGCCAAGCTCTAGGCTGGACTATGCCGCCAGACCAGGCAGAGGAGAGCGACGTGTAGCACAGCTGACCCACTAGGGCGGCGGGACGTGTCCCACGCTCTGGCAATACAGAAGCCAGCCGAGTAGGCCCGGCTGGCTACCTCCAACAGCCCCGCCCTCGTGGCGGGGCCTTTCTCTATCACGCTGCTCTCAAGCCGGCGAACGTGCCGCCAGCTCCGAGGCGTATAATGGGGCATCCTTGGAAGAGGCTGGAGTTACTGGCAAATGGCCCTGCCGCGGTCGGTGTGCGTACGTCTGTGTTTGGCTATCCCGCTGGTACTCGCCTTGCTCACCGTTTCGTCTCTTCCAGCCACCGCCCAGGCGGACCTGATCGCCAGCGACGCTCTGCTGATCGACCGCCCCAACGATGATGGCACGGCCCTGCTCCTCACCTTCGCCGCCGAGACCGAAACACCAGAGAGCACCTTCGTCAGTCCGGAAGTACTGGTCGAAGGCGAGTGGCTACCGGGCTCCTATCGCGCGCGCAAGCTGGTCACCGTGCCCTCCCAGGCTGACTTCCCCGAGTACTTCGGCTGGTACCCTACCACCCCCGACCACTACGTGCTGACCGTCGACCGCTACATGACCTGGGTCGAGCCGACCGCCGAGGAGTTGCAGGACGACCCCACCCTTACTGCGAGTTGGGAACCTGCCGCCTTTGAACCTGGCGAGACGCACGAGGTTCGCCTGGTCGTGGGCATGGGCACCGACGGTCAGGAGCGAGTCGTGCAGCGCCTCGAAGCCGGCAGCGCAACCACGCACGAGGAGTGGTTCAATCGCGCCGCAGCCAACAATCTGGTGCTGTGCGCGCTCTTCGCCATCATCATCATGGGCTTCATCCTAGCCGCGCGGCGCAATCCGAACCTCTTCATCCGCCGCATCCAGGGGCTGGAGGCCGTTGACGAGGCGATCGGCCGGGCCACGGAGATGGGCAAGCCGATCCTGCACCTCAACGGTCTGGACCCCCTGTCGACGCTATCCACAATCGCGGCTGTGAACATCCTCGGCCGCATCGCCCGCCGCGTCGCCAACTACGACAGCACGCTGCTGGTGCCATGTTTCGATCCCGTTGTGATGACAGTCAGCCAGGAGGTGGTGAAAAACGCCTATATCGAGGCCGGCCGGCCCGACGCCTACCGCGAGGACAACATCTACTTCCTCACCGATCAGCAGTTCAGCTACGTGGCCAGCGTCTGCGGCATCATGGTCCGCCAGCGGCCCGCGGCGAATTTCATGCTCGGCTACTTCTACGCCGAGTCGCTGGTACTGGCGGAGACAGGCTACACCACCGGCGCGATCCAGATCGCCGGTACGGATGCGTTGGCGCAGCTGCCCTTCTTCATCACGACCTGCGACTACACGCTCATCGGCGAGGAGCTGTACGCCGCCAGTGCATACCTTTCCCGCGAACCGATGCTGCTGGGCAGCCTCAAGGGCCAGGACGTCGGCAAGGCGTTCGTAATGGTGATGGTGATCGTGGGCAGTATCCTGGCTACGGTTGGTGTTTACCTGGCCCAGGCTGGCGTCGAGTCGCAGATTGACTGGGTCTGGCTCTCACACATGCTCACACCACTGACATAACATGCAGTTCTTCAAGCGACAACTGCCGATCCTCCTGGCCTTCTGCGTCGGGCTGGTGCTCTGGGCCCAGTACTACAGCCCCAGCAGCCTCGCTCAGAATCTCCAGCAGTCGTTCACGGCCTGGGCGATCATCCTCACGGGTGCGGCGCTGATCCTGGGGATTCTGTCGGCAATTCACCATCACTGGTCCAAGGTCAGCACCCAGAAGCCGGGCTATGGCTACAGCCTGATCACGCTGTTCTGCTTCAGTTTCGTGGTGCTCGCCGGTTGGTTCCCCAGCGAGCCGATCGCATTTGGCCTGCTGAGCAGGCAGTATTTCATCTCCGCAGTGTTCGTCATTCTGGGGATCATTCTCACAGTCCGCTACATCCCATCCGTCAAGGCCAACCGCGCAAGTGCGAACCACGCCCTGGGCATCATGGCGGCGCTCTTCGGTGTCGTTGGCATCACCGGGCTGGTAGTGGTCGTCCCCCTTCAACGCTATCTGTTCACCGGTCTCACGATCAAGGAAAACAGCCTCTTCGACTGGGTGTTCCAGAACATGTTCGTGCCGCTGGACGCCACCATGTTCTCCCTACTGGCGTTTTACATCGCCAGCGCCGCCTTCCGCGCCTTCCGCGCCCGCAGCTTCGAAGCGACCGCCCTGCTGATCTCGGGCTGCATTGTGATGATCGGCCGCGTGCCGCTCGGCGAGCAGCTCAGCTTCGCGATCGCCGGAACCGACATCAGCTTTGCCAGCGTCGCCAGCTGGATTCTCAACAACCCAAACGCCGCCGCTCAGCGGGGAATCCTCTTGGGCGTGCTTCTCAGCATGGTGGCCATCAGCCTCCGGATCATCTTCGGCATCGAACGCACCTACATGGGAGGTGCTGACTGATGGACCGGCTCGCCAGCATCATCCTCAATCTCGATCGCCGTATCATCTACTTCATTGTGTTCCTGTGTGTGCTGATTCCTCTGCTCCATCCCCTGCAGCTTCCGTTCACGCCCACCCAGGAAGTCCGCGATGCATTCAACGACATCGAGGCACTGGAGCCCGGCAACGTTGTGATGATCTCGTGCGACTTCGGGCCCAGCACCATCCCCGAGAACTACACCATGCTCCAGGCCCTGCTGCACCAGTGCTTCCGCAAGGACCTGCGCGTGATCGCTCTGACCCTCGTGCCCGCGGGCGCCGCGCTCGGCAGCCGCGGCCTGCGCGAAGCAGCCGAATTCGAGGATACCCAGGGCAACCGGCTGTATCCCGATCTTGAGTACGGTCGCGACTACGTCTATCTGGGCTACAAGCCCGGCGGCACGGCGGTGATGCTCAGCATCGGCCAGAGCTTCACCGATGCTTTCCCTCGCGACCACGAGAACCGCGTCACGAGCGACCTGCCGATCTTCAAGGAAATCACCGCTCTGGCTGACTGCAGCTATATCTTCGACGTCGCATCCGTCGGCTACCCCGAGTACTGGGTCAGCTACGCCAGCGAGCGTGAGAACGTGCCGCTCAGCGTCAACTGCACGGCGGTCTCCGCTGCGCAGTACTACCCCTACTACGCCTCACGCCAGTTCCGCGGGCTGGTCGGCGGCATGAAGGGCGCCGCCGAGTATGAGGACCTCGTCGGGATGGAGGCAATCATCGGTCGCATTCCCGACGCCACGAAGGGCATGGACGCTCAGAGCGCCGTCCACCTGTTCATCGTGCTGGCAATCATCATCGCCAACATCCTCTACATCCGGCAGGGCCGGCAGGAGCAGCGGCCGGAGGTGATCTCATGAGTGTCGCCACGCTGCTCGGCATCTGGATTGCCGCCGCTCTGACCTTCATGATCTTCAGCTTCCTCTACAAGGACAATCCGGTCTACAAGCTGGGCGAGCACATCTTTCTGGGCATCTCGCTGGGCTACGGCTGGTGCATCTACTACTGGAACGACATCTTCTCCAACGCCATCGCCCCGCTCGTCTACCCGGAGGAGGGTGACGCCCGCAACTGGATTCTCATCATCCCGATCGTGCTGGGCGCGTTCATCCTGCTGCGCGTGATCCCCCGATTCGCCTGGCTGAGCCGCTACAGCTTCGCGCTGCTGATCGCGGGCTACGCCGGGCTCGCGGTGCCGAACGAAATCGCCGGTCGCTTCCTGCCGCAGCTGGTCGCCACCATGGCGCCGTTTGGCCCGACATGGGTTCACGCCGTGACGCAGCTCGTGTTGCTGGTCGGCGTGTTCTGCACAGTCGTCTTCTTCTTCTTCAGCCTCGAGCACCGTGGCGCGGTCGGACAGATCGGGCGCGTGGGCGTTGTCTTCATCATGGTCGCTTTTGGCGCAGCTTTCGGCTACACCGTGATGGCCCGCGTCAGCCTGCTGATCGGTCGCTTCCAGTTTCTGCTCTACGACTGGATCGGGTCGATGACCGGCTGATCATCCGCACCCCGCGCAGTGCACTCATCTACTCCGCCGCCTCGACATCCCCCGGCGTCAGCTCGAAATGCTCCTCCAGCATGCGGCAGATGCCATCCGCCACGTAAGCTGACCCGTGAGTGGACAGGTGGATGCCGTCCCCCGCCCGGATGATGCGCAGTTTGCCCTCGAACTCCACCGATGAGACATATTCGCCTTCCTCATCCGAGGTCATCTCCCAAGTGGGCAGGTACACACCTCCGGCTGCAATCGTCGCGGCCTCGGCCACGCCGTTGAGACGAGCGATGCGCCGACTGAAGCTCTTGCTGCGCATAATCGGCATACCCACGATCACAGCTCCGCCGCCCCCTTCACGCATCAGCTCGACTATGTCGATAACGCGCCGGCCATACTCCTCGTCCCATTCGTCGTTGCCGAACTGTGCCACCAGCCCGCCTTCGCGGGTGCTCAGTCCCTGGCAGTCGTTGTCACCCCAGTAGGCAATCACCAGGTCGGGCTCGAACTCCTGCTTCAGCTCACGCAGCTTCTCCCACCAGTCGAAGTAATCGGGGCGCGCCAGGCCGGTCGAGTGCTGCCCAAATCGCAGCACGCTAACGCCATCGTACTCCTCCAGCCGTCGCTCGATCTGGGTGCCCAGCCCGGCCTGAATCGATGAATCGCCGATCAGCAGCACCCGGCTAGGCCGGAACTGCGTTTCAGCCATCGCGACCGCCCCGGCTGCCGCACTGTCTGTCGCGCCCTCGTTCACCGCCGGGGTGGCCGGCGGCTGCACTGCGGGCTCCGCCGCCGCTGCCGTCGCCAGCGCCTGATAGCGCGCTCCGCTGCGGGCCTGCGCCTCATAGAACTGAGTCACGGCATTGACCGCCCGCTCCCTGGCCTCCGCCAGTCCGACTACCGAGGACACCGCCAGCAACGCACGTGCCGCCGGCTTGGCTCCAGCCCGAACCATCGCGCTCTCTGCGCCCTCCGCCCAGCGTGCGGCATCGGTAGCGAATGCCAGCAGCAAAACCAGTAGCAGCAGCCAGCAGGCCAGCAGCACGCGAGCCGGCGCGACATGATCCAGTGCATTTGTAGTGCCTTTCACCATTCACAGCTCCGACAGGTTGCGAAACGTATCATTTTAGAACCCGAAATAGATATACGGTGCGATTCCCGGCGGTTTCAGCAGGAGGATCACAACGCCAGTCGCCAGCCAGACCACTGGACGCAGCGCCCAGGGCGACCGTTCGCAGATGCTCATGTAGCCTTCCCGCAGCCGCGGACCCCAGATCTGCAGCGTGAATCCAAGCACCAACACCGCGATCACCAGCCAGCCGACGCCAGCCTGCGGCTCCGACCAGTCCAGCAGGCCCCGCAGAAACCGGCCGGCGTTGTCCAGGTTGTCGGCACGGAAGACGGCCCAACCCAGCGCGACAAGCAGCAGCGTACCGGCCCTTCCCCACCAGCCGCCACGCCACTTGAGCCTGAGTCCATTGCGCAGCCCGTGATGGACGAAAAGCAGCGCCCCGTGGTAAAGGCCCCACAGCACGAATGTCCACGCCGCCCCGTGCCACAGCCCGCAGATGAAGAACGTGACCAGCAGGGCCAGCTGCGAGCCCCACAGCGCGCTCTGCCCCCTGCCGAGCCACCGACGCAGCCCGCCGCACCAGCGGCTCGCCAGAGGCAGAAACAGGTAGTCCCGCAGCCAGAAGCTCAGCGTCATGTGCCAGCGACGCCAGAAGTCACTGATGTCCGTTGCGACATAGGGATGGTCGAAGTTCTCCGGAATGCGAAAGCCGAGGAGCAGGCCAAGCCCGCGCGCCAGATCGGTGTAGCCGCTGAAGTCCCAGTAGATCAGCAGCGTGTACCCGGCCAGTGCGGCCCACAGCACGCCGGCGGTATAGTTCTCGGGACCGCTGAACACGTCAGTCACCACGGCGGTGTCGATCAGATGCGCCAGGACAACCTTCTTGAACAGCCCAGAGAGTATCAGCGTTGCGGCCCTGGTAACCTCGGGCACCCGGCTCGGCGGCTGCTCCATGATCTGCGTCAGCAGCTCACGGCTGCGGCAGATCGGCCCCGCCAACAGCTGGGGAAACAGCGACTGGTAGAGCAGGAAGTCGATGATCGAACCCGCTCTCACGCCGCGCCGCCAGTAGAGGTCCAGGCTGTAGCTGATGCCCTGGAATACGTAGAACGAGATGCCGATCGGAAACAGCACCTCAAGTACGGGCAGATGGACACCCAGCCCCAGCACGCGCGCCAAATCCGCGATTGACTCGCTGAAGAAGTTGAAGTACTTGAACGCGGCCAGCAGCAACACGTTGCTGCCGATGCTTAGGATCAACCAGCTCCGCCTGACTCCTGTCCTGCGCCCGCCGGCGATGCCCTCGCCGGCCCAGTAGAAGACCAGCGAGCTTGCCAGGAGCAGCAGCACGAACTTCCAGCTCAGCGCGCCGTAGAAGACGTAGCTGGCGACCAGTAGCAGCAGGTTGCGCAGCACTCGCTGCCGGCGGCTAGCCCACGCCGCGGTCAGCGTGATTGCGTAGAATACCGCGAATGCCAGCGTGGGAAACTGCACCTACTTCACCATCCGCCACCCGGAGGAACGTCTGCCCAGCGGGCAGCTGCCCTCCAGTTCTGCGTGCCACGTAGCCTAGCAGCCTGGGCTACGCCTGTCAAAGCCGCTGTGCTGCACTTCGGCTTCCCGCTAGAACACGTAGTCCCCGCCGAGATACCAGGACTCGTACTCATAGCCCGGTCCCGTCGAGGCGTTCGTGCTGGCGTCGCTCGATGAGTAACCCGCCCGCAGCGTCAACCGATCGTGGAGCAGCCGCTTGCGGAGACCGATGTTGTAGCGGAAGACTGTGTCGGTGTCGGTATTCGTCTCCTTGTCCAGGCCCCAGCCCACACCCGCGTCGATCAACACCGGACGGTTCGACAGGTCTAGCCAGTCCGCGTAGAACTCGCCATAGCGGTAGTTGTGCGGATCCCAGTAGCCGTTGTTGAGGTTCAGCTTGTAGTTGAGCACGCGGAAGGCCACGCCGTAATCCAGCCTGCCGGACGCCGCCCACATCGCGCTGCGCCGCAGGTTGAAGGCCCAGGAGTGCCGCTCGTTCCCATCCGACAGGTCGCCGAACGCATAGCGTCCGATGAGCCAGGTGTCAGCGTCGAATACGCGCCGCTCGGCCTGCGCCCACGTTTCGTCAAGCCGGATGTTGTTGCGCACAAGCTCCGTAGTGTCGTAGAACACCTGGGTGCGATAACCGGCGCTTCCTCGCCAGTCATCGGTCAGGCCAACGTTGAAGCTGGTTCCCCAGTTCCACTCCTCGAGCCCGGGGTCCGCGCCGTTGTCAACGTCCAGATAGCTGCCCTCGAGCACCCACGATGTCCGCCGCCCAATCGGCGTTGTCATACGCAAGCGCGCATGGTAGCCGATGCTCTCCTCGCCACGCGCGGTGTTGTCCAGTTTGAAGTCCTCGTTGCTCAGCGAAAGCACCACGCCGCTATCACCGACTGGTGCCGTAATCCGCGTTACGTTGACGCAGACGTCGTTGTCATCGCTGTCGTGGCTCTGCGACCAGGTGAAGCCGGCAACGGGCACGCCGCCCGTCGCCGCTGGGGCGCTCTCCAGAGCCTCGTAGAGCAGCGGCAGGTCCGGGTTGTCCGGATCCAGACGCGCCGCCTCGTCGGCCAGCGCGCGGGCTCTGGCGCGATCGCCTTGCCAGAGGTAGGCGTAGGCCTTGCCGATTCGGCTGGACGAGTAGTAGGGGCTGGATGCCGAGACGGTGTCGTACGTCACCGTCGCTTCGCGGAGTTCCCCGGACCACGTCTGGGTTCTTGCCAGGCCCAGCTTGGCCGGCTCGTAGGTCGGGTCCTCTCGCAGCGCCAGGTTGTACTGCTCGATGGCCTCGGCGTTGCGCTGCATGCCGGCCAGCGTATCGCCGTAGGCGACCCGCGCCTCCAGGTTATGCGGAGCGAACATCAGCGCTTCCTCGTACCATTCCAGCGCCTCCTCGCTTCGCCCTACAGCGTTCAGCGCCGAGGCGTAGACCAGCAGCGCGGCCTCATACGTGTCGATTTCCACGTCCGGATCTCTCAGCAGCAACTCCAGCTCATCCACCGCATCCTGAGCGGCACCGCTGTAGAGCAACGCCTGTGCGTAGCGCAGACGGGCCTCGACGTCGTCCGGCTGCATGCTGAGGTACTCCTCGTAGGCGGCCAGCGACTCCTCCCAGTCCTCCTCCCAGCGGTAGATCGTGCCCAGGCGCAACCAGGTTCGGGCATTGAGGGGATCGCGCCGCGCCTGCTCCTCGAACTCGCGCTTGGCTTCCTCATACTCGCCGCGCTGGAACAAGGCCTCCGCCCGGTCGCCGCTCTCACCCGGCAGACCCATGTACTTGAGTCGCTCGCTGGCGACGATCATGTCCATCAGTTCCAGTGCCTCGGCGTTCGCCGGATTGACTGCCAGCGCCGAGCGTACTGCTTGCCACTGCTCCTCGTCGAAGGCGCCCTGCAGCAGCAGTTCAATCGCCTGTGCGTTGGCCGGGTCGAGCGCGAGGACGTCGCCAATGTCCTGCCACGCCTCCAGCACGTAGCCGTTGACGAAGTAGCAGTACGCGCGCGTCAGGCGCACCGTGGTCAGTTTCCTCGGATCCAGCTCGATCTGATCCAGCAGGTACATCGCCTCTTCCAGTTCGCCATCCAGGGCCAGGACCTTGGCCAGGCCGATTCGTGCATCAGCGCTCTCCGGATCGCTGTGCAGCAGCTTGTTGTACTCCGCTTCAGCCTGATCCAGATAGCCAGCCTCACGCAGCGCATCGGCATACTCGAGCATCAGCGCCGTATCTCCCGCCTCGCGTGCCAGGTATTCCTCGTAGGCCTCCACAGCCGCCAACCACTCCTCCGCCTCCGCATGCGACCGCGCCGCGGCCAGCCACTCCTCCGCGGTCCGCGGGCTGTCCTGCTCCTCCTCCGCATCCTCGTCCCGCTGCATCATGAACACCACCGGACTGCCGGCGGCCACCTCGGGCTCAAGCATCTCAGCCGTGCGTACTTCACGCACCAGATACGTCGGCTGAGCTACGGCTTCAGCGGGTATCACCGGCTGCACGACTTCGGGGGCCTGCGGCTGCGCACGCACCACCGCCGATGGTGGTGCGGCCTGAACGACAGCCGGTGCCGCTGGTACCTCCGTCAAGGTGTCCGCTGTCTGCCGGAATCCGCCCGGCGCAGCCGACGCGGCGGCCGCGCGCTCCACCGGAATGGGAGTCACCGCGTCGACCAACTCACTCAGCGGGGGGCCAGCTGCGCTGCCGGGCGTTGACAGGGCACCGCCACCACCGTCGGCCACCAGGCTGTACTGCCTGACCGCACCCTCCAGATCGCCGCACTGCCGCAGCGCGTCCCCGTACTCCATCCGCGCATCATCGCCCGCCCCACCCAGGCTGACAAGCTGCTCGTATGCGCTCACCGCTTCAGGCCAGCGCCGGCACTGCGAGTGGATCTGCCCAATACGCCGCCAGGCCGCGGCATCCGCGGGGTGTTCGCGCACGATCTTGTCGTATTGCTGCAGCGCCGCATCCAGATCGCCCGACGCGTAGGCCTGCTCAGCCAGACCCATAGCGCTGTCTGTCTTCTGCTGCGCAAGCACCAGCTCGTACTGCTCAATCGCCGCCCCCACTTCACCTGCCTGGCGCAGCGCGTCGGCGTACTCCGTACGTACTTCGGGGTCCATCGGGCCGAGTCCGTCCAGCGTACGATAGGCTGTTACAGCGTTGCGCCACTGCTCCGTGGCCGCCTGTATCCGGGCGATACGCAGCCATGCAATGGGGTGGCCGGGGTAGTCTGCTACCACGCGCTCGTATTCCGTCAGCGCGGTTGCGAAGTCCCCCCGTTCGTAGGCAGTGTCAGCACGCGTCGTTGCACTCTCCTGGGCCAGAACCGTTGTGGAACAAGCCAGCAAGAACGCCACGAGCGCACTACGCTTGAGCCAGCGCGCCATCCTTCCTTCCTCCTCCGTTCACTACCACTTCAAGCGGACGGTAGCCCTCACCCCCACCCGTCTCTGGCGCCTTGCTATACGAAGGAGAGAATCAAACACACCCCTATGGGGAGAGATATTAACATAGTATCCACAAATCTATCAACACTTCCAGGCAAGTTATCAACAGTATCCACGGGGTTCGCGTTTCGGGAATCCAGTGCCAGTCGCCATCGCGCCGCCCGAACGCGGAGCGAAGGTAGTCCTGGTAAGGCCTCAGCGGCCGCCTGCAGTCTGGAAGCATCCAGCCCTGGCCAACGTTACCTCGTCAGAGAATCTGCCCTGTCATCAGCCGATTGCGATCCGCCTGCTACTGCTTGCTGTGCAGTACTGTCCCCGGCGGCAGGCTGGCTTCCTCTTCCCCCTCGGCTTCATCCTCGGCCTCGACCGCGGCGGCCGGCACCTCAGCCGCGAGCTCCATACCACCGAAGTAGCTCTGCAGCGAGTAGTAGGCTGGCTTATACCTTCCGTGGAAGCTGATATCCTCCTCGCCCCACTCCTTCCAGGCATAGCGGCCCGCCGCCGACGTCAGTACGGTGTCGCCCTCGCGACCCGGCCACGCCGCTAACTCGTCGCCCGAGGCATCCGCCAACACGATCGCCACTCCCACGCCGGCGCTGACCTCGCTGGAGTTGTTGCCCTCCTCGTCCGCCTGGAGTACCCGCATCTGATGAGGGCCAACGAAGCCGAGCAGAATCCACGGCAGCCGCAACTCGATTACTCCACTGTCGGCGCTCACGTTCCAGACCGCCTGTGAGCTGTAGTCCGGTCCCTTACGCAGGCCGCCCCGCGGCAGCGGGTTGATCGCCCAACTCTGGTGCTCATAGACCGCACCGTCGCGGCCTACTCGCCGGCGATTGGTCTCCAGCACGGGCTCATACCACCACCAGCGGTTGGCTTCTGCCTCCAGTACGTGCGGCAGTACCTCGCCGATGCGGGGCTTGCTGGAATAGGGCATCTGGAACGGCTCCCAGAAGCGGAAGCTTTCCGTCTGCCACAACCGCGCCTCGCCCGTGCCGATCGAAACGACTTCCTCCAGCCCGCGGTCACTGCTCAGGCGCAGCGGCCCCGGCCAACTGGCGTTACCCCGCTCATCCCCGAGCACGTCGAGCCCGATGTACAGGCCGTGCTCCATGAACTCCCAATCATCGAAGCTGCCCAGCTCGATCCGCAGGAACAGGAAGCCCTCGTCATGCATGATCTTCACGCTGCGGACTTCGCCCGTGTCCGCGGAATTGCGTACGCACACGCCGGGCCTTACCGAGGCAGTCGCCCACTCGTCAGGATCGCCGGCCAGCGTGCAGTTCGGCCCGTCCGCGCCGGGCAGCATCGCCAGCATCCCGTAGTTCTCTTCCGGGTCGTAGAAGTTGTACCAGAGCCGCCGGTCGTCCCACGGGTTATAGAACTCCGCCCACAGCCACACTTTCTTGAACCACTCGTCCATCCACGCGAACAGGATCCCGCCCGCGCAGCCGGTGTCGTGGATGGTCTGACTCAGGCGCGGCAGTTCGCGGGCCACCTCTTCCTCTGACAGCCCACCGTGGTGCCACCCCTGACGCTGCAGGTGGCAGGGCAGCGGGCCGTTGGGCAGACCGTACTCCGCGATGAGCAGCGGCCGGTCATCGTAGAACCCCTTCAGGTCGCTCAGGTAGCCGTAGTAGTTGCTCGGCCCGAAGCGATCCGAGGCCTGCGCGTACTTCGGCTCATTGAGCAGGAAATCAGGCCAGTACGTGTACACGTGGTATGAAGCGTAGATACCGGCCTTGTAGTCCTCACTGGTGGAGAAGTGCTTGCTGGTCAGGTTGACGGCGTCGTTGCTGAAGATGTCCACCCGGCCGTCACGCTGAATCATCCCGCCCTCGTCTTCTTCCTCTTCGAGGTTGCTCTCGCTGACGTGGCTCAGCGGATCCGTTGGCGGCCACGAGCTGAACGCCACCGGTCGCTGAACGCTGTAATTGGCCTCCTCGTAGCTCACGGTATAGTCGCAGATTCGCGCCAGCCAGCACTCGATTGGCTGCCCAGCGGGGCAGGACACCAGCTTCCCATCGTAACTGGTAACATCCGGACGAAGGTCATGGAAGCCCTGGATGTCATCCGGCTCCCACTCGCGGCCCACCAGCCACGCCAGCAGGTACCTGGACACGTCAGTCTTGTACCGTCCGCCGGTCCACCCCGGGCGCTCGTCGAAGTTGGCGTTGCCGTGCACGGCGTTGACCGCGTTGCGCAGGTTGAGCTCCATCTCCGCCATGTAGTCGTCCGCCAGATAGTCGTAGCCCACCGGCGCAACAGCCCATACCCCCTGGATCAACCACAGCGGCTTATCAGGATGCTCGGCGTTATACCTGCCCAGCGCGTTGTAGAAGTCGGGCGGGTGCAGCGTATAGACACGGACCACATTGCAGTTCATCTCAGCGATCCCCTGCAGCCACTGCCCGTAGAGCTCCTCGTCCCGGGGGAAGCCGGTCGGGTGCTTGCCCGGCTGCGCCACCGAGAGGTTCATCCCCTTCACGTAGATCGGCTCATAGCTGCCGTCGGGCTGCCGCACTTCCAGGTACTGCTGCCCGGCACGGGTCGGGACAGCCGGCGCCGCCTGCGCCGCCGAACCCAGCAGCGTGATGCTCACGGCTGCGGCAAGCAAGGTGGCGCCAAGCTGCGCACAGGCACGAAGGTCACTCATACTGAACCTCCCGATCTTCGCATGCAGAACGTAAGTCTGAGGCCGCCATCCAAACTTCTGGCCAACAATAATGTAGTGTAGCGTATGGAAGGCCGTACCAAGCTGATAGGCAGCGCCCCGTCGGCCTTCCTCTTACAGGTGGATATCGTAGGATCTCCGCCACTCAACCCAGAACTGGCAGTCAAAACTCACTCGGAGGTTCCGGCGATGCATCGGTCAGCGTGCTGTAATGCAGGGCTTTGCCACCTTCGACCCAACTGGCCACACGAGCATCTGCGTCATACTTGAAATCTCGTTTTGCTGCCAGCATGATACCTGTGAACCAGAGCACCCTACCGATCATCCCGATGCCCAGCGGGACTGCAATCAGCCAGAGAAGCAAACAGCGGAAGTTGCCTGAGACACCTCGATACACGAGGTAGACAGTGATGCCCAACATCGACAGCAGAGCGATGAACCCGAGCAGTTCCGCCAGTCCGTGAAGAACATAGCCAGTGGGTGTGCACTTCTGCAGCCCAATGCGCTCGCTTTCGCTATCCCACATTGGATAGATGAACAGCATGAGTGGAAACAGGCAAACCAAACCAGTCCGTTTCCTCCGAGTCTCTTCGGTCCACTCCGAGTGAGGAGCCATTGACGGCAATCCTGGTGACAGCTTGATTTTACCCTCGTGCCTGCTAGCATTGTCATAGGTCGGAGCCACATGCAAACCAGCACATCCAGGAGGGCCAATTGCTGACCAGCACCACACCGATGTACGAGCTCAATTGCCACTACCACGTCATGGTGCCGATGCGCGACGGTGTGCGGCTTTCGACCGATCTCGCCATCCCTCGCGGCGAAGGTCCGTGGCCGGTAGTGCTCACCCGGACCCCCTATGGCAACAGCGACCCTGATCGTGCCGAGCGGCTGCTGTGGCTGGCGCGCCGCGGTTTCGCCGTCGCATTCCAGGACTGCCGCGGCCGCTACGACAGCGAAGGCCACTGGGAGCCGTTCCGCAGCGAGCGCGAGGATGGGATGGATACGCTGGAGTGGCTCACCCGGCAGGACTTCTGCAGCGGGAGCATCGGCGTGACCGGACGCAGCTACGAGGGCTACTGCACCAACGTGCTGGCCTATGATCGTCATCCGGCCCTGAAGGCGATCGTGCCGATCGTCGCCCTGCCCGATCCGGTGCTCAACGTTCCGTACCAGAACGGCGCGTTCTTCTGGAACCTGCTGATCTGGTCGCACCTGGTTCACGCCCGCACCAACCAGGACGTCAGCAAGGTCAACTGGGTCGAGCTCTACGACCGCCTGCCGCTGCGCACGCTCGATAGGGCCGCCGGATTCGACAGCGAGACCTATCAGCACTGGATGGACCACCCTGTGCTGGATGACTGGTGGAAGCAGGTCTGCTACATGGACAAGTGGGACCGGGTGGACATTCCGGCCCTGCACGTCTGCGGCTGGTATGACGACGACGGCATCAGCACGTACAAGAACTACCCCGGCCTCAGGCACCACGCTGCCACCCCGGAGGCACGGGACGGTCAGCGCCTGATCGTGGGCTGCTGGCCGCATGCCACTAACAAGAGCAGCATCGTCGGGGAACTGGACTTCGGCGGCGGGGCCGTCATCGACCTGAACGCCATGATCCTGCGTTTCTTCGCGCAGCACCTCGCCGGCGAAGACCACGGCCTGTCGGATGACCCGCGCTGCCGCATCTTCCTGATGGGCGAGAACCGCTGGCACGGCCTCAGCGACTGGCCGGTGCCCGGCGCGCAGACGACGAAGTACTACCTGCACTCGGGTGGCAAGGCCAACTCGCTGTTCGGTGACGGCGCGCTCAGCACGGACGCCCCCGCGGGTGAGCCGGCGGATGAGTACACCTACGACCCTCGCAACGCCGTACCCTACGTTACCGACCCGGTCAAGCTACAGCTGGGCGAAGCGAGCGACCAAAACAGCATCGAGCGACGACCGGACGTGCTGGTCTACACCACCGAGCCGCTCGCCGAGGACATCGTGATCTGTGGTCGGGTGTTCGCTGAGCTGTTCATCTCCAGTGACGCGCCGGGCACCGACTTCACCGCTAAGCTCGTGGACGTCTGGCCCAACGGCCGCGCCATTCAGATCTGCGACGGCATCCAGCGCGCCGAGTATCGCAACTCTCTGGAGAAGCCCGAGTGGCTTGAGGCGGGCAAGGTCTACAAGCTCACGGTGGACATGTGGGCGACCGGCCTGCGCTTCCTGAAAGGACACGCCATCCGCTTCGAAGTCAGCTCCAGCGCCGTGCCGAAGTTCGCCCGGCATCTCAATACGGACACCAACCAGAACGAGGAGACGCAACCGCGCGTGGCCCGGCAGCACGTCTACCACGACGCGGAGCACCCCAGCTGCCTGGTCGTGGATGTCGTGCCCGAGAGCGTGCTGGAGGGGACGATTCTGTCATGATGCGCCTCACCCACGAAGAGCAGGCGATGCTGGATGGAAAGGACGGGCCGGTGGTCCGGGAAGCGATCGACTACGTGATCCAGCTGGGCGAGGCGTTCGGTGCCGAGCGGCTGGTGGACATCGCCTACTGCCACTACCCGGCCGAGATGGCGATCTACGAGGGCAGCGTGGAGGAGCTCTGCGAGTACGCGGAGCGCGGCGGCAAGGTGCGGGTGCCGACCACCACCTCCACGCTCTGCTGCGATCTGGAGCGCCCGGACAGCACCGGCTGTCCGGCGACCCTCTGCTCCCTCCAGGCGCAGGCGGAGTCCGCGCACCGCAGCATGGGCATCAACGACACCTACACCTGCACGCCGCAGCACCTCGGCTACACGCCACCCTTCGGCAGCTGCAATCTCTTGGTGGAGTCCAGCGCGATTATCTTCTACAACAGCGTGCTGGGGGCGCGCACCAACCGCGGCGGATTGCTCACCCGCTACAGCGCGGTGTGCGGTAAGTACCCGCTGATGGGTTACCTGCTCGATGAGCAGCGCCGCGGCACGCACCTCTTCAACTGCAGCATCCCTGATCAGCGCCTGGCCACCGCCGATGGCTGGAGCGCGCTGGGCTTCCATATCGGCGCCGTCGTCGGCAGCGCCGTGCCCGTGATCGACGGCGTCCGCACCGACCGCCGGGACTTCCTGATCGCCCTGGGCGCGGCGTTGGCCACCAGCGGCAGCGTCACGTTGTTCCACCTGGTGGGCGTCACCCCTGAAGCGGGCACGCTTGAGGAGGCGCTGCAAGGCGGGGATCCGGAGCACGTGGTTGCGGTAAGCGAAGCGGACCTCGATGCAGCCTACCGGCAGTACTGCACTGTCGATACCGGCGGCGCGATCGACTTCGTGACCCTGGGCTGCCCGCACTACGACCTGGCGCAGCTGAGAGTAGTAGCTGAGAAGCTTGATGGTCGGCGCGTGGCAGACGGAGTGCGCTGCTGGATCTGCACCAACCGCCTGACGCGCCGCGCGGCCGCGGAAGCAGGCATCCTGCGGCCGATCGAGGACGCCGGTGCGCTGGTGATCGCCGACACCTGCCCGGTGGAAAGCCATCTGCGCCAGAGCACCTGCCGCGAGCATGCCCTGCCCGTGCCCAACGTGCGCGCTATGGCCACCGACAGCTTCAAGATGGCGCGCTACAGCGCCGATCTGATCGGCTGCCGCACGGCGCTGGGCGGTTTCGACCAGTGCATCGCCGCGGCGCTGAGCGGGAGGTGGCGGTGATGGACAGGCTCTGGCGCGTGCGCAAGGTGGTTCGCGGCGCGGCCGAGGCCGAGGCGATCGTCTGTCCCGGCAGCTTCAGCTTCCTCGGCGACGTGGAGCTCGATATCGCCGTGATCTGCGCGCGCACCAACCCCAACCGGGGCTTAAGCATCGCCGGCAAGGTGCTGGTCTTCGACGAGTCCAAGGGCTCCAGCGGCGGCTGCGTGGTGCTGATGACGCTGGCGCGGAGCGGCTTGGCCCCCGCGGCGATCGTGACCGTAAGGCCCGCCGACTTTAATCTGGCCGAGGGGGCGATCCTGGCGGGGGTGCCGTTCGTCTGCGAACCCGACGGCGACCTGCTGGGCGCGATCGAGACGGGCCAGGTTCTGCGTGTCGACGCGGACGGCGGTACGGTGGAGGTTGTAGGCTAGCAACCGTCAGCCCCGCTAGCCGCAACCACCCGCTCTCTTCACCTGGGGGACTTCAGTCAGCGCCGCTGTGGTCGCCGTTGCCGGATAGCCTCGGCTCGGCTACTTCAACAGCTCCTCGAGCTCATCACCTGAAATCCCTGCCTTCTTGATAATCCCCCGCAGCGTGCCACGGTCCAGCTCGCGATGTTGCGGTACGGACACACGGCAGGCAGGATCAGCGCGCTTCAGGATCAGGTGGCTGCCCACCTGGTGCACAGGTTCGAAACCGGCCCGCGCCAGAGCAGCTGCAAGTTGTTTGCCGGAGATCACGGGCAGACGCGTCATACTTCCACAAGCTCGTGCTCGTTCCGTTCTTCGGGCACGGGCAGCCCTTCGAGCCGCAGCGACTCCTCGTAGGCCTGGATCGCCTCGACGATGTTCTCCAGCGCCTCTTCGCGCGTCCTGCCCTGGCTGATGCAGCCCGGCAGGCTCAGGCACTCGGCCACGAAGTAGCCATCCTCACCCGGATACAGCATTACCTGGCGCATGTTGACCTCAGCGAGATTATACCCCGCAAGAGCTTCGACGCAGCTTCACGACGCGACCGGCGTGCCGTTCGTCTGTGAACCCGCCGGCGATATCCTGGGGGAAGCCAGCATGGGCCGGCTGCTGCGCGTGGATGCGGATGCCGGAACGGTGGAGGTGCTGCGCTGAGCTCTCCATTCGCGTGCTGCCGCCAGGGGCTCTCCCGCTACTCCCCTCGGGCGAACTTGAGATCGTCGCTGGTGTCGTCGTAGTAGCTGATGTAGGGCATGCCGCCAATCGCCGTCAGCGACGTCCACAGTCCCACATCGTCCGTCGTGTCCACCTCCCAGATCAGCCAGTCGCGGGGATGTTCGGGCTCGGGCGTCATTGCCCAGGCGAACTTCAGGTCCTTGTTGGTGTAGTCGTGGTAGCTGATCGCTGGCCGACCGTCGATCACCGCCATTGAATTGCAGTATCCCACCGTATCGTCCGAGTCAACCACGTGGATTACCCAGTCGGAACTGCTGGTCGGTGTTGCAGTAGTGGCTCTGGCGAATTTCAGGTCACCGCCGGTTGTCTCCATTGAATCGTAGTAGGCGATCATGGGCTTGCCGCCGATCACGACCATCGTTGTGTATTCGCCGACCGTAGTGTCGTCGTCGACCATGTGCTTCAGCCAGTTCGCCCCGCTGCTCGGCGTGGCGGTTATTGCCCTGCCGAACCAGAGCTCCCCATCAGTCTGGTCGAAATAGCTGACGGCGGGTTTGCCGTCGAGAATAGCGAGCGAGCCCCACTTGCCCACGTCGTCGGCCCCGCCGGTGTCAGGCTGATGGACACTCCAGTCGATGCTGCTTCCGGGCCAGGCGGTCGTCGCGCGGGCAAAGCAGAGGTCCATGTCAACCGCATCCCAGTAAGAGAACGCGGGTTTTCCGTCCAGAACGACGAGCGAGTTGTAGTATCCGTCACCGCTGTCAGACGCGACTGTGTGGTGGCTCCAGTGACCAGCTCCCGTTGGATCCTCGGTGCTCGCACTCGCAAAACGCGCCTCGTAATACGCGCCGGAGAAGTAGTGATAGGCGATGATCGGCTTGCCGTTGAGAGCCATCGAAGTATACGGGCCCGCCCCGTCGGCTGCGCCGTGTTCGTTGTCGACGAAGTACGTTGACCAGTCACTACCGCTCGCCGGAGTAGCGGTAACTGCCCGGGCGTATTTTAGCCCGTCATACACGTGCCAGTATGAGATGGCCGGCTTGCCGTTGGCCAACTCCACGATTGAGGTATATAGGCCCACCGTACCAGTTGAATCGACAGTGTGCGAGTTCCACGTGATATCACCAATGTCGATGCAGGCCGTATTCGTATCGCCCTCGTCGTCCGTCACGCGGACCCAGGCGCGGTAGACACCCCAGGTGGTGTAGGTGTGCTGGGTAGTCGCAGTGCTGGTCGTGCTGTCCCACGTACCGTCGCCGTCGAAGTCCCACTCATAGCTGGGCTCAAGACCGTTGCCCGGCGTGGAGCCGTTGTCCATGTCGTAGCTGTCCGAGGCGTCGAAGTTCACCGTCAGGGGAAATGCCCCGTCCGTCGGGCTTGCCTCAAGCATCGCTTTCGGCCACCGCCTGACCCACAGATCAGGATACATCCCGCTTGTACCAGAAGTGAGTTCAACCGGATTGGATCCGTCGCTGTCCATCATCCAGATCCCCTGACTGCCAACATGGCTATGGAAAACCAGGGAAGCAGCATCTTCTGTGAATCGGGCACTCTGATCCCAGGTAGAGTCTCCCGGTTCAACCAGGCGCAGGCCGGTCCCATCGCTGTTAACGAGGTAAATCCGTGGCGAGGACGATTCGTGATACAGGGCGATTACATCCGTGACACCCCAAGATGTCGGTATGTCCACGTCGTTGCCGCCGGAAATGCTGGCCAGCAGGGTCTGGTTGGCAAAGCCCGGATAATCTGCGACGTAGACATCCAGCGTGTTCGGATTCCCATCATCGTGCCTGCCATAAGCGATCCGCTTCCCATCCGGAGAAAGCACCGGATCCCGGTAGCTGTACCCGTCTCCAGTTGGGGAGACCTCAGTCAGGTCTGTACCGTCTGCCTTGATTCTCAGTATCTCGGTTGATGAGTCGCCGTGCCTGAACAGGATATAGTCGTTGTCTTCCCAGAACATCTGGCCGGTATGCGTCCCAGCCGCAGACACCTTCAGTTTGCCTGTGCCATCGACGTTGACCACGTACAGCTCCCGGCTGCTCTCCTCACTGCTGTTGTACGCCAATCTGCTTCTGTCTGGCGAGTAGGCCACTGAATTAGCACTTGGAGCCGTTGTGACCTGCGACTTCGCGCTGCCGTCTACATTCATGACCCAGATGCTGTTTCCCGAGAAAACATAGCAGATCCTCTGCTCACCAACGTAGATCCCCACTGTGGCATCATCATAGTCATCAAAATCGTCCCAGACCCGCACGGTCGCTTGGTAGCAACCCGCGTCGTCATAGGTGTGGTCGGGCGTGGCATTCAACCCCTTGTCCTCCCAGCCGGCGCCCTCGTCGAAGTCGAATTCATACTTGACAATGCTCCCATCATCCGAGCTAAGGGATGCATCGAAGTCCACCGTCAGCGGTGCAACGCCTACCTCGGGTTCAGCCGTCAGCACCGCGGTCGGCTTCAGGTTGACCACGATCTCCGCAGAATGCGCTACGCCCGCCGCGTCGTCGTCATCCACCACATCCACTCTGGCGGTGTACTTGCCGCTGGTCTCGTAAGTGTGGTCGTTGCTTGCCTCACTCGTCGTCTCATCAACGATGTCGTCGTTCTCCCAGTCCCAGTCATAGTGATCGATCTCGCCGTCATCATCATGACTGCCCGAAGCATCGAAGCTCACCAGCAGCGGCGGCTCACCCTTCAGCGGCGCAGCATCCAACTCCGCCACCGGCGGGTCATTGTCATTGATCGGCACTACATCCGAGGTGTCGACCTGGCCGTCGTTGTCCGTCACGCGCACGCGCGCCCGGTAGGTGGCCTCCTCTTCGTAGACGTGAGTGGTCCACGGATCGTCACCGTTGTCGACCCACGACCCGTCGGTGTCGAACTGGAACTCGTATTGCACGATGCCTTCGCCCGGCTCCTCGCCGTTGTCCGGGTCATGGCTCTCGCTCGCGTCGAAGTGCACCTCCAGCGGAAACTCCCCGTCCAGCGGATCGCCGGTCAGCATCGCCACCGGCGCAACCAGCAGCAGGAACCCGGTGTCCTCGTTGCTCCAGTCGCTCACCGCGTAGTCGTTCTTCGCCTTGATCCGGTAGCTGTGAAGATCGATGTCCTTGATGTCCGTATCGGTGTACGTGTCCACGTCACCGACCGTGACAACCAGGTCCTCCGGCTCCTGGCCGTCGCGGAAAATCCTGTACTCAGTCGCTCCCTCGGACTTCGTCCACGTCAGCACCAGCTGATCGGCCGGGTCGCCGTCGCTGGCCGCCAGGTCGGTCGGAGGAAGCAGCGGAATCTCCTGCTCCGGGTTGTCTGGCAGACTCACTGAAAAGCCGTCCTGGATGTTCAGCGACCTCAACCGGTAGTAATAGGTGGCACCGGGGATTACCCGGTCCACCATGATGTTGGCGTCCGTGGGATCGACGAAGAACAGCCCCGGAGCGTCCTTCCCGCCCAGCAGCACCCATTCCCCATCCCGGCCAAGCTGTCGCTCAACCTGATACGTGAATGCCTCGCAGTTGGGAGCTTCCAGATCGCGGTGGTGCGTCCAGGTAAGAGTCACATACTGGCTGTCCGGATCAAGATCTGATGCCCCCTTGTAGCCGTCACGGACCTCAATCGAGTCAATCCACGTGTAGTGCGGATTCGTGTCGAAGTAACCCGCATCGTCCACCGTCAGCGTATCGATCCGCGTGAACTCCACCTCGGCCGCCGTCAGACCTTCAGGGTTACCCTCGCCCGCGAATTCCTCACCTGCCAGCGTCAGCACCACGAAGTGCTGCACCCCGTCCTCGCTGACAAAGCGATCCTTCAGTTCGGCGCTGTTCAGCTCGAACCCCTCGTCGTCGTCATATGGTCCGTACCAGTCCCAGCCGTAGTGGGTGAAGTTGCCCACCCCAACCCAGTACGACAGCGGCAGATCCTCGTCTCCGCCGGGGATCAGCGGGGCGGAGTCCACCACGACATAGATATCCACGGGGCGTTGATCGTCGAACTCCGGCACTGAGAACTGCACCCAGGCACTGAGTTCATCGTCGCCGCCCGGCACGATTACGTACCCGTCGCTCTCCTCGGCCGGGTAGTTGCCACTGCCAGCCTCAGCCACACGCTCGTTGCCTTCCACCAACCGCTGACCTTCTTCGCTCGTCACGCGCCAGGCCGACAGCGGCCCCTCGGCATCGCCGCCCGGAAACGCCGGCAGGCTGTCCCCGACGATCACTAAGTCGGGTGGCAGCTCCTGCGGCGGCTCCATCTGGTCCGCCTCTGACTCCAACACGTCGTCCGGGATGACCGGGGCAGCCGGCTGCGCAGGCGTATCCAGATCGATGCCTGCCGCACCGCCGCCACCTCCGCCGCAGCCTGCCAGACCCGCCGTCAGTGAGATCGCGGTCACAAACAGCGTCGCAACCACCCACACGCTCGGGCGTGATTCCATATCCTACCTCCGCTGTCCACAGCTGTGGACCGCCTGCTCTGATCAGATTGTACCAGCGAACTGGCAGGCTACAGCTGGTCGAGGTCGTCGATCACCGGCGCGTCGAGCACTACGGCGAAGCGCTTGCCTGCGGACTCCACATCCAGTACCGTCACGATCACGTCGCCGCTGGTGGCATCCGCAGGCACCACCACCTCGATGGCCGTGTCGGACCACGAGTTGTACGTGCTTACCTCCACGCGGGCACCGTCGTCCTCGAACGTCACAGTGCTGTCGTCCTGGATCGAGCCGAAGTTGAGCCCGTTGATGGTGCGCGTATCGCCGCCCTGGCCGCGGGCATTGCTGCCGATGCTGGTGATCTGCGGATCGGCGTCGAGGATTTCGTAGTCGTCGATCAGCCAGCCGGTGCCGGCCTCGCCATCGCCGTTGCTGATGAACAGGAAGTTGAACCGCAGGGGATCGGCCTTGAACTCACTCAAGTCAAACAGCAGGCGCGTCCAGCCGCTGCCGATGTCGCTGCGGTATTCGCCCAGCGGCATCTCGATATCATCCAGCCCGTCATAGCGCACCAGCAGGATCTTGGCGTAGTCGTCGCCGTCCGCCGCCACGTCAAGTTTGGTCCACAGCCTCAGATACGGGTGCTCGGCATCCGACAGGTCGTGGATCGGGCTGTAGAGCTGGTCGAACTCCCAGTTGCCGTAGTTGCCACTGCCGTCCGGGCCCATCTTGGCGCACTGGTCGCCGCTGTGGCCGTCGTCCTCGCTGATCCGCCACATGCTGCTGCCGCCGCTCCAGATATACCACTGGCCGTCGAAGCTCGTGCCACTGGTGCCCCCCAGGTTCGTGATGCTCTCAAAGCCCTCGAACCAGTCCGGATCCTGCGTGCTGTTGTTCACGGACAGCGAAATGGAATCAGTCGCCACGAAGTCGTCATACTCGTCGTCGTCGTCCTCATCATCGTAGGCGTAGACAGTCAGCAGCGCGCCACCGTTGTAGACGTGACGACTGTCCCAGTAGAACGAACTCGACTTGGTGCCGTCACCGTTGTCCGTCCACGACAGCCCGCTGAGCGTGATACTGCCCAGCACGGGCGGGATAGCCTGGGCCTTCACCAGTTCCGTGTCGGTGCTGGCGGTGATGCTGACCTGCACCATCCCCGAGACCGTCGCACCGTTGGCCGGTGAGTCGATCTCGATCGTCGGCGGCGTGCCGGTCAGACCGTCGATTTCCACGTCGTCGATGGAGAGGCCGATGGCACTGCCGCTGCTGTTGGCCTGCATCACCCAGAAGATCCGTACTTCCTTGCCCGCGTACGCTGCGAGGTCATAGCTCACGCTTTCCCAGTCATGCAGATCGGCATCGTCATTGAACTCCAGATAGCCGTAGGTCTTGTCGTCCGCGGTGACCAGCAGGTAGATCTCATCGCCCGACAGCCGCTGGTAGCGGGCCTCAAACGACAGGGACGCCGCGGCGTAGTCAGCGAGGTCGATGATCGGCGCGAATAGCCAGTCATTGCTGTAAGCCACGTAGTTCGTCGTGCTGCCGCTGCTGTGCATGGATGGTGAGGACGACCCGGTCGGATACGTCGAGTCATCCGCTCCCCAGCTGGTATTACTGCTGCGCTCTTCGTTGCCGTCGAACTCGTACCAGTCGCTGGGGATCGCGTTGTTGCTGAGGCCGGTGAAGTCCTCGCTCCAGGGTGGCTCCTCGCGGGTGTTGCTGGGCGTCACTGTGATCGTCGATCTGGTGATGTTGGCCTTGTCGTCATAGACGATCGCCGTCAGCTCGACGTCGCGGTTGAACTCGAACGTGGTATCCCAATCCGTTCGCCAGTAACCGTCGTCCACCGCAGTCGAAACCCCGATCTGGCGCGCATAGGTCTCGAACTCCACCTTCCACACCGTCCCGTCGCCCCCGGAGATGGCCACCTGCAGCTCCTCCGTACCTGTCACGGTATCCTCATCCTCGGGGTTGTTCCAGGTGACGGTCGGCCCGTCGAACGGGAAGTCGTCGTCCTCATACAGCTCCAGGGCCTTCAGTACGTTGCAGAACTTCACCGTGCCATTGTCGTCGGCATCGACGAATCCCGTGGGATTGGCACCATTGTTATGATGGGTCATGACCGTCGCGCTGCCCTGCAGCAGTTGCCGAATCCCGTCGTTGGTCGGACTGCCCACGTAGGACCAGAGCAGCGCCGCGCAGCCCGCCACGTAGGGCGTCGCCATGCTGGTGCCCTGCCAGTAGTTCACATAGGAGCTGTCGCTGTTCTTGTAGCACGACAGCGTCTGCCGTCCCGGTGCCGCGATGTCCACCCAGGTGCCGTAGTTGCTGAACGCTGCACGTGCGTCAAACCGGGTATCCAGCGGCAATGCGTCGCTGACCAGTGAGAAGTCCTCGTTGTCGCTCGAGTTCACCAGCGTGGTCGCCCCAACGCACAAGCACTCCGGGTAGTAGCCGGGGTAGAACGGCGCATCCGTGTTCTCGTTGCCAGCCGCGACGACCAGCAGAATGCCATCGGCGTTGCACTGCTGGGCAGCCAGCTGTGTGGTGCGATCCGGGAACGGTCCGCCCAGCGACATCGAGATGATGTTTGCGCCCAGGTAATCCGCCAGCAGCATTCCCTCCGCCACCTGCGCGTCACTGCCACTGCCACCGTTGCTAAGCACCTTGATCGGGAGAATTGTCACGTCCCAGCAAACGCCGGTCAATCCCTTGCTGTTGTTAGCGGTCGCGCCGATCTCCCCACAACAGAAAGTCCCGTGACCGTGTCCGTCATTGGGGATGTTGTCCTTGTTGATCACATCCGTCAGGATGCCCTCTTCGTTGTAGGGCGGATCGTTCGGCGGATCGATGATGTTGGCCGTCAGGTCCTCGTGTGTGACACGCGCGCCGGTATCCGCGACACAGACGATCACGTCGCTGCTGCCCGTCGTGTAGTCCCAAGCTCCGTCCGAATCGGTGGCGGACAGATCATGCACCGCCCCGATCCGCCACAATCCCCAGATGCCGTTGTCCTGACCCTTCTTGTTGACGTAGTAGGGGTCATTGGGTTTGCTGGCGTCACTCGCGGCCTTCTCGACCTCGGGCCCCGATTCGTGAGTGAATCCTGCGGGGTTTCCATCGAATACCGCCGCGAGGTCATCTGAACTCAGCACCGGCGGCCGCTCGCCGCCCACGGCGTGCAGGTAGAAGTCGTAGCACACCTCGCGCACCAAGCCCAGGTTCTCGTTCAGGACCTTCAGCATCATGGCATCGAGGTCGCCGACGCTTTCAACCGTCGGCAGCTCATATACCGCGAAGTTGACGTCCTTGTAGAACACCCTGCCGCTGAGTATCAGACCGTACTGGCTGGCGAGATTGGTACTGACCTTCCGGAAGTACGGGTGCTGGACCAGCGGAGCGTTGTCCACCTGTCTGACCACATCGGGGCCGGTGCCGACCGCGCCCTGCAGGTAGGGTGCCAGCGAGCCAGCGCCGGGTTGGTTCTCGAAGATGACGATGAATCGGTTGGAGGCGAAGTCCACTCCCGCCTGGGCGCTGCGATGCGGCAAGGGCATCTGGGCGTCGATGTCGGGTGTCACCCTGACGCCCCCGGTCAAACTCGGTTCGCCCCCGATCGGCAGCATCCCCACGTCCTCAGTCTGCGCCGCGCCGACCCCGTCTCCGACCTGCAGATTCGTCGTGGGTACTTGGTGTCCTCCGCATCCGGAGCACACCGCCAGGCCCAACAGCATTAGCAGTAGTGGTAGCTTCCAGTGGAGTTGTATCATTCAGCTATTCCTCTTCGGCAATGCACTACCGCTCGCACGGAAGCGCCATGGAGCGACACGTATATTCTATCGTCTCGGAATGGCAGATTCAACGGGCAGCGAGCAACGCGGCTCCGTGCCATAGGCCACCGTGTTCCCGAAACGCCCGCCGTGGATGATCACGGCTCAGCAGTGCTCTCGTTCCCGGCCAGGATGGTGGCGAGCATCTCCTCCAGATCCTTCAGTCCATACGGCTTGGTGAGGCACTTGCAGACACCGCTGCTCACGGCGTGCTCCACGTCCGGCGCCGCGTCCAGCCCCGTGCAGAGCACGACCGGCAGGTTCGGCCGCAATTCCTTGGCGGCCGTCGCCAGCTCAAGTCCGCTCATACCGGGCATCGTCAGGTCCGTCACCAGGGCCTCAAACGCCGCGGGGTCGGCCCGGAATTGCTCCAGCGCGTCCTCGGCCGACGCCGTTGCCACTACCTCGCAGCCGAGGCGTTCCAGCATTCTGGTGCCGACCCGCAGCGGAGCGTCGTCGTCGTCGACGAACAACACGCGCACGCCCGCAGGCGTCGCATTCCCCCTGCTGCCGTCCTGCGCCGCCTCCTGCTCTCCCGCAGCCGGGAAGTACGCGGTGAACGCCGCGCCCAGGCCCGGTTCCGACTCCACCGTCACCATACCATCGTAGTTGCTGACGATTCCCTGCACCACGGCGAGACCAAGGCCCGTACCGATCCCCGCTTGCTTCGTGGTATAGAACGGCTCGAAGATTTGCTCCCTAATCTCAGCTGGCATGCCCGGCCCGGTGTCAGACACCGTCACCGTCACGTACTTGCCGGGAGCCAGCTCCGGAGCGTCATCCAGTGCGCGGAACCCAAGATTGACCTCGCCCACTCTCACATCGAGAACGCCCCCTTCATCCTCCATTGCCTGGATAGCGTTGGTGCAGAGGTTCATCAGCACCTGGTGCACCTGGGCCGGATCTGCAAGGATGGTATCGCTGTGCGCCGTATTCTGATGTCGCACCTCGATGTTGCCCGGCACGCCGGCCCGCATCAAACCGATCACTTCCTTGACGATACTGTGAACCTCAACCGGCACCTGGCGCGGTTCCGTCCGCCGGCCCAGCGCCAGCACCTGCTGTACCAGTTCCTTCCCCCGCTTGACGGCACTCACAACTTCCGCAAGATTGCGCTGCACCGGACTATCCTGTGGCAGCTCCATTCGCGACAGCTCCGCGTTGCCCAGCACTGCCAGCAGGATGTTGTTGAAATCGTGTGAGATGCCGCTGGCCAGTCGGCCCAGGCTCTCCATCTTCTGTGCGTGCAGCATCTGGTTCCAGATGCGCTCGCGCTCGGCCTCGGCCTGCTTGCGCTGCGTGATGTCCTGGACCATCGCCGATGTTCCGATCACCTGACCCCTGGCACCGAATCGAGGCGCAGCCGACAGCAGCAGGTCCCGGGTCTCTCCGTCCGTTCGCGTTATCTGCAGCTCGTAACTGCTTGACTCGCCTCGCAGCCGCAGTTCGTGCTGCTTCTGCTCAACAGCCTGCTGGGCCGGGCTGAGGAAGTAGCTGAAGTGTTTGCCGGTCAAGCCACCCGGCTCGACACCGAAAAGCTGCTCCAATGCCGGATTCGCGAATTCGATGATCCCGTCCGCATCAGCCGTGCTCATGCCCTCCAGCATGCCGTCAATCAGGAGGCGGAAGCGGATTTCGCTGTGCCGCAGCACTTCCTCGGCACGCTTGCGGTCAATCGCCATTGCGATATATCCGGAGGCATAGCTCAGCAGATCGAGATCACTTCTGGAATAGGGATACTGTTTCTCGTAGTCCTGAATCGCCACCACGCCAATGGTGCCCCGTCGCGTCTTGAGTGGGACTCCCAACCAGATGGGTGCCTGCGGGCCGTACGGCCCGATGATGCCTTCCTCGATCCCATGCTTGATCCACTCTTCATCGGCAAGCAATGGCTCACCGGTACGCCGCACGTAGTCCGTGATGCTGTTGGCCATCGCCTGAGGACCGAAATCACTGTCCTTCTCGTCAACGAAGTAGGGAAAGCGGTAGAGATGAGCTTCCTCATCGTAGAGCGCGACGAACAGGTTGGGGGCCGGAATGAGCCCGTTGATCTCCCCGTGAATGAAGGCGATCAGTTCCTCGACGCTACTGCTGGTGCCAACCGCCTCCGAGATCCGCAGCAGCAGCTGCTGGATCAACTCCGCGCGCTTGGTCTCAGTGATTTCCTGCGCGACGACGAACCTGCCGCCGAACTTGCCCTCCACGTAGTAGGGACCGATCCAGACACGGACCACGGGCTCACGCCCATTGAGCGCCTGGAGCCGGAGTTCCTGACTCATACCGCTCGCCTGGTCTGCGGTGTCCGATGCCTCTGTGAGCGCAGAAGAACTCTCCTCACCCACGAATTCCGACAGATTCCGCCCGGTGAGATCGGCCGCGTCGCCGCCCAACAGCCTTGCCGCCGCCGGATTAACGAACGTGAGACGCCACTCCTCATCGGTCATCATCACGCCTTCGGCCATCGTTTCAATCAGGATGCTGAACTGCTCCGTTCTCTCCTTCAGGGCTCGCTCAGTGATCTTCAGTTGCTCCAGGTCAAGGAACAGGGCGTGCGAGCCGTCAAACTCCCCAGCCTCGTCGAACCGCGGACTGGACGTCACCCAGACGTGGCGGAGGCGCCCATCGGCAGCCCGAATCCGCAGCTCATAGGCGGAGGTCTCGCCCAACCGGCGGCGTGATCTTGCCACGTCGAACGCCGCCGCTTCCTCCGCAGGAATGAACTCCTCCGCTTTGCGCCCGGTCAGCTGACCCGGGCCGACGCCGAACAGGCGCTCACAGGCCGGATTGGCGAACAGGAACGCTCCGTGCCGGTCGTTGATAGCCACTCCTTCCGCCATACCGGCCACCAGCTGCCGATAGCGCTCCTCGCTTCGACTAGCCAGCTGCTCGGCGTGCTTGCGCACAGTCCAGTCGACAATCACGCAGCCGACCAGTTCTCCCGGCAGCGGCATGCAGTGGACGTTCCAGAAGCCTCGGCCACGGACGTCCGACAACACCCATTCCTCACCGGTCTGCGGCTCACCCGTCCGCAAGCACTCCTCAAGCAACGGACGCACTGCACTCTGATAACCTGCGGAGAACCGCTCGAGGGTGACCCCGGTATCGTCACCAATGCCGAATCGCGCTGTCTCCGCGTTGCAATACACCACCCGCTGCTCACGATCGAAGACCCAAAGGGGAAGCGGCAGCTGATCGGCCACCCGGTCAAACGTCCCCCCGCTCAACGCAATCGGCTCGGCCGGGTCTGCACCCGACGCGGCGTCTCCGTCTTTCGACTGCTGGCTCCCCATAGCCCTCCACTGGTGCCAGCCCCGGGCTGACGTATACGTGGGATTCTACCGCAAGAACCTGCCGCGGTTCACCCACACCACCTCCGTCCGCCACCTGGAGCCTGTCGGCCCTCGCCTACTCGGCTGCTATACTCGTGTATAGGGAGGGCGCTATGGCCAGTCTCAATCGAGTGCTCCTAATCGGCAACGTCGGGCGTGATCCGGTGGTACGGTACACGCAGAGCGGTGCCGCCGTGGCCAATTTCTCGATCGCCACCAACGAGGTCTTCGGCGGCCGTGAAGGCACCGAACGGCAGGAACGCACCGAATGGCACAACATCGTGGTTTTTGGCCGTCAAGCTGAGATCGCGAGCCAATACGTGCACAAGGGCCGCCAGCTGTTCGTTGAGGGCCGTCTGCAGACCCGCGACTGGGTGGATCCCCAGGGCGTGAAGCACTACAAGACCGAGATAGTCTGCAATCGCTTTCTGCTGCTCGGCCGCCGGGACGAGGCCGCGCAGCCCGCTGCTACCTCGGCGCCGACAACCAGTTCTGAGGCCGGCGGCCCGGACGAGTATGACATCGGGGATCTGGGCCCGCCACTGGACATGGACAATAATCCACTGTCGCCGGGCGACTAATAGACGCCTGGCAGGACTACGACATGCGCGTTTTCATTGTCACCTTCCTGATAGTACTGATCATCGCCGGCGGGGCGGCCTGGTGGCTCTACAGCAGTGCCGAGCGGCTGCCCGAGGGATCGGTCATCCAGCAGGCCGGCCAGGCCCTGCATGCCGACACTCCTCAACCGGCGGCGCGGCAGCCCCTCGACTATCACATCCTTGAAGACCAGGGCGGGATTCCGCTTGAGGAAGCCCGCCGCGCCGGTCTCATCGCCGACGACTACGCATACCTCTACGGCCTGGAGCCGATCCAGATCAGTGATGGCATTGAGCAGCTGTCAGGGATTCAAGTGCGCGGTCGCAGCTACGACCTCTGCTATCGCTTCAATACCACCCCCCCTGAGGAGCAGTACCTTGAGTATAACCTGAACAGCGCCTGGGACGAACTGCACCTCGGGATCGGCTTCGACGACGCCCACCCGTCAGATCCGCAGGATCGTCTGGCCATCGAAGTCGAGATCAAGGGCGACGGTGAGGCGCTTTTCGGGCCGCAGGTGTTCAAACCGACAAGCAAGCCAGTGTTTACGCGCGTCGACCTCCGGGGCGTCAATCGCTTGACGATAATCAGTCGCCGCGTCGGTCATCGCAACACCTTCGCTCCGGTACTGGTTGATCCATTCCTGAAGAAAACCCCTCAGCAGCCGTCTGAATGAGCATGAGAGTCTTGTTAGCCACCGCTGCAACGCTGAGCTGCTTGCTGTTGCTCTGGGCACCCGCCCAGGCCGAGGGCGTATCGGCCGACTTCACCGCGTCAGTTGCCTATGGCGACGAGGGCCCCCTGCTGGACTTCACCGGCAGCGTCCTGCTCTCCGGCGCCAAGATGCGCGTTGAACTGACACCCGCACTCACCGCTGAGCCAATGGTGGCGTTGCTGGACTACGATGCCAGCTCCCTCACACTGCTCTTCCCGGACACTCTCAACGGTGAGCGCTACAGCCTGGATGATTTCGACAGCATCGGTGGATTCCCCCGCGTCCGCGACGCGCTGGCCGGCGAGGCGCCCACCGTGCCGGACGGCTGGAAGCAGCAGTCCCACGGCACGGTTGAGCTCGATGGCCAGCAGTGTCAGCACTTCAGCGCTGAGAGCCAGGACGGCCTGTCTGTACAGTGGTGGACCCGCGCCGACAACCGGCCGGTCAAGGTGATCGGTCAGGCGGGTGACGTCGCCCTCACGGTTCACATCACCGACTACGATGCCGACGCGGCGGCGGCGGCGGGCGACTTCAAGGTGCCTGAAGGGTATACGATCTCCGAGCCGGAGGCCGACATGCCCGAGGCACTCCCGAACCTGGGCGGGACTATATAATCTTCGCCGTGCACCTACCCTCTGATGATGAGGTACGCGGCTGGTATCAGTCGCACGTCAACGCCGGCATGTACGCCACGCTGGCGTTCCTCGGCATGGATGCTGCTGAAGTTGAAGCTGAGGGCTGGACGATTCGTCTCAGTGACGGGCGCGAGTTCATCGACTGCCTGGGCGGCTTTGGGGCCTACAACTTTGGCCATCGGCATCCGCGCATCGTCGCCGCCGTCGAGGAGCAGCTGGGCCGCATGCCGATGTCCAGCCGCCTGGCGCTCAATCCACAGCAGGCCGCCCTGGCCCACGAGTTGGCTGAACTGGCTCCCGGCGACCTCCAGTACGCCTTCTTCAGCAACAGCGGTACCGAGGCGGTCGAGGCGGCGCTGAAGCTGGCGCGACTTCGAACCCACAGGCCTGGTCTGATCAGTGCTCATGACGCCTTCCACGGCAAGACGCTCGGCAGCCTCTCCTCAACCCACCGCGACCACTTCCAGCAGCCGTTCCAGCCGCTGATGCAGCACTTCTCGGAAGTGCCGTACGGTGACATCGACGCTTTGGAGGCGGCGATCCACGAGAACACCGGCGCCGTACTCCTGGAGCCCGTCCAGGGCGAAGGCGGCATCAACGTCGCCCCCGACGGATACCTGGAGGGCGTGCGCCGGCTGACGCGTGACCGCGGGGTGTTGCTGATCCTGGATGAGGTGCAGACGGGCATGGGCCGTACGGGGCGCAACTTCGCCGCCCAACGCTGGGAAGTCTGCCCCGACATCATGGTGCTCGCCAAATCGCTGGGCGGTGGGGTAATGCCGGTCGGCGCCACGCTGGGGACTCCAGACGTCTGGGAACCCTTCAACAACGCCCCGACCGTGCACTCCAGCACGTTCGGCGGGAATCAGCTGGCCTGCGCCGCCGCCCGCGCGGCGCTCGAAGTCCTCGTGGAGGACCAGCTGGCAGAGCGGGCGGAGACCAACGGGAGCGCGTTCCTGGCGGACCTCCGTGCCCTGGCCGCTGATTACCCCGACATCGTCACCGCTGTCCGCGGCGTGGGGCTGATGCTTGGCCTTGCGATGAAGACTCCCGACGTCAGTCAGATCTTTATCGCCAGCCTGGTGGAGCAGAGGGTAATCGCCGCCTACACCCTCAATGTCACCGGTGTGGTCCGGCTGGAGCCACCGCTCATCATGCCGGCCGAGGTGCTCGCGGAAGTGCTCGGCCGCATCCGTGCAGCTCTCGACGGCACGCGCGCCGTCATGCAGCAGTTCGACCTCGCAGAAACTCAGTAAGGAGCCCACTCTTGGCAGAGATCACCAGCACTCGCACAATTCCACGCCCCCCGCAACAAGTCTTCGCTGCCGCGCGCCTCGTCACTCGTTTCCCGGACGTCCTGCCAAACCTCGAGCGGGTCACAATCCTCGAGGACGATGGGCAGGGCAACACGCTGACCAGATGGGACGCCTCATTCGCTCTGGGGCCGATGACCAAGCGCGTCAGCTGGACCGAGCGCGACACCTGGGATGAAGAGGCGCTGTCCTGCACGTTCGAGCTGGTTGAGGGGGACATGAAGGTCTATAGCGGCGTATGGACCTTCGCTTCCGAAGGCGACGGTTGCCGTGTCGACCTCACGGTCGACTTCGTGCTGGGCATCCCGATGCTGGGGCCGATGATCGACAAGATCGTCAACCAGCTGATGCAGCAGAACTGCGACGACCTGCTGGAGGCGCTGGAGCAGCTGGCCGCCGGCTAGTCCGCCGCGTCGCGGTACGTCCCGATGATCGCGCCCAGTCCGGGCTCGCCCTGCTCCGTCAGATACGCCGCCAGGCCATCCTGCAGCGCAGCTGGCAGCAGCGGATCAAGGAACAACCCGGTGCCCAGCTGCAGCGCCGTCGCGCCCGCCAGCAGATACTGCACGGCGCTGTCCGTGTCGGTAATCCCACCACTGCCCAGAATCGGCAGCTCCGGCAGCGCGCGGTGGCAGCGCCACACGTGATACAAGGTGGCGGCCCGGATCGCAGGTCCGCTGAGGCCCGCGCTGGGCCGGGCCAGATGGCTGCGTCGCGTCCCGCTGTCGATCGAGACACCGGCCCAGGTGTTGGCGATCGTCACCGCGTCAGCGCCCGCCTCCTGCGCCGCGCGCGCGTACTGCGTGATGTCCGTCACGTTGGGCGAAAGCTTGGCGATCAGCAGGGCGTCGGTCCGGGCCCGGCACAGACTCACCGTCTCGCGCAGCAGCGCCTCGTCGGTTGCGAACTGCGTGCCGCTCTCAACGTTGGGACAGCTGAGATCCAGCTCGTATCCGGCAACGCCCTGAGTGATCCCGGCCACGTCAGCGCTCACGTTCGCGGGCCTGACGGCCTCGACCGCCGTAACGACATCGGCAAACTCAGCGCCGCTGTGACCCACGACGTTGACGATGAAGGTCACGCCCCGCTCGGCAAGCGGCGGTATCACTTCCGCGATGAATGCCTCGACGCCGGGATTCTGCAGACCGATGCAGTTGAGCAGCCCGGCGGGCGTCTCATGCAGCCGCGGCGTCGGATTGCCCACCCGCGGCTCGGGCGAGACGGCCTTGGTGATCACGCCCCCGATGCCGGCTGGATCCAGCAGCTCGGCGTACTCCTCACCGTAGCCGCAGCAGCCGCTGGCCAGCAGCAACGGATCGCGCAGTACCACACCGCGCGGCAGCCTGGTGATGAGGCGAGGATCGGGCACCTGACTATGGTAGCAGACTGGGCCGGTGTTTACCTGCGAAGAACACCCAGCCGCCCGCCCGGGCCCTGCCCCACCGTGCGGCCGATCGCGCTGATGCGCTGGTGGATAGCACTGTGGAAGTCCTCGGCGCTCTCCTGGATGCAGGCCTTGGCCGGGTAGATCTGGTACAGGTAACGATAGGCGGCCGGCGTGATGTTCGGCATCACCACGTTGGCGCCGCGCATCAGTCCCAGCTCGCGGCCCTGCTCGTAGTTGAGCGTGGCCAGCGCCGTCGTCGACGGAATGTTGGCCTCCGGGCAGGTGAGCCGCGTCAGCGCCACCACCTTGTAGCCCATCAGCTCCGAGCTTGGCACCTGCCGCTCACCTGCGTCCGGCAACTGAACCTCGCCGCGGCCCAGCGGTGTGTCCGGATGCATGATGTACGGCCCCACGCCCACCATGTCCAGGTCTAGGTCCCCGAACAGCGCGATGTCATCCGCCAGACTCTCATATGTCTGGCCGGGGATGCCAATCATCACGCCGCTGCCGGTCTCGTAGCCCAGGTCCCGCAGCACCCCCAGCTTGTCCAGCCGATCCTCGGGACGGCTTGGGCGCCCGTCGCGCGAGGGATGGATCAGCGCATACAGCTGCGGATCGCTCGTCTCAAAGCGCAGCAGATAGCGGTCGGCCCCGGCTTCCCGCCAGAGCGCCAGGTCTTCGTCCGGCCGCTCGCCGAAGCTAAGCGTGACGGCCAGGCCGGCTTCCCGCTTGACTCGCCGCACCACGCCGGCGATCCATTCGGCGGTAAACCCATAGTCCTCCCCGGACTGCATTACCACTGTGCCGTACCCGTAGCGCTGCGCGTCCCGGGCGCTGCTGAGTATCTCATCCTCGGTCATCCGGTAGCGCTCGACGCCCGTATTAGGTGCGCGCAGTCCGCAGTAGGCGCACTGGCGCGTGCAGTGGTTGCCGATCTCGATCAGTCCGCGCAGGTGCACCGCGTCGCCGACCTGCTGCCGCCGCACTTCATCCGCCTGCCGCCAGAGCTCATCCAGGCGCGCGGACTTATTCTCCCGCAGCCAATCGAGAATCTCATCGCGGCTGATTCGCCGAGGCTCCACAGCACTCATCGTGACCCCGCCCTGGCGCGCTCCTGCACCAGTTCCAGCGCCGCCGGGAAGGGCTCCAGCGCCCGCTCGAAGATGCCCAGGCTGTAGCTGATCGTCAGACCGTAGTTGGTGATCGGTACGCCCTGCTCGCGGCAGCGCATGATCCGGCTCAGCACCTCGCGCCGATTGGTGACACAGGCGCCGCAGTGAACTACCAGCCTGTATCGTGTTAAGTCCTGTGGGAAGTCGTGCCCCTGGACCGTATCGAATTCCAGTTTTCCGCCGACGTATTGAGTCAGCCAGCGCGGGATCTTCACGCGCCCGATATCGTCGCTGATCGGGTGGTGGCTACAGGACTCGGCCACCAGCACGCGGTCGCCGGCCCGCAGATCCTCAATGGCAAGCGTGCCCTCCACCTGCGTCAGCAGGTCGCCTTTGAACCGGCTGAACAGGATGCTGAAGCTGGTCAGCGGCACCTCGCGCGGGACGTCGGCGACGACCTTCAGGAACGCCTGGCTGTCGGTCACCACCAGCTTGGGAGGAGTCGCCAGGCGGGCCAGCGCCGCGCGCAGCTCGCGTTCCTTCACCACCATCGCCATCGCGTCGCTGTCCAGCAGATCGCGGATCGCCTGCACCTGGGGCAGGATCAATCGTCCCTTGGGAGCTTCCTTGTCGATCGGCACCACCAGCACCGCCAGCTCGCCGGCTCCCACCAGGTCGCCCAGGATCGCCGGGTTGCTGATGAACTCCTCAGGGGCATGTGCCAGCAAGGCGTGGCGGAACTGGTCCACGCCCTCCCCGGCCGTCGCCACCGTCCGGATGCTCGCGATGCCCAGCCGTTCAAGCCTGGCTGCCGCCTGCACCGGGGGCTCCGCCAGATCGCTCTTGTTGAAGACAACCACCACCGGGACGTTGCGCGCGGTGAAGTCCGCGATTAGCTGCTCCTCGAACTCTCCCCACTCACCCGCAACCACTATCACGCCGAGGTCTGTACGATCCAGGACCTGGGCGGTCCGCTTGACCCGCTCCGCGCCCAGCGCACCCTCGTCGTCGATCCCCGCGGTGTCGATGAACAGCACCGGACCAAGCGGCAGCAGCTCCATCGGCTTTTCAACCGGATCAGTCGTCGTGCCGGCAGTATCGCTGACGATGCTGACCCGCTGCCGGGTGATCGCGTTGAGCAGGCTGGACTTGCCGACGTTGCGCCGGCCGAACAAGCCGATGTGCAGCCGCAAGCCTCTAGGTGCCCTTCTCATCGCCCTCCTCAACGGTCGGTAGTGCCGCGGGGTCGCGGCCGTGCTGCATCGATCCCAGCCGCATCACCGCCTCCGGACTGATCAGCTCCTCGAACTCCTTCTCGCTCAGCAGTCCCTGCTCCAGCACTACCTCCCGTATCGTCAAACCCGTCGCCTTGGCCTGCTTCGCCACCGCACTGGCCCGCTCATAGCCCAGTACCGGCACCAGCGCCGTCACCAGCGCCGTCGAACTGAGCACGTATTGCCGGCAGCGCTCTTCATCGGCCTCAATACCTTCCACGCAGTGCCTGCGCAGCACCTCCAGTGCCTGCGTCATCAGGTGGATGCTGTCCAGCAGGCAGTTCGCCACGAGCGGCAGGAACGGATTCAGCTCCAGGTTGCCCAGGCCGCAGGCGAGCGCGATCGCCTGATCGTAAGCCATCACCAGCATCGCCACCTGCGTCACCGCCTCCGGGATCACCGGATTGACCTTGCCGGGCATGATGCTGGAGCCGGCCTGGCGCTGCGGCAGCCGGATCTCGCCGAAGCCCGCCTCCGGCCCGCTGCTCATCAGTCTGAGGTCCGTGCAGAGCTTGAGCAGGCCGCTGGCACTGGCCTTCAGGATGCCGCTGACCTCAACGAACACGTCCGCGTTCTGCGTCGACTCGACGAGGTTCTCGGCGCGGGCGAAGCCGATACCGGTCAAATCGCGCAGCGTCTCGACAACGCGGAACATGTACTGCCGGGGCGCAGCCAGTCCGGTGCCGATCGCCGTGCCACCGAGGTTGACCACGCGCAGGCGCTCCTCGCACTTGTAAATCCGCCAGCGGTCGCGGCTGAGGGCCTCGGCATAGGCGCCCATCTCGCGCCCCAGCGTCGTGGGCACCGCGTCCTGCAGCTGCGTCCGCCCGATTTTCACGACGTGCGCGAACTCCCGTTCCTTGTCCTGGAACGCCTCCTGCAGCGCGATCACCTCATCCTCAAGTTCGCGCAGCAGCCGCACGGCGGCCAGCTTGAGCGCGGTCGGATAGGTATCGTTCGTCGACTGATGCAGGTTGATGTCATCCAGCGGCGAAACCCGTTCGTAGTTGCCCAGCGGCTCACCGAGGATCTGCAGGGCGCGATTGGCCAGCACCTCGTTGACGTTCATGTTCTTGCTGGTCCCCGCGCCGCCCTGCATGGCGTCCACCACCACGTGCTGGTCCAGTTCGCCGCGGCTCAGTTCCTCGCAGGCCCGCTCGATGGCATCGGCCTTGGCCGGATCGTCCGCCCAGCGCCCCAGCGCCCGGTTGGTTCGGGCGCAGGCGAGTTTGACGAAACCGTAGGCGTGCACCAGTTCCGGATGGGGCAGGCGGCCGCTGATCGGGAAGTTCACCAGCGCCCGCGCCGTATGCACGCCGTAGAGGGCGTCCGCCGGGACCTCCACTTCACCAAGCATGTCCTTCTCAGTGCGGCGACTCTCTGTCATGGCTCACGCCCCTTGCAGAATAGTGACCAGCCGATTGTAGCCCTTGCTTCCGCTCGCGGGTTACACGTACACGTCGCGCTTACCGGCTCGGACCTTCTCGATCATCCTGGTCGCTCTCGCCCGATTGTCGGGGTCAAGCTCGGCCAGGTGTTGCGCCATCGCCTTGTCGCCGGCTGCGCGCGTTTCCGGCGAGGCGTAGTCCTCCAGGTACTCCATGAAGGTGCTCAGCGCGTTGCAGCCGCAATGCGACTTGATCAGCCCCGGCTTGGCCAGGTCCATGAAGTCCTCACCGGTCCGCCCCAGGCGGTAGCATGCCGTGCAGAAGCTGGGGATAAACCCCAGCTCGGCCACGTCCCGAATCACTTCGTCCAGCGGGCGGTGGTCCCCGAGGCTGAACTGTCCGGTGTCTTCCTCGTGCACCGGCTCCCCCTCGGCATAGCCCCCCGGGTTGGTGCGGCTGCCCGCGCTGATCTGGCTGACGCCCAGCGCGAACGTCTCGGCGCGGATGTCCCGGCTCTCGCGCGTACTCATGATGATGCCCGTATAGGGAATTGTGATTCGCAGCAGCGCGACGATCTTGCGAAAGTCGATGTCGCTGACCGCCTGGGGCGGGTGAGTGGCGATGTCTGAACCTGTGGCGGGCTCCAGCCGCGGCACGCTGATGGTGTGGGGCCCCACGCCCCAGCGCTGCTCCAGATGGGCGATGTGCTGCATCAGCGCCAGCAGCTCGTAGCGCCAGTCGAACAAGCCAAACAGCACCCCGATCCCCACGTCGTCGATGCCGGCCTCCTGCGCGCGGTCCATCGCCGTGATCCGCCAGTCGAAGTCGGTCTTCGGCCCGGCGACGTGCACGCTGTGATAGGTCTCGCGGTGATAGGTTTCCTGGAACAGCTGGTAGGTGCCGATCTGGGCAGCCTTCAGCTGGCGGAACTCCTCAACCTGCAGCGGAGCAATGTTGACGTTCAGCCGCCGGATTTCACCGTTGCCGGACTTCGTCTTGTAGATGGTGTCAATTGCATCCAGCACATACTGGAAGCCCTGCTTCGGATAGGCCTCGCCCGCCACCAGCAGAATCCGCTTGTGGCCCTGCTCCACAAGGATGCGCGTCTCGTTGGCAATCTCTTCCATCGACAGCGCCCGGCGGACCACCTCCTTGTTGCGGACCCGGAAGGCGCAGTACAGGCATTCGTTGCAGCACAGATTGCTCACGTACAGCGGTGCGAACAGCACCAGGCGCGGGCCGTAGATCTCGTCCTTGATGTACCGCGCCGTCGCGAACATCTCGCCCAGCAGGTCGGGGTCGCTGACCTGCATCAGCACCGCCATCTCTGCGGCAGTAATCCCCTTCAACTCGCGAGCCTTAGCCAGAATCTCCTTGACTCGTGCGGCATCGTGCCGCTGCGACTGCTCAAGTACATTCCACACCGCGGCTTCGTCAATCCACGCTACTGCATTCGCGACACTCATTGTTCCTGCTCCTTCGCGCGCGCACTCCTTCACGCGTCAACCTGGTGGCGCAACCTGGGTGGCGCAGCGAAACGCCATCCCTCCCCGGCTCGCGGCGGCCCGTTGTCGCCGCCTGGACCTATGTGGGGCAGGCCAGGGGCTGCGGGATCTCAAAGCCGAATTCCGCCCAGGCTCCCTCTTCCGAGTCCGCCCAGACGCTGCCGCCATGCAGCCGCACGACCTGCCAGACCGTGTACAGCCCCACTCCAGTGCCCTTGCGCTTCATCAGTTCCGGCGTCTGGATGCGTGAGAATTTCCGGAACAACCTTGACCGGGCGGACAGCGGGAATCCGGGCCCCTCATTCCATACCACGACCTTGAGTCCCTCCTCGTACTGCTCGATCGTCAGCCGCAGCTCACCACCGTCCCGCCCGTACTTGGCGGCGTTGCCCAGCAAGTTCACCATCACGATCAGCATCAACTCCGGATCGACGGTGATCGGCCGCAAATCGTCCGGCAGCACGCGCACCAGCCGCATCTCCCGCTCTTCGATCTGCGCTCCCACCATCTCCAGCGCCGGCGCTATCACATGTTCCACCAGCTCCACGTCCGGATGCGGATGAGCCGTCAGTTCACCGCTCTCGATCCGTGACAGATCCAGGTACTCCCGGATCAGACTCAGCAGGTACTGGCCCTTGGCCACTACCTTGCCAACCCGCCGCTCCTGGGCCTCGCTGAGTTCGCCGACGTATCCCTGGGCCAACAGCTTGCCATCCATCACGATGGCGGCCAGTGGGTTCTTCAGTTCGTGGCTGACGAAGCCCAGCATCTCCAGATACGCGCGATTGGTAGCCTGCAGTTCATCGATCATGAAGGCTGTCAGCAGCGCCTGGCTCACTCGCTCGCGTACCACCTCCAGCATCTGGCGCTCGTGATAGCCGAAGCTGTACGGCTGGTGCGACATCACGACCAGCACGCCGAACGCCCGCTCATTGACGTGCAGCGGACACAGAATCCCGGAGCGCTGACCTTCGTGGGCCAGTTCGTTGAGCCAGTGACCGCCCGGGATTGAGACCCCCGGCTTCTCGATATTGCCGATCAGCAGCACCTGTCCGCTCGCCAGCGGCTGCTCCAGCACTTCGTCCGGCAATGCGACGGAGTATCCTGGCCGCAACCGGAGGCACTCACCACCCGCGCAGCGGGTCCACTGGATCGCTGCGCTCTGCTCTTCCTCGTCGATGATCAGCAGGCTGATCCGATCCCGCGAGCACATTTCGCCGATCGACTCATACAGGAAGTCCATCGCCTCGTCGAGTGAGGTCGCCGCGGCCACCTGCTGGTTGATGTTGAACAGCGCCCGGCGCTCAAATGCGGTGAATTCCTGCGTACGCCGGTCCGGGGGGACGTCCCGGCCAGCCGTGGGCGGATTCACGAAGTCCTGGCGCAAACCTCTCGCCTCTCCTGCTGCCGCGGTTGATTGCGGGAACGAGCGACCGATAGGCCATCGACGAGCCCGAGCACGTCCCCACTACATCCTAATCCTAACTGATGAACTTGCCTCGTGCGGTGTAGTGCGTGTGCAAGAGCTTGTGGCTGATGTGGCCGCAAGGCCCGTCCGTCAAGAACTCCTCGTACAGCTTCAGCAGAGCGGGATTCTCATGGGACTTACGCACGTCGTAAGCGGAGTCTTCCGCATAAATCGCTTTGGCCCGTGCCTTACGAATCTCCGTCGTTGTCGGAATCGGCTGGCCACCGCCGCCCAGACAGCCGCCCGGGCAGGCCATGAACTCGATGAAGTGGCATTGGCTGAACTTGCCGCCAGCCTTGATGTCCTCCATCACGCGCTTGGCGTTGGCCGTGCCGTGGCATACCGCAACGCGCAGCGTAGCATCCTTCAGCCAGTCCCAGTTCGGTACCAGGTGAGCGATCAGCTCGGGCACCGGGCCGGTCTTGGGCACCTTGATCTCAGCGTACTTGACTCCTTCGAAACCACGTACCGGGATGATGTCGGCGTGCTCGTAGAACTTCTCCACCTTCTCGCCGGTGACCAATTCAATCACACAGCGCAGCGCCGACTCCATCACCCCGCCGGTGGCACCGAAAATCACTCCCGAGCCGGTGGCGGTGCCGAACGGGTCGTCGAAATCGCTCTTGGGCATCGCCGGCAGGTCGATGCCGGCTTCCTTGAACATCTGTCCCATCTCGCGCGTGGTCAGACCGTAATCGATGTCCTTGAAGCCACTGTCGTTCATCTCAGGCCGGTTGCACTCGTACTTCTTGGCGGAGCACGGCATCAGCGCGACCGTGACGATGTCCTTGGGGTCGATGCCCTTCACCTGCGCGTAGTACGTCTTGATCACGGCGCCGAACATCTGCTGCGGGCTCTTGCAGGACGAAACGTGTGCCAGGTACTCGGGATAGAAGTGCTCGATGTACTTGACCCAGCCCGGCGAGCAGCTGGTGAACTGCGGCAGGGCCACGTCCTTGTCCTTCGCCACGAGCGCCTTGTACAGCCGGGTGATCAGCTCCGTGCCTTCCTCGATGATCGTCAGGTCCGCAGAAAAGTTCGTGTCGAACACGGCATCGAACCCACACAGCCGGATCGCCGTGTTCATCTGGAACGTCAACGGCACGCCCGGCTCAAGACCGAAGACCTCACCGATTCCGGCTCGCGGACTGGGCGCCGTCTGGATCACCACGTGCTTGCTGGGATCGTCGATTGCCTGCCAGATCTCAGCTGTCGGGTCGTTGGCCGTCAACGCCCCGGTCGGGCAGCGGTTGATGCACTGCCCGCAGTTGATGCAGACCACGTCGTTGATCGGCTTTCCTAGGAACGTCTCGATCTTGGTGTCGGCTCCGCGGCCCACCGCTTCGAGCACTCCCACCTCCTGCAGATCGATGCAGGTGCGCACGCAGCGCCGGCAGAGTACACACTTGTTCATGTCGCGGAACACCGCGTGGCTGGAGTGATCCGGCTCGAACTGCGGTCGCTCAACGTGACCGAAGTGCAGCGTCTCAACGCCGTACTCCTCGGCCAACGATTGCAGTTCGCAGTTGCCGTTGCGCTTGCAGGTGTAGCACTCACCGTAGTGGTTGCGAAGCAGCAGCTGCAGGATGTTGCGCCGTGCCTGGCGCACCTTGCGTGAGTGAGTCAGCACCGTGATCGGCTGGGTGATCGGGTATGCGCAGGCGGCCTGCAGCGTCCGTTGGCCCTCAACCTCCACGACGCAGACCCGACACACACCGGCGATGCACAGGTCATCGTGGGCGCACAGCGTGGGAATCCGGATGCCGGCTTGGCGTGCCGCCTCCAGGATCGTCGTCCCCATTGGCACCCGCACGTCTTTACCGTCGATTGTGACGCGCACGTTTGCGCCGATCGCAAACTCGTAGAGCGCGGTCTCCGAATCCGCCCAGCCACTGATATCAGCCTTCCCTCGCTGACTGCTTGGAGCACGAGATGTGTCTTTCGTATCTGCCATTGCTTGTGTTAGCCCTCCACTCCATTCGTAGGCGCCCGGCCGAGCAGCTCGCTGTCGAAGTGCTCGGTGATCGACAGGAATGCGTTCGGCGCCGACTGCCCGAGCCCGCACTTACTGGCCAACTGCATCGTCTCTCCGAGACTCCGCAGCTCGCGAAGGTACGTCGCTGAGCAAACGCCACGCTCCATCTTCTCCAGGCCCTCGAGCAGTACCGGGCAACCGCCGCGACAGGGCGTGCACTGCCCGCAGGACTCCTCGCAGAAGAACTCCATGAAGTTCTTGGCCACCGCCAGCATGTCGCGGCTCTGATCGAAGACGATCACTGACCCGCCCGTCGACACGTCCTCAAACGCAATGTGACGGTCGAACTGCTTGGCAGGTACGCAGTGTCCGCTGGCGCCGCCGATCTGGACCGCCTTGGCGCCCTCGCCGCCAACTTCCTTGAGCAGCTCGGCAATGCTGATACCAAGCGGGAACTCATAGACCCCCGGACGCTCGCAATCCCCGGATACGCTGAACAGTTTCAGCCCGCTCGACTTCGCCGTCCCGAATTCCTTGAACCACTCGGCGCCCTTGGCCATGATGCAGGCGCCCCAGGCCAGGGTCTCAACGTTGTTGACGATCGTCGGACGGCCGTGGAACCCCGTGTCAACCGGGAACGGCGGACGGTTGCGCGGCTCGCCGCGGTGGCCTTCCAGCGACTCTATCAGCGCCGTCTCTTCACCGCAGACATATGCGCCGGCACCCATCCGGATTTCGATGTCGTAGCTGAAATCGTCCTTGCCGAGAATCTTCTCTCCCAGCAGGTTGCTCTCCCGCCGGCGCTTGAGCGTCTCCTCCAGATGGGGGCGCAGATAGGTGTACTCCGCGCGGAGGTAGATGATGCCCGTCCTGGCGCCGATCGCGTAGCCTGCGATGGTCATCCCCTCAAACACAAGATCCGCGAAGTCCGTCAGGATCACGCGGTCCTTGAATGTTCCCGGCTCACCCTCGTCGGCGTTGCAGACCACGAACTTCTCGTCGGCTTTGGCCGCCGCGGCGAGGTTCCATTTCACGCCGGTCGGAAATCCTGCGCCGCCCCGCCCCTTCAGGCCCGAGTCACTGATCTGCCTGATGACGACCGCGCGCGACTCCTTCAGCGCCGCCTTGAGGCCGTCGTCCGCCTTGACTTCGGCGAATGTCAGCGGTCCTTCATGCATCGCTTTCATCTAGTGCACCTCCTTGGCCTGGGGTGCGAAGATGCCGAACGACTTCCGGCACTCCTCCAGGATTTCGTGGACTCGTTGCGGCGTCACCTGCGTGTAGATCACGTCGTTGACCAGCAGTGCCGGTCCCCGATCGCACATCCCCAGGCATGAGCACCACTCCAGGCTGAATCGCCCGTCGTCCGTGGTTTTACCGAACTTGATGCCGAGCTCCGCCTCTAGCTGCCGTGCAACACGGTCCTTGCCCGCCATCTCGCACGAGATGGTCCGACACAGCCGGATCACAAACTTGCCCTCCGGCTCGTGGTGCAGGAAGGAGTAGAACGTCACGACGCTGTACACCTCTACCGGGTGGATACCCAGCTGATCAGCGATCACCTGCATCGCGTAGTCCGAGATGTGGGCGTGTTTGCGCTGCACGTCCTGCAGCATCGGCATCAGGGAGCTGCGCTCGCGCCCATAGCGCTCCGCCAGCGCGATGATGTCGTCACGAAGTCGGTCCAGATCACTTTGCAGCATCTATCCCTCCTCCTTTGATGCCAGCAGCTCGCTGACCTTCGCCACCAGCGTGGCCGGGTCGATCGGCTTCTCCTGAAACTCATCGACCGGTACCAACTCATCGTCGGGCCCGTACTTCATTCCGGTAACCCGCGCGACACTGGTCAACATCAGGATCAGCTTGCTGAACCCCTGGCGGCGCAGATCCTGCGCCATCGCAATGCCGTCGTCGGGTTCGTCCATCATCACGTCAAGGACGATCAGGTCGGGCCCGAACTCCTCGACCTGGCGCATACCCTCGCGACGGTTGTAGGCCGGGGTTGTCTCGTGGCCTTCACGCTCCAGCACAAGCTGGATTGCTTCCACGATATCCTCGTCGTCGTCAACGATAAGAATCTTCGCCATCGGGAATCAAGACCTCCTGGGGATGGAACACTTCCAGCACTTCTATTATATCAGTTGGTTCACGATTATGCAACCCATTTATGCGTATGTCCGAACATTCGGGATGCCGCATATGGCCGCACCCGCGGCTCAGTTCACATCAGGCCCGAATGACGCAGCCAGACGTATAGCAGCACGCATAGTGGCCTTACTAATCGTGGGGTGCGAGCCAGGCAATGGCTGCCGGTACCCGGCCACCTGACGGCCGCGGAGCACTCGGATGGCACGATACACCTACGGAACAAACATCTTGTCGTGCATCCGCGCACGAAACAGCACAGACTTAGTACTACTCGCATATATAGTGAAACCCACCACTCCACCACGGTCTCCTACATGCAACATGAAGGAATCGTGCACAGACGGGAAGTCGCGCCGGGACTTCATCGCCACGATGAGCCGCCTCATTGGCGCGGGTTGCGTGGTGGCAACGGGAGGCGGATTCTTGCTGAAGCCCGGTCGCGTTCTGGGCCAGACGCCAAATGTCGATGCGTGCTTTGATGGTCAATGCGGTCGGCGCGTTTTCGGTGAGACCCTGCCCCACGTCCGGATAGCCCGCTACTGGGAGCCGCTGCCCGACGACCGTGTCCACTGCTCGCTGTGCCCCTACAACTGCGTGCTGGCGGATGGCGAACGCTGCCGATGCCAGGCCAAGGAGAACAGCGGCGGTGTCCTCTACGACATGGTCTACGGCCACGTGGCCACGATGCATCTCGACAGCATCGAGAAACTGCCGCTCTACCATCGCTACCCGGGCATGACCACCCTGGCACTGGGCACGGCCGGCTGCGGCCTGCACTGCCAGTACTGCCAGAACTGGCAGCTCAGCCAGCTGCCGCCGGAGAAGACCGAGAACTTCCAGCTCACGCCGGTGGAGATCATCGATCTGGCCAGGCGGCATGGTGCCGATGCAATCGCCCTGGCATACACCGAGCCTCTGACATCCTACGAATTCAGCTGCGATATCGCCCTGGCAGCCCGCCAGGCGGGCCTGAAGGTGTTCATGGGCACCGGCGGTTTCGCCGCTCCGGAGCCCGTACGTGAGCTGGCCGCGCTGGTGAACGGCGTAGCGTTCGGGCTCAAGGGTTTCAGCGACAGCTTCTACGACAGCGTCATCGGACCGGGGGTCAAGCTCGATCACATCCTGGCCAGCTTGGAGGCCTTCAAGGCCGCAGGCACTCACATCGAGATCGCCAACCTCGTGGTGCCGACCAAGAACGATCAGCCCGAGGACATCAGACCGTTGGCGAAGTACGTTAGGACTACCCTGGGTGCGGACACCCCTCTGCACTTCCTCAAGTTCTTCCCCCACTTCCAGCTCAAACAGCTGCCGCCCACCAGCCAGCGCATCATGGAGCAGGCCGCCGAGCTGGCGCGTCTGGAGGGCCTGCAGCACGTCTATATCGGCAACCTGCCAGGGCACAGCGGCAACAACACCTACTGCCCCCATTGCGGGGCGCTGGCAATCCAGCGGATCGGTTTTCGCGTGCTGGCAGTGAACATCGACAGCGCCGGGCGCTGCGCTGAGTGCGGCCAGCCCCTGACAGGTGAATTCCACCCGTCTCAGCTGACCGGCTGAGGCTCAGGAGAACCCAGATGATACGCACAACCATGCTCGGCGTCACGATTGTAACGTTGCTCGGCGCCGCCGTGATTGCCATGGCGGCCAAACCGAATCCGGGCACCGCTGGACACGGACTCGCTTCACGCCTCCCAGGTGCGCCGCCTGCCTTCGCGTCCTCACCACCAACCAGCAACAGGACCCTACACGACCAGGTTTCGCTGTGCAACCTGATTGACGCCCTGTGGCTGGAGGATGCCCAGCTGCAGGCGCTGATTGCCGCTCTCGAGCCGTCCATGCCCGAGATCGAGAGGCTTGCGGATGAGCTTGAGCGTGCCGGCAACGATCCTGGATTCGGCGCCGCAATGGACGAGTTGCGCCGCACGCTGATGAGTGGTGAAGAGCCTGACGATGCCCTGCGGCGACGGGTTAACGACCATTCTGGGCCAATCCACGACCAGCGACTCAGCTACGCTGCTCTGCAGCGGGAGGTCGCCGCTGAACTCCTGCCTGTGCTATCTGAAAACCAGCTCGTGATTCTCGGGGAATACAAGCCGTGCCTGTTCAACGCTGACGATCCTCTCCATCCGGAGCGCGTCGGCCAGGCCAGTGGATCGAGCCGCATGATCGAGATGCTGACGCGACTGCGCTCAGTCTGGCCGGATGTGCCCGCGCAGCGCTTCGACGACGGGTTGCGCCGGCTGGCCAATCTGGCCTACCGCGACACCCCCTTCGCCGTCGATCTCGATACCGAGACCGAGCGCCTGCGCGGCATCGTCGAGCAAGCGATGGCGCTGACCGACGAGGAGTTCTCGCTGCAGGCGGAATCGCTGGCGGCGCAGCTGATGGTCTATCCCGAAGCCAAGGACCAGATGCTGGCGGACCACTACAACCTGCCCACGGCACGCCGCGACCGACGGCTGGACAAGCTGGCGCAAATGGTGGTCATACCGGGGGCGCTCGAGATACTGCGGGCTGAACTGGTCTGCCGCGAGTAGCGGTGGTGTGATGCAGCTACATCCCGCGGCCCCGGCTGGATCGGCGAAACTCCGAGTCTGGCCGCACTACTGGCCCGCCTTCGCCCTCGGTATCGTCGCGGTCCTGACCCAGACGGTGCTGCTGCGCGAGGCGATGTCTGCAGCCGCCGGCCACGAGCTGATGTTCGGTGTCGTCCTGACCGGCTGGCTGGCGGGCCAAGTTCTATGCCTGCTTGCCACCTGGCGTCTGGCAGGTCGGCTTGGCCAGGTCTGGGCCTTCTTGCTCGCCGGCGCCCTCGTCCCGCTTAGTCTCTACGCTCTGCGCTTCGCACTGCTGCGGCTCACGCCCGCGGACGGTACGCTGCCTCCGCTGCTCTCCATTGCCCCGGCGGCGCTGCTCTGCACGCTGCCAGCTGCGCTGGGGCTGGCACTGGCATTCTCAGCGGTCTACCACCATACCCGGGCACGCTGCGGGCAGCCCACCCTGCGCGGCGTGTATGCAGCCGAGACGCTGGGCTTCCTGGTCGGCGGGGCTGCCTGGGCCTTCCTGCTCGCGGGACGCGTCGATCAGGCCCCGCTCTTGCTGGTCCCACTGGCCGTCACGCTCGGTCTTCTCGTCACGACGCGGGGCTGGCGACGAGCCTGGACTTCGCGAGGGGCGGTCCTCGTGCTGGCCATCGTGATGGTTGGACTTCAGGCGCTCGGACCGTGGGGCTATGAGCCTCCCCTGCCATCTGGACTTGAGACAGTGCGATACGGGACCGGCAGGCTGGCTCAGTGGCAGGTCGCTTCCTACGGCGGGGATTACGGCTTCTATCGCGACGGACGGCTGGTGTCCGTTACGGGCCAACCGGATGTCGCGGCAGAGCGAATCCTGCTGCCTCTCGCTCAGGCCCTCCCCGATCACTTGGTGCCCGCAATCGAAGCACGGCCACCGCTGGAGATACTACACATCGGCATCCGCTGGCCCGGCGTGGACACGCTTGTCAATCAGGCGCGGGGCATACGCTGCACCTGGCTGGAGTCCGACGAGCTGTACACGCAGATCTACCGCGACTTCGCTGCAGATGAGCCCGCGCAAGTTGTTCAGGGAGCACCCGCGGCCTGGGTCGGCGGCCACCGCTATGACTGCGTGATCCTGAGTCTCGGACCACCGGGCAGCCCGGCAACCGAGTGGGCCTACAGCCGCGAGTTCTTCCGGCTGTGCCGCGACGGCCTCTCGGAGACCGGGGTGCTTGCGCTGAGCCTCGACGCGGAACAGAACTACAACTCCCCCGCAATGGTCGCGATGCACGAGGAGGTGCTCACACGTCTGCGGGAGGTGTTTCCCAGCGTGGTTGTCGCGCCGCCAAGCCCCGTCTGGTACTTCGCCGGTGCGCAAGGGGCCGGAATGACGCTGGATCCGATGGCCATCGAGGCAAGGCTGGCCACCGCAGGCATCGCCAACCCTTACATGTCACGCTGGGTGCTGGCAGACCGGCTGCCACCGGAGCGCGCGGCCGCCTGGCAGGTGCTTCCCAACAGAGACACGGGCCCGCCATCCGCTTTGTCCCTGGCCGGCCTGCGCCTCGAGTTGCTGGCTGACGACCCCCAACTGGCCTCCGCGCTCGACTGGCTCAACGCCAATCGAGTCTGGCTTGGCGTGCTGGTTGCCTCCCTGGTGCTGATCCTACCCTTTGCGCTCGCAATGCCCGTTGGTATCCGCCCTGCAGCACGCCGTGCGGCGACGACCGCCTACCTGGTCGGTTTCACGTGTCTCGCCACCGAGGTCGTACTGGCCTGGCGGCTGCAGGCGGTCACCGGCCAACTGTACTGGCTGGTTGCCCTGCTCTCCGGCCTGACGCTTGGCGGGTTGTTCCTCGGCACAGGGCTGTCCGGGCTGCACTGGAGCCGCCGGCTGCCTGCCGAGCTCCTACTCGCCGGTTTGTTGATCCTGGGCATCGCCCTGGCCCTCCCGGCCAGCCTGGCATCAGTCAGTGTCTCGGCTCTCTGGCTGTTGGTGGTCCTGGTGCCGCTCGGCTGCGGTCTGCTGCTGGGGCGCATCATGGCCGGTCAGGCGGCCCGGCCCGCGGTGATCTACGCCGCCGATCTGATCGGCGCCGCGCTGGCGGCCCTGCTGGTGGGCACGCTTGGCATGCTGATCTGGGGTGCAACCTGGAGCCTCGTACCACTGGCCGCCCGCTGGCTGACAATGGCCCTCGCCGCACCGATCAGCCGCGCAGGTATAATCGGTCGATAGCGCGCGCCGAAAACGACGACTGGCGTGGCAGGGAGATGCGCATGTCTGACAGCCGCCGGAACTTCATCGCGAAACTGCTGGGTCTGGGGGGAGCCGCGCTCGGTGCCGGCAGCGCGGGCCACGCGCTGTGGTCACGGATCACTACGGGCAGCAGCGTGCCCAGCGCCCACGCCGCACCGCAGGCGGCGGTCCGCAATGTCTGGGTCGAAGGCAAGGACCCGTACAAAGCCACGGTCGCGGCGATCGAGAAGCTCGGCGGCATCGGCCGCTTCGTCAAGAAGGGCCAGCGTGTGGCCCTGTTGCCCAACGTCGGCTGGGCCCGGACCATGGAGCAGTGCGCGAACACCCACCCCGAGGTGCTGCGCGCGGTCATCGAGCAATGCGATGCGGCGGGGGCCAAGAGCATCACCGCGTTCTGCAACCCCTGCAATGACATCCGCGTCTGCCTCGACAAGTCGGGCATCGGCGAGATGGTGGAAGACAGCCCGGCGCGGTTCGAGGTGATTAATCCCAAGGGCTGGCGAGCGCGCCAGGCCGTAACCGGCTGCACCCACCTGAAGTCCGCCGACGTCTACCGGCTGGTCGACGATTCCGACGTGGTGATCAACGTGCCGGTGGCCAAGCACCACGGCGGCGCGCAGCTCACGATGTGCTGCAAGAACCTGATGGGCCTGGTGAAGGATCGCGGCTTCATGCATCAGAAGCTGCACGACGCGATCGCCGACCTGACAATGATGGTGCCCCACGCGCTGTGCATCCTCGATGCCTCACGCATCCTGCTGCGTCACGGCCCGACGGGCGGCAGTCTCAAGGACGTCCGCTGGGAGAACACCGTCATCGCGGGAGTCAATCCCGCCGAGGTGGACGCCCTGGCCACGTCGCTCTTCGCCCAGAAGCCGGCCGACATCGGCTACCTGCACATCCTGGGCGATCGTGGCTACGCCGAACTCGATCCCGCCAAGATACCGGTCAGCCGCATCAAGGCATGAAACGTCGCCGCTTCAGCTGGAAGACGCTCCGCGTCATCGTCCAGGTGTTCGCTTTCCTGCTGGTCGGCGCGTATTTCCTCGGGCTGGTTTATCCCCTGGAGGTCAGCTGGCGTCCCGATTTGCTGTTTCAGCTCGATCCTCTCACGCACCTCTACCTGTTGCTCAGCGGCAACGGGATTCCGCACTGGATCTGGGCGCTCGTCGCACTCGTTCTCCTGTTCGCCGTCTCGCGCATCTTTTGTGGCTGGCTGTGCCCGCTGGGCGCGATGCTCGATCTGGTCAGCGGTATCCGCGGGCGGCTGAAGCTGTTCAATCGCAGCCGGCTCGGTCCCGCGACAGACCAGGCTTCCACCGCCCGATCGAGGCCCCGCCAGCGCTCTGTCCTGCCGGCCAACTTCGATCTGTACTTGCTGATCACCCTGCTCGTACTGACACTGCTGGGCAGCCCGCTGCTCTGGGTTCTTGATCCGATCGTCTTCAGCTTCAAGTTTCTCACCGTCGCGGTCCTGCCCATCATCGACGGCCCGCTGCGCCTGCTCTACAACAACCTGGATTCGGCCTTCTACATGGCGGAGTGGTGGCATCCCGTCCAGGACGGCTACAACGCCTGGTTCTCGGTGTCCCAGGAGCCTGTATACACCGACACCGTGCTGTTTCTGCTGTTCGCGGCGGTGATCTTCGGCCTGGAGTTTTTCCAGCGCCGCTTCTGGTGCCGCTACATCTGCCCGCTCGGCGCGCTGCTGCGCCTGACCTACCGCTTCCACCCCCTGCGCCGCCGCATCAACCCTGACTGCGCCTACTGCCTGAGCTGCGAGCAGGCCTGCCACTTCGGCGGGACTGGGGAGCACGACTGCTTCTACTGCATGGAGTGCATCGACCACTGCGCGCCGGGGCGGATCAGCTTCCTGCCCAACGCCAAGTCGATCTCCGCCGCTGCGTCCTCTGCGGCCACTGACCCCACCGCGGCTGCGGTCAAGCCTGACGTTGCCACTGGCCCGGCGCCGGCCAGGACCTCCTATCGTGCCCGCATCAGCGGAGAGCTGCCGCCAGCGCACATCTCGCGCCGGCTGATGCTGGAGTACGCGGCACTGGGGCTCATCGCCTATCCGGCTCTGCGGCTTTTCGACAACCGCACGGAGCTGCCCCTGGATTTCATCCGGCCACCGGGCGTCGGCGAGGACGAAGCACGTTTCAACGAGCTGTGCATCAAGTGCGGCCAGTGCCTGAAAGTCTGCCTGACCAACGGGCTGCAACCCGCGCTGACCGAGGCCGGCCTGTCCGCGCTCTGGACGCCACGCCTGATCTCCCGTCTCGGCGAGTGCGAGTGGAACTGCAACCTCTGCGGCCAGGTCTGCCCCACGGGCGCGATTCCCAACCTGCCGCTGGAGGAGAAACAGCAGTTCCGGATGGGGGTGGCGGTCATCGACAAAATGCGCTGCATCCCCTACATCACCAACCACAACTGCGCGGTCTGCGAGGAGCACTGCCCAACCGCCGACAAGTCGATCAAGTACCAGCGGCGGATGATCGACGGCCCCGATGGCGAGCCAATGGAGCTGTTGCGGCCAATCGTAGACGAGCAGCTCTGCACCGGCTGCGGCATCTGCGAGCGCGTCTGCCCGGTGCCCGGGCTTGCCGCCGTCCGCGTCTACCGGCGTCCGCCGGGCCCGGCCTACGACGACGCCAATGGTGAGTACGAGGCGGGCTACGGCAGCGGGATGGGCGGTGGCTACGGCGATTACCCCTAGGGATCTTGTTCGTCGCCCGAGCACGCGCATTGTATGATTGGCCCATGCGTACTGCGTTTGGAATCGCTGTCTTCGCCTCCCTGCTGCTTCTCGGTCCCGTGCAGCCTACTGCCTACGAAAGCACTGAGGTTCGCGTGCTGGACGGGCCGGACTTTCCCAGGCTGGCGATGTGGCATCCCAGCTTCTGGTCCAGCCCGCTGGAGGATTGCGCGCGCTACGACGTGGCGGTCGGCAACTTCCAGGTCCCGCTCTACGACGATCCCACGCGCGGCACCTTTGCCCAAGCCCTGCGCATCCGCAATCCGAACATCAAGCTGCTGACCTACTTCACCAATTCGGTTCTGCGACACTCGGCCCTCTATGGGGGAACGCGCAAGAGCAATCCGTACATGCCGGACTGGCCCGACAAGTGGTATCTGACCGAGGCGGGCTCGACGCTGGCCGAGGAGGTCGGCCGCCGTCAGAAGGTGATCAAAGTCTCCACCTGGCGGATGAGCGGGCCCTCCAAGGGCGGCAAGCCCACGGAGTGGGATATCTTCCGCCCCGGCACCGAGACGGCCGACCGCGATGTGCTGGTCGAGGGCGAGATTATGAGCGTCCTCGCCGTGGACCCGAAAACCCGCACCATCACCGTCGAGCGCGGGATGAACGGCACCAAGGCCAAGGCTCATCCCGCCGGCGCCCGCATCGCCCCGATCCTGCGCTTCTGGGCCGGCAGCTACTTCTTCAACCTCACCGATGACTGCCCGACGGCCGAGCTGCACGGGGCCCGGGGACCGGAGCTGTTCAGCGAGTACAGCTTCCGCATGAGCCGCCGCAAGGCCGCCGACTGGTTCTGGTACATCGACGGCGACCAGGACGGCTTCTGCTTCGACCTGATGGCTGATACGATCAGCTGGGTGATGTGGGCCGACGCCCGCTCGATCGACCTCGACCACGACAATTCGCCCGATCCCTTCGATGAACTGGACGCCAAGTGGAAGGCCGGCATCGATCGCGTCACCGCGCTGTTCCGCGACACCTACCCGGACAAGGCCCTGGTGCGCAACAACTGCCGCGACCGCCGCTACGAGGAGTACGAGGGCGAGTGCTTCATGTCCTGGCCCCACAACCAGTGGGCCACCTGGGACTACGAGGGCACCGACGGCCTGACCAAGTACTGGCACCGCTTCTTCTTCGGCCACGAGGATGAGGAGCGCGGCGGCATAGTGGAGTTCGTCAACCGCGCCAGCCTGCCCAACTACACCCACGTGGAGACCTGCGACCTGGAGACGGACCTCGACCTGCTGGGTCATCCCGAGCTGGCCAATCCCGAGACGATCGACCGCTACCACCCCAACTACCAGAAGATGCGCTGGGGCATCACCAGCGCCCTGCTGGCCGGCGTCTACTACGTCTACGTCGTCCACACCGACGGCCACGGTCAGCTCGGCCTGCTGTGGTTCGACGAGTTCGACAACTGCATGAGCGGCAATCGCAAGGGCCGCGGCTACCTGGGCCAGCCGATCAGCGACGTGCAGAAACTGCTCACTTCCTCCAAGAACAAGGACTGGGGTGCCTGGGGCCGCGAGTTCGAGAACGGCTTCGTAATCTGCAACCCGCTCGGTGAGGAAGCTACCGTGCCACTGCCGCCCGGCATCTGGCAGCGCCTGCGAGGCACCCAGGCGCCCGAGATCAACAACGGCGCCATCGAGGAAGGCTCGGTCACCGTACCGGCCCACGACGGCCTGATCCTCAAGCGCTTCGTGGAAGGAGCGGAGGAAGCGGCGGAACTGGAGGAGTACGAAGAAGGCGGCGGCGGAACCCACCTGCCGGTGGACATCGGCTAGCACGCGCGTGTTCACTGCCGGCAGCGTATAATCCCCGCATGCGCGGGCAGCTCTATCTGATTGGCACGCCGATCGGCAATCTCAGCGACTTAAGCCCGCGGGCCCGTGAGACGCTGACGCATCTGGACGTGCTGTTCTGCGAGGACACACGGGTCACGGGCAAGCTGCTCTCCTTCCTCGGACTGAGCGTCCCGCTGCGGTCGCTGTCCGACGATCACGGCGAGGGCCGGCTACAACAGGCCATCGAGGCCCTCAACGCCGGACGGCGCGTCGGCTTCGCTAGCGATGCCGGCATGCCCGGCGTCAGCGATCCCGGTCGCAGATTGGTCCGCGCCGCCTGGCAAGCCGGCTACAAGCCCACCGTAGTGCCCGGCGGGAGCTCCGTCGGTACGTTGCTGGCGGCCTGTCCGTTCGTGGACAACCGCTTTCGCTTCGTGGGCTTCCCGCCGCGCAAGGATGGCGACCGCGCCCGCTTCGCCGCACTGCTCGCCGCCTCGGAGGAGCCCTGCTTCTTCTTCGAGTCACCGCACCGTGTTCACGCAGTTCTTGACGAGATCTGCGCCGCCGTCGAGCCGGAGCGGGAACTGATCCTCGGGCGCGAGATGACCAAGCTCCACGAGCAACTGGAGCTGTTTACCGCCGCCGGCTGGCCGGCGCTGCGTGACAGCGTCCCGGCCATCGGCGAGTTCACCGTGGCGGTGGCTGCCGCACCCGAGCAGGAGGCGCCCCACGATGAAGTCCAACTCGCCGCCGCACTGAATCGTCTGCAGGAAGCGGGTCTCACCAAGCGCGATGCCGTGAAGGCGCTCGCTGCCGTTTGGGAGGTTAGCCCCAACGAGCTGAAGGATCTGGCTTACTAGCACTGCGTCTCGACCAGCGCCCCGACTTAGCGGTAGACGCCGTGCTCGTGGATGTAACCCGCCACGCTGTCCGGCACGAAGTAGCGTACGGGCTTCCCCTGACGGACGCGCCGGCGAATCTCGGTGGCGGACACGTCCAGCGGCGGCAGCGGCATGAACTCGAAGCGCAGACCCAGCGACCGCATTTCCGCCGGCAGCCCCTGAGAGAAGTCCGCCTCGCCCGGCCGGTTGCAGACGACTACCGTGCACAGCCCGCCATAGAGCTCCACGTCCTTCCACTGCGGCAGCGTGAGGGCCGCATCGCTGCCCATCACTGAATAGAGCTCACCGGGCTCGTACTTATCCGCATAGCGCCTGAGCGTGTCGATCGTGTAGCTCAGCCCGCCCCGGCGCAGCTCGGTGGGATCGACCCTGAACCGCGCGTCGTCCCCGACGGCGAGCCTCAGCATGTTCAGCCGGTGGGCATCCGTCGTCTCATCCCGCGGGTCGTCCTTAAGGGGGTTGCGCGCCGCCGGCACGAACGCCACCTGCGCCAGGCTCAGCCGGTACCAGGCTTCCTGGGCCATCAGCAGATGCGCGATGTGGGGCGGGCTAAATGTCCCACCAACTAGCCCGAGTCGATCAGCTGACTGCGCCACCGCTCAATTGTGCAGCAAGGACGGCATGGCTGTCATCCCGCGGTCCGACCGCCAGGCACCGCACTTCCGCTGCTTCCTCCTCGGTATCGAGTGTCCAGGGCTCGAATGCCTCGTCGCCTGCCAGCACCGTGAGCGACCTGCAGCGCCGCAGGGGCAGATCGTGCAAGGCCCGGCTCAGACCGGCCCAGTACTCCCCGGCCAGCTCCTCCAGCGGCAGCAGGTTCACCACGATCGACTGGGCCCAGTAGAGGTGCGCAATGAACTGCAGAGCCAGTTCGCCGTCGTCCAGAGCCTCGGCCGGAAGATACGCGATATCGTAGTGCCGGTATTCGTGCTCGACGCGCACCCAGCGCGGCTTGCGACGGTACAGCGTCCAGTCGGTGTCGGCGAAGGATCGTCCGGTCAGCTGCGGCAGCAGCAGCCGCGAATGCTCCAGCACCGGCTCAACCAGTGCGGTGTCCGCGTAGATTCGATAGCGCAGCAGGCACTCTCCCCGCTGACCTTCTTTGCCGGCTTCGGCATCCTTGGGCGAACGCCGGCCGCCCGTCGCGAAGTGCGGATTCCCCTTACCGCCCCGACCGCCACGTGCCAGCACCAATTGCTGGCCATTGCTGGTCACCGATCCCAGCTCGCGGCCTGCAGGCATGGCGTATGCCAGCGTCCCCAGCGGCACTTCCAGCATCACGTCGGCGCCCGCCGCGCCGTGACGCAGATTCCCCTCGCCGGCCCCTCCGGCCTCCGCCCGGCATCGCCTGTGCCCCGGGCCAGCCAGGGAGTCGACGCTGCGCGCACCCACCATCACGACGTTGCCACCGCGGCCACCGTCGCCGCCGTCGGGTCCGCCGTGAGGCTGGTATTTGCGCCGCGCGAAGTGCACACAGCCGTTGCCGCCGCGGCCGCCCTGTGCCTCGATGCTTAATTCGTCGATGAACACCATCTAGATGGTAGCGCAGCGCAGCGGCGGGATCCGGAACGGGACATTGAGGAAGCGGTTGCAGCGATACCGGCTAGGCGGTCGGCACCACGTAGGCGGTGCGCTTGCCACGGTGGAGCTTGTAGTGCACCACGCCGTCCCTCAGCGAGTACAGCGTGTAGTCCTTGCCCATCCCGACGAACTCGCCGGGGGCGATCGACATCCCGACCTGGCGCACGAGGATGTTGCCGTTGCGCACCACCTGGCCGGCGTAGCGCTTCACGCCGCGGCGCTGGCCCTGGCTGTCACGTCCGTTGCGGCTGCTGCCCAGTCCTTTCTTGTGTGCCATGTCCGTTATCCCTTGATCGACTTGACCCGCAGGTAGCTGATGTCCTCGCGGTAGCCCTTGCGGCGCGCGGTACGCTTGCGCGGTTTATAGGTCCAGACGTGCAGCTTCGGGCTCCTCGTCTGGCGGATGATTTCCAGTTCAACCTTGGCCTTGTCCACCTGCGGCTGGCCGATCTTGACCTTCTCGCCATCGATCGTGGCCAGCACCCGATCGGCCTTAACCTTGTCACCCACCGCACCATCGACCCGCAACGTGCGGATCACCTGGTCGGCTTCGACCCGAAACTGCTTACCCTTCAGTTCGATTACCGCAATCATCGTTTCCTCGCGTGGGCGGCGCATCCCGCCGGCCGGCTCCCGCAACGACAGGTTACGTGCCGGCACCGGCCGGCTTTGCGGGAACGAGTAGCTTACTCAGTGCATATTACCCTGTCAAGTGCAACACCTGCACCTTTGAACCAGTCTAATTCAGTGAGTGGTAGATAGCCTTATGGTGGATGCGCCACACAATCGGGGAGTAGTACACCGGCACCGCGGGGGAGCTGGCGGCTGGGTCTGGCCACAGCTACCGCAAGGAGGTGAGCGAAATGCTCCGTAACCTGATTGTGTTGCTCGCGCTCGTAGTCGGCATGCTTTGCATTGCGATGGTGCTGCGAGCGGATGCTGGACGACGGACCGTCGCCCTGCAAGCTCCAACGGTGGTTACAGCGCTGCTTTCCGGCACCGCAGCCGGACGCTAGCAACTGCACAAAGCGCATTCGGGCTTGCAGCATCCTGGGGGCTGACGGCGGGAGAGCCGTCGGCCTACGAGCCATGCTCCGCATTAGTAATCAGTCCGACATCCGGATATGTACATATCTGGACGCCGGATGATATAGTGGCCGTCAACCGGCAGTGTCCGACTAAGCTTACGCCCGTTGAGGAGTTCCTCCCGTGGGAAGATCAGCTAAGCTGCGTGACATCGTGGTACTTGGGCTGCTAAAAGAGCAGCCGCGCTACGGATATGAAATCAAGATGATTATCGACCATGTGATGTCGCACATCATCGACATCTCCTCCGGTTCACTCTACTACGGCATCAAGAAGCTACTCCAAGCCGGCAGGATTGAGGAAGCATCGGTCGAGAAGGTCGGCAGGCGCCCCGAGCGTTCAGTGTACCGAATCACCGAGTCGGGGCTGAAGCTGCTCCGCCGCGAGTTGCCGAAGGTGATCTTTCCCCAGGCACGGCCGACGTTTCCGATCAATCTGGGCTTGTTCTTCTTTGACACCCTCGACGACACTGAAGGACACCGCAGGTTGCTGATGTGGCAGGAGCGCGTCAGGCTGACAATCGAGTTCATCGAGGAACTGCGGGAGCGCTACGAGGGCGAGGCCCCGGCATCTCATCTGCTGATCCTCGACCACAACCTCTGCTACTACCGCGCGGAGCAGCAGTTCCTCTCAGACACCATCGGCCAGCTGGCGCGCGGCAGCGAGTACGCCCTGACGACCGGCGACATGGAGGAGGTGGAACTGGAGGTGGAGAACCTGAGACGCCAATTCGATTACTCGGTGCACAACTCCATTCCAGGCAAGACGGCCGAGCCCCGAAAGCACTAGTCTCACCGCCGTTGGTCCCCTGCGAAGCGAACCGTGCCTCGCTGATTCCAGTCTGGCATAATGCTCACATGGACACCAGCGATCCGGCCCTCGGTTACTGCTGGACCGAGTTGTCTGCCGATGAGGTTCTCTCTCTGCTGCACGATTTCGCGGCTGCGAATCCGAATACGTGTGCAACGGGCTTTCTGGACACTCACCAGTGGTCGCCGCTCAGCGCAATCGAGGGTGCGACGATCACAGGGGGGCATCCTGCTGCGCAGTATCGCCGGGTTGGTCTCGCCCCTTGCCAACCGGGCCTGCAGTACTTCACTGCCGATCGCGGCGAGCTGCCCGAGCACGTGCGCAACGCGCGTCAACTGCGCAGCTGGCTGTACAGCTCCGGTGTGCCTGACGGAGCCGTCGGCGACATCCTGGTTAGCGATTCCGTCAGCTGCTTCGCCGCGCCGAACGCGGAGATCGACCGCTTACTACCCGCACTGCGCGTCGCGGAGTTTGTCGCACTGCCCGCGCCGCCCACGAGCCGTACGACAGCTGCCAGCCGGCGAGCCGATGCGCTGCTCACGGCGCTGTTCAAGGTCAGCCGCGGGGAGGCCCAGGTGGCCATTGAGTACGGCTTCGTGTTTCGCAACTTCCAGCCGCTGGGCAAGCGCACGCAGGCCCTGACAGCCGGCGACCAGATCGTCTACCGCACCAAGGGCCGCGCCGAGATCGTCAGCCTGGAGACCAACCCGCGCAGCGGGCGCGTCTGGGTGGAATTCGTGAGCTTCCCTGCTTAGGATGCCGCGCTGTCGTTTTCGCCGCGGTAGACCACCTTGTTGCGCCCCGTTTCCTTCGCCTCGTAGAGCGCCTGGTCGGCCACCCGCACCATATCGTCGATACTGAGTCCCACCGGATCGGCCGCGGAGAATACGCCGGCTGAAACCGTCACGTTCAGCTTGCGGTCCCCGGAGAAGATCGTCGCATGCTCGACACGCTGCCGCAGTCGCTCGGCGATCCGCTGGCCCGCCACGCCGGTGGTGTCCGGCAGCAGGATCAGAAACTCCTCGCCGCCGATCCTGCCCAGCACGTCGCCTCGTCGCAGAATGCGCGTCATCGTGCGCGAGATCTGCTGCAGCACGGCGTCACCCGCCGAATGGCCATAGGTGTCGTTGATCTCCTTGAAGTGGTCGATGTCGACGTAGATCAAACACATCGGCGAGGCCGTGCGCCCGGCGCGCGCCACCTCCTCGTCCATGCGCCGGAAGAACATCCGGCGGTTGTAGAGGCCGGTCAGCGGATCGGTGCTGGCCAACCTGTCGAGCTCCTCCATGCGGGACTTCAGCTCATCCTGGAGGAACTTGATCCGGACCATAGACGACAGCTGGGCGAGCAACTGCACCTCGGAGTAGGGCTTGGTGTGCATGAACAGCGCACCGTAGAACTGGCCCTCCATGATCATTGCATGGTCGAATTCCTCGCCCGTGACGAAGGTCAGCGGGATGTCCTCGTAGCCATTGACCGCCCCGATCTCCTGACTCAGTCCGAAACCACCGTCCGGCATATCCAGGCTGATCAGCACCGCGTCGCACTCCGTGTTCTTCACCAGCTGCAGGGCTTCCTCCCGGCTGTCGGCCTGGAGGATCTCGTAGTTGTACAGCTCCATCAGGTCTGCGAGCAGCTGATTTGACTCCCGGTCAGAGTCGACCACCAGAATGCGTGGGCGGTCCTTCGGCATACCCCAGCATTATAGAACACCGGCTATGTTAGAATGCCGCGTGCTGTCAAGCCAGGCTGCGAGCGATCTCGATTTCTATCGGGAGCTGCAGCGACTCGACCCCAGCCAGCCGGATACGCGTCGCGCGCTGGGTTTTGCCCGCGTTTGGGCTGAGTTGGCCCGGCGGGCGCTAGCCGCCTGTGCGGCGCAGCTCGGACGCGAGGTCAGATACCCGCCGGCTTTGGCCCTGCCCGCGCTGCAGGCCTACCTGGAGAAGGGCGCCCACGTGCGGGAGCGCGACTTCCTGGAGCGGGTCCCGGCGACATGGTCCGGCGTGCCGGCCCAGCTGCTCGCCGACATGACCCGCTGGCTGGCGGGCTTCGCCGATCCCGCCCACCCGCTGGGCACAACCTATCAGGTTTGGGTGGGGGCCGCATCTGATAGAGACATCAGACTGCTGGGCCCATCCGCACCGCCTCCACCTCCGCCGCTGAAACTCCTTGACGCGCCGCCCTGCCTAGGCTGGATCGCGCATTCGGCGGGGATGCCCGTGGCGGTTGTGGCCCACTACGACGTGCACGGTCTGGCGATGCTCGCCGCCACGCTGCGCACCCTCCAGGCCACGGGCGTCGAACGCGTGGATTGCATCCTGAATTTCGAGCAGACCGGTGACATCAGCAAGCTGTGGAAGCGCACCGTGCCGCGGCTGATCAGCAGTGAGGAGCCCTATGCCGCGGTAATCATGATCGACTGCTCGATCCACTCGCGGCACCCGGATCGCACCCGCAAGGCGATCGCCAGGCTTGACGATGCCTCGGGCACGCAGCTGGTGATGATCGACCATCACGATGACACGATCGCGTTCGCGCCGGAGCTGCTGCACCCGCGCCTCGATCTGGTGCTCACCGATGTACCCTCATGCGGTCTGCTGGCCGAGACCGACGAGCAGACGCAGACGCTGATGGTCCTCGGGGCTCTGGGAGACAAGGTCCCGGAGGTCACCGCCGCGTACAGCCGGGAGACCCACCTCCAGCTCCACGAGGCCAATTACGCCTACCACCAGCGCCTCGTGCATTTCAGCCCCACGCCCCGCGAAATGAAGCAGCAGGGCGTGCAGCCCATGCGGCCCCTGTGGGAGAAGCTGGCGGCCGGAGCCTCGGTCACCCCCCGGCTGGCCGAGGATGTGCTGGGCGAACTGCCGTCGCCCCCTGAGCCGGTGCTGCCGGAGTCACTGCGCTGCGGCGAGTTGCTGTTCGTCACTTCGCCGCTGCCAGCCGTGGGCCGCACCTGGTACGCGCTGCTGGAAAGACTGATGGCGCAGGCCGGCACGTCCTACGCGGCGGCACTGCGCATTCTGGACGGTCGCCGCGCCAACATGCTGCTACTGACACACTGGGAGGCCACCCATTTGCCGCCCGTCCGGCACTTCGTGCCGCCGGAGTATCTGCATCGCTGTCTCGGCCATATGGCCGCGGTCTGGGTCGACGTGCCCAAGGACGAAGCACTAATCCTGCTCGAGTCTGTCGCCCGACGGCTGAACGGTTTCATGCAGACTATCGGCAATTTCCAGCCGGTGGCGCAGCTGCTGGCGCGCAACATCATCGACCCCGCCACTGCGCCCTAGCCACGGTGCAGGGGTGAACCAGGCACCGCGTCTGCGAGTCCTGACCAGTTATCAACGCCCTATAATGGGCTGGGCAGCATAGTGCTGCGGCAATCCCGCCTGAGTTGGCGGGCTGCTTAAGGAGGAATACATGAAGGTGATGCGGTTCGTATTGACGCTGGCAATGGCAGTCATTCCAGTCTGCGCCGTCGCCGGCGAGGCTGGCGACGTCGAGAGCGTCTCGCTCACGATCTACAACAGCGATCTCGCCCTGGTCCGCGAGGTGCGGGCCTTCGACCTCGATCGTGGCGTGCAGGACCTGGTGCTCAGCGAAGTCTCAGGCATGCTCCGCCCGGAGACGGTTCATCTCAGCCTGCCTGGCGGCCTGGAAGTTGCTCTGCTGGAACAGAACTTCGACTACGACCTGGTCAGCCGCGAGAAGCTGATGGAGAAGTTCATCGGCAAGGACATCACGCTGATCGATGACGAACTCGGGCTTCAGACGAGCGGCACGCTGCTCAGCGTTGCGGGCGGCGTGGTGCTTGAAAGCAACGGCCGGATTCTGCTCAATCCTCCGGGGCGCGTGGTGCTGCCGGAAGGTGCTGCGGACGACCTGCTGCTCAAGCCGACGCTGTCCTGGATGGTGCACAGCCCCCAGGTCGCGCGCACCGACGCCGAAATCACGTATCTGTCCTCCGGGCTGACCTGGAACGCGGACTACGTGCTGCAACTCAACGCCGACGACACGGCGGCGGGCGTCGAGGGCTGGGTGACAGTCAGCAACTACTCGGGCACGACCTATCGCGACGCCGAGCTGAAGCTCATCGCCGGCGATGTCAACGTACTGCCGGACTACGAGATGCGCGACGAGTACGCGATGGAAGAAGCGATGATGGCCGACGGACTCGGTGGCGGCTTCGAGGAGGAGGAGTTCTTCGAGTACCACCTCTACGACCTCCAGCGCCCGACTACGGTGCGTAACAACCAGCAGAAGCAGGTCGGGCTGCTCAGCGCCCAGCAGGTGCCCATCCGCATGCGCTACGTTGTTGACGGCCAGTACGGCGGTGACACACGTGTGATGGTCGAGTTCTCCAACGACGAGGATTCCGACATGGGGATGCCGCTTCCGGCCGGGACGGTGCGGGTGTTCAAGGCCGACAGCGAGGGCGACGTCCAGTTTGTTGGTGAGGACTGGATCGACCACACGCCGCGCGATGAGGATGTGGACCTGTATATCGGCAACGCCTTCGACATCGTCGCTGAGGCGACCCAGACTGACTATGAGGACATCGGTGACGGCTACACCGAGTCCTACAGCGTTGTGCTGCGCAACCACAAGGAGTCGGACGACGTGGTGGTCACCGTTGAGGTTAATGTCTGGGGTGATTGGCGGATCGTCCGCAGCAGCTACGACTACGAGATGGAGGACGCCTGGACCGCCACCTTCGAGATACCGGTGGCGGCCGACGGTGAGGCCACCCTGGAGTACAAGTACAAGGTGACCTGGGAGTAGCGGGAAGCTCTGCTCAGCACCACGCCGGCGGCCTGGTCGACCGGCAAGGGAGGCTTGCGATGCGCGCAGCTGTGATCACGGTGGCGTCGATGGTTACGGCGCTGGCCATGCCGGCATACTCTGCCGAGGTCGCGCCGCCGGATGAAGTCGCGGTGACGATCTACAACGAGAACCTGGCCCTGATCCGTGAGGTGCGTCAATTCGAGCTTGCTGACGGGACGCAAACGCTGCTGCTGCCTGAAGTCAGTGGACAGCTGCGGCCTGAGACGGTGCACCTGAGTCTGCCCGCCGGCGTCGTGTTTGACCTGCTCGAGCAGAACTACGACTACGACCTGGTCTCCAGCGACAAACTGCTGGAGAAGTTCATCGGCCGCGAGCTGCTGCTGATCGATGACGACCTTGGAACGGAGCTGCGAGCCACGCTGCTCAGCACTGCCGGCGGACGCGTGGTCAAGGACAGCGAGGGGCGGATCCTGATCAATCCTTCGGGCCGCGTAGTGCTGCCAGCGGGCTCAGCTGATGAGCTGCTGCTACGGCCCACGCTCTCGTGGCTGCTGTGGAGTCGCGATGCCGGCAGCCATCACGCCGAGGTCAGTTACCTTTCCGGCGGGCTGAGCTGGCAGGCGGACTACGTCGTGCTGCTGAACTCCGACGATACCGCGGGCGACATCGAAGGCTGGGTCACCATCAGCAATTACTCCGGCACGACGTACCGCGACGCAAAGCTGAAGCTGGTGGCAGGCGACGTCAACATCGTTCGCCCGCAGATGCTGCATATGAAGGCTGCGCGCGGCGCGCCGCCGCCGCCGACTGCGGCTGCCGGCTTCGTCGAGGAGGAGTTCTTTGAGTACCACCTCTACAACCTGCCGCGGCCGACCACGATTCGCAACAGCCAGATGAAACAGATCGGCCTGCTGACAGCCGGTGCAGTGCCTATGAAGAAGCTGCTGGTCTTTGACGGCATCAGCGGCGGTGATATGCGTGTCTTCATGGAGTTCACCAACGGGGAAGAAGCGAACATGGGCATGCCACTGCCTGAGGGAGCTGTCCGCGTCTTCAAGAACGACTCGGCGGGCGAGGCGCAGTTTGTCGGCGAGGATCGCATCGATCACACGCCCCGCGACGAGGACGTCCGCCTCTACATCGGCAACGCCTTCGACATCGTCGGCGAGACGAAGCGCACCGACTACAAGGATCTCGAGAACGGCTACATCGCCGGCTACGAAGTCCGCCTGGCCAACCACAAGGAGACGGAAGACGTCGTGATCACCGTGCCGGTCCGGATCGGTGGCGACTGGATGATGACGCGCCACAGCCACGACTACACGAAGCAGGACGCCTACACGGCCGAGTTCGAAGTTCCGGTCGCAGCCGATCAGGAGGTCATCCTGACATTCACATACAAGGTCACCTGGCAGTAAAGCCGCCCGTCAGCCGCGCCATTCGGGCGGACCGAAGGCAGCCCCGCCGCCATGGCTGGCGCGCTCGTGGCTCAGCCACTAAGATGGGCGGGTAAGCCGGCTCTCGAACAGCGGGAGCACATCACGGGGGCAACCGACATGACTGCCGACGCGATCACGATTCCACCACCGGAAGATGTTGCGCTGACAATTTACAATCAGGACCTGGCGCTGATCCGCGAGCGTCGCATCCTAGACATCCAGGCCGACACCGCCAGCTACCTGGTGCCCGAAGTCAGTGGCCTCCTCAAGCCCGACACGGTACACCTGAGCCTGCCGGAGGGAGTCAGCTTCAGCCTGCTGGAGCAGAACTTCGACTACGATCTGGTCAGCGGCGAGAAGCTGCTCGAGAAGTTCATTGGACGCGAATTGCTGCTGATGGACGACGAGCACGATACGCAGCTCGCCGCCACACTGCTGAGCACGGCCGGGGCGCGGATCGTCAGGGATGGCGATGGCCGCATCCTGATCGACCCGCCGGGCCGAGTGGTTCTGCCGCCGGGCGCCGCCGACGAACTGCTGTTGCGCCCCACCCTGTCATGGTCGCTGTGGAGCCAGAAGGCCGGCCAGCAGCGGGCTGAGCTCAGCTACCTCTCGGCCGGCCTGAGCTGGGAAGCCAGCTACGTGGTTCTGCTGAACGCGGATGATACCGCCGGCGATTTTGAGGGCTGGGTAACCATCACCAATCGCTCGGGCACCACCTATCATAATGCGCACCTCAAGCTGGTAGCCGGTGACGTACACCTGGTGCGCGAGCGCCCGGAGCGGCCGCAGATGAAGGACGCCACCCTGCGGGCCGCGGCGATGGCCCCCGAGGCCTTCCAGGAGGAGGAGCTGTTCGAGTATCACCTCTATGATCTGCCGCGCACTACGACCATTCGTGACAACCAGTTGAAGCAGATCGGGCTGCTCACGGCGCCCGCGGTGGCCTTCACCAAGCGCCTGGTCTTCGACGGCCTGCGCGGTGGCGATGTGCGGGTCGGCATGGAGTTCACCAACTCCGAAGAAGCAGGTCTGGGTATGCCGCTGCCCGCCGGTATCGTGCGGGCCTTCAAACGAGACAGCGACGGCGATCCACAGTTTCTGGGTGAGGATCGCATCGATCATACGCCCAGGGACGAAAAGCGGCTGCTGCACGTCGGCAACGCCTTCGACGTCGTGGGCGAAACGGTCCGCACTGAGTACTCCAAGCAGAAGCGGGGCTTCACCGCCAGCCACGAGGTGACGCTGCGCAACCACAAGGACGATGAGGATGTAACGGTGATCGTCGTCGCCAGGTTCTTCCACGCCTGGAAGATCACGGCCTCCAGCCACGAGCATATCCAGAAGGACGCCCACACCGCCGAGTTCCACATTCCGGTCAAGGCCGACGGCGAGGCCGTGCTGACGTTCAGTCTGAAGGCCAACTGGCGCTAGCGCTGCCCGGCGCAGGTGGCTGGATAGGCGACACTGATGCCGCATTTCGGGTACTACATGCCAGGAAACCAGATGACTGCTGACGGCGTGCCATGAGAGTCCTCGTGACCGGAGCAACCGGCTACATCGGTGGCCGGCTGGTGCCGCTGCTGCTGGAGCGCGGTCACAGCGTGCGCGTGCTGGTGCGCGATCAGCTCCGAATCGAGCGGCGTCCCTGGGTTGATGCTGTGGAAGTCGCTGTCGGCGATCTTGAGGATCCGGTTTCCACTTCTGCTGCACTGTGCGGCATGGATGGTGCCTACTACCTTGTGCACTCCATGGCTGCGGGGCGGGATTTCCCGCAGCGCGACCGCCGCGCTGCTGAGGTCTTCGCCGCCGCGGCCCAGCACCTGCAACACACCGTGTACCTCGGCGGGTTGCAGCCTCGTGAGGGCAGCGGCACCGAGCACCTGGCCAGCCGGGGTGAAGTCGGCGAGATTCTGCGCGCGAGACTGCCGGCAACCGAACTGCGGGCCGGCCCGATCGTCGGCTCCGGCTCCGCTTCATTCGAAATGGTGCGCTACCTGGTGGCTCGCCTGCCGGTGATGACGCCCCCGCGCTGGGTGCTCAACACCATTCAGCCCGTCGCTGTGCGCGATGCGCTCAGCTACCTCTGCCTGGCAATGGAGCGACAACCCGGCGGCATCATCGAGATCGGTTCCAAGCCGCTGACCTTCAGGGAGATGTTGCAGGTCGTGGCGGAAGTGCAGGATTTCCGGAGGTTGATTCTGCCCGTGCCGGTGATGACGCCGACCCTCGCCGCCGAGTGGATTCACCTCGTGACGCCCATTCCACGCTCACTGGCGGGGCCGATCTCCCAGGGCATCATCCACCCGCTGCTGGCCGATACTCAACGGGCGGAAGAGCTCTTTCCGGAAGTGAAGCCCATCAGTTATCGCCACGCTGTGACGCTGGCTCTGGGCAAAGTCACCCGCGGCGAGGTGGAGACCACCTGGAGCGGGGCGCTGGGGGAAGGCCCGACATATGAGTTCACCGCCTGGGAGGGGCTGGATCGGGAGATCCGGTCCCTGTTTGTACCTGCCGCGCCCGAGCGCGTCTTCGACAGCCTCTCCAGCCTGGGTGGTGATCGCGGCTGGGGCCCCTGGACCTGGGCCTGGAAGGCCCGCGGTCTGATCGATCAGCTGGCGGGCGGGCCGGGGCTCAGGCGCGGGCGACGGCACCCCGTCGACCTGCTGCCGGGCGAGGCGGTCGACTTCTGGCGGGTTGAGAAGGTCAATCCGCCCCATCTGCTGAGGCTGCGCGCTGAGATGAAACTGCCCGGCCGGGCCTGGCTGCAGTGGGAAGTACTCCCCGAGGGCGATGGCACCCGCCTGGTGCAGTCGGCGCTGTTTGCCCCGCTCGGTGTCTGGGGGCACCTGTACTGGAACGCCCTCTATCCGCTTCACAAGCTGATCTTCGCCAGTCTCCTGGCGATGGTGGCGCGGGACGCGGTTGAGAGCAACCCGGCAGTCACTCCCGGCATCGGCTGACCGGCGTACAGCTGTGCCCCGCTGGCTATAATCACGCCGTGAGTGAAGACCTAGCGACGTTTGCTGACGACGATTTCTGTTTCGCCTGCGGGGCGCGCAATCCGCTCGGACTGCATCTGACGTTTCTCACCGCGGGCGATGCCTTCTGCACGCGTGTGCAGCCCAAGCCGCACTGGCAGGGCTTCGCCGGCGTGATGCACGGCGGGCTGCAGAGCACGATCATGGACGACCTGATGAGCAACCACCTGTTTCGCCTGGAGCATGTCTGGTGCGCCACCGCCGAACTGACACTGCGGTTCCGCCGCCCGGTCCCACTGGATCGTGAGCTGCTGTTCGCCAGCCGCATCGAGCGGCGCCAGGGCCGCGTGTGGCTGCTCAGCGGAACATGCACCGTTGCCTCTGATCCTGCTTCCTCACCGCTGACCACCGCTCGCGGTCGTTTCATCGAGGTTCCCCTGCCGCCCGCCTGACATGGTAGAATGCCTGTGGACAATCTGTGGATAAGACGGGGCACCACTGGCTGAACAACGGCACCAAGGCAGCCGTCGCCAGCTGATAGGCCTCCAACGGAGAAGACGATGCGAGTGATCTGCTGCCTAGGCGTGTTGCTGCTTCTGATCGGCTGCGCTGTGTCCGAGGACGACTTCACGACGGAGACAATGGCGCAGCAAACGGTGTTGGCCGGCACGGAACTCACCATCGAGCTGACCGATCCGGCGCAGTCCCAGCTGCACTTCCCGGCCGGCACGTTCGCCGAGGACGTCGTCGTGCTGTTCTCCGATCAGCTGCTCGGAGTCGACTCGGACTGGCGCTACTTCCCCACCGTCGATCCCGCGGCGGTCGCGGCGGCCGACGAGGATGGACTGGAGATTCTGGCTGCTCAGCACGACGACGATCAGATTGCCGGCGTCGTCATCAACACGCCGGCGCACATCGGATTCCTGGAGAACATCGAGGTACGTTTCGAGTTCGACGACGGTGTGACTGCGGCGGAGAACACCCAGTTCGCAGTTTATCGCTTCGACTTCCAGGACGATCCCGACAGCACCACCGCCCATTGGAGCCGCTGGGGCAGCAACGTAGCTGTCGTGGATGACACCAGCCGGCGGGCGGACGCCGTCCTGAGCACCGACGATTTTCGCGGCTACATCGGCTCGCTGGCGCTGTTCATCGGGCTGACTGCCGACGTGCTTGAGAACCCCGCTGGCTATACCACGATCACCGGCCGCGTCGTCGACCAGGGCGACGCGGGCGTCTCCACGGACGTAGCGCTGTACCTGCTGATCGGTTCCGTGGAATACGACACCGGTTTCGATCTGGCCACCACCTCGGATGGTGACGGCCTGTTCACCATCACGGTGCCCGATCAGCTCATCGGCCAGTTCGTCCGGCTGGTCTTCGGACGGGCCGACGCCGGCGCACTGGAGGTCGACACCTTCAACCTGCTGGACCCGGCCGACAGCCTTGCGGCACCCGCATTGCCGCACCTGTTGACCGAGACTCGCAGCATGGTGATCTGGTATGGGGACAACAAGGTGATCTCCTATCCGGTGCGCCCGATTACGTAGCTTCGCCGGCGGAGTGAGGCAGAAACCTCTGCAACGCTGCGGGCAGCTTGTCCTTCTCGGCGAGGCTCGTGAGCGCCTCAGTGAAGTTGGGCCACTGCTGCATCTCCGGATACACCCGGACTGCCTCGCTGACGTGGAACGCCCCCGCCTCATCCTGGCTGTCCTCCAGCAGCGCCAGACCGAGGTTAAGGTTGTTGATCGGCGAGTCCGGGCTTAGGCGCGCTGCTGTACGCCAGTGCCGGATCTGCGCCTCGAGATCATCGTAACGGCTGGCGATGATCGCGAGGTGCTCGTGGACCAGATCGAACTGGTCGTTTAGCCTCAGCGCCTGCTCCGCGTACTGCCGCGACTGCTCCAGATTGCCCAGCTGCAGGTAGCACTTCGCCAGATCGAGCAGCACCTTCTCGTCATGCGGATGGACCACGCAGGCGATTTTGGCCAGTTCGAAGGCCGCCGCCCAGTCGCGCTGCTTGGTGTAGTAGTCAAACAGCTGGTAATAAGCCCAGACATTGCTGCGATCCACCGCGAAGATCGCCCGGTAGTGCTCGAAGGCCCGGCCCGGCAGCGGGACGCCAATCCGGTGGTAGAACTTCAGTTCGTAGATGTTCTCAGCGTGCCCTACCCCTTTGAGTGCCGCAGGCGGCAGCAGGTGCTTGTGGAAGAAGATCCGCTGCCGCAGCTGGGTGTGCTTGATCACTGAGCCACGCACGATGTCGCGCGTCTCCTGGCTGCACATCACGTGACTGTACAGCCCCTGGCGGCTGGCGCTCTCAATCCGCTTCGCCAGGCCGATCGTGTAGCCCTCGATCCGGCGCTCGCCATCCGGGCGATCGCGCAGGTAGACGCGCCCGTAGTGAATGCCGATGCCAAGGCCCAGCGGATTGCGGAAGTTGAGCACCCCGCGCAGGTTGGTAACTTGCACCAGCCAGAGGTTCTTCAGCTGCAGCGCGGCCTTGAACGCCGCGTAGGCCAGGTTCTCGTTGCAGCGCTTGCACTCCGCGATCATCGCAGAGCGCTCCTCGCCCTCCAGCTTGGCGGGACCATCCAGCGAGTAGTTGCGCGCCACTTCCTCAGGCTCGTAGAAGAAGATGCACAGCTGATCGCCGACCACGCTGTACTCCGCGACCGGCAGCCCCTGCTCCTTCAGCGAATCAAGTAGCTCGATCATCGAGGCCTGAAACGACTGCACCAGGTCGTCGTACTCCTGCTCGGGCAGCGTCGAGGCGATCGTCACGCTGTTCTCCACGTCGGCGAACAGGATCGCCGCGTGGATCGAGGTGTATTCGTGCCCCTCCCAGACTGCCTTGGGCAGTGACGCCGTCTCGCCCTTGTCCCTATCCTCCGCCATTGTGCTGCCAGTTTAGCAGGTCAACTGCTCAGACTCTACCAAAGCGCACATCCCGTGAGTTGTTGTCGCGCACCGCCGGTTCACTCCGCAAGCTTGATGATCAGCGCGTCGTCGCCGCCGCCACCGCTGTCTTCCGTTCCAACTGGGCTTCCCGTCGTTCCCGTCACGTTCTGATATGTTCCCGAGATGCTCTGGGAAGTCCCGGTGGCGTTGCCCGTCGTGCCGGACGCCGGCTGCCAGCTCCCCGTGACGTCTTCCCAGGCCCCCGACGCATTGGGTGTCAGACCGCCGAAGTACAACCTGCCGTCCGCGCCAAGCGCGACCGGGTACCCCCGGTTATGGCTCGTGTCACCCCACCCGCGCTCGGCCAGCAGATAGCCATCCGAGTCTATTCGCAGCTCCACAAGATCATGAGCACCGTGTCCGTCGCTGCCTGTATATCCCGTCACAACGGCATAGCCATAGCCGTCTATCGCGACCGAGTGAGCGATGTCAGACCCGGAACCACCCCACACCCGGTCCCAGTTCACGGATCCATCCGAGGCGAACTGGACGATCGCAATGTCCATATTCCCTGCGCCGAATGACCACGTGTAACCCGCCACATAGATGTTCTCGTCGTCGTCGACAGCAATACCCCACGGGGAGTCTTCACTACCGCCACCCCAGGTCTTCTGCCACTGCAGCGTGCCTGACGAGTTGTACTTGAGCAGAACGAAGTCGTAGTTGCCGGCGCCATAGGCGGACGAATTGGCAGCTACATAGACGGCACTGTCACCATGAAGTGCAATCGCCATGCTGTGCTCTGCGCTGCCACCGCCCCACGCACGCTCCCATTGCATGATGCCGGCGCTATTGAGCTTGAGTACGCAGGCATCTTCGCCGCCAGCACCGTAACTGGTCGTGTTGCCAACCAGATAGACGTTGTCTGACGAATCAAGGGCAAGATCCTCGAAGTAGTCGGAATCCTCGCCGCCCCAGGTCTTCTCCCAGCCGAGGCTCCCGCTGGAGCTGTACTTCAGAAGCAGCCCGTCAATCGAGCCCTCACCATAGCTGCCAGTGTATCCCACCACGAGTGCGTCTGTGCCAAGCATCGCGATGTCGTAGCCCCGATCCAGATTCGAACCGCCCCAGGTACGCGCAAACTGCAGGTCTCCCGCTAGATCGTACTTCAGGATCAGGGCATCACCAGCGCTGGCGGTGAAGCTCGCTGAGCCGCCGGCCGCGTAGAGATCGCCAGCACTCGTGGCCGCGAGACCGTACAGGTTCTCGTTCTCCGCCCCGCCCCAGGTGTGTACCCAGCTGGCCCCGATCATCACCGTCGCGGTGTTCTGATCATCTTCGTCATCAGTAACCCTCACGGCCGTCTCATAGACGCCCGGCGTGTTGTAGGTATGCTGAATCGTGCTAGTCGTACCGGAATCGTAGTCCCATGTACCATCGCCGTCCCAGTCCCACTCGTACTTCTTGATGCCCAGGCCGTCGCCGGTCCCATTGTCCATGTCGTAGCTGGCCGAAGCATCCAGGTCAACGGTCAAGGGGAACGGCCCGCTTGCAGGGTCCGCCTCCAGGATCGCTTTCGGCCAGCGCTTGACGTACCAGTCAACGCACGTGCTGTTGCCGTTCGATGTCAGCGCGGTGGCGGTCGTCCCGGCGCTGTCCATCACCCAGATGTCCCATGCAGAGCTGCTTTCCCCGCTGAACACCACCGATGCGCCGTCACCGCTCAGCCGTGCGCACTTCTCCCCTGTCGTCTCCGGTGGATCCAGCTGCGTGGGAGGACCAATGCCGGCATCATCGATCTTGTAGACTTCCCTCGCACCGGCGTCGTAGGGGCTCCAAACCACTTGGCCGTTCCTGCCCCAGCACGCTCCCAGATCGCTCATCAGGCTGATGTCGACCAGCGTTTTCACTACCCTGAACTCAGGGTAATCGGCAGTTACCAGCTTGTAGTTGTAGTCCGCCGTACCCAGGGAGTAGGCAAGCCGCTTGCCATCCGGTGACAGCCACGAGTCAATTGCGCACGACCTGCTGGGCAGCTTGACGAGATCCGTTCCATCGGTTTTGATTCGGTACAGGTTGCTGCCACCGGCGTGGCTCATGATCAGATACTCATTGTCAACCCAGTTGGGATAGGAGTAGCCACCTGTGTTCGGCACCTGTCCCTTTCCGGTGCCATCGCTGTTCACCAGCCAGATGGCCCAGCTGCTGCTGTCGTCGAACGCGATCATGCTCTTATCAGGTGACCACATCACCCGGTACGGCTGGTTGCTGATGTCACACACCCATGTCTGCCTGCTGCCGTCGCTGTCCATGATGTAGATGCCCCACTGGCTGTCCACCTCCGCTGCATAGCAGATCGCGGCATCGCCGACAGTGATTCTCACCGTCTCGTCGGTGTCCGTGTCCTCGTAGTCATCAGTCACCCGCAGCTTGACATCGTACTCGCCGGGTTCATCGTACTTGTGCTCGGGCGAGTCGTTCAGCCCCTTGTCTTCCCAGCCGTTACCATCGTCGAAGTCATACTCATACTTCGTGACGCTCCCGTCGGCATCTGTGCTGTCTGAGGCATCAAACTGCACCGTCAGTGGAACCGTCCCCGAAACTGGATCCGCCGCCAGTACGGCACTGGGATGCAGATTCACCTTGATCTCACCGGAGTAAGCGACGCCCTTATCTCCGTCATCGTCCACTACATCCACTCTGGCGGTGTACTTGCCGCTGGTCTCGTAGGGGTGCGTGTTGGTCGCCTCCTCCGTCGTGTCGTCGATGACATCGTCGTTGTCGAAGTCCCAGTCGTAGCGCACGATCGTCCCGTCGTCATCGTGACTACCCGAGGCATCGAATGTCACTTCCAGCGGCGGCTCACCCTTCAGCGGCGCAGCATCCAACTCCGCCACCGGCGGGTCATTGTCATTGATCGGCACTACATCCGAGGTGTCGACCTGGCCGTCGTTGTCCGTCACGCGCACGCGCGCCCGGTAGGTGGCCTCCTCTTCGTAGACGTGAGTGGTCCACGGATCGTCACCGTTGTCGACCCACGACCCGTCGGTGTCGAACTGGAACTCGTATTGCACGATGCCTTCGCCCGGCTCCTCGCCGTTGTCCGGGTCGTGACTGGCGCTGGCGTCAAAGTGCACCTCCAACGGAAACTCCCCGTCCAGCGGATCGCCCGTCAGCCTCGCCTCCGGTAACGTCAGCAGCAGGAATCCCGTGTCCGGCTCACTGAAGTCGCTCAGGGC
>CAZSSB010000009.1:37845-87725 GCA_964609245.1 uncultured Planctomycetales bacterium | reverse complement strand
TAGCTGCGATCGGCGTTCTGGGCGGCGCTGCCCAGCGCGGCGATCGAACTCTGGTAGTACTCGCCGAGCGTGGTGCCGAAGACCGTCAGCTGCAGGTTCTTCAGGTCGGCGATCGCCAGCGCGTTACGGTTGTCGCCGGGGCCGGGGAAGCCCAGGCCGTCGTCGGCGGCGGCCGCGATGACATCGAGGTCCTGCCGGATCGCGGGATTGAGCTTGAAGTTCTGCAGCGCGTCCTCGTAGGACGGATCGGGGTTGAGGTCCTCGATCGGCGCGCTGTCCAGCCCCAGCGCCGTCAGCAGGTTGCTGGAGCCCGTTTTGATCGTGAGCGTGTCGTCCTTGTGCACCGGATTGAACTGGCTCAGCCAGACGCGGGGGAAGCCGGCGGTGGTGTCGATCCTGAGCCGGATGTCGAGGTTCTGGTCCTCGATGCGGTCGAACAGCTCGCCCAGCGTCAGGGCCTGGCCCGGCAGGATCTCGTCGGGGGCGATGTAGATCCGCTCGCCCTGGACGAAGAAGTCGCCGCTGGTGATGCCCAGCTCATCGAGCGTGGTGTCGAGGCTGATCTCGGCGGGCAGCACGATGTTGCTGGCGATGCGCCGGTACTCGGTGTCGAGGAAGAACGAGCGGTTCTTGACCTCGTCGAGGCCGTAGCCCGCGCGGTGCAGCTCGTTGACGCGGTTGGTGAAGGCCGTGATCAGGCTGCCCAGGTCGCGGCGCAACGTCGGAATCTCGACGTCGCGCATCTGGATCAGGGCTTCCAGCTCGCCGCTGTTGATCTCCAGCGGGATGCGGCTCTTGCTGAACACCACCTGGGGGCGTAGCGGATCGTCGGGGTCCGGGATGACGGCGATGTCGTTGACGTGATCACCGGAGACGATCGGGTGGCCCTGGATCAGCACGCTGACGCTGCCATCGTTGTTGTAGAGCACCCGCGCGTTGATCAGCGTGGACATCTCCTCGACCAGCAGGTCGCGGCGGTCCTTGAGGTCGTTGGCCTTGAGCGTCTGGCTCTGGCCGCCGCCCTCCAGCTGCACCACCTGGCCGTTGATCTCCGCCACCTGATAGGCCAGGTTGCGCAGGCGCTCGACCCGCTCGCGGATCTCCTCGTTGAGATTGGAGATCTCGAGGTCCAGCTTGAAGTCCAGCTCGCCGACGAAATCGGTCAGTGCCGACGCGGCGCTGCGCAGGTTTGTCCGCGCGCTGGCGCTCTCGGGATCGTTGCTGAGGTCTTCCCAGGCGTCGAAGAAGCCGTCCATCAAGCCGCCCAGCGCGTTGTCCGACGGCTCGCCGATGATGTCCTCGATGCGGGTGTACTGCTGGCTGAGCACGCTGGCCATCGAGCGCGAGCCGCCCTCCAGATAGATCTGGGCGTCGATGAAGGTGCTGCGGATGCGGGTGATGGAGGTGATCTCGACGCCGGTGCCCACCTGGCCGGGCCTGAGCGTGACGAACGGGCCGGGGAAGTTCAGCGGGAACGAGGCGCTCTGGTTGGCCCGCTGCCGGCTGTAGCCCTCGGTGTTGACGTTGGAGATGTTGTGGCTGGTGGTATCGAGGCCGACCTGCGCGCTCAGAAGCCCGCGCTTAGCCACCTCGATGCCGAGGAACGTTCCGCGTATCATGGGTCCACCATCCTTGGTGCCTCGCTTCTTATCTCCCGACGGGGCCGGGCCGCTGACGGCCGCCAAGCCCAGCCCCGCTTCTCTATTCATCGGCAGCGCGGGGATATGGCTTGACCTGAGGCGAGCGTGGATTGTACCGGGGGTTGGTTGAGTACATCTCTTATGTGGCTCACTGTCCGTAGCTGATGACGCCCAGCACCCAGACTGGTATCCTCGGACTCGCTCATAAGTGGCACCCTAACGCAGTCGCTATTGTGTTACACTGTCGGTATAGGCGTGCATCTGGGGAGGTAGTGATGACAGACGCAAAGAGAGAGAGAGAGAGAGAGAGACGACTCCCGTCTAGGCTGCTGCGACTGGGCGTAGTGACGCTTTGCCTATTGCTCGTGGGATCTTGCGGCGACATGGGCAGCCTGACACGCGGATCCTCATCAGACGACGCGGGAGGCTTGCCCGGTGGTGGTATCCGGCCCGAAGGCGGATTGGGCGGTGGCGGTCCTGTTGATCCCTACCCGCTGTTCCCACAGGACATGCGCGACCTTTACGGTCAGGACATCGGACCGTGGGGACCGGTAACGCGCACTCATTCCGTCACTGTGGGTGAGGAGCAGTACTTGGTGAACCAGCTGTCGAGCAGCGACCCGTTCCTGGCGCTGTACCAGCTTCCCGATGGCACTCTCGTAGCGTCCAATGAGCCGCTGGAAAACATCGTGACCGGGTACTACGCGCTGGCGCCGCCGGTGATCGAATGGATCGCCCCAACCGCAGGCCCGCTCGACATCTTCGAGGGTGAGATCATCGTGGATTTCATCGCAAGCGCGACTCAATTGGACATCGAGCAGTTCATCGCGGCGCACAGCCTGGACGTGATCATGTCCTTCTTCCGCGCGCTTCCGCCACCCGCGGTGGGCAACGAAATCGCCAACTTCCGCTTCTTCTACGACGAGCAGGAGTTCCCCACCTTCAATGATGCATATGCCTTCTTAAACGGCCACGCGCTGGTCCAGAAGGCTACGCCCAATCTCGCCCGGGCGCTTGAAAAGCACTACGCGCAGGGCCCGCCGGTCGATGAGTTCTACCTGAGCAACGAGACCGAATACGTCGACGCGCTGCAGATCGACGCCAGCGCGCTGGTGGACATGGGCCCGCCCTTCGCCGGAGAGCTGTCTCGGCAGGTGGTGGCCGTGATGGACGATGGCGTCTATCGCTTCCATCCTGACTTCGGCAACGACACGGCCAACCGCAAGCTGGCCGACGTCGGCGTGGACTCCTGGCACTACGGGGTCGCGGTCAAGGCGGGCGGCGGGCATCCGGTTGACTGGGAGCCCGGGCGGCAGGGGCTGGTATCGCACGGCACCGCCTGCGCCGGGCTCATCACGGCCTGGACCACGCCCGAGGGCGTGCTCTGGGACCAGGGGGTGCCGGGCGTCGCGCCGCGGGTCTGCGTCCTGCCCATCAGGCTGGAACTCAGATGGGATGAAGAAGACCAAACATTCTACATCGTCGAGAGCTCGATCTACGACGCCATCCGGGCGATGATCATCTACTTCCGCCACGGAATCTGGCGCGACGGCGAGGGCCAGGCCGTCAAGCTGCGCGTTGTCAGCATGAGCTTCGGCACGCCGGATCGCACGCTGTTCTTCTTTCATATGAACGAGTACATCAGTCTCGATCTCACGCAGACGGACCGGCTGTACGTCTCCTCCGCCGGCAATGATGCTGCCCCTTTCGCCCTGTACTTCCCGGCGGGCTACGACAACGTGCTGGGCGTGAGCGGCGTTTGGGTGACGCCGGACGGGGATGTCTCGACCACGCCTTACGAGGACTACTGGTTCGCCAGGATTCCGGAGACCAGGCCGGGCTACGAGTACCCGTGGCGGGGGTCGAACTGGCGGGTCGACCCAAATGACTATCCCGTCTCGGGCATCTACGGCTTCTGCGGGCTCGATGAGAGCGGGGAGCCGGACGGCTCAGTGCGTCGCATTGTCAGGTCTCTATCACCACCGGCAGCGAACTCGCCCTATGGTGAAGGCGGCCTTTACGATCACTTCTGGGCGACATCAGCAGCCGTGCCGCAGGTGGCCGGGCTGGCCGCACTGCTCTACGACCGGCGCGACAGCGAAGTGGACTACGAGGACGTCTGGAACAGGATCGTGTCCACCAGGAATCTGGGCATCGAACAGGCGATGGAAGTCTCGATGGCCGGGGTCGTGATGTACGACGCGGCACTGACTGGCTGGGGAGATTGATATGAAACCGGAGACTGAGATGATGATACGAGTATTGCACAGACTTGTACCGCTCACTGTGATTGTCCTGCTGGTCGGCTGCGGTGGTTCCGTCGTTGTCCAGGAGCAAGGCGACCAGCCACCTGAAGCAGGCATGGAAGACGACGGCGGGGGGCAGGATGCCGGGAGTGATTCAGACGGCAGCGCCAGCGGGGACGAAGGCGGCGGTGAACTCGAGCCGGAAGAGCGTTCGCCAATCACCAATTGTGATCGTATCGAGCCGGTGTACATCCCCTACGTTGAGGACGTGGTCATCCCCGACACCATCATTGCGGGCCAGCCATTCGAGGTCACGTTGCGTCTGTCCACAGCCCTGAAGCCGGAACTCCTCAATGGCATCTCTAGGGAGTATGCCTTGCCACGGGAGGAGTATTCCGGCGACACCTTCATCGGTCTGGCTATCTACCTGGGTGACAATCCGTCAGAGTACGAACCTGTCTTCGAGCACACTGTCGAGTTCTTCCATGTGTTTGTGCGCGATGAGAAGGACACCTTGCGCATCCAGACGGCGGACAGCCCGGAGTGGGGGGGACTGGAGGTGATGATGAACATCACCCAGGGCTACACGCATCCCCACGAGCATCTCATCTGGCGCGAGTATCCGATCAACGTTGTCCCGGCGGAGGAATAGGCGGGGCTTCAGCCCCGCATCCTGTCAATCAGGGGGCTGAAGCCCCCTGCTACCGGATGTTGTTGCGGGCGCAGCGGTCCGCCTTTGCCAGCCCGCTACATCTCCACGTCGGGCTGGGTGAAGAACTTCCTGACGCCGTAGGCGATGGTGTCGCGGCCCAGCTCGCTGATCGACTGGGTCAGCGGGATCTGCTTGGGGCAGACCCTGACGCAGTTCTGGGCGTTGCCGCACTCCACGATCCCGCCGGGGCCCATGATCTCGTCGAGGCGGGCGTGATGGTGCATCGCGCCCGTCGGATGCGCGTTGAACAGCCGCACCTGGTTCAGGATCGCCGGGCCGATGAAGTCCTGGCGGTCGTTGACCTGCGGGCAGGCGTCCGTGCAGCAGCCGCAAGTCATGCAGCGGCTGAGCACGTACATCCAGGTCTGCTGCTTGGACGGCTGGCGCGGACCGGGGCCCAGGTCGTGCGTCCCGTCGATCGGCACCCAGGCCTTGACGCGGATCAGGTTGTCGAACATCACCTGGCGGTCGACGATCAGGTCGCGCACGATCGGGAAGGTGTCCATCGGCTCCAGCGTGATCGGCTGCTTGAAGTTCTCCACCAGCGCGCTGCAGGCCTGCTGGGGGGTGCCGTTGATTCGCATGCTGCAGGAGCCGCAGACCTCCTCCAGACAGGCACACTCCCAGACCACGGGTGCCACCGGCTTGCCGCCGGCGGTGACCGGGTTGCGCCGGATCTCCTCCAGGCAGGTAATCACGTTCATGCCCGGAGTGTAAGGCACCTTGAACTGCTGCCAGTACCAGGGCTTGCCCGGCCCGTCCTGCCGCCTGATCTTCAGATGTACCGTCTGCTCTGCCATTGCTCGATCCTGTCAGTTATTCCTGGTGCAGGCCACCGGCCTGCGATGCATGCCGGCGGGCTCAAAGCCCGCCCTACTTCTCGTCCTTCGCTTCCTGGCCACCGTGGCTGGCCGTCACGTAGCTCCTCAGCCGCGGTTTGATCAGCGAGATGTCCACGTCCTCGTAGCTGAACTGAGGAAGCCGGTCGCCGTCGAACTCAGCGACGGTGGTCTTCAGCCACTGCTCGTCGTTGCGCTCCGGGAAGTCCGGCTTGTAGTGCGCGCCCCGGCTCTCGTCGCGGGCGATGGCCCCCATCACGATCACCTTGGCCATCAGCAGCTGGTCCCGGAGCTCGCGGATGAACACGATTTCCTGGTTGGCGTGGGGGCTGCTGTCCGCCACCGTGCAGTCGTCCCAGCGGTCGAGGAGCTCGTCAAGCTTGGCGTCGAGCTGCTTCAGCTCGCTGTTGTAGCGCACCACGCTGCAGTACTTGGCCACGTGCTCCTGCATCTCGCGCTGCAGGAGGTGCGGGTTGCTGCTGCCCGTCATCGCACGGACGCGCGCGTACTCCTCGTCCTGCTCCTTGACCGCCGCGTCCACCACCTTGCCGCTCAGCTCCGGCAGGTCGCTATTGTCCAGGTACCTGACCATCTCCGGCCCCAGCACGCGTCCGGCCCACAGGCAGGAGAGCAGGCTGTTGGCCCCCAGCCGGTTGGCGCCGTGGTACTGGTAATCGGACTCGCCACCGGCGAACAGGCCGCTCACGTTTGTCATATGCTTGTAGTCGGTCCAGTTCGCGGGCAGGCGGTCGCGATGGTTGGTCTCCTTGCCGTAGCCGATGTAAATGCCGCCCATCGAGTAGTGCATTGCCGGGAAAACCATCATCGGGTTGTGGTAGGGATCCTCGCCGGCGAACTTCTCGTAGATCTCCATCACGCCGCCCAGCTTGGCCCGCAGCGTGGCTTCGGGAATGTGCGTCACGTCCAGGTAAACCTTCCAGCCCCCGCCGACACCCAGGCCCTGATTGACGCACACGTCGAACAACTCCCGGCTGCCGATGTCGCGCGGCACCAAGTTGCCATAGGCCGGATACTTCTCCTCGAGGAAGTACCAGCGGTCGCTCTCCGGAATGTCGCGGCCCGGGCGCGTGTCGCCCTTGCTCCTGGGTACCCAGACCCGGCCGCCCTCGCCGCGCACGCTTTCACTGATCAGGCGGCACTTGTCGGTGCCGGGGATCGCCGTCGGGTGGATCTGGATGAACTCGCCGTTGGCGTACCAGACGCCCTGCTGGTAGCAGCGGCAGGCGGCGCTGCCCGTGCACAGCACCGGGCTCAGCGTGGTCTGGCCGTAGATCGCGCCGTTGCCTCCGACGCACATCGAGACGGCGTCGGCCAGCAGCGCCTCGTTCTCCATCGTGCGCAGGTCGGTCAACACGATCCCGCGGCAGTTGCGCTGCCCGTCGAGGATCAGGCTCTGGAAGCTGTGGTGCTCGAACTTGCGCACCATCCCTTCGGCCTCGTACCGCCGTACCTGCTCGTCCAGTGCATAGATCAACTGCTGGCCGGTGGTGGCGCCGGCGAATGCGGTGCGGTTGAACAGCGTGCCGCCGAAGCGCCGGAAGTCGAGCAGTCCCTCGGCGGTGCGGCTGAAGGTCACCCCCATTCGATCCAGCAGGTAGATGGTCTTGGGCGCGTCGTAGCACATGTCGCGCACCATCGGCTGGTTGGCCAGGAAGTCGCCGCCGTAGATGGTGTCGTCGAAGTGAAACTCCGGGCTGTCGCCCTCGCCCTTGGTGTTGACCGCGCCGTTGATCCCGCCCTGGGCGCAGACGCTGTGGCTGCGGCGCACCGGCTGGTAGCTGACCAGGTCAACCTCGGCCCCCTGTTCGCAGGCCGTGATTGCGTTCATCAGGCCCGCCAGGCCCCCGCCGACGATAATGATGCGTTTCTCTGCCATTGCTCTATCCTTTCAAGCTATCCGATACCGTGTCTGTCTGAGTGCCGGGTGCCGCCGTCCACCGCCCGGTGGCCACGCCGACTACTGCCCGGAAGTGAAGCTCATGCTGCTGGTCTGGTCGGCGGCGTGCTGAACCACCGTCGCCGCGTGGTCGCTGAGCGTCAGGCCCCACAGTGAGGACAGCCCCAGCACCACGCCAACCAGCGCGATGCACAGGCCACCGGCGATCGCCCAGCGCTGACTGCGCTTGCTGGAGGTGTAGCCCCACTTGTACATGAAGTTGAAGATGCCGTTGCCGAAGTGGTAGGCCGCCATCAGCACGAACAGGATGTAGATCCAGATCCAGGCCGGGTGGTCGGCGAACAGCTTCTGCATCTCCGGGAAGATCGGGTAGTGCCGCCCCTGGAGCTTGAGACCGACCTTGACCAGATAGGTCTGGGCCAGGTGGATGACGATCATCACGAACAGCAGCACGCCCGTGAGGCGCTGGATGACGTAGGCCCAGTTTTCATAGAAGCTGAGCGCCGGGCGGTGCGCGTTGATGTCGCCCCAGTAGACGATGAACAGCCCCAGGATGCCGTGGAAGGCGATCGGCAGCAGGATGAAGATGATCTCCACCGCCCAGATGAAGGGCACCTGCTCCAGGGTGTCGGGCACCCACTGGTACGCCTCGGCGCTCTGCATCGCGCGGCTGTTAAGCAGCATGTGCACCAGGAAGAACGCGCCGACAGGGATGATTCCCAGCAGGCTGTGCAGCCGCCGGATGAAGAAGTAGTTCGTCCTGTAGAAACCGCCCATGACCTCTCCTCGGGGAGTCCCCCGCGGGGTGTGATTCAACCCCAGCAACGGCCTCCATTATAGCACCGCAATTGAGACCGAATGGGCGATAAAACGCGCCCCTGGCGCCTGCAATCCGTGGATACCTGCGGTACACTTTCCTTGGGAGGAGCGGCATGGAAGTTCGCGGTCACAGCGCAGCGAAACCCGGACGGGTCTGGCCGTACACGATCTGCCTGGTGCTGGCAGCCGTGATGCTGACCGCCGTCAATCTGCTGGCCGGCGGCTGTCCGCGGCGAGCCGGTGACACGCTGAGGCACCCGGTGCAGCTGCCCATAGACTGGCCGCTGCCGCAGCTCAAGGCTCCGCCGGGCATGGAGGCCGACGTGGTGCCCAGCGCCTACCGCACCAGCGACCGGCCCTATCAGGCCACGGCCAGCGGCGGCGGACGGGATCAGTGGTGGCTGGTGGCGTTCGACGGGCCGCGGAACTGGGGTGAAGTGGACGATTACGCCAGGGGTGTGCTGGCGCCGCTGGGATTCCGGCTCGCCGACGTGAACGACAAGACGGGCGTCGGCAGCCACAGCACTTACAGCGAGTACACGTCGGCCGACGGCAAGGTCACGGTTAGGGTCGGCTACGAGAAGAGCCCCGGCACGGTCGCCTACGGCAGTTACGACTGCTACTACTACCTGGTCACGGTCAGCCGCTAGCGAAGCCGGACCCGGGCTTGCGCCGGACCGCGCCGAGCGGGGCTTTGCCCGCCCGGCGCCCTGCGCTAGAATCGGTACCTAGGGGCACGAGACAGCCTCACCGAGGGAATCCTGAATCCATCGCGGAGTACTCATGCTTGCCAGGACCACAACGATAGGCCTGCTGGCCGCCATGATCATCCTGACCACCGCGCGACCGCTCTCGCCGGCGGGGGCCGCCGAGATCGAGGCGGCGATGCTGCGCTTTCCGGATGTCAGCCGGACGCAGATCGCCTTCGTCTACGACAACGACGTCTGGACTGTGCCCAAGGAAGGCGGGGTGGCCAGCCCCCTGAGCTCGCCCGCTGGCCAGGAGCAGCACCCCAAGTTCAGCCCCGACGGCCGAAGCGTGGCGTTCAGCGCCAACTACGACGGCAACTTCGACGTCTTCGTGATGCCGGTTGAGGGCGGCACGCCCCGGCGTCTGACCTATCACCCCAACTTCGACCGCGTGGTCGAGTACGCACCGGACGGGCGGGTGGTCTTCAACTCCTGGCGCGACGCGGGCTATCCGGCCAGCAAGCTGTACTACGCCGACCCGCAGGGCGGGCTGCCCGAGGCGCTGCCGATGGCCTACGCGGCGTTCGCCTCCTTCAGCCCCGATGGCGGCACGGTGGCGTTTACGCCCTGGACCCGGGAGTGGAGCACCTGGAACCGCTATCAGGGCGGGACCGCGACGGACATTTGGCTGATGGACATGGAGACGCTGGAGGCGCAGCGCATCACCGAGCACCCGGGCACGGATGATATGCCGATGTACCGCGGCGGGCACATATATTACATGTCCGACGCCGGGCCGGCCCACCGCCGCAACATCTGGCGCTACGACACCGTGGGCGGCAGCCGCGAGCAGGTCACCCACTTCACGGAGGACGATGTCAAGTGGCCCTCGATCGGCCCGGAGGACATCGTCTTCGAGTGCGGCGAGGCGCTGTACCTGCTGAGCCTCGACACCCACACCGCGCGCCGGGTCGAAGTCACGATCCCCGGCGATCACCCCAGCGTGCGCCCTCAGCTGCTGGACGTCAGTGACTACCGCCGCGGTACGGCGCTGTCGCCCAGCGCCAGGCGGATCACCGCCAGCGTGCGCGGCGACATCTGGACCATGCCGGCCGAGGAGGGCTTCAAGCGCAACCTGACCCGCAGCGACGGCGTCGCCGAGCGTAGTCCGGCCTGGTCGCCCGACGGCAAGTGGATCGCCTACTTCAGCGACTCAAGCGGCGAGTACGAGCTGTACATCCAGCGCGCCGACGGCAGCGGCGAGACGCGCCAGCTGACGAGCGGCAGCCGGGGCTTCTACTACAACCCGACGTGGTCGCCGGACTCGAAGAAGATCGCCTATTCCGACCAGACGGGCACGATCTGGCTGCGCCTGATCGACGAGGAGGAGACGCTCCGGGTGGACAAGGACCCCTGGGGCAGCCAGTGGCTGACCACCACCTGGGCCACGGACAGCAACTGGCTGGCCTACACGCTGGCCGACGAGCGGACCTCCAACGGGGTGATCAAGCTCTATGACCTGAGCAGCCGCGCCGCCCACCAGGTAACCAGCGCGATGTTCTCCAGCTTCACCCCGACCTTCGATCTCAGCGGCGACTTCCTCTACTTCGGAACGGAGCGCCACTTCCGCCCGATGTTCAGCGCGATCGGCGAGTGGGGCGAGTTCTTCTTCACCAACACCACCGTGCTGGCCTGCGCGCCGCTCAGAAGCGACGTCAAGTGGCCGTTCGCACCTGAGAACGACGAGGAAGCGGTGGAGGAGGACGAGGACGACGCTGGCGACGTCGACGAGAACGGCGATGCCGCGGACGACAGCGACCAGGATTCCGAGGATGAGGAAGCCGCGGATGACGACGCCGATAGCGGCGGAGACAACGGCGACGAGGACGCCGCGGCCGACGAGAACGGTGATGAGGACGAGGATGACAGCGGCAAGGATGACAAAGAAGACCAGGACGGAGCCGAGTTGCTTCAGATCGAGCTGGAAGGCCTCGAGGCCCGCGCGCGGCTGTTGCCGATCGAGGTGGGCAGCTTCGGCGACGTCGCCGCTGGCGACGGCAAGCTCTTCTACATCTACCGCGGCCGGGCCGGCGCCGGTGACGACGACATGCTGATGATGTACGACCTTGAGGAGGAGGAGGAGACGCGGCTGCTGGAGAACGTCGGGGGCTTCGCACTGACGCCCGACGCGAAGAAGATGATGGTGTCGGCCCGGGGTCAGCTGTTCATCACCAAGGCGGGCCCCGGCGCCAGGCTGGACCAGGCGGTGGACACCCGCGGGATGCTGGCCGAGATCGACCCGCGCCGCGAGTGGGAGCAGCTGATCCGCGACAACTGGCGGCTCTACCGCGACTACTTCTACGACCCCGGCATGCACGGCGTCGACTGGGACGCCCAGCTGGACCGCGGACTGCGGCTGGTGAAGCACGCCGCCAACCGCGAGGACGTCAGCTACATCATGGGGCTGATGGTCGCCGAACTCAACGTGGGCCACGCCTATGTCGGCGGCCCCGGCGAGGGGGCGGACTCCCTGCCGGTCGGGCTGCTGGGCTGCGACTTCCAGCTGGCGCGCGATGCGGACGCCAACCCGGGCTACCGGATCAGCCGGATCTTCGAGACCGCCGAGTGGGAACTGGATATCAACGGGCCGCTGAGCGAGCCCGGCGTGGATGTCCATGAAGGCGACTTCCTGCTGGCGGTCAACGGCGTACCGGTGGATACGGCGCGCTCGCCGTTCGCGGCGCTGGCGGGCACGGCGGGCCGCACCACCAGCCTGACGGTCAGTGACAAGGCGGTGCTCGACGACGACGCGCGCGAGGTACTGGTCACGCCGATCGAGCGCGAGTACGAGCTGCGCCACCGCGCCTGGATCGAGCAGAACCGGCGCTACGTCGAGGAGCGGAGCGGCGGGCGGATCGGTTACATCTACGTGCGCAACACCAGCCGCGGCGGCTTTTCCGACTTCATGCGCCAGTTCGTCGGGCAGTTCCGCCTTGCCGGGCTGATCGTCGACGAGCGCTGGAACGGCGGCGGCCTCAGCCCGCACCGGATGGTGGAGCTGCTGGACCGCGAGGTGCAGCAGTACTGGGCGGTGCGCGACGGCGTCAGCTGGCGCACCCCGCACTACGCCAACAGCGGACCCAAGGCGATGCTGATCAACCACGCGGCGGGCTCGGGCGGGGACTCGTTCCCGTACGTCTTCCGCAGTATGGAGGTCGGCCCGCTGATCGGCACCCGCACCTGGGGCGGGCTGGTCGGCCTCAGCGGCAATCCGGGGCTGATCGACGGCGGCTACTGCTCCGTGCCGACCTTCGGCTTCTACGAGCCGGACGGCACCTGGGCGGTGGAGGGCTACGGCGTGGCGCCGGACATCGAAGTGGTGGACGATCCCGGCCTGCTGGCGCAGGGGCTGGACCCGCAGCTCGACGCGGCGATCGAGTGGGTGCTGGGCGAGGTAGAGGCCAATCCGCCACAGGATACACCCAAACCAGCATACCCGGACCGCAGCGGGATGGGCGTCCCGCCCGAGGACTGGTAAGCGGGGCTTCGGGGCACGGGCCGCCGTGCCCGATCCCCGGTAGGACGGGTCTCTGTGCCCGTCATTTGGTGTAGCGCAAGCGTCCCGCCCGCGATGTGGGGGCGAAGCCATGCTTCGCCCGCTGGGAGCGCCGGCATCCTGCTGGCTATGCTTGGGGGGATGCCGCACGGCGGGACGCCCCGCTCCTGCTGCGGTACACTCTGGGCGCAGGGAGGCGGAGTTGATTTCGCGCCGAACCTTCTTGATCCTGGCTGCAGTAGTCAGCCTGACCGTCGCTTGCGGCTCCGGGCACTGCGGCCGGATTCTGTGGAAGCATAGATGCGACGGCTACACACCGGCGCTTGACTCTCACGACAATACCTACGTACTCAGCGGTTCCTGCGTCCATTGCCTGGACGCCAGCGGGTCACTGATTTGGGCCTCCCCGCGAGTTGAGGGATTCGATGTATCGGTTGGGCACGACGGCACTTGCTACGTTGCTGGCTACAACGGCGTAGTCACCGCCATCGACTCCGCCGGGACGATCAAGTGGCAGTATGACACTGGCACCGCTGTGTACTCACTGCCGCACGACAGCAGTTCCGGGACCATAGTGTTTGGCTGCAGCGACAACCATGTCTATGGTGTGTCAGGAACGGGGAACCTGCTTTGGACGCTCCCCGTTAAGGGCGAGGTGAAGGCCCCGCCGTTCTTCATGGGTAAGGATCAATTCGTGATTGGTGACAAGGCTGGTTTCCTGTACCTATGTACAGCAAGTGGTTCGATAGTCTGGAGCATCCGGACCAGCGGTCCAATCTCGGCCGCCGCGACAATCTCCCCTGATGGGATGATATTCGTCGGCAACCAAGACGGTGAATTCTACAAGGTGTCATCGTCTGGCTCGGTTGTCTGGACGTACAAGGCCGGCGATGGGATCCACTGTCAGGCGCGAACGGACGCAACCGGAAGAGTGTACTTCGGTTGCCTTGACGGGTGCGTATATGCGCTTGACTCAGCCGGAGCATTGGATTGGAAGTTCGCGGCAGGAGACAAGGTCGTCTCTACGCCGCTGCTGACGGGGGGTAATCTGCTGCTATTCGGAAGTGTCGATGGGTACCAGTATGCCCTCAATCTCGATGGCACACTCAAGTGGAGGATGAAGTCTGCTGGCCCGATTATTTCTCACTCAATCATCGACAGCACCGGAATCGTGAGGTTCACTGGAGGTGGATCGGCGCTGTTTGAGAACGCCGGTGTGCTGTATGCAGTTGCCCCTTAGTGGGCACTAGACACAACCCGGCCCAAGGACTGCAATGGGCAGAGGATCATGAAATGAAGAGCAACCTAGACGAGGAGCGCTATCAACCGTCGGTGCAAGAGCGCGTGGGGCGCTTCTCTGCTCGATTGAGTCGGCCTGCAGCTGTGATTCAGGAAGCGTCGGCCACGCAGCATCTCTTGGCGCATGTTTTCGTCACATGCATTGCGGTTGCATTCACTATCGCAGGCACGTCCTGCAATAGACCCGGGCAGGAGCCTGAGCTGGCTGAATTGCCGTCGGACTGGCCACTGGCGGAACTCACGCTGCCGGCAGGCGCCGTCAGGGACGTGCTGCCGCTGCGGATGCGCATGCCTGAAACCGAAGACGTACACATGGCGAGGGGCGACGCGATCGGTGGTCGCGTCTGGATGATCGGCTTCGACTGCGATCTGAGTTACAGCGAACTGGTGGAGTACACAAGCGAAATCCTGCTGTCTCTAGGATTTGCCGTGACCGAGGTCGACAACACGGATCCCATGGACAAGTGGACGTACTACGACAACGGCGACGACAGGACTGCAGTGAGGGTGGGGTACGCCAAGCATGTCGCACGTCAGGCGGTGGACTCGTACGGGGCTTTCTACTACGAGGTAGTTGCACCGTAGTTGACGCTGGCCATCGCCTGCACGGCAGTACTGTCGTGAACTGCTCCTGCTCCACGACGGGCACAGTGTGTCGGCAGGGCCCGTGGAACCGCGGAGCTGGTGGGCGGTACTGGACTCGAACCAGTGACCTCCACGATGTCAACGTGGCGCTCTAGCCACCTGAGCTAACCGCCCTTATTCTCATCTCGGCTCGCAGGAGTGCTTCGCCGATCTCCGGACTCCTCGAAGCGAAGCTTCTCGCCACCGGAAGCTCCATCCCACCACCACTGCGGCGCCCGGACCGGGGCGGGCTGGCCGACAGCCTAAAGGAAACTGGAGGCGGCGACCGGAATCGAACCGGTGATAGAGGTTTTGCAGACCTCTGCCTTACCACTTGGCTACGCCGCCTCGGCCCTGCCCGGACAGGGGCTAAATTCTAACATCGCCGCCATGCGCGGTCAACGAAACGCCCCCGCGCGGGGCGGGGGCGTCTCACGTGTTCCAGGACTGAAGCCTGTGGCTTGCTGGTTAGAAGTCTCCGTCGCCGCGCTCGGGCATGCCCATCGCGTCGTCCATCATGAACACGGGCTCGATCCCGCCGCCGCCCCAGGGCCCGCCGCCGCCGCTGACCGGCCACAGCCAGAAGTCCATCGACGGGTTGATGCTGTCGACCCAGATGCGGATGTACAGGTCCTGATAGTCCGGCCGCTGGACCAGCACGTTGTACTCCGTGGGGATCAGAGTGCAGCTGTAGGCGCCGTTGGCCCCGCTGACCACGTGCTGATACCAGCCGCCGTACTCGTTATCGACCGGCGTGAACACCAGGTCCGCGTCCCCGAGGCCGCCGTTGTCCGTGCCGTCCACCACGTGCCCGCCGTAGACGATCGTGTCCGGCTCCGGCGGGTTGTAGGTCTGGATCTGCAGGTTGACCGTCGCGGTGCCGCCGTCGGTGATCTCGACCTCCTCGCTGACCGTCAGGTAGCCCTGCTTGTAGGCGCTGATGATCCAGGTGCCAGCCGGCACGTTGTCGATCAGATAGCCGCCCTCGCCGTCCGTGTAGGTGAAGGGATCGACGTAGGGCTGGGTGGCGTTGACCAGGCAGTCGTTCACCGGAGCGCCCGTGTCATCTGTCACCACGCCCTGCACCGCGCCGACCGGAATGTTGGGCACCACCAACTCGTAAACGTTCTCGGCCGGCACTTCGCTCACTTCGTAGCTGTCATTGAAGGGCAGGTGGCGGTAGGCGCTGGCGAAGACGTAGTAAGTGCCCGCCGGCACGTCCTCGAAGGCGAACTCGCCGCTCTCGTCGGAGTAGGCGTAGTAGTAGCCGGTGAAGTAGGGAGCATCCGAGGCGCCGTGCCCGCCCTGCTGGTTCTCCCAGCGGAAGCGCTGCATGAATTCGTTGTCGGCGCCCGCGCCGCTGCTGGGCGCGGCTCCGCCGCCGTCGCCCATCATCGGGGCCGCGCTCTCGGCCCAGTCGTCCCAGTCGCCGTCGCCGCCCTGCTCGTTGGGCGCCATCGGGGGCGGCGGCGAGTCGAACTCCTCCCACGAGTCGCGGCTCTCCGCGGCGAGCGTATCCAGCTCCATCACACCCGGCACCGCCATGTCCATCGGCACGCCGTAGAAGTCGCCGCCGTAGATGAACTCCACATAGGCGCCCTCAACGGGCGAGCCCAGGTCATCGACGACGGTACCGCTGATCGAGGTCATCACGAAGGCGGTCAGCTCCACCGTCACGTCCAGCGTGCCGGTCATGCCTTCGATGTACTCGTAGTGGCTGCCCGGCATGTAGCCCTCGGCCTGGATGTCCATCCAGAGGCTGTAGCCGACCACTTCGTCGGCGAACTCGAAGCTGCCGTCCGCTGCGCTGGTCGTCTCGTAGTAGCCCGGCTCGTAGCCCCAGTACATCATCGAGCCCTCGCGCACGGGGTCTTCCGCCGGCGCCGGCGCACCCGCATCGGCTTCAAAGGTCGCGATGTCCTCGTAGATCGCCGGCTCGGGCACGCCCAGATAGCCCGTGTCGGCGTACATCGAGATCAGCGCGCCGGCCACCGGCGCCTGGGTGGCGACGTCGACTACCGTGCCACGCACGATCAGGCCGTCGCCGGGGGAGACGTTGCCGATCCGCACCATCGAGAGGTGCTGGGTGACGTCTTCGGCCTCGCCGATCGACACCACCGCCGCCTCCGGGCTGTAGCCCTCCTTGTAGGCCAGCAGCCGCCACTCGCCCGGCTCCAGCTCGTCGAACTCGTAGAGGCCATTCACATCGCTCTCGGTGATCAGCAGTCCGCCCCAGTCGGCGAAAGCCGTCACCTCCACGCCGCTGAGCGGCTCGGCGTAGTTTTCATCCCAGATGTAGCCGGACAGGCTGCCGGGATCGCCCGTCGGTTTCACCGGATCGTCCGGATCGCCGGGGTTGGTCAGCCCGAAGTTATCGCCGAACCTCAGCGTCAGCTCCGGCGAATCGGCCGGGACTACCAGCTGGTTGCCCAGCACCAGGCCGTTGCGACCCAGGCTCAGGTCGTTTTCCGCGGTGACACCGTTGGGGAACGCATCACGGCCCAGGCTGAAGTTGCCGCTGGCATCCGTGGTGACGCCAGTGGCCCGGCCCTCGACGCGCACCGACAGCCCCGCCATCGGCGCGCCGTCGGTATCCTGCACCTGGGCGGTGAGCCGCGTGAAGTCGTCGGGCGGATCCACCGGGCCGCCTCCGCCACAGGCTGCCAGCGCCAGGATCGCCGTCAGCATCATTACCACTAAGACATGCTTGCGCATCGTCCGCTCCTTGATTCCCTACACCCCGTATGGTGCAGTGACCTCGCTATCATGAGATTATCATTGCATTTCGCATCTGCTAGTAGAATTCTATCCGGTCTACAGCAAAACATGGGTACCAGTTGAGCGCGATTTTCGGGTATCCGGTCCGACGCCCGCGGCGGGCACACTTCGGGATTCACCGTCATTTATCCGGAGGCTGAAACCGGGACGCTGATGCCCTGCTCTATCATCGGTGCCACGGACAGCGCACCGAATGCCAAGCGAGAGGTGCAGTATGAAGAGCAGTGCCGCGATACTCCTGACAGCCGCCCTGATCGCCCTCGCGTCCTGTAGCGGACAGGCCGTGGGCCCCGCGGTCCCCGACAGCGGCGCGGGCACACCCCCGGCACTGGCGGAGATTCCATTCCCCGATGCCGTCCGCCAGGCATCGATGACGCAGATCATCCCCGGGGACAGCGCGGTCGACACCTCCGCCACCGGAACCTCCTACGACGCCGGGCACACGCTTGTGATCGAGCCCACCACCGCGGACTATGCCTGGGCGATCTACGGCTACGCGCTGCCCGACGACCAGTACCCGACCGGGCTGAGCATCGACATCTACAGCCTCAGCGGCGAGTTCTGGCTCGGCCTCGCCGACTACTCGCGGCGGGCCTGGGACTGGCGCGGACCATTCGACACGGGCGGCCCCCTCGACCTGCAGCCCTGGACCGGCGGCACGGACTACGTCAGCGAGACGCGTGAACTGGCCTGGGTGGTGGCCGCCGAGCAGGACTCAAGGGTGCGGATCAGCTGGAGCGTGGTGAGCAGTGAGCTGTATACCTTCGTGGAATCGCCGGGGATCGGCGAGATCGTGGTGCGGCTGACCCCGCCGGAGACGCCGCGCTACACCGCCGGCGCGCCGGTGGTGGTGCACGTCAACACCTGGGCGATGGAGCCCCTCGGCTTCACCGTGCCGCTCACTGTCCAGCAGCTGGGCATGGTGCAGCTCAGCTACCTGTGGCCCGGCATCGCCGACGAGGCGTCCGGCCTGGCCAGCGACGGCACGTTCGATTGCGGCGGGCCGGCCTGCCTGGCGGCCCTGCGCGACGTGATCAGGTATGCAGGCGGGCTCGCTGCCGACACCCAGGGCCGCACCATCGACGATCTGCTGCCGATGGATATCTGCATGGACAACGTCGGCCTCAACACCTTCAGCAACCCCGGCATCGCGGCGACCAACGTGTTGGCGATCCACGGCGCCGAGCTGCCCGCCGGGCTCTATCTGATCGGCGGCGAGAACCCGACCAACGACCAGATCCTGACCAAGGAACTGGGCATCTGGGAGACGCCGGGCGTGCCCAGCGAAAACCCGTTCTACGACTACCCGGCGGACTTCACGCCAGCCTGCTTGCTGCTCGACTACACTGCCGTCGGCTGGGTGGAGGACGCGCAGCACGTACCGGGCCGGCCGGTGTTCGCCCACCCGACCGAGCCCAACTACATCATGCACGAGGTGACGCCGGAGTTCTGGGGCAAGCGCTACTTCTCATCGGCGATCTGCCACGCGCTGCTGACAAACGGAGTGTTCACCGAGCAGACCTGGCCGGCGGACGTCGCGACACTCGCAGAGGCGCGCGCGGCCTGGCCGCTGAGGAGCACCTGCGGCCGCGACCCGGTCAGCGGCGACAGCTGGAACCACTACGAGGACATCGGCAGCGATGTCAATGTGATGCTGGTCTTCGCCCTCGAGGACCACATGCAGCCCGCCGCCGACAAGCCACATGTACACATGGGCTACTACGGCTTCCACGACCTGGCGGGCTGCTGGACGCGGCTCAACCCGGACGGATGCTACATTGAGGACCTGTTCCCCGCGTACGCCGGCTTCACGCCGGACAACGCCGCCAACACCGAGCCCGCGGACTGGATAGATATCAACGACTGGGCGTTTCCCAACGAGCTCAGCGCCAAGCACGAGGTGACGCTGGCCGCGATCGCCGAGATGGCGGACCGCACCCAGTACGGCGCCTGGGCGGATGACCTCAACGCGGTCTTTCCCTAGGCCCGAAGAGCTGCGCGGTTTGACGCGCGCCCGCGGCGGTAGTAATGTAGCCGCCAATGGGCGGGGGTTCATTCGTCACCTACTGGAAACGCAACCGCTTGACGCCGCTCGTGGCCGGTCCGCTGGCGGCGGTGCTGATCATTCTGCTGACCGATCTTGAGCCCGGCAATCGGGCTGTGACCTTCATGGCGGCAATCGCGCTGTGGATGGCGATCTGGTGGATCACCGAGGCCGTCCCGCTGGCCGTCACCGCGCTGCTGCCGGTGGCGCTGTTCCCGATCTTTGGGATCATGACCGGCAAGCAGGTCGCCCCGCTCTACTTCAACTCGATCATCTTCCTGTTCATCGGCGGCTTTATCATCGCACTGGCGATGCAGCGCTGGAACCTGCACAAGCGCATCGCGCTCTACATCATCCGGCTGGTGGGCCTCAGCGCCAGCCGGCTGGTGCTGGGCTTCATGGTGGCGACAGCGTTTCTGTCGATGTGGATCAGCAACACCGCCACCACCATGATGATGGTGCCGATCGCGCTGGCGGTGATCATCAAGCTGGAGGAAAGCGCCGCCGCGGCGGACCAGGCGGGCGCCAAGCGCTTCAGCGTCGGGCTGCTGCTGGCGATCGCCTACAGTGCCTCGATTGGCGGCATCGCCACCCTGGTCGGCACCCCGCCGAATCTCAGCTTCGCGCGGATCTTCACGATCAGCTTCGAGCAGGCCCCGGAGATCAGCTTCACCCAGTGGATCGTGTTCGCCCTGCCGCTGACCATCATCATGCTGACCTTCGCCTGGCTGTACCTGACGCGCGTCTTCGCTACGCGGCGCGCGGCCGGCGAGATCGACCGCGGCGTATTCAACCGCGAGCTGCGGGCGCTGGGGCCGATGGGCCGCGAGGAGCGGGGGGTGCTGGTCGTCTTCGCCCTGACCGCGCTGCTGTGGCTGACGCGCTCGGACTTGACGCTGGGGCAGCTTGAGCTGACGGGCTGGGCCACGCGGCTGGGGCTTGCCGGCCTGGTCGACGACGGCACGGTGGCGATCGTGATGGCGATCAGCCTGTTCGTGATTCCGGCGGGCGACGGCGGGCGGCTGATGCGCTGGGGCGACACCCTGAAGCTGCCCTGGGGGATCGTGCTGTTGTTCGGCGGCGGCTTCGCGCTGGCCAGCGGTTTCAAGGAGAGCGGGCTGTCGATGTGGTGTGGCGACCAGCTGGCGGGCATCGGCGCGCTCAATCCGGTGCTGATCGTGCTGATCGTCTGCCTGCTGATCACCTTCCTCACCGAGCTGACCAGCAACACCGCGACCACAGAGATGATCCTGCCGATCCTGGCCGCCACCGCCGTGGCGATCAACCTCAATCCGCTGCTGCTGATGGTGCCGGCCACGCTCAGCGCCAGCTGCGCGTTTATGCTGCCGGTCGCCACCCCGCCCAACGCGATCGTGTTCGGCAGTGACCGCATCACCGTGGCCCAGATGGCGCGCACCGGTTTGGTGCTCAACCTCGTCGGCGCCGTGCTGATCACGCTGGTGGTGTTCACCCTGGGGCGCCTGGTGCTGCAGATCGATCTCGGCGCGATGCCGGTATGGGCGCTGGGGCAATAGCCGCGAGTTGTGCTCGCAAGGCGCATTGCCACTGGGCGCAGCGGGCCGGGCGCGCCGCATCCCGCTCCATCAGCGGCTTGACACCCGGCGGGCATCGCCGATAATGGACGCAGCGGCAGGACGAAGCAACTGAGGGGTCAACGCGCGTGAGGGCGTGCGGTACCTAGCTCACCGCCACGTGGATACCGGTGGGTGCCCGAGCGCGGATCACAGGCCGAGCAAGTGGAGGTCCCGCCATGGCTTCGACGTAGTGAGTATGGGACGAGGCAGGAGGTTCGCAATGCAACTGATACTGAAGAGCGGCGCGCTGGTGCTGGCACTGACGGCGTGGCTGATGATCGCGACGACGGCCTGGGCGCAGACGGCGCCCAAGGAGCTTGACCTTTCGGAGCTGGAGTTCGACATCGTCGATGCGCACTTCGTCGACGAGATGCAGGGCCTGAACGCGACGTTCACGGAGTCCCAGCCCGACAAGTATCGGGGTCTGGTCCTGACGATCGAGATCGAGAAGCCGGCCGGCGAGGAGCTGACCGTCTACGTTCAGGACCTCGTGCTGCACTACACCTACGGCGACGTCGAGGAGATCACGCCCTGCTGGGGGATCAGCGTCTTCTCCGCGGATAAGAACGTCGATCGCCCGATGTACCTCTATACGGCCGGAATCGGCGGGTCCACGACGGGCCTCGCAACCACGGACGAGGACGTGGTGTTCGCGGACCTGTTCTTCCAGTTCATGGAGCCCGACACCGAGGAGCTGCACCTGTTCGTCGCCCAGCCCGTCGGGGCGTCCTACACCTGCGACGGCTGGTAGGCCCGCGGCCCCCGCAGCCCTAGGCGAAGCGGTCGTCCGAGCGCTGCCGCTCCACCTCAGTCTGCGCGGACTTCATCCAGCCGGACGTCGCTTCGGGGCGGTTATCGAACTGCGGGATGTAGGGCTTGATGTCCAGCAGCGGCGTGCCATCCAGCACGTCGACGCCGCGCACCCGCAGCCGGTTGCCGTCGACTTCCAGCAGCTGAACCACGGACAGGCCGAGACGCGCGGGACGCAGCGGCGAGCGCGTGGCGAACACCCCGCGCAGCTCGCTGTCGAGATAGGGAACAACCTGCAGTTCGGTGCGGTCGGCCCGATGGAAGCAGTACAGCAGGTGGATGTGGCTGAAGCCGCCGAGGTCCCTGAGCCCCGGCGCGTACTGCTCATCGACCACCACCTCGCCTTCCACGTCGCGCGCGCCGACCGGCTGGATCGGCATGTCCTCCGGCCGTGTGAACGGCGAGTGAATGACGCCGATGTACTCCGCGGCGAATCCCGGCATGGCTGAACGCTCCCTGGTCTCGGATACAGCCCTAGCCTACCGCGTGGATCTTCTGCGCATGGAGCGCACGTCATCAACGGCAGTCCGGCAGCTAGTCCTGATCAGATGGCCATCGTCTCAAGCCGGGGCCTGAAGGTCTTGTAGAATCGCTCCGCGTAGACAAGCATCTGCTCCTGAACCGCGGGCCACGAGTCCTTGTCGTATAGACCGCCATCAACGTCAAGCCGCAAGCCAATCTCACAAGAACGTTTGCTCTCTCCACGATCCCAACTCAGTGTCGCCTGAATCTCGGCCTCGATTGCCTCTCTGTCCTTCAGCAACCTGTCGAAGATCTCCTTATTGAGTCGACCCGTTTGCTGGTCGTAGTCAATCCAGAGAGTCACGCTGGCGCCGTCGACGTATATGTTGCAGGAGAAGTGGACATTCGACTTCCCAGCGCCGCACGAGATCCAATGCTCCTTTGGAGGCGTCCGCCTGCCGGCAAATGACCTGGCGCCCCGCTCTTGGGCAAGCGACAGGAACTGCTCCCAGAACGCCAGTCTGGCGTGGTGCCTCTCGCTCAGTTCCTTCGTGGTTCTACCGTATTCCTTTACCTGCGCATCCGGCCACACCACGGGAGTGAAGATCGGTGCGCAGAACGACACGCCCTCGTGCTCAGGATCGTCGATCTTGACTGCCTCCAGTTTCACCAGGAAGAAAGACATGTCGTCGTCGGTGATCCGGTTCAGCCACTTCATAACCTCGATGTGCTCGTTGCGCGGGTCTGGCGAAACCCAGATGGCTGTATGAGCATCGAGGTTCACCAGGTAGACGAGCACCTGCCCGGCGTGGGAGTGGTCAGTTGGCTCCAGCTGGTTCTCGATGATCACCCGGCGCCCATGTTTGTCAGTACATACGAGATCAGCTTTGAAGTCACCAATCGACTTCTCCCTCTCCTCGACAGTTAGTTCAAGGCCGCCCAGCCTGTCGCTCAGGGCCTGGATGTTCTCTTCCAGCCAGGGCGTGAAGGAGCGGTCCTCCCAGGAAAACGCATCGCGTACGTGAATGAAGTGAGGAACACTAACGTTGATCGATCTTGACATAGATGCCCCGCAAGATCAGATTGTTGGTCCAGTCTACCCCACGGCGTGGATCTTCTGGCGGCGGGCCAGCACGTCGCGCAGCGCCTCGGCGACACCCACCGCGTTGAGACCGGCGAGGTCCATCAGCTCCTGGGGCTCGCCGCTGGAAAGGTACATGTCGCGGATCGCCACGCTGCGGAACGGCACCAGGCAGTCGCTCTCGCCGATCACGCGCGCGATGGTCGAGCCCAGGCCGCCGTAGATGCTGCACTCCTCGGCCACCACCACCCCGCCCGTCTCGCTGGCCGTCGCCAGCACGGCGGCCTCGTCGAGCGGCTTGATCGTCGCCATCGACAGCACCCGCGGGAAGACGCCTTCTTCCGCGAGCATCTCCGCCGCCAGCATGCACTGGCTGAGCATCAGGCCGTTACTGATGATGGTGCCGTCGCTGCCCTCCAGCACCAGCTGCGCGCGGCCGAACTCCCAGGGGGTATCCGCGCTGCTCACCGTCGGCACCTTCTCGCGGCCCAGCCGGCTGTAGCACGGCCCGTCGATCTCGGCCAGGCCCTTGGTGACCTTGCGGGCCTGCCAGTAGTCGCTGGGCAGGAACAGCGCCATGTTGACCAGGTTCTGGGTGTTGGCGATGTCCTCCATGCTCTGGTGGGTCGGGCCGTCCTTGCCGACGCTGATCCCGCCGTGGGCGGCGGCGATCTTGACGTTGCAGAAGCTGTAATCGACCGTGTTGCGCATCTGGTCCCAGGCGCGGCCGCTAAGGAAGATCGAGTAGCTGGCCAGATAGGGGATCAGCCCCATCTTGGAAAGGCCCGCCGCGGTGTTCATCATGTCGGCCTCGGCGATCCCGCACTCGAAGAAGCGGTCCGGGTACTTCTCGGCGAAGAACTTCGTCAGCGTCGACTGCGAGAGGTCGGCATCCAGCACCACGACGCGCGGATTCTCCTCGCCCAATTCCAAGAGCGCCTCATAAAAGCCCTTGCGCGTCAGCTCGCTCTCCCACTCGCTCGACGGCTTGTACCCGTTCCGATAGTTCAGCTTGGCCATTGCTCTCTCCGCTAACTTAGTGCTCGTTGTGGTCCCACTGGGTGATTTCGCAGGTTTCGGCGTGGATCACGCGCGCCCAGGGCGCCGCCATCACGGGCGGGCGCTGCCCGTCGTAGACCCGCTCGCCGTACTCCGCCCGCGCCTCGTCGAGGCTCTTGTAGTCGTAGCCGAGGCTCGCAAGCATCTCCAGCGCCTCGTCGTCCTTGGGCGGGCGGCCGTGCCAGCCGGGGATGTCCTCGTACTTCCCGCCGGCGCCCTTCATCATGATCGTTTTGAACAGGATCGCGCTGGGCCTGCCGCTGCCGACGTTGCCGAACGCCCAGTCCCAGGCCGCGAGGATTTCTTCCATGTCATGGCCGTCGCACCAGCGCACGTTCCAGTGAAACGCCGCCAGCTTTGCGTCGACCGGATCGACACGTTTGACGTCCATGACGCGGCCGTCGATCTGGGCGTCGTTCCAGTCGATGCTGCAGATAAGGTTGTCCGTGCCGCGATGGCCGGCGTGCATCAACGCCTCCCAGATGTTGCCCTCCTGCATCTCGCCGTCGCCGATGTTGCAGACCACGCGCACGTCGCTCTGCCCCTTCAGCCGCGCACCGAGCGCCATGCCGTGGGCGGCACTGAGGCCCTGGCCCAGGCTGCCCGTGCCCAGCTCGATGCCGGGCAGCTTGACGTGGTTGGGATGGCCCTGCAGGCGGCTGGGGGTGGTGCGGAAAGTCAGCAGGTAGCCGGGGCTGAAGAAGCCGCGGCGCGAAAGCAGGCTGAAGTTGAGCGCGCTGCAGTGGCCGTTGCTGATGATGAAGCGGTCGCGGTCCTCCCAGTAGGGCTCCTGGGGCCGCAGGCGCAGGTAGTTCATCATCAGCGCGGCGGTGTAGTCGGCGGCGCTCAGCGGCCCGCCGGGGTGGCCTGATTTGGCCGTGTTGGTCATCAGGATGACGTCTTTGCGGATGGTGCGCGCTGCTTCGCGCAACTCGTCGAGCGACAGATCAAGCGTATCGGCCAAGGCCTTCCTCCACTAGCAGTTAGCGGCCCCGGGGCCCGGGCCGCGCCCAGCGATTATAGCAACAGCGGCGGCGTTTCGCTGATGCTGAACCGCAGGACCGCCGGCCCGTCTGCTATACAATGCCTGCTATGACCAAGCACGCGGCAAGTGCCGCATTCGCCGCAGTATCGATCCTGCTGGCGCTGCCGCTGGTGGCGCGTGCCGCCGAGCTCAGAGAGATCGAGCTGAGCCGCCAGCAGTACTACGTCGAGGTGCGCCTCGGCTTCGACCGCCGGCCGGCTTACACCGAGAGCTTCCGCTACGACCCCGACCGCTATCTGCTGACGTTCACGGGCTGCGCGCTGGCGGTGCCGGCGACCCAGCTGGAGGCCCTGGCCGAGATCGACCACAACCTGCTGACGCGCGTCAGCACTTTCGCCGGGGCGGAGAACCTGGCGGTCGGGTTCTATCTCAACCTGCCCCTTGAGCCGCTGATCCGCTTCGACGAGACCGGCTACTACGTGCGGTTCTACACCGCGACGCGCGGCGAGCGCGTGACCCAGCTCGGCACCGGCGTCAGCCTCACGGAGAAGACCAGCGTGCATCAGGGCCGCAACTTCCACCTCTACCTGGTCAAGGTCGACCCCGGTGCCCAGGCCCGGCTGTATACCGCGGCCGCCGACCGCTACGACGGCAAGACCCGCCGCCGCGAGCCCGCCAGCTTCGCGCGCCGCGAGCAGGCGGAAGTGGTGATCAACGGCGGCTTCTTCGGCAGCGCCGGCGAGCACCTCTCCACGCTGGTCGAGGACGGCCTGATCCGCGCCACCGGCGTCTACCCGACGCGCCCGCTGCTGGTGGTTACCGACTCAAACCAGGTGCTGATCGGGCGCTTCAACGTCGAGACGGCGCTGCTGGTCGGCGGCCAGCGGATTCCGGTCAGCGCCAAGAACTACCCCTTTGAGCCCGGCAAGGTGATCGTCTACGACCACAAGTACCCGATCGAGTCGCTGCCGCAGAGCGGCATGTACTACTACCTGCTGGAGGCTGGCCGGCTGCGCTATTACAGCGCCAGCACGTCGGGGCTGTGGCTGGCGCCCGAGGTGCTGCTGATCGGCACCGACATCATTCCGGAGGCCAACCCGCTGCGCGGCATCCCCGACGGCTCCGAGGTGGCGCTTGAGACCCGCATCACCGACGAGGGTGGGCAGGTGATCCAGGCGGTCAGCGCCGTCGGCGGCGCGCCGATGTTGATCGAGAACGGCGCGGTGGACATCTCCGTGACCGAGGACAAGGTCCGCGCTGACATCGCCCGCAGTGAGCGCAGCCGCACCGCGGTGGGCCTGACCCGCGGCGGCCAGGTGCTGCTGGCCGTCGTCAAGGAGATGGAGTCGGCGGGCTACGGCGGCGTGACGCTGCCGGTGCTCAGCGAACTGCTGCTGGCCGAGGGCGCGCACACCGCGATGAACCTCGACGGCGGGGGCTCCAGCGCGATTGTCGTCGCCGGCGAGGTGCTTAATCTGAGCGAGTCCGCCCAGCGCGCGGTCAGCAACGTGCTGGTGCTCAAGCTCGACGAGCAGGCCGCGCTGAGCGGCAGCGGCAGCGGCGGTATGCTGACCGCGCCGCAGCCGGCGATCCTCAAGTACGACCGCCAGGACTAGCCGCGCTGCCACCAGCGGTCGCCGAGTATCATTGGTGCTCGATGGATGGCTCGACCGACGCTGCTGACTCCGCAGGGCTGCCGGATGTACGGCAGCTGACGGCCTACCGGCACAAGATGAGGATCCGCAAGCGGAGCGCTGCCGCAGCCCTGCCGCGCGAGGACTACGAATCGCAGGTCCGCGAACTGCAGCTCAGCGTGGTCAACGCTCAGCGCAAGGTCGGCGACAGCGGGCTGAGGGTGATCCTGGTGTTCGAAGGGATGGACGCCGCCGGCAAGGGCGGGGCGATCAAGCGCCTCACCCAGCATCTCGATCCGCGCGGCTACCGCGTGCACAGCCTGGACCCACCGGGCGCCAATGACAAAGCGCATCACTACCTGCGGCGCTTCTGGATGCGGCTGCCCAAGCCGGGCCGCATCACCATCTTCGACGACTACTCCTGGTATGCACGGCTGCTGCAGGAGCCGATCGACGGCTACTGCACGCCCGCGCAGGCCGCACTGGCGCCGCGCCAGATCCGCGATTTCGAGCGGACGCTGGCCGAGGACGGCTACGTGCTGCTCAAGTTCTGGATCCAGGTCAGCCGCAAGGAGCAGCACATCCGCTTCCGCAAGCGGCTGAACAACCCGTACAAGGCCTGGAAGCTGACCCCCGAGGACTGGCGCAACCGCGAGCGCTACGATCAGTACATCTTGCGCGCCCAGCAGATGATCGACGAAACCGATGCACCCCACGCGCCGTGGTTCATCATTCCCGGTGACGACAAACTGGCGGCCCGTCTGAGCGTACTCCAGGTCGTGACCGAGGTGCTGACCGCCTGGCCGACCGAGAAGGCGCCGCTGTCCTATCGCCTGGCGCAGCTGCAGTGGCTGGACGAGCACGGCGACGAGCCGCTCGACGACGACTCGGAACTGGTCGAGGACGACGACTAGCCCCGGCCGTGCTGCAGCCCGATGCGTGCCGCAGCCGGCGCCGGCCGGCGTATGATCCCGCTACAATAGTCCCATGGGAAAGAAGAAGCGCGACTGGCGGCCGCCCCGCCGCTCCTTCAAGCTGGACGAGCTCGATCTCAGCGCCTCTTTGAAACACAAGGAATACGACGCCCGGCTTTACGACCTGCAGGTCGCGCTGGTCGAGCTGCAGCGCAAGGTGGTGGACAACGGGCTGCGGGTCGCGCTGGTCTTCGAGGGCATGGACGCCGGCGGCAAGGGCGGCGCGATCAAGCGCCTGACACAGTTCCTCGACCCGCGCGGCGTGGACGTGCACGCGATCGGGGCACCCAACGAGCAGGAGCGCGGCCACCACTACCTGCGCCGCTTCTGGCTGCGCCTGCCGAGCCGCGGCCGGATCGCGATCTTCGACCGCAGCTGGTACGGCCGGATGCTGGTGGAGCCGATCGAGGGTTTCTGCACGCCCGCGGAGTACGAGCGGGCCTCGCGTGAGATCCGCGAGTTCGAGTGCCTGCTGGCCGACGACGGCTACTGCATCATCAAGTTTTGGCTGCACGTGGACAAGGACGAGCAACTCAGGCGGTTCAAGGAGCGCGAGGAGGATCCCCTCAAGGAATGGAAGATCACCGACGAGGACTGGCGCAACCGCGAGAAGTACGACGAGTACGTGCGCCACGCCGAGCACATGTTCTCCACCACCGACGTCCCGCGGGCACCCTGGCATCTGATCCCGGGCAACGACAAGTACTACTCGCGTATCGAGGTGCTGGATACCGTGGTCAGCCGACTGGAGGAAATCCCGGCGGTCTGATCCCGCCGCTGGCACCTGCAGCTTCCGGCGGCGAGTGGCGTCGATGCTGCGCTACAATACCGGCATGCGGTTCTGCTGGCTAGTCCTCATGCTAGCGCTGATTCCCGCCCTGGCGTGGGCGGCCGATGACCCCTGTCCGCCCCGCGTCCGCGCCGTGGCCGACACCTGCTGCCAGGCCATCGAGGCGGCCTGCGCGACGGTCAAGTACCGCCCGCGCTGCGACTGGCCGGAGCACCGCTGCGCCGCAGCCTGCCGGCCGGCCACGCGCTGCTATGAAAGCGAGCCCCCCTGCCACCAGCCGCTCGCACCCTGCGATCCCTGCAGCTGCGCGGTGGTGGTGGCCATGTGTCACATGCCGGCGGTGCCGTTGCTCCCCTGCGATCCGTGCGAGAGCGAGCCGGCTCTGACCGGCGGCTGGCATTTGCTGGGCGCGGACTGCGCGGAGGGCTGCTGCCGCTAGAAGCGGCGGACCAGGTCCTCGCTCCTCACGATCACGCCCTGGGGATAGCGGTAGACGTACTTCGGTCGCTCGTGGTCCCGCGGCCAGTCGTTGAGGAACGCACTGAAGTGATAGCCCTGCCCGCTGTAGGGATCGATCACCAGTTCCTGATCGTCCATCATCTGCAGACCGGAGAGGGGACAGGTTTCGCCAATCACCCGCTCCGGCATCACGTTTTGCTTCAGCAGCTCACGCTCGCGTTCCTCGGCCTCGCGCTGCCGATCCGCTCCTTCATCCGCCTCGCGGGCCGCCCTCTTGGCCTGGGCGGCCATCAGCAGTGCGTCCTTGCCCTTCTCGAACTCCTCCCGCAGGGCGGTGGTGCTGCTCTCGTCCATTCGCGGCCGCAGCTTGCGGAAGACGTAGACCATCACCACTACGACCACCAGCAGGAACACTCCCACCATGATCGTGAACTGCAGGGCGTTCGTGGCGATCCTGGGTGTCTCCGGCTGGAGCATTACCAGCGCGATACTAAGCGTCGCTGTTGTCACTTGGACCATCCTCCCGCTCGTCTTCGAGTTGCTCTTTGATCCGCTGCAGCTGCTGCTCGCTCTCGCGGCGCGCCTCGCGCAGCAGGTGGTGCACGTAGCTCTGCCGCGCCAGCGACATCCAGATCGCCACGATCCACAACAGCGTGAACCCGGCCAGCACGACTACCATCCGCCGCAGGTCCAGCTCCGCCGCGCTGGCGCTGGGCACCAGCACCGCCAGGATGCTGAGCTGCAGCAGCAGGTCCTGCACCAGAAACCAGGTGCGCCGCGGCTGCGCCACTTCGCGCAGAAACGCCAGTTCACGCGGCAGCAGCACCACCGCCGCCGCGAGGTAGAGCACCAGCAGCACCAGTGCCACCTGCTGCATCCCCAGCTGGCTGGCGTACGCGGCGATCATCATTCCTCATCCGGCGCGCTGCGCACGGCCGCCTGCGCGATCTTGATGTCACGGATCTCCGTGGTGTCGTCGGCGAGGTCGATCACCAGTTCGCGCGGCTCCGGCGTCGACAGCTCCTCCGCCTGCAGCACGGTCAGGAAGTCATAGACGTAGAGTGCGCCGCGGTCGTCGACCACGAACACGTATTCGTCGAGGGGATCGACGGCGATCTGCTGGCCGCCGGGCACGTAGCCGAGGTTGGGATCGTAGCCGCCCTTCAGCTTAACGCGCTTGACCGGCAGGTAGTGGGGCAGCTGGAAGCGGTAGGAGCCTTCGAACACCTCCGGGTAGAACGGTACGTCCTGCCAGGCCACGTCGTTCTTGCCGCGGTCCTTCAGATCCCAGAGGGCGATGGTCTTCTGCTCGTAGTTGGTGCCCACCAGGTAGCGGGCCTCGCTGTCGACCGCCATGTGCCGCAGCTTGCCACCCGACCAGCGTCGTTCGGGATCGACGAAGCCGTAGATGTAAACGGCCACCACGGTGTCCGTCGCCTTGTTGAGCTGATAGATCGCGCGGTGCTGGAGCACGCTGACGTAGTAGTAGTTGCCGACCCGGGGGTAGAGCATCTCCTCGGGGGCGCCGTACAGGTTGATCTCGCCCACCTTCTCGCCCTGGCCGAGGGAGAACACGTGGATCTTGTCGCTCTTGGCGTCGATGCAGTAGATGCGGTCGCCGTCATCGGCGACCGCAAGCTTATGTGTCAGGCTCAGATCGCGTTCGCGGTACAGTCGCTTCTTCTTCCGCGGGTCGGCTCGCGACGGCTCGTAGAGATCCAGCACGTCGAAGCCGCCGGCCATGAAGTCGCTCTTGCTGCCGAGGATCACCGCCAGCCGGCGGTTGTCGGGAAACACCCCGATGCCCTGCGGCACGCCGTCGACCTCGATCACTTCTTCCTTCAGGTAAGTCCGGGCGTCGATGACTGACAGCCGGTTGCTGACGTCGACAACGTTATAGATATAGGCCTTGCCGCCGTCGCGGCTGAAGGTCAGGCCGCGCAACCCGTCGGCGACCTGGAACTCCTTCTCGATCACGCCGTCGAACGGATTGACGATCACCACCTGGTCCGGCGTGTGGTTGAGCAGCCAGACGCGGATGCCGCTGTCCGTCTTGGGACGCAGCATCAGCCCGACGAAGGCCACAATTGCGACCGCGGTGATCGCCGCGACCGACACCGCCCCCGCCAGATAGGTGCGCGGCAGCCGCACCGCCGCCCGCGGCCCGTCGCGCTTAGCCGTGTCCTGCGCTGCTGTCATTGGCTCACCGAGATTATACCTACAACCGCCGCCGGGTCTGCTCGCGGCGCTTCAGCATGGCCTGCTTGATCTGCTCGGCCACCTCCCATTCCTCCCGCTGCTCGGCGCTGTCCAGCGGAATCCCGGGTAGTACCGTCGGGCGGCCGGCGGCGTCGACGCCCACCATCGTGAAGTAGCCCTCGCAGCAGAAGTGCCGGTCTCCGGTCGCGGTGTCGTCGGCGTGGACGATGACCTTCACCATGCAGCTGGTGCGGCCGACGTAGACCACGCGCGCCCGCGTCTCGACCATCTGGCCCTGGTGGATCGGCGCGCAGAACTGGATCGCGTCGATGCTGGCAGTCACCGGAGTCTGGTGACACCAGCGCCGGACACACATCCCGGCACACTTGTCCATCTGCGCCAGCACCTTGCCGCCGAACATGGTGCCGTGGGAGTTGAGGTCGCTGGGAAAGACCAGCTCAAACATCGTCAGGGGCTCGGCCGCCCGGATCTCGCGCTGGTTTTCACCTGTCATGGGGCCTCCTGGGGTATCTACCTAGTATACGGTGTGCTGGTCGTCGTTTGCACCCACCGACGGCGCGGGATACAATTGACGGCCAGCATCCGAGGAGGAAGAGCTGAATGCGTAACGCGAGTACGATCATACTGGCGCTGGTGGCCGCCTGCCTGCTGATTGGCATGCTGGGCTGTACCTCACTGGCGCTCAGTGGCGGCAAGAAGTACAAGGTCGACGTGACCAACGTACTGCTCAGGATGAAGGCCCAGATCGAGCAGGACGGCGAGATTGCGGACGGGACGGTCAGCAAGCTGAAGTCCGTGATGAGCAAGTACGAAGCGGAATTCTCCCAGAACGGTTCATACGTTACCTGCAAGCGGATCGTGGAAACCCTGGAGGGGGCCAAGGACTCCTCGCTGACTACGTTCCAGATGAACCAGAACGTGATGCAGATGATCGTCGACGTGCTGGAGACGCTCAAGACCGAGATCAAGGACTAGCGGCGCCCGGCGCGAGCAGCGCAGCTGCCGACGAGGAGCCGGGCGGGCCACACCGGATGCTGGCGGACATGCCGGTGCAGAACACACCCACCGAACACACCCGGGAGATGGTTGAGGGCCGCTGGTCGCGCCGCATTGCACCGCGGCTGCGCAGCGTCCAGAAGCCGGCCCGCTATATCGGCGGCGAGCGCGGCGCGGTCGTCAAGGACTGGGACTCCGCCCGGCTGCGCCTGGCCTACTGCTTCCCCGACGTCTACGAGATCGGCATGAGCTACTACGGCCGCGAGGTGCTCTGCCAGCGGCTCAATGCCCGCGCCGATACACTCTGCGAGCGCGCCTTCCTGCCCGACCGCGATATGCAGGCCCTGATGGCCGCGCAGGCGATGCCGCTCTGGGCGCTGGAGAGCAAACGCCCGCTGGCGGAATTCGACGTGCTGGGTTTCAGCCTGACCCACGAGCTGGCCTGCCCCTCCGCGCTGCGGCTGCTCCAGCTGGCCGGACTGCCGCTGCGCGGCGAGCACCGCGCGGGGGAGCACCCGATCGTGATCGCCGGCGGGCAGTGCACATGCAACCCGGAGCCGGTGGCGCCGTTCTTCGACGTGATCGTCAACGGCGAAGGCGAGGAGGTGCTCGATGAGATCGTCGACGCGCTGATCGCCAGCCACGGAGAATTGCGTGAGCAGCGGTTGCTGAGGCTGGCGCGGATTCCGGGCTGCTACGTACCGCGATTCTACGCGGCGCGCTACGACGAAGCCGGCAGGCAGAGCGCCTGTCGACCTCTCCGCGACGACGTGCCGGCGCGGATCGAGCGCCGGCGGGTTGAGGACTTCGGCGCCAGCGCGCCGCCACTCAGGCCGATCGAGCCTCACATCGAGACGCCCAGCGACAAGGCCTATGTTGAAGTAATGCGCGGCTGCCCCCAGGGCTGCCGGTTCTGCCAGGCGGGGTTCATCACGCGGCCGGCCCGGGCGCGCTCGGTCAACCGGCTGGCGGATGCCGCCGCGGAGCTGGCCAGCTGGACGGGCAGCGATGAAGTCGGCCTGATGAGCCTCAGCACGCTGGATCACCCGCGGATCGAGGAATTGCTCGACGCGGTCAGGGCGGCGCTGCCGGCGGGCGTCGGGGTCTCGCTGCCCAGCCTGCGCGCCGACGCGATCAGCGCGAAGCTGGCCGAGGCGATGCGGCGGCCGCGCGAGACCAGCCTGACGGTCGCGATCGAGGCGGGCGGCGAGGCGATGCGCACCGCGATCAACAAGCACGTCAGCGACGCCGACGTTGAGGCCACCTTCACCCACCTGCTGGCGGCGGGCTGGCAGAAGTTCAAGCTCTACTTCATGTGCGGCTTCGCCGGCGAACCGCTGGAGGCGGTGGACGCTGTCGCCGACACCATCGGCGGCATCCTGCGGCTGGCGCGCCAGGGCGGCTACCGGCGGCCGCGGCTGAACGTCTCCGTCAGCGTGCTGGTGCCCAAGGCGCACACCCCGCTGCAGTGGCAGGCGATGGAGCGGCCCGAGCTGACCCACGAGAAGCAGGCGCGCCTCAGGCGGGCACTGAGGCCCTTCGGTGGCGCGGTGCGGCTCAGCTGGCACGACGCGCGGCAGGCGGTGATCGAGGCGCTGCTGAGCCGCGGCGGGCGCCAGCTGGCCGACCTGATCGAGGCAGCGATGCACGCCGGCCAGACGCTGCTCAGCGACCACTTCGACTACGAGGTCTGGGAACGGCTGCTGGAAGGGCACGGCATCGACCTCGACCGGCAGGTCTTCCGCGAGCGCGGCAAGGACGAGCCGCTGCCCTGGGACCACATCGACCGCGGAGTACACAAAGACTACCTCTGGGACGAATGGCAGGCGTACCTGAGCGGCGAGCCGACGCCGCCCTGCCACGAGGAGTGCACCGCCTGCGGCCTCGACTGCGGCGGACCGCTGTTCAGCTAAGTTGCGTTACGCGCCGGGTGCTCTTCCTTCACGAAGCGCAGCACCCAGAGGCCGATCGCGAAGTAGACCAGCAGGCTGGTGATGACCCACTTATAGGCCAGTGCCTCGGCGGTCGCGTCGTCCGGCTGGGTGGCGAACATGCCGTAGATGATCTGGTAGAGCGCGCCGGCCAGCGCCGGGCTGATCACCTGGGGCAGCAGCGTGCTGATATCCCAGATGCCCATATAGCTGCCGGCCTTCTGCTTGGGCATCAGGGTGCAGGCGAAGGCCCAGTCCGCGGCGATGAACGCGCCCCAGCCGATACCGATGCCGATGCCGCAGAGGATCGCCAGCCAGACGTTGCCGGTCAGCACCAGGGGAAGGTCAACGACGGCGGCCAGCACCATCCCCCAGCCGATCACGAACTTCTTGCCGAAGCGCTCGGCCAGCGGCGCGCTGACCAGCGTGCCGATCACGCCGCCGATGATGAACAGCAGCATGATCACGGCGAAGGCCACGTCGGCCATGCCGGCCGCGGTCTCCGGTGCGACACCCAGCCCAGTAAGCCAGTCCTGCCACTCGAGGTTGTTCTTGACGTGCAGCTTGATGTACTGGATGAACGCCGCGTAACCCAGGTAGACGGTGAAGCGGCTGAGCCAGAGGAACACGAAGTTGGGCTGGCTGCGCAGCTCCACCTTGCGGTAGTCGTGGACCATGCAGCCCAGCAGCGTGGGGGCGGTCGCGGCGAACTTGACGATCCAGCCCGGCAGCAGCGTGATCGTGCGCACCGCGCCCGTGAGCCTGTCGCGCGCAACCTGGGCCCAGCCGTGCTCGTCGATGCCCAGCACGAGCACCAGCAGGCTGCCGACCAGCAGCAGGACGAACAGCGGCAGCAGCACGGTGCGGTAGCCGAGGATCGGATCGTGCAGGCACAGCGCGGCGAGGATCACCGTGACCAGCCCGACGAAGTAGCCCGCCATGTGCATCCAGCCCATGACCGAGCCGCCGCGGGCGTGCTGCTGGGCGGGGACGAGATCGGGCAGCAGCGACTGGAACGGCACCGAGGCGATGTTGACCGTGATCTCGATCGCCATGTAGGCGGCGAACAGCCACCAGTAGCCCGGCGCCAGCATGAACCAGGTGATCGCGCAGCAACCGGACAGAATGCCGAAGATGATGAAGGGCCGGCGCCGGCCGAGCCTGCTGTAGGCGTGGTCGCTGATGAATCCGATGCTCAGCTGCGTGGCGATCACGAACACGGCGCCCACCGACTTGATCAGCCCGTACATGAAGCCGAAGTTGTCGGCCGTGGTGTAGCCGCGCACCATCTCGGGCATCACCACCAGCTGCTGGGCGGCCCAGAAATACTGCAGGGCAAACCACAGGCTGCTTAAGCGGATGATCTGGCCCATCCTGAGCCGGGCGGGGGGCTGGTGGGCGGCCGGGGGCCCCTCCGCGCCGCCGTCGATGTCCGTCATGGCCGGCATTCTAGCATCGCCGCACCGACAAGCCCTGCGCGCCGCGCGGCAATGTCGGATAATGGGTGTGTAGTGGCTGAAGGCCAAGAGAGCATTGCGCGTCTCAATATGGGAGCATGATCAGCCAGGACGCCAGTAGCGAAGGAGATGCCGGCCAGCGCAACGCGCGCCGACGCCGCTGGCTGCTGGGCTGCGGCATCGCACTCGCCATACTGCTCGTGCTGGTCACCGCCGGCTGGCTGGTGGTCAATCGCTACCTCGGTGACATCCTGGCCTCGCTGGTGCGCGAGCGCGCCGCGGCGTCGATCAACGGCCGCCTGGAGTTCGAGCGCCTGGAGATCGACCTCGCGGGCCGCGCCGTGCTGACCGATGCCGCGGTCTACGAGACGCACTCCGAGCTGGCGCTGCTCAGCTGCCCGCGCACCGTGGTCGGCTTCGACCTGATCAACTTCATCGGGCCCAACCGCGGCCGCCGCGCCGTGACGGTCACGCTGTACGAGCCCAGGATCCTGCTGGTGCGCGAGCCCGACGGGCGCTTCAACCTTCAGCGGCTGCAGAAAGAACAGGTCGAGCCCAGCGAGCCGATCGGCGTGTCGCTGCAGCTGCGGCGCGCCACCGTGGACTTCACAGACTGGTGTCTGCTTGACCAGGACTACCCGCAGCTCGAGGCGGACGGGGGTCTGGCCCGCCAGCTGCTCGATGAGCTGGGCTACGATCCGCGCGGTCCGGCGGAAACGCAGTCTCACCACGAGCGGCTGACGCTCGGCGGCTCGATTGTGGTCAACGGCGAGCGCGGAGAGTTGGCGCTCGACCTGGTGCTTACGCGCGAGGACGGTGGCGGTCGCGTGACGGCGGCGGGCACCGCCGCGTCGGACGGCACCAGCTTCGATCTGCGCCTCGGTCTCACCGACGTGGGTCTGGCCAGCGCCCGGGACTACATCCAGGCAGCCTTCCCGCGGCTGACGCTTGTGGATTCACCGGCTGCGGGAGCCGCCCCGCCGACCCCCTCACTCGCCGGGCGCATCCAGCAGGCGGCGCTGCGGCTGCGGCGGCAGCCCGGGCCGTCGCAGCTGATCGGCGGCCAGGTCCGCCTCGCGGACACGCGCCTGGTCAGCAGTCTGCTGCCGGTGCTCGATCTGCCGCGCCTCAGCGCGCAGCTCGACGAGGACAGCGGGCGGCTGACGCTCGACCTTCAGCTTCTGACAGTGGGCTGCGAGCTGACCGGCCGACCGCGGATCGAACTGAATGACCGTACGCTGGCCGGCCAGCTCAAGGCGGTGTGCGACGACCTGGCGGTGGCCGCCAGCGAACTCGACGCTGCGGATCTGCCCCTGACCGGCTCCGCCGCGGCCGAGATCGCGCTGTCCGGCACCCTGGACGATCCGCGGCTTAAGGCCACACTCGGCGGCGGGCCGCTGAAGTACGGCGAGCTATCGCTGGGCAGGCCCCGTGGCGAGGTGCTGCTCGCCGGAACGCAGGTGACGCTGGCGGGCGTGGAGCTCAGCGGCGGTGAAGCCGCACTCAGGCTCAGTGGCGCGCTGGATCTCAGAGTGATGAGCGGCGAGCTGGAGGTCAGCGCGGGCACCATGCCGGCTGCGGAGGCGGTGGCGCTGGCCAGCAGGATCTCTGGCGCCGAGCCGCCGGAGCTCGATCTCAGCGGCTCCCTCAGCGCCGCCGCCGCCATCAGGCTCAGCGACGGAGAGCCCGCGATCAGCCTGCGGACCTGGTCCAAGGAGCTGCTGGTCAACGGCCAGCGCCTGTCGCCGGTCGATGTCAAGGCCGCGGTTGAGCCGCCCAGCGTCAGGCTGACGGCCGCCGAGGCCACGCTGTGGACGGCCGAGCCGCTCAGCCTGGCGGGCTTCACCAGTGACGGCCCGCTGAAACTGCTGGTCCGCGCCGGCGGCACCATCAGTCAGCTGCCTGAGCAGCAGGTGGCGGCGCTGGCGATCGTCGGCGAGGCCAACACGCTCAACCTCAGTCCGGCGCAGGCCGAGATCAGCTTCAAGATCATCGGGCCGGCCGACGACCCCGAACTGCGGGGGCAGCTCAAGACCAAACATGCCGACAGCCCGCTGCTGCTGCGGGCCAAGGGGCGCTATCGCGAGGGCTACGCGCCCTGGACAGCAAGCCTGACCTGGCAGCAGTCGACCGCCGAGTTTAGCGGCGAGCTCGATCTGCCCGGCCAGCGCATGCGCGGCAAGGTCACCGCCAGCGACGTCGATCTGGGCCGCTTCAGTGGCGACCAGCGACTGGCCGGCACGCTGTCAGCCGAAGCCACCGTCGGGGGCACCTTCAGCGCGCCGACCGTCAGCGGACAGCTCAGTGCTCCGCTGATCACCGTGCTGCTGCCGCACCGCAGCTACGCCATCGCGGACCTGGCGGCGGGGTTCAAGCTCGCCGAGGGCCAGGCAATCAGCATCGCAGGCGGCGGCTTCAGCTTCGAGGGCAGCCCGTTCACGGCCCGCGGGGTGCTGGGCCGCGAGGGCAGCGAGCTGACGCTGGAGAGCCCGCGATTCGACCTGTTCAGCGCCGTGGCCCAGGCGCCGGTGGCGCGCCCCGGCACTGGCAAGACAGCCGAAATCAGACCGCCGCTGGAAATCAGCAGCGCGGGCCCGCTGACGGTCAGGCTCAGCGGGGAGCTGGCCGATCCGCTGGCCGTCATCGACTACTCCAGCGGTGCGGGCATCGTCGAGGGACACGCTTTCAGCAGTGCGGCCCTCAGCGCCACCGCTGATCTTAAGCGGGCGGAGGTCAGGAGCCTGACTGTCGTCAGCCCGGACGGCCAGCTCAGTGTCAGCGGCAGTGCAACCTACGAGCCGCTGGCCTACAGCGCCGACGCCGCGATCGAGCACTTCGACGTCGCGGTGCTGACGGCGCTGGCGGGCGGCGGGGTGCTCGGCAAGCTGCGCGGCTACCTCGACGGCCAGGTGCGGTTCAGCGGCGACGCCGAAGGCTACAGCGCCGACGGCAGCCTGGCGCTCAGCGAGGGCAGCTTCAACCAGGTGGCGATCAGCTCCACCAGTGTACAGCTGCGCACCAGCGGCGCTGCCGTCGAGATCGTCAACGGGCGCGTGGTCGCCGAGGGCACGACCCTGACGGCCAGCGGCACCATCGGTCCGGAATTGGCCGACACGCGGATCAGCATCGATGCCCAGCCGCTCAATCTGGCACTGCTGGCGCCGCTGCTGCCGGCGGCGGTGCCGGCACTCGGCGGCAGCGTTTCCGGCGAAGCCCAGCTGTCGCCGGGCCGCGGCCAGTATCCCGAGCTGGATCTCGAGTTGACCGGCGCTGCGGGCGGGCTCAGCGTCGGCCACCTGCAGCTGACCGGCATCAGCGCCAAGGCGGCCATCCGCCGCGACTTGCTGACGATCCAGCGGCTGGAGCTGGCGACGGCCGGCAGCAAGCTGGCGGCCAGCGGCAAGCTGGACCTCGCGGACCTGCCCGCGCAGTCCCAGGCGGTCGGGAAGCTGCCACTCGAACTGGAGCTGGACTTTGAGAACCTGAGCCTGAGCGACGCCCGCGAGTTCGTACCGGAGCAGTACCGCGCCCAGTGGCCGACGGGCACGATCACGGGCCGGCTGAGCAGCCGGCCGGGTCGCGGCAGCTATCCGGACGTCGACGTGAACCTGGCCAGCACCGCCGGCGGGCTGACGGTTGGCGGCGTTAAGTTCGAGTCCGTCGACGCCCAGGCAACGCTGCGCCGCGACCAGCTGCAGGTCACGCGCCTGGTGCTGGCCAGCGGCTCAACGTCGCTGGACCTCAGCGCCAAGCTGGACCTGGCGATGTTCGCCGAAGCGGGCGGCGAGGCCCGTCCGCTCCCGCTGGATGTGTCGCTCAACAGCTCGGCGTTCAACCTGGCGGATCTGGCGACCTTCCTGCCACCCGCTCAGCGCGGCCTGCTGCCCGGCGGCACCCTGACCTGCAAGAACGTGCGGCTGACCGGCACCACCGCGGATCCGCGCCTGTCGGGCGAAGCCAGCTTCGATCTGGTCGATCTACCGGCCGCCGCCGACTTCATCGCGCGCGCGGCGGGCGCGGTGCGCTTCAGCGACAACATGTTCGACATCCAGCGCGTCGACCTGACGCCAACCGGCGCCGTCCAGGGCCAGGCCCAGCTGGTGGGCAGCGGTACGCTCAGCCTGAGCCCCGTCGGGCTGGTCGACGGCCAGGTCGATCTGATCCTGGCGCCGGCCGGGCAGCCCTATCTGCAGGTCGACACGAGCGAGGTCAGCAGTCCGCTGCTGGCGGGCAAGTACTTCCGGGGCCAGGTGGGAGGGGTGCTGCACATCGCCGCCAGCGAGCGGCAGGCCGACAAGGCGAAACGCGACTTCACGCCGGTGATCAGCGGGCAGGTTTCGATCACCGCCGACGGCCAGGCCTCGGAGCTGACCATCTATCACATGGCCGAGGAGGAGGGCGAGAGCCAGGCGGCGCCGTTCCGCTTCGCCGGCGAGGACGAAGGCGGCGGGCTGCGCGTCACGATCAATCCCACCACCACCTTCGACTACCGTCCCGCCGTCGACCTGAAGGTCGAGCTGGCCGGCGATCTGACCCTCTACGGCACGCCGGGCCTGCTGGACAGAAGCGACCCCGACGCCTTCAAGATCTGCGGCACGCTGGAGATTCCGCGGGGATCGATGCGCGTCTACCGCCACGTGGTGCGGATCGAGGGCGAGCGCAGCCGGATCACCTTCGCCTGCCTGCCCGGCGACATTTATCCATATCTGACGGCGCGCGGCGCGCTGGAGCTGCCGCGGGTGCTCAGCGGCAGTCAGCCCACGACGGCCGGGGCGCAGCTGGGCGCCATCTCCGCCGGCCGCGACCGCGGCGACCTGCTGGTTTACTTCACCTTCGCCAACCACAAGCTGGACCCCACCGCCGACCACAGCGAGGCGGTGTCGCTCAGCAGCGAGCCCCCGCTGCCCCCGGATCAGATCCTGACCTATCTGCTGGGCGGGGCGGCCGACGTGCTGACCGGCCAGGGCGACCTGGCGCAGTTCGCTCAGGGCGAGCTGTTCGCCTTCGGCAGCAGTTTCATCAGCCGCGAGATCGAGGAGACCTTTGACCTCCAGGCCTTCCGGCTGGGCGGCAGCGGCAGCGAGGACAACCCGTTCTGGGTGGACGTCGAGAAGGCGATCACGCCCGACTTCAGCGTGACCTACTACCGCAACTTCTACGGTGAGACGCAGCAGACCGAGGAGTACGGCGTGCGCTACATGATCCTGCGCGACCGCGACAAGGACATGTACCAGAACCTGGAGCTGCAGGTCAACTTCTCCCAGGACGCCTTCCGCGGCACCGGCAGCGAATTCATGTTCGTCTGGAGCACCCGCTTCTGAGGCCGGCGGCGGCGGGGCGGGAAGATCACGGGCGCGGTTGACACGGTACAGGCTTGGGGGTAGTATCTCAGCCCGTTCCGGCGTAGCTCAATGGCAGAGCAAACGGCTGTTAACCGTTAGGTTGTTGGTTCGAATCCGACCGCCGGAGCTTCTGGAATTCCGTCTCAGCTACTACCACTGCTTGGCTTGATCCGCCTGACTCCGCCGTGCCGCGGCGCATGCCACAACAACCACGGGCTGTCCCGAGCATAGGCTGCGCGTTCAGACACCACACCGGCACGGAAGTTGCGCTGATCGAGGCGCAAGGACTGCCAACAGGAGAATGAAAGGAGGCGGAGATCAATGGGATAATGAGATGAAGTGCGAAGGCAGGAACACCGCCCACCGAGAAGAGGACGGCCCAGGGCTGCTGCAATCCACCGTGCTACTCCGCAGGCGGAGGGGGGTCCGTCGGTGGTCTGGTCGGCTGAGAGCTGGGAAGCCAAGTTCCACCTGCTGCGGAGACGGGTTGCAGCCGCACCGTCGGACCGGTCGGCCTGGCTGCGCGTCGCCGCTGAGTCGCGGCTGGTGCTCAAGACCTACAGCACCAGCTTCTTTCTAGTAACACGCTTCTTGCCGGCCGAGAAGCGGCGGCAGGTTGACGTGATCTACGCGGTGGTCCGCTATCCGGATGAACTGGTCGATACTTTCGCGCCGGCCGGCGAAGAGGTCTGCAGCCGGCTGCAGGCGTGGCAGACGGACTACAACCGTGCCCTGACGAAGAACGACCTGCGGGCGGCAGTGGCGGACGGTGTCAATCCCTTCGTTGCCGCCTTCGCAATGGTCGTCAGGGGCAATCGGATCCCCGAAGGCCATTACCACGACTTTCTCCGGGCGATGTACCGCGATCTGGAGCCGCGCTCGTTTGGCAGTCTGCAGGAACTGATCGACGAGTATGTCTACGGCAGCGCCGTCGTTGTCGGCTTCTTCCTAACACATGTGTATGGAGCCAGCAGCCCTGCAGCATTCTCACGCGCCCTCGTCAGCGCCGAGCACCTCGGGATCGCGCTGCAACTCACGAACTTCGCCAGGGACGTCAGCGACGACCAGCGCCGCGGCCGGCTCTATATCCCACAGGACCTGCTGGCTGCGGCTGGCGAGCAGCTCGCAGTGGCGGGCAACGATGAATGCAGGCAGGCGCTCTCCGCGGCGCGGCGAAAACTGGCGCAGCATGCCGATGACCACTATGAACAGGCGGTAACCGGACTGGATGCATTTGCGGCTGACTCGCGGGCCGCGATAGACGCGTGCATCAGGGTCTATCGCCAGCTGAATGACCGGATACTGGCCAGCAGCGGCTCGCCGAGCGTGCGGCACAGTGTCCCTGCTCACCAGAAGTTCCTTGCGCTGCCTGCCAGCAAATACTGGCGACTGCCACTGGCGTACATGGGCTGGATCTGATGCGCAGTGTTGCGATCATCGGTGCCGGGCTGGGCGGCCTCGCGGCAGCCATTCATCTGCAGCGGGCGGGGCTCAGCGTAACCGTTCTAGAGCAGAACGAGCGGATCGGCGGCCGGGCCGGTCTCTTGGAGCTTGGCAGCTATCGCTTCGACACCGGGCCGTCGCTGCTCAACTACCCCTGGGTGTTTGAGGAGCTTTTCACGACGGTGGGCGCACGTTTTCACGATGCCGTGCAACTGCTGCCGGTTGACCCGGGCATTACCTTCCGCTGGCAGGACGGTCGCCGGCTGACGCTGAGCAGCAGCTTCGATTGCCTGCGCGAGGAGCTGGCCAGATTGGACCCTGGGGTGGGACCCCGACTGGCAGCGTGGCTGCGGCGCGCGGGCCACAACTACCGTCTGAGCTTCGCCAGGCTTGTCCAGAGCAATGCGGACAACCCGCTGAAATGGCTCGGAGCGCTGCGCCTGCGGGAGCTCTGGGGGCTTGGACTGCAGCGCTCACTGTACCGTCAGCTGGCATTATCGTTCCGCAGTCGCCACATCTGTGAGGCTCTTGCCAGTTACGCCATGTATCTGGGAGGGTCGCCCTTCAGTCTGCCCGGGCTATTCGAAATCCTGCCCTACGGTGAATTGGCATACGGCCTGTGGTTGCCGCGCGGCGGCATCTACGGACTGATCGAGGCGGTAGGCGATCTGGCCCGTGAAGCGGGAGTGAATATCAGCACGGAGTGCCGAGTAAGCCGAATCGCCGAACGTGATGGTCGCGTCGCAGGTGTTGAGCTGGCTGACGGCGACTTCATTCCGGCGGAAATCGTCGTCAGCAACTGCGACGTTCCGCAGACGGATGCGGCGCTGCTGCCGGACGGCGCTGCCCGCCGTCACGGCCGCCGACGGGCGTCCAGGCTGCGGATGACTCCCGCTGTGCTCACCTTCTACTGGGGCCTGAAGCGCAAGCTTGTGGGAGTTGACCACCACAGTATCTTCCTGCCCGCCGACTATCGTGGGTCCTTCGATAGGCTCCTCCGCCAGCAGGTCCTGCAGGAGAAGCCGGCTTTCTACCTATCGATCGCCAGTGCCACCGAGCCGGCACTGGCGCCACCCGACACCGACACCGCGTTCGTGCTGGTGCCGGTGCCCCCTCTCAGTCGGACTGAAGGTGTTGACTGGCGGGCTGAGACCGCACGGATCAGGCAGTATGTCCTGGGGCGTCTCGCGCAGGCGCACATCGGGCTGCAGGCGGGAGACATCGCTGTGGAGCAGGTGCTGACGCCGCGGGACTGGCAGCAACGCTTTGGGCTGTTCGACGGATCAGCACTGGGAGCCGCGCACAATCTGACTCAGCTGGGTCCGTGGCGCCCGTGCAATTACAGCCGATGGCTACACGGGCTCTACTATGTGGGAGCGTCGACCACGCCCGGCACTGGGTTGCCGATGGTCACGCTCGGTGGCCGAATGACGGCAGCACGGATCCTGGATCATGTTCGTTAAGGAATACGGCAGCGGTGGAAGGTGGATCTTCGGCATCCCGGGCTGGGGTGAAGACCACCGCTGCTACCGCCCGTTGGCCCGGTACCTGCCGCCCCGCGGTCGGCTGACGGCATGCGACCTGCCGGGCTACGGACTCAGCGCGCCGCCAGCCGAGATCACAGTCACGGCGGTACTTGAGCAATTGCAGGCCGCCTATCTGGCCCACGCCAGCGACGACTCACCGCCCGAGACAGTGGTTGGAAACTGCAGTGGGGCGGTGCTGGCGGCCGAACTGCTGCGGATCTGCCCGCTGCAACCGCAGCGCCTGGTACTGATTGATCCGTTTGCCTTTGTGCCGAGTTACTTCAAGCTGTTTCTGCGGCGTGGATTCGGCCGCGTGGCCTATAACACGACATTCGCCAGCTCACTGGGCCGCATGTTGACCAACCTGCTGCTGTGGAATCGGCGGCAACGAGACACTGATCTGATGGCTACGTTCCACAGCGTTGACCACGATGTCAACTACCGGTACCTGCAGGTGTTCGATTCGCTGGGCAGCATCGAGCGCTTTCGCCCGTTGCGCCTTCCGGTGACCATCATTACCGGCAAGCGGACCTTCGCGGCTGTCCGCCGTTCACTGGACATGTGGCGGGAAATCTGGCCGCAAAGCGATGTTCGTCAGCTGGCCGGTGTGGGACACCTGCCGATCAGGGAAGCCCCTGACGCCGTCACCCGTCTGTTGTTGCCGCCCCGGCATGGAGAGCACCGCCGATGACCGTATTGCTGGCCATCTCGGTACTAATCAGCGCAATCCTACTTGTGCCACTGGCGGTCGTGCTTATGAATGTCGCAGGCTGGCGGCGTGTGTATCCGCTGGCGGGGCAGCGACTCCCAGCTCAGGTCTCAGTCCTTGTTCCTGCGCGCAACGAGGCGCACAACCTACCGGAATGCATCGCCGCGATTCGGCGACAGGGACCGGTCGTGGAGGAGATCATCGTACTGGATGATCGCAGCAGCGACGGTACCCAGCAGGTAGTGCAGAATGCGATGAAGGAGGAAGTACGGCTGCGGCTGCTGACCGGTCAGCGGCTGGTCGATGGCTGGGCCGGCAAGTGCTGGGCCTGTCAGCAGCTGGGCGACGCCGCGGCCGGCAAGTGGTTGCTGTTCGTCGACGCCGACACCCGGCTGATGGACGGCGCGATCAACGGTATGCTGTCAGCAGCTTCGCAGCTTGACCTCAGCATGCTGTCCTGCTGGCCGGGGTTCGTGCTCTCCGGCTTCTGGGAACGCCTGCTGATGCCACTGCTCAACTTCCTGACCTTCACGCTCTATCCCGCACCCCTGGCAGTGCTGCGACCCGATGACGCATCCCTGGGTCTGGCCCATGGCGCTTGCCTGCTGGTCAGTCGTGAGGATTACCTTGCGCTCGGAGGTCACGAATGCGTCAGGCAGGAGCTGTTTGAGGACACCCGCCTTGCCAGAGCGTGGCGCGCCAGCGGTCGTCGCGGCCTCTGTCTGGACGGGCAGGATGTAGTTCGCGTGCGCATGTACCAGTCCTTGTCGGAGATCTGGCTGGGCTTTGAGAAGAACTTCTATCCGGCATTCAGACACTGGCTTCCGTTCGTGGCTTTCCTCATCACGCATATCATGCTGTTCCTGGTGCCATTCGCGCTCGCGACGCATGCACTCCTCACCGGCCAGCCGGTTCCGGTTCTCTTACTGGCGCTCGCTGCCAGCACGACCGTCGTGGTGATGCGCCTGTTGCTGGGCGCACACTTCCGCCATCCGCTGTGGAGCGCACTGCTCCATCCGTTGGGCGAGTTGTTCCTGATTGCGATCGCGCTGAATTCCTGGTGGCGGGTGGCGAGCGGACGCGGCGTTCGCTGGAAGGGTCGTTCCTACCTCGGCGTCCGGGGTTCCACCAAGGAGCGGCAACCATGAAAACCAGCCCCAGAGCGGTGATCATCGGTGCCGGGCTTGGCGGACTGGCTACCGCCCTGCGGCTCGCTGTCCGCGGCTGGCAGGTGGACATCGTGGAGCGAGGCGGGCAGCCCGGCGGCAAGATGAACCGCTGGCAGTCGGAAGGTTTCACATTTGACACGGGCCCCTCGCTGATTACGATGCCTGAGGTATTCGGCGAGCTGTTTCAACTGGCGGGCACGGATATCACGGATCACGTTGAACTCAGGCGGCTGGACCCGGTTGCGCGTTACGTGTATCCGAGCGGGCTGGACTTCGAGTACGGTGGTCCACTACCCGCTCTGCAGCGTGAGTTTGACCGCTGTTTCCCCGGGGAGTGGAGCGGTTTTCTGGACATGATGGCACTTGGCGGTCGGCTGTTCGAACTCAGCCGCCAGACGTTTTTCGCGCAGGCTCCGGGCGAGCCACCCAGTCCCCGCATGCTCGGCGCCCTGAGGAGCGTGCCCGTCAAGTACGGGTGGGGAGGCTACCACGCGACAGTCCGGCGCTTCCTCCGCCATCCGGCGCTGATTCAGTTCTTCGATCGTTTCCCCACCTACGTGGGCAGCTCTCCCTACCTTGTACCGGCCACCCTGCTGGCGATCCCCTACCTTGAATACGGACACGGGGCCTGGCATGTGTCCGGAGGGCTGTACAACCTCGTGGCGGCACTCGCGGCGCTGCTCAAAGCGCGTGGAGCTCGGCTGCACCTCTTTGCCGAAGCGCAGCAGATTCACATCAGTAGCAGAAAGGTCACGGCGGTGGAGCTGACCGACGGCCGCCGACTGGATGCCGATGTCGCGGTATTCAATGGTGATGCGTCTCACCTGCCACTGCTGGCCAAAGACGCCGGATTGCCCGCGCCCACTGGTCAGAGGAGTCTGAGTGGCTTCGTCCTGCTGCTGGGTCTGCGACGCAAGCTGGCTGAGCAGCATCACCACACTGTCTACTTCAGCTCCAACTACCGGCGGGAGTTCGACGAGCTGTTCGGCGCCAACGGCTGCCAGCCGCAGTTTCCGACGGACCCGACGGTATACGTGAATGCACCGTCACGCAGTGACCATGCGCTAGCGCCCAGTGCCGGAGAAACGCTGTTTGTCATGGCCAACGCTCCGTCACTGGGGGTGCGTTGGGATGACGAGATGACGGATGTTGCCCGACGGCGTGTGCTGGCTCGCCTGGCAACGGGAGGTCTGGAGCTTGCCCCTGAGGACATTGTGGTTGAGAGAGCCTGGACCCCCGCCGAGTTCGAGAAGGCATACTCCATGCCGGGCGGGGCAATCTACGGTCAGGCCAGCCATGGCTGGCGCGGGGCGTTTCTGAGGCCTGCCAATCGGGAGCGCCGTGTGGGCGGTCTGTATCGCGTCGGTGGTAGCTCTCACCCCGGGGGAGGGACACCAACGGTGCTGCTCAGTGCTCGAATCGTCGACAGGCTGATTAGTCGGTATGAACGTCCGTAAGCTAATCATCGCGCTTCTCGCAGCCTTCTACGGCCTGCTGTTCGCGGGCGGCGTCATCAGCTATGCGGTGCTTGCCGAGCCTCCACCCGCTGCGGCCTGGGCCGGTCCGCTGTTTCTGTACGCGGCGTTCGCGCTGGTACTGCTCAGCTCCGATCGGCGTCTCGCGTGGTGGCTGCTGGTCGCTGCCGCCGGCGGCTTCGCCGCCGAGGCAGTGGGTCTGCAGACCGGCGCGGTGTTCGGGCACTACCGCTATACGGCGGCGCTGGGCTGGCAGATGCTCGGCGTACCGCTCGCGATCGCGGCCGCCTGGGGCGTGCTGTTGGCCTATGCCGGCGGACTGAGCTCGCTGTCAGGCAGATTCACGGGCGCGCTACTGGGCGCCGCATGGATGGTTGCCGCTGATCTGCTGATCGATCCGCTGGCCAGCGGACCACTGGACTACTGGCGGTGGACAGGCGGCGGCCCCTACTTCGGGGTTCCGCTGGCCAATTACGCTGGCTGGTTCTGTGTGAGCTTCATCCTACTGCTGTGGATGCCTCGTCAGCACTCGCTGCCACGTGATTACCGGCTGGTGGGTCTCAGCGTGATCGCCTTCTACGCCGTGCTCGCACTGCTGGCCGGAAGCATGGCTCCGCTGGCGCTGATCGGCCTCGGCCTGGTCGGTCTCGACATACTGCTGGCACGCCGGCTGGGCAGACGGCCAGGCGCACGGCTGTCACCTTTCAGCAACGCACGGCGCGCTGTGTACGTACACCGGACTGAGATGCCCGTAAGCGCCGATCGGCTGTTCAGCTGGCACCTGCAGCCCAACGCATTCAACGAACTCAGGCCGCCCTGGCAGAAGATGGTTGTGAGGTCACTCCCCGAATCGATTGCCGCCGGCGAGCAGATCCACTTGGTGCTGCTCTTCGGACCACTGCGGGTGCCATGGATCAGCGAGATTACAGGCGTCATCCCTGGCCGGCAGTTCGTTGATGAGCAGAAGTCCGGTCCCTGGGCGTACTGGCGGCACGAGCACAATTTCATTGCTGACGGCGCCTCGGCGTGCATCATGGAGGACCGAGTGGAGTACGCTCTGCCTGGCGGAGGCCTGTCACAGATGCTCACCGGCTGGCTGATTGAACTGCAGCTGCAACGGTTGTTCGCCTACCGCCACCAAGCCCTTGCCGATGCACTGAGCGAGCCTGAGGATCAGTGCGCCGACGCCGACTCGTGAGATGTGCGGTTGCATGGCCGTGAGCAGCGCCTTCCACGTCTGCCACTGAGTATCAACGTAAGGCTGCCGCCTCAGACGGACCAGCAACCTGGAACTGCGGCTGGCCCAGCACAACGATCCGGATTATCGGACGACCAGAACCACCAAGGTCTTCCCGGGACCGTGGAAGCTGCTGTGGCAGTGTGAGGTGAAGTCACGCTCCGAGGCGATGAGGATGGAGCGCAGCATCAAGCAGCGGGGATCGGGCGGTTCCTTGAATCGGCGCAATGGCAGAGTCCCGCCGACGGCGGGATTAACCCCGCTGCTAGCGGGGTTGTTGGTTCGAATCCGACCGCCGGAGCTTTCGCCTACCCTCGCTGCCGGCGGCATTCTCGATCCGGCTGGTGCATCCTGTAAAGGCATCTGCTGCCGGGCTCACTGCGCCGGGATAATCTGGACCGTGATGTCGTCGATGTAGTAGGTCTGCCAGACCTCGAAGACACCCCAGACCCCAGCCAGCAGATACAGCTCGCCGGACTCCGCGGTGGTCACATCCATCGTATAGGTCTTGCTGAGCCAGGTGAAGCCGGCGACGCCGCCGTTATAGGTCGTCTCCCGTGCCAGGCCGGCCTGGAAGATGTCGTAGCCAGTCTCCGGATCCGCGTTCATCGCGCCGGCCAGGATGGTCCAGGTCCCGACGATCCCGCCGATTTCGCTGCAGAACTTGTAGCTGATGCAGGCCGTGTACGTCGTGCTCGGTGCCAGCTGGTAGCGCTTCTCAACCCACAGCTTGCAGGCATCGGTCCGGTTGTCGGCCGTCAGCCAGACGCTCCAGTCGCCGCTGAAGGCCAGGTCCGTACTGCGGTCCAGCTCCCAGTAGATCTCATCGCCCGGACTGACCAGCACATCGGCGACGTCGCCGGCCCAGCCCTGCCAGCCGGCTTCGAAGTCGGCAGTGTCCCGCAGCCCGTCGCCGATCAGAATGTCCGTGGATGCCACATCGGTGGCGCCGGCGTCATCCGTCACCCGCAGGCCGACCGTGCGGTTGCCCGGCGTTGCGAATACATGGTCCACGCGGCTGGCACTGCCAGCACTGAGATCGTACTCACCGTCGCCGTCGGTGTCCCATTCGTACTCCACGACTGATCCGTCGAAGTCAGTGCTGGCGCTGCCATTGAGCAGACAGGGCTGTCCGGTGACGCCGATCGACGCAGTGGCATCGGCGTTGGCCAGGGGCTCGAGGTTGTCACCCACGCGCAGCCAGGCCAGCTCGCAGAGGCTGGTGCCCGTGACCAGCACCAGTACGTTCAGCGTACCCTCCGCGTTGATATAAGGTTCCAAACTGGGCAGCTCAAGCCCCGATTCCGGCGGCAGGCTGAACCACTCCCAGCGATCACCCTCCCATTCGGCCAGCGCCAGCCA
>CAZSSB010000009.1:0-37745 GCA_964609245.1 uncultured Planctomycetales bacterium | reverse complement strand
AAAAGGCCGGTCAGGCCACCAAGCCGCATGCCGTCCGTCCGCGGCGCGGCAGACTCGATGCCGTCACCACTCCCGCAGCCCGCAGCCATCATGACGATGACCAGCAGGCCCACGGTGGTCGTCACTGCGCGCACTGACAAGTTCATAGCACCTCCTGCGCCGCCGGCAGCAGTCTGCCGCCGCGGTTGCCCAGCGGTCTGGACCGCTGTGACCGTATGCCTGTCGGTTTCTTTCCGCACCGCCTCGGCAGCCCCGAGCAACCCCGGCGCGCTATGGTGGAAGACCATCGCGGCAGCGCGATGGTTGCATGCGGCTGGCCGAAACCGGGCTGAGCGCAATCAGGTGTCAGGCCGCCCTGACGGCCTGCGCTGCGCGTCGCGCCGGAGATCACGGACCGCCGGCTGACAGCCCGCATCAGTTTTCGTCAGATCGCTGACTGCGATCCCCTCGCTGACCGTCAGGCACACCAGCACCTGCCAGACTGCTTGCCCCTGCGCAGAGTCGGTTGACGGGGGGGCGTCGCCTGCCACATAATCCAGCAGGGTGCGCGCCCTGACAGCGGGCTGTTGGGCACCGCGGCTTCGTCTGCAGGCAGCAACCCGACACAGTGGGAGGCAGGAATGCTGAGAGCTCTACTGATCGCCGTTTTCACCGCGGGCTGCTGCCTGGCGACCGGCGCGCGGGCGCAGGAGGACGAGCAGTTCGCCCAGCTGACATCCGGAATCCAGGCGGGCTATCCCGACTGGTCGCCCGACGGCCAGTACATCGTCTTCACTTCGCAGCGGTCGGAAGAGGATGAAGGCAACCTCTGGGTGATTCCGGCCGCGGGCGGCGAGCCGGTGCAGCTGACCGAGGGCGGTGGCCACCACGGGGTGTTTTCGCCTGACGGCCGCTACATCGCCTACGACGGTGAGCGGGGCTCAGTGGTGCGGATCATCGCGGCCAGCGGCGGGGCAGCGATCCGCATCGTGCCAGAGTCGATTCCGGTCGAGCGCAGCGCCAATCCCTGCTGGTCACCGGACGGCACCCGAATCGCTTTTCGCTCGCTGGAGAACGTGATGGTGCTGGAGCTGGCCACGGGGGTGTTCACCGAGGTCTTCCACCAGGACGGGCACCTCCCGATGCCGATTGAGTGGCTGCCGGCTTCGGAGAGCATCATCGTGTCCCTGATCAACCCGGACGATCACACCGCCAGTCTCTGGAAGGTCCCCGTCGACGGCGCGGAGCCGCTGCAGCTGACGCATTCCGGACGCAGCACCCAGGGCACCGTCTCGCCGGACGGCAGGCATCTGGTCTACTCGCTGACGACGGACGGCGAGTCTTATCACCTGTGGGTCGTCTCGACCGACGGCGGCCAGCCACTTGAGCTGACCAGTGGCGACACCCTGTACATCGAGCCCTGCTGGTCGCCGCGCGGCGATCAGCTGGTGGTCCGCACCGACCGCAGCGGGGAGAGCATTGACCTGTGGCTGATGGACATCGACCAGCAGTGGATCGAGCAGGAACTCAAGGCGCTGAACGGCGAGTAGGCACCCCGTGCCCTTCCTAGCCTGCTACGCGCGTGCCACCGGTCTACATCGTGTTCGGATTGCCGTTCACGCTAAGCGTCTCGGAGAACTCGTGCTCGATCCCAGGCCAGTGCGGATCGTCTAGAGCAACCTCGTAAGTACACGCATCGTCGAGGATGCCCGGCCAGCCGGGATAGCCAGGATTGGCGAAATCTTCGTTCACGAACGGGTGGATGCAGATCACGCTGCCTTGTGCACCCAGGCCCGCGATGCGCATGAGAAGCGGTATCTCCATGTAGCCCTCATCCACGGCGTCGGTCAGCCTCACCCGAACGTTCGGGGCCTCGAGGTCACTCTCCGACGATGGCCAGAATATGTGACCGCCGTAGAACTCGACCCAGAGGACATCCGGAGTCGTGCCCCCCACTGTGCTGCCGTATACGACTGCGTTGGAGTAGCCGCGCTCGGACAGGTCGCGTTCTTCACGATCGAACGCATTCACGCCCCAGTTGTATCCTGTCGGCGGATCGACGCTCAACCCGATAGGTGAGACGTCAAACGTGCCAATGCCCAGCACGGTATCGTCGGCCATGAACACCTTGTAGGCGTATTCCCTGGTGGGATCTCCAACGCCGCCCGGATACGAGATGAATCCTATATCCAGAATGATGTGGTGGGGGTTCCGTTCCGAGGGGACGACTCCCACAATCCCCTCGGTCTGCGGGTTGATCAAGCTAGGGTCAGTCCCTTCAATCACTGTCACGCGGGGGAAAAGCTGCATGTGACGTGCCTGGAGGATGAACTCGTCGCCATTAATCTTGAGAATGTCATCGAAGCCTTCCTCATCCTGAAATAGGAAGTCCCCCGGAAAAAGGTCGTAGAATACCCGGCCGTCGCGGCGGACGACGGGGTCCTGGTAAAGAATCGCCAGCTCATCGATGTCTGGATCAGCATGCTCCGGGAACGTAATGAAGTTCTGCGGTGGCGGCGCCGGCAGAGTATACAGCCACTCACCCGGCTTGTTGATCGAACTCCAGGAATCGCAGTGCAACCTGAATGCGTATTCGTGGTCGGGATCGAGCCAGGAACTGGGAACGGTGGCAAGCGCGACAGCCTCGGCCGGGCCTGCGCTGTCTTGAATCGTGAACTCACCGCTGCCCGGAGATCTGTCCACGTAAGTGAACGATGTTGCACACGAGGGAAGCTCACCAGGGCGTGCATCGTAGGCTACATCCCACAGTTCAAGCGCGGTGAGACCGAGATCGGCTGGCGCTCCACCTGTCCCCCAGTTGAACTCGAGCATAGCAGGGGTGCTTGGGAATAGCTGCAATTCGGGGGGGGCGGCCGTCACGATCTCGGGGGCTGCAGGGTCCTCGGTTACGTCGATGATCACGGAAACGAACAAGGACAGAAGAACCCTCAGATCAACGTCCGGGATCTCGGGGTAGTCCACCTCCCAATCTGCCGGTACTGTCGCCACGAGGAATCCCTCAGCCAACGATCCAGTAGACTCGGGATCGTCATCGGGGAACACGGTGGCCGGCCCGAAGGACTCGCCAATCAACGGGAAAGACCCGCCGCCACTCAGGTCAAACAGGTCGGAGGTGCGCCGGAAGTTGTCGTCGCCATCGTGCCAGAGCTCCCACTGGATGAACTCCGCCACGGCTTCGTGTATATCGCTGTACGTCTCCGAGTCAAAGCCCTCTGGGAGGTCCGGGTAGTCCATGGGGCCGAATGGGACTCCGTTGAACGTCCCCCCAATGCCACAGGAGATGAGTTCCGTCGTCGCGTTCGCGACTAGCGAGGCGGTATCGGTCGGGATGGATTCCACAAACACGTCGCCGGAAGGGCCTGAACCGCCTTCCGCGTTCACGATCTGTATTGCGTGCGAACTGATGATTACCTGGTCAGGAAGCGGTGGCGCCTCACCTTCGGCCTTGATAGTGAGTGAGGCAAGGTCGTCCGCACCTTGCTCGTCCACCACTCTCACGGTTGCCTGGAAGTCCCCTTCGGTGTCATATGTGTGCTCCACCGTAGGATCATCGCCCGAGTTGTTATCGAACGTGCCGTCGCCGTCCCAGTCCCACTGGTAGCTAAGGGGTCCGCCCTCCGGATCAGTGCTGGTGCCGGCGTCGAACTCAACACTCAGAGGGATCAGCCCTTGGGCGGGCTCCGCCACCAGCTGGGCTTGAGGGGCTCCGTTGACTTCGACCGTGAAGCCCAACGTGTCCTGCCCGTACTTGTTGCTGAAGGTGAGCATGCCCGGCTGCTCGCCGTGTTCGCCGAATACGACGAGTGGGCTTTGCTCGCTCGACGTGCTCGGTATAGCCGAAGCACCGAACTCCCAGGCGTATTCCGGGTCCAGGTTCTCTTCTTCGTGGTCTCCCAGGATGTTGGCGATGAAGCTGAGCTGCTGCCCTTCATTCCCCTCCGTCGGTGCGACGGACAGGATCTTCGGCACGCCGACGTACAGGTCGAACGGGCAGCTAGCTTCCGCATACGCGTTGCTGACCGTGATCGTTCCCTCGTACTTCCCAGTTTCCGCAAGGATCGCCGGCCATGTGTCAGCCAGATCCTCCTCGCGCTGGTAATACTGGGGCTGCGTGTTCGGTACCGCCCCACCGCCATAGTTCCACTCGAATGTCAGCGGATACGATCCGCTGTACAGCCCGATTGTAAACACCTTCTGCTGACCGGGCTCCCCCCAGAACTCAATCCCGTCTCCTGAGAAGAACCGCGGCGGCTGCTCCACGATCAGATCGAACTGCAGCCCGTCATCCCCGTAGACGTTCTCCACGTTCACCAGCGCATCCTCGAACACGTACGGATCCTCCGGCCAGGTGTCCACAGGAGTGATCTCAACCTGTCTGTGTTCCGGACCCCACTTGTCCTCGAAGTCATTGGGGTCAACCCCGCCTGCGAAGTTCCAGCTATAGTCAATCGGCCGCATACCGGTCGCCAGGCAGTACGCAGTCTGCGCCACCTGCGATCCCACATACAAAGCCGGCGCCGGTGATTCAACGTACCGCGGCGACAACGTGATGATCACCGGCGCGTCCGTCGTCGGAATCACCGTCAGTCCGAACTCATACGTGTCAGCCATCGAACCATCATGGCTCGTCACCGTCACCTGCGCCTCATACGTCCCCACCCATTCCAGCACCACCAGCGGCTCCCGCTGCGTGCTGGTACTCGGAGTTGCCCCGCCACCGAAGTCCCACTCATACTGGTCGAGTGCGTAGTTACCCCCGTCCACCACGGCGGTGAAGATCGTCAGCTCTCCCGAACCCCCGCTGTGCGGACTGACTTCCACGACCCGGAACTCGCTGCCCGGCGCCTGGATCACTTCACAGTGCACCGTCGTGTCCGGTCGGTTGGGCCGCTCCCCATACCACGCCGTGACCGTCACCGCCCCCACAAACCCGTCATTGATGTCCAGCGTCGCATCCGCCGTCGCAATCGCTCCGGCCCTGGCCGGCGAAACCACATACTCCGTCAGCTCACTGTGCGTCACCGTCCCAGCCACCGGATCGGTCAGCGCGAATACGTAATCCGTCTCGTCGTTTACCAGATACGGATCGCCAGCCTGTCCGCTGCCCAGGCTGGGGGGATTCGTCAGCTCCAGGATCGGCAGCTCTACCAGCGAGCCCCCCACCAGGTTGCTGGCCCACCCCTCGCTCTCTCCATCAGTCGGACGCACCCAGTAATATGCGTCGGTCCCGGGATTCGTGAGGGTGTAGACGAACTGACGGTAGCCCCCAGCATCGGGGATTACACCGTCTTCCAACTCAATACTGCCCACCAACAGCGCCCCGGGCCCGTTCTCCTCACCATTGTCCCCACCGTTATTCCGTGGGTGGTCGGCAGCATCAAGGCTCGCGTATACGTTGTACTCCCGCACCATGTTGTCGAAGTTCTGCCCGATGGGCGTGATGTCACTCACCGAGACCAGCCCGTTGAAATCCCCATCAGCCAGCTTCGCCTGCTCCCAGTTGGCATCGCCGGCCCGCGCATCCCAGTACTGCCCAATAGGCGTGAGATCCGTGACCCCCACCAGCTTGTTCTGGTCGTAGTCCCCGGTGTTGCGGTATGACCACGCCAGTACGTCCCCCCCGATTAGCTGCAGATCGTCAACGTAGCCGTTGTCCCCCAAGGGCACTGCAGCGGAGCACTTCTGGTTGGCCCGGACAAAGGCCGCCAGCGTTCTTGTAAGCTGTGCCCACAGGGCAGGATCTACACCTTCAGGAATCGGGGCAGCCCTTATCTCGTCCAGTACGGCGCCCTTCCCACTGGAGTCGTGGACATCAACGCCCTCGGGCGGAGTATCGGTCCCCTCCGCTGCCGGCGGAGCCGATACTGGCGCTGCAGCGCCGTGCTTCCCAGTTCCGCACCCGGTGCTCTCACCGATCACCATGATCAACGCGATGCAGACGAAGAGCAACCTCGCGAAACCGTGTGTGAGCATTCCTTGCCTCCCGATGCCGTGCCGGCTCTGAGCGGAGTATAGCATCGCCAGTCCGCACGATCGTTGTGACGGCTCTGTACTCGCCGACAATGTAGTGGACGCCCACTAGCTGGTCTGCCCGCGCTGCTACAATCCACGGGAAAGTGGCTGAGTCCCACTCAGTCCGCTGTCAGGCTGTCGCGCCATACGGGGTGCTGGGGAGCAGCGATGGACTACGACATTCACACCGACGTGAAGTACGGGCCGCTGGAGGTGATCGAGGCCGGTCGGCTGGCCGACGAGTGCCCCGAGCGCTGGTGGAACCAGACGCTCTGCCGGGTCAACGACTGCGTGGCGCAGCTGGGGGTGTTCGAGGGCGAGTTCCACTGGCACCGGCACGGCCGGGAGGACGAGCTGTTCTTCGTGCTCGAAGGGCGGCTGCTGCTTGACCTCGAGGGCCGCACGGTGACGCTCGACGCCCGCCAGGGAATGCTGGTGCCCCGCGGCGTGCTCCACCGGACGCGGGCCCCAGAGCGCACCGTGGTGCTGATGGTGGAGGCCGCCGGCGTGACGGCCACCGGCGACTGACTGCCCGTCCATCCTCGGAGCATCCAGCCTGATTGGTACAATCGCCACCGGCTTGCCGTGATGATCATCGCGCTGAACCAAATCGGCCCGCACGACCTGCCACAGGTTGGGGCCAAGGCGTTCAATCTGGCGCGGCTGATCCGGGCCGGGCTGCCGGTGCCGGCGGGATTCTGCATCACCGCCGCCGCCTACCAGCAGCACATCCGGTCGGCGGGCCTGGAGAGCCGGCCCGGCACTGCGACTCCGCAGCAGCTGAGGGACGCCATTGTGGCGGCCCCGCTGCCGGAAGAGCTGGGAGCGCTGATCGCAGGGCAACTCGACAGACTTGCCGCTGAATGTGGCACCAGTGCCGAGGCGCTTCAGCTCGCCGTGCGCTCATCGGCGACGGCGGAAGATCAGCCCGCCCGCTCCTTCGCCGGGCAGTACGACACTGCGCTGGGCATCACCGGAGCGGCGGACTGCCTGGCTGCGGTCAAACGCTGCTGGGCCTCGCTGTGGAGCGAGCGAGCGCAGCGCTACCGCGAGGCCGGCGACATCAGCCACAGCGGGCTCTCGATGGCCGTCATCGTCCAGCAGCTGGTGCCGGCTGACTGCGCCGGAGTGCTGTTCACCGCCGATCCGGTCACCGGCCGCACGGACCGGCTCATCATCGAGTCCGCATCGGGTCTCGGCGGGGCGCTGGTGAGCGGCACCGTCGCCCCCGACCGTGTCGTGCTCTCGAAACCACAGCTGGAAGTCTGGCACCGGGAGGTGGCGACACCAGGCGTGAGTCTCCAGCGGGACTGCTCGCTGGACAATGCGGCGGCGGCTCAGCTGGGCCGGCTGGCTCTGCGGGCGGAGAAGCTGTTCGGCTTCCCGCTGGATCTGGAGTGGGCGATCGCGGACGGCCAGCCCAGCCTGCTGCAGGCGCGGCCCGTCACCGCGCTGCCACTGGGTGAGCCGGCCGGGGGCGTGCAGGTCTGGACCAACGCCAACACCGGCGAGATCCTGCCCGACGTCGTGACACCGATGACCTGGTCACTGATCGAGCCGGCCGTCGACCTGCTGCTGGGATCCTTCTTCGCCAAGCTGGGATTGGATCTCAGGGGGCACGCGCTGCTGGGGCTGATCGCCGGCCGCGCCTACTTCAACCTCAGCGTCCTGGCCAGCTGCGTCAGGCGCATACCCGGGCTCAGCCGGATCGGCCTGACCGAACTCCTGGGCGGCCGCCAAAGTGATCCTGAAATGGTGCAGGCTGTCCGCACCGCCCAGCGGCACGCCGCCGAAGTGGGTGTCAACAGGCTGCGGATGGTTGCCCACCTGCCGGAGATGCTCCTGAAGCTGCTGGCCTACAACCCGGCCAGCGGCTACGCGGTCATCGCAACCCACCGCGAGAAGGCCGACCGGCTCCAGCGCACCGACTGGCAATCACTGGGCGACGAGGCGCTGGCCAGCCGGATTGTGAGTGAGATCGAGGACATTGGTGACACCCGCCCGGCCTCTGACCTGATGGGCATGTCGGTCTTCTATCAGGGGGCGCTCTACGAGCTCTGCAACCGCTGGTTCGGCGAGGAGGGCAACGCCAGGGCCAGCCAGCTGCTGTCCGGTCTGGGGACCAACGAGCATGCCCAGGTCTTGCCGGCGCTGTGGCAGCTGGCTCAGCTGGCCCACACCCAGCCCGGGGTGGCGGCGGCACTGCGGGCCGATGTTGACTACCCGCAAACCCGGCAGCTGCTCGGCGAAGCCGTCGGGGGCGGGCAATTCCTGACCGCCTGGGACGGGCTGCTCGACACCCATGGGCACCACGGCCGGGCCGAACACGAGCTGGCCAATCCACGCTGGATCGAGCAGCCGGAACTGCTGCTCGACCAGGTGCGCAGCCATCTGGCCGCCGCGGCCGATGAGCAGCTATCAGCTCGCTTTGAGTCCACGGCCGGCGCCACAGCGGCACTGACTGCCGACTGGCTGGCCCGCCTGCGGAGTCCGCTGAGGCGGCTGGCCTTCCGCTTCGTGCTGGGCAAGGCCCGGGCCTGTGCCCCCCTGCGCGAAGGCCTGAGGAACCAGGTGGTCCGGCGCACCGCCGTGATCCGCAGAATGCTGCTGGAGCTGGGGCGGCGACTTGCCGACCGTGGCGTGCTGTCCGGCCGCAACGACATCTTCATGCTCAGATACCCGGAGCTGAAGCTGGCGGCCACCGACGAGGGCGGCGGGAATCTCAGCGAACTGCTGGCCGCCAGGCGCGCGCAGTACCGGCTGAACCTTGACCTGAGTCCGCCGGCGGTCGTCATCGGCAGTCTGGAGCCCGACCGGCCCCACCCCGGCACGCCGGCTGCTGAGACAGACGTGCTGCGTGGCGTGCCGGTCAATCCCGGCCGGGTCACCGGCCCGGCGCGGGTCATCTTGCGGGCCGAGGCCGGCCAGGTACTGCCCGGTGAGATTCTGGTGGCGCCGTTCACCGATCCCGGCTGGACGCCGCTGTTCCTGAGCGCCGCGGCAATCGTGATGGACATGGGCGGCGTGCTCAGCCACGGCAGTATCGTGGCCCGCGAGTACGGCATCCCGGCGGTGGTCAACGTTGGGCCGGCGAGCGCGATCATCAGGACGGGCCAGCTGATCGAAGTCGACGGCACGCGCGGCACGGTGCGGATCCTCGCACGATCCTGAACCCGCGCGCAACCGGACCGACGAGGCTACAGCTGCTCAAGATCCTGGATCGTCGGAGCGTCGAGGACGATCGTCAGGTGGTAGCCGGCACCGGTGTCGTCGCCCACCGTAACCGTCACGTCGCCGCTCTCGGCGTCGGCCGGGATGTCCAGCACGATCTCCTCGTTGTCCCACGAGCTGTAGTCTCCGGAAGCCGCGTCGACGCCGTCGGCAAAGGTGACCTTGCTGGTGCCGCGCTCGAAGCCGAAGGTCATACCGGAGATGGTGATCTCGGTCCCCACCGTCGCGCGGTCCGGGTCGATCTCGAGGATGGTCGGGTATCTGTTCTCCACCCGCACGTCGTCGAGCCAGAAGCCGGTGCCGCCGTTGTCGTTTTGGTTGTACATCCTGAACAGGATCTGCACGGACTGACCGACGTACTGGTTGAGCGGGATGAAATACTCCTCCCAGCCGTCGCTGTCGCCCGTCACCCAGCCGATCGTCCGCGTACCTTCCCACGTACTGACGGTGCGAACCCGGAGGCCGGCGTCACCGGGCACATCGCTGCGGTACATGAACCGCACCACCGGGTCGTCCAGGCTGTCGCCGCTGAGGTCGATGGTCTGGAGGCCCGAGTCGGGCTCGAAGCCCAGGTAGTAGGCCTTGTCGTTGTTGCCGTCGGCTGTGACGCTGCCGACCCAGCCCCAGCAGTGCGAGCCGGAGTAGGCGTCGTCGGCGTCGTCGATCAGCGCCCAGTTGGGGGTCTTGGAGTCGTTGTCGATCGTCCAGTCGTCGGTGCCGCTCTCCAGGTCGTCGTAGACCGGGTAATCCCGGGGGTTCTTGAACACTACCGCGATCTCGGCCGGCTCGCTGACCAGATCATCGTCATCCAGCGCGATGGCCTTGATCGGGATCGAGGGGTAGTTGTCGTCATTCAGGGTGTTGCGCGTGAAGCTGTAGGGCGAGCTGTCATCCGCCTTCACCAGGCTGCCGTTCAAATAGAACCAGACCGCTTCGACCGAGCTGTCATCACTGGCGCTGGCGGCGAAGGTCTCGTTGCCGCTGACGGTGTCGCCGTCATCGTGCGAGGTGAACGAGACGGTCGGCGGGTCGCTGGGGGCCTCACGAATGAGCAGATCGTCGATGCTCAGGCTCAGCCCGTTGTTCTCATCGAGCTGGAAGTCCCCGTAGTAGAAGAGGCGCAGGTAGACGGTCTCACCCGTGAAGTCGTAGACACCGCGGAAGGTAGTCCAGCTGCTTGAGCCGTCGATCTCGGCCAGCCGCTCCCAGGTGTCGCCCTGGTCGGTAGTAGCCCACAGCGAGAAGTCACCGGTCGCCCGGTAATAGAACTTCACCTGGATCGGGTCGGTGAACGAGGTGGCGTTGATCCGCTGGCTGCGCAGATGCTCCATCGCGTTGTAGTAGACGTCGACCTCTGGTGCGGAGACCCATGCTTCATCGCCGCTGCCCAGCGGCGTCGGCGTACCCGGGCTGGTGCGGGTCGTCCAGAACGTCTCCGAACCCAGGCCGTAGTAGCCCACCCCCCCGATGTAGACCCCGTTGGGATCGGTCGGCTCGTGCAGCGCTCGCCACTTGCCCAGGCCGCTCTCGAAGTCGTCCGTGACGGAGGTCACACCGGTGTTGGAGACCGTCACGCTGATGGTGTCGCTGCCTGTCTGGCCCTCGGCGTCCCAGCCGCGCGCTTCCAGCGTCAGCGACTTGTTGAACTCCACCAGGCTGTTCCAGCTGTAGGTGTACGGCGTAGCGGTCCACTCCGCGACCAGCACGCCATCGATCAGCAGCTGCACCAGCTCCACGGCGTTGTCATCCGTCGCCGTGATGGCGATTGTCTCGGTCCCCGTGATCGTGTCCCCCGCATCCGGGTCGGTGATCTCCACCGTCGGCGGATTGCTGGTGAACATGGTGAAGTCGGCGGTCATCGAGGCCCCGGCTACCGATACGTCATCGCAGTAGATGCCCAGGTCCGTGCCGTCGTACTTGGTGGAATCCGGCGTGCTGGTGGGCGTCAGATCGTCACCGGTCGAGGAGGTGTCGTCGTAATAGTCGCCGGCGTCGGCGCTCTTGTTCTGCTCGATCTCCTCCAGTCCGTCCGCTTCCATCAGCCTGAGCAGCTTGTGCGAGGTGTAGGAGTTGTCATAGATGTAGCGCCCGTAGCTGTTGACCCGCGCGTCAACGTGCCAGAGCAGCAGGCCGCTCGTCGGGTAGGTGCTGTCGATACCCTCCTTGTAGCGGTTCTGCGCCATGAAGAACTCCGACCAGGGGCTGACCGGGTCAAAACCCGGCATGAAGACGACCGCGTCGGCGTTCGCGTTGGACTTGTCCAGCTGCTCATCGTCCAGGTTGGTGAATGCCACGGTCGGGTTCAGCCAGCCCAGCGCGTACTTGCTGAAGCAGTTGTGGTCGCCCCAGTTACCGTGCATCATGTCCAGTCCGCCGACACCTCCGTCGGGCCCGACACCCGACTGATAGTCGTAGTAGTCGGGCAGGCCCAGCGAGTGGCCAGTCTCATGGATGGTGACCTTGGGGTCCCAGTCGGCGGGATTTGGCGGGCTCCCCGTGAAACCGTAGTACTGCTCCCACTGGAAGCTGTAGGTGGGGAACGTCACGCCGTCGAGCACGAAGTCGCTCCCAACTGACACGCCGTAGTAGCCCCACCAGAAGCTCGACCAGGCGCCAACTGGTCCGGTGTAGACCACCAGGAAGTAGTCGACATCGCCGTCACCGTCGTTGTCGTAGTCACTGAAGTCCGCGCCGTTGGCGTCGGCGTCGAGCAGCGCCTCGCGAATCATCTCGCTGCGCCGCTCGCCGTCCCAGGGATTGCTGCTGTTGTCATTGGGGTGGTAGTAGGTGCGCGGGTGGATGCACTCGTACCAGCCGAAGACATCGCCATCCACGTTGAGCAGGCCGTAGCTGGCCTGGTCGTAGTAGTACTTCAGCGTACGGTAGTACGCCGGGTAGTAGTCGTACCCGGATGTGCCGCTGCCGTCCGCAAACAGGTTGGTCTCGAACTCACTCTTGGGAAACCAGTGCTCGTAGTCCGAGTACTCGATCAGCAGGGCGAAGGTCTTTACCGTGCCGAGGCTGGGGAACAGCGCCGCCTCCTTGGGCTGGGGCACGCCCAGCGCCAGCACATCGCGCTCGTCGACCGTCCCGTCGTGATTGAGGTCCAACTCCAGCCAGCCCAGCTCCTGGGGCGTCGATGAGGCGATCGCCGAGGTGGACTTGTCGCGCATGGAGCGACCGAAGTGGTCGGCGATCATGCCGGCAATGGTATAGGGATCGTCCGTGCCCAGCGGCGCGCCGCGCAGCGGAGCCCGCATCTCGTGGTTGCCCAGCTCCTCGGCGAAGCGCAGCGCGTCGCCCAGAGTGCCCTCGGCCTCCATCTGCGCCAGCATGCCCGGCTCGGGCGGCTGCATCGCCAGCGCGATGTTGCCGTCAATTACCAGCAGACCAGTAGCCAGCACACCGACCGCGAGGATTGAGTACAGCACGTATCTCATTGCTGCACCTCCTCGCTGGCCAGATCGAAGGACAGCCGGCGTCCGACCCGGTCGCGCAGCTGCAGAAACTCGGCCTCGTTGACCAGCCAGACGGCGCGATCGCCGCCCGGCGCGCCGGTCAGCCGGAAGGTCACGCGCCAGAGCTCGCCGCGTCCGGACTGAATGCCGCTGCGGCCCGGCAGGGCGGTGAAGGCCAGTGGCACAACGCCCTCCGCCTCGGCCCAGGGCAGCCGCACCGCGTCTGAGGGAATCAGCGCGCCGTATTCAGCGGCGACCGGCTGCACCACGGCGGGGTCATAGCCAATGCGGGCGCTGCACTGATACAGCTCCTCGGCCAGTTCCACGCTGAGCAGGAAGTCGAACTCGGCGCCCGCCGCCAGGCTGCTCAGCGCCGGCATGCTGGCCGTCAGCCGGTTGCGCTCAGGCGCTCCCTCACTGGCCGGAGCCGCCAGTTCCACCGGCGTGCTGTCCATCAAAGGTGTGACTTGCTGACCGCCGCCTCCACAACCCGCCAGCAACCCCAGCAAGACCAGGGCTCTTAGCGTGCCGTTGACGACCGCACTGACTGGAATTGGCCGCACTGCTCAAACTCCTTCGCCCGTCTACCCTAGGAGATATGGTACCGGCGCCGATTGCTTACGTCAATTGATACCCCGTAGACCACCAGGTGTATTGTGCGCACTCCACAGGCCAGCTGGCTAGGACTCAGTGATAACCGCCAGCTCCTTCTGGGTGCGCGAATCCGCCCAAGCGGCCTGGCACGCCGCCATCAGTCTCAGGCGCTGCACGTTGTCCTTCAGCTTCAGATAGCTGACGTGCCCCAGCAGCTGGTCCACAGTGGCCTGGGGCGTGTGCAGGAAGCCGAGGCCCAGCACCAGCGAGACCGCGATCGCGGTAGGCGCGTAGCTGGTCTCATCGGCGGGCATCTCCCTGAGCAGCGGTCGGCATTGCTGGCCGATCAGCTCCGGCAGCGGATCGGGCAGCCCCCAATGGCGGGCCAGCCGCGAGCCCAGCGCCGGGCTGCTGATCTCCCACTTCTCCATCTCGTAGCTCAGGCGCGTTACCTCGTCGGGCTGCTCCGCGTATTCCTCGGTGGGAGCCGGCCAGACCAGTCCCAGCAGCAGCGAGCCAAGCCGGGCCAGCAGCGTGGCGGTGGAGATCGTTTCGCGCTCCTCCGAGTCGGCGTCGCCCGCCAGCTGGTGAGCCAGTACCGACGCGCTGGCGGCCCAGTGCCGCACGAACGTGAAGTGCGCGCGGGGATAGGTCTCCCACCTGCCCAGCAGCCCCTCGACGAAGTAGGCCACCACGATGATGCGCGTCAGGTTGCTGCCCAGATGTACCACCGCGCGCCGCACGTCGGAGATCGGCTTGACGAGGCCCATCACCGCCGCGTTGGCCACCGACAGCACCTTGCCGCTCAGCACCAGATCGCCCGAGACGATGCGCGCCCACTCCTCGGGCTCCAACTCGCGGCTGACGGTGTGGGTTACGTCGCCGAACGAGGCCGGCGGCACCGGTGTGTCCCGCAGCACTTCCTGCCAGCGCTCCTGCACGTTGGCCGGCAACGCTTCCCAGGTTAACTCGGTATCAGCCAACTCGTTGTCTCCAGCTTGACCGGCTTGCCGGTGGCCAGTCAGGGGTCACCCGGCTGTGCAAGCAAGATAGCACGCGGCACGCCAATCCACCGAGGCGCTAGGCGGCGGTCTTGCGAAAGCGCCAGGCCGCCAGCAGGATGAAAGCCGCCGCGAGCACGGACTGGGCCACCACCGCCCGCCAGAGCACGCCCAGGCCAACCCCCTTGATCACGACCCCCCGCAGGATTTCGATGTACCAGCGCACCGGATTGAGGTAAACGGCGTACTGCACCACCTCCGGCATGTTGTGGATCGGGAACATGAAGCCGCTGAGCAGCACGCAGGGCATCATGAACAGAAACGCCGTCAGTACGGCCTGCTGCTGCGACTGGGCGGTCACGCTGATCAGCAGCGCCAGCCCCAGGTTGCCCAGGATGTAGATGCCCGTCAGCGCGTAGAGCAGCAGCCAGCTGCCCTGGACGCGGATGCCGAACACCGCCATCGCCAGCAGCAGCATCAGCGTCATGTTCACGTAGCTGATCAGCGCGTAGGGAATCGTCTTGCCCAGGATGTACTCCAGCGAGCTGAGCGGCGTGACCATCACTTGCTCGATGGTGCCCATCTCCTTCTCGCGGACGATCGCCACGCTAGTCAGGATCATCCCCACCACGATCAGCATCACCGCCACCAGCCCGGGCACGAAGTAGTTCTTGCTCTCCAGGTTGGGGTTGAACCAGGCGCGGGTGCGCAGCTCGACGTCCGGCGGCGGGGTGCCGCCCGTCAGCACCGCAGTGCGCTCGGCGAGCCGGCGCTGTGAGTAGCACGCCACGATCTGATTGGCGTAGCCCAGGGCGATGGTGGTTGAGTTCGTGTCGCTGCCGTCGGCCAGCAGCTGAAGATCGGCCGTGCGCCCGGCGCTCAGCGCCTGCTGGAATCCGGCGGGAATCTGCAGCACCAGCTGCACGCGCCCGCTGTCGAGCAGCATGTCGATCTCCGCCGGCGACTGGGGCCGGGCGATGATCTCGAAGTAACCGCTGGCGGTGAAGTCGGCCAGCAGCTCGCGCGCGGCCGGCGTGTGGTCGCGGTCCAGCACCGCGGTGTCGATGCGCGTCACGTCCGTGGTCAGCGCGAAGGCGATCACCAGCATCTGGATCAGGGGCACGCCGAAGACGACGAAGCGCATCCTGGGGTCCCGCAGAACCTGCAGGCTCTCCTTAATCAGCATGCGCCGAAGTCGCCTCAGCATCAGTTACTCCAACCGCAGCCTGAGGCGCCGGTGGGCGATTACCATCGCCAGCAGCGCCCAGACAATCAGCACCAGTGCGCTGAGCCACATCACCTCGAGGCCGATTCCCTTCAGATAGATGCCGCGCAGCAGGACAATGAAGTAGCGGGCCGGCACCAGGTAGGTGATCAGCTGGATGGCCTGGGGCATGTTCCGGATCGCGAACATGAAACCGCTGAGCAGCAGCGCCGGCAGGAACGTCGCCAGCAGCGCGACCTGGATCGCGAGCACCTGCTGCTTGACCGCGATGCCGATGGTCAGGCCCATGCACAGCGCGCCGACCAGGAAGACCACCGCCAGACCGAACAGCAGGCCGGGATTGCCGCGCAGCGGCACCGCGAACACCCACTGCGCCATCGCCACCGCCAGCAGCACGTCGAGGAACCCGATCGCCAGATAGGGCGCCAGCTTGCCCAGGATCAGCTCCGGGGCGCGCAGCGGCGTGCTGATCAACTGCTCCATCGTTCCCAGCTCCCACTCCCTGGCCACCGTCACGCTGGTCAACAAGGCGGCGATCACCATCATCACGATCGCGATCACCCCCGGGACGGTGGCGTTGGTGCTGCGCAGCTCCGGGTTGTACCAGGCGCGGGCCGCTACCCCGACCGGGGCGTCCAGCCGGCCCAGACCCGCCTGCTCCGCGTAGCGCACCGTCAGCCGCTGGTTGTAGATCAGGCCCAGGGCGGTGGCGTAGCCCAGCGCCAGCCGCGCCGTGTTGGCGTCGGAACCGTCCACCAGCACCTGGATGCTGACCGACCGACCGGCGTCGAGCGCCGCGGCGAAGTCGCTGGGAATCACCAGCGCGATCATGGCGCGTCCGCTGTCCAGTTCGCGCTGCAGGCCGCCGTAGCCTTCGCAGGAAGAGCTCAGCGAGAAATACGGCGAGCCATCGAAAGCTGCCAGCAGCGCGCGGCTTTGCGGTGTCCGCGACTGGTCCCAGACCACGGTGGGCACGTCGTCGACGTCGAGGTCGAGGGCGTAGCCGAACAGCAGGATCAGCAGCATCGGGATCGCGATCGCCAGACCCAGGCTGCGCCAGTCGCGCAACACGTGCAACGTCTCCTTGCGCGCGATGGCGGCCAGGCGCCCGATACTGATCATCGGCCGCCCCCCGCCCCGGCCTCGATCTCACGATCGGCGCGCTCGATCAGCGAGACGAACACGTCCTCGATCGAAGGCGTCGCCCGCTCGATCCGCGTCGCCGCCAGGCCGGCCTCCGCCAGCGCCGCGCGCACCTGCCGCTCGGCCGCCGCAACGTCCGTGGTGACTACGTGCAGCCCGTCGCCGAACAGCGCCGCGCTCTGCACCGCGGGCAGCGCCTGCACGGGTGCCAGCGCCCGCTGAACCTGGGGGCAGCGTACGTCCAGGATCTGCTCTCGCATGCCGGTCGTTTTGAGTTCAGCCGGCGTACCCAGGGCCGTCAGCCGCCCGCCGTAGATCAGGCCCAGCCGGTCGCAGTACTCCGCCTCCTCCATGTAGTGCGTGGTGACGAAGACCGTCACCCCGCGCTCAGCCATCGCGTAGATCAGCTCCCAGAAGCTGCGGCGGCTGAGCGGGTCGACGCCGCTGGTCGGCTCGTCGAGGAACACCACCGGCGGTTCGTGCAGGACGGCGCAGGCCAGCGCCAGCCGCTGCCTGAAGCCCGTGCTCAGCAGTGCGGTCAGCGAGCGACGGTGGTCCTGCAGCCCGGCCATTCCCAGCGCCCACCGTCGGCGGGCGGCCAGGCGCGGCCCGCCCAGTCCGTAGATCCCACCGTAGAAGTCGATGTTCTCCTCGACGGTCAGGTCCTCGTAGAGCGAGAACTTCTGGCTCATGTAGCCGATGTGGCGCTTGATCTGCTCCGGCTGCCTGCGGACATCGAACCCGGCGACGGAGCCCCCACCGCCGCTGGGAGCCAGCAGGCCGCAGAGCATCCGGATCGTGGTGCTCTTGCCCGCGCCGTTGGGGCCCAGGAAGCCGAAGATCTGCCCGCGCGGGACCTCGAAGCTGACGTCGTCCACCGCCACGAACGAGCCAAAACGCCGCGTCAGGTGCTCGACGCGCACCGCGATGCCGTCCCCGGGTGCAATCCCCGCGTAGCTCTCGGCCAGCGCCGAACCAGCTGCCTGGCGGTCCTCGGTTCGCCCCCCGAGCATCTGGACGAACACATCCTCCAGCGCGGGCGGCTGCTCCCGGATTGAATCGACCTCAAGCCCCTCCGCGCTCAGCAGCTGCTCAGCCTGCCGACGCACGACCGCGGGCTCATCGCAGGCCACATGCACGGTACTGCCGAAGATCGCCACGCTGCCCGGCTCCAGCCGGGCGTCCAGGATGCGGCTGATCCGGCGCGCCTCGGGGCTGGCGATCGTCAGAATCCGTCGCCGCATCAGTCCCTTGACCTCCTGGGGCGAGCCGCCGGCCAGCAGCCGGCCGTGATCGAGCAGGCCGATCCGCGTGCAGCGCTCGGCTTCGTCGAGATAGGCGGTGCTGACCAGGATCGCCACGCCCTGGGCCTGCATCTCGTAGAGGATGCGCCAGAAATCGCGGCGGCTGACCGGATCCACTCCGTTGGTCGGCTCATCCAGCAGCAGCACGCGCGGCGTGTGTACCAGCGCGCAGATCAGCTGCAGCTTCTGCTTCATCCCCCCGGACAGCGCCCCGGCGCGGCGCCGCCGGAACGGCCCCATGTTGCTGAAATCGAGCAGCTCGGCCACGCGGGCGTCGCGACCCCGCCGCGGCACCCCGTAAAGGTCCGCGTAGCAGTCGATGTTCTCCATCACGGTCAGGTCGGGGTAGAGCCCGAAGCGCTGGCTCATGTAGGCCAGCTGGTCCTTCACGCGCTCGCGCGCCGTGACGACGTCGGAGCCCATCACCTTCGCGCTGCCCGCAGTTGGTTCCATGATCGCCGCCAGCATCCGCAGGGCAGTGGTCTTGCCCGCCCCGTCCGGCCCGACCAGACCGTAGATCTCGCCCGGCTGCACGCTGAGACTGAGGCCGTCAACCGCCGCCAGCTCACCGAAGTGCTTGCTCAGCTCGCGGGCCTCAATCGCGCAGGCGGGGTCCGGCATCTAGCGCTCCGCGACCTCGATCCACGCATCGGCGGGCATCCCCGGCTTCAGCTCCTGCGCGGGATTGTCAAGCTCGATCTTGACCAGGTACATCAGCTTGACGCGCTCGGCGGATGTCTGGACCGCCTTGGGGGTGAACTCGGCCATGCTGCTGATGAAGCTGATCCGCCCCGCGTAGACCTTGCCCGGATAGGTGTCGGCGGTGACCTCCACGCGCTGGTCCAGCTTGACGCGCCCCAGATCACGCTCGTTGACGTAGGCCCGCAGCCAGACGGTGCTGAGATCGCCGATCGTAACCACCGGGCTGCCCGGGTTGAGATACTCGCCGGCCTCGGCCGCCTTGCTGAGCACCACGCCGTCGAACGGCGCCTCCAGCCGCGTGTAGGCCAGTTGCTGCTCGGCCTGCCTGAGGAGCTCGCGGACGATCTCGACCTGCACGCCGGCCTGCTCGATTGTCTCCGCCCGCGGGCCGGCCACCGCCAGCGAGTGCAGCGCCTCGGCCTGCCGCAGCGCCGCCCGCGCCTGCTCGATGGTTTCGGCGCGTGGTCCCTCGCGGACCAGACTCAGGTACTCGCGGGCACCGGCCGCGGCCGCCTGCGCCGACTCCAGACCGCGCTGTGCGGCCTGGCACGCCGTGTCGGCCGCTTCGTATTGCTGCCGGGGCAGCACGCCTTCCTCGTACAGCTTGGCGCTGCGCTCGAAGTCGGCCTGCGCCAGTTCCAGCTGCACCGCAGCCTGATCCGCGACGGCATCGGCGCGCTCGACGTCGGCCTCCGCGGCCGCGATCTCCTGCTCACGGCTGCCCCCCTCCAGTTCGCCCAGCGCCGCGCGCGCGCGCTGAACCTGGGCAGCGGTCTGGCTGATTTCCTGGGGCCTGGTACCCGCCTCCAGCTCGGCCAGCACTGACTCCGCCAGCGCCAGGTTGGCCTCTGCCTGGGCGACCGCCAAGTGCTGGTCGATGGGTTCCAGCGCGGCCAGCAGCTGCCCGGCGGCTACCGTCTCGCCCTCGTCCACCAGCCGCTCGCTGAGACGACCCGGGATCTTGAACGCCAGCTGAGCGTCGGTCACCTCGATGTTGCCCGACAGCTCAATCGACCCGTTGTCCCGATTTCCGCAGGATGCGGCGAGGTAGACTACCGCGCCTGTTACTGCCACTACGACCGCAATTCTTCGCATCATCATCCCCGTTCCTCACTCATGCTCAGGGCCCTGGCCGAGCTTACCAGCCACCACCGCCGCCGCCACCACCGCCGCCGCCCGACGAGCCACCACCGCCACCCCCGGAACTCGATCCCGGGGCGACGCTCGATGATGCCACTGAACTGGTGAACGAGCTGGCCATGCTGCTGGTGAAGCTCTCGTGGCGGAAGTCACGTTCGTAGGGGTTGCGGTACCATTCCGGCGCCGGCGGACGGGCGCTCCTGGCGAACAGCTGCTCCAGCTGCCGCGCCCACTGCCGGTGGATGTCGAGCGCAATCGCATAGGGCAGGAAGGCGAAGGCGGCCTCGCCGTTCGCCGCCGAGCCGCCCGGAATCCCCGCGCCCTGCCCGGCCAGCGTCAGCCGGTAGCCCGCGATCTGGTCCAGCAGCTCGCGCCCGCGGCGAGTGTAGCGAGGCATCAGCCAGCCGAAGATCGAGCCGACCAGCGCGAGGCCCAGCGGCGCCAGTGCCGTGCCCGGCGAGCTGAACAGCCCCAGCACAATGGTCGGCACCAGCGTAAGCACGAACAGCACCACCGCGCCGACGCCGGCCGCGACGCGTCCGCCTGTGCCACCGACGGACATCACCACCGTCTGGCCGCTGACGGCGGCGATCGCCAGGTTCATCGCGAAGTAGGCCAGGCCCACGATGAACACGGTGCAGAAGAAGAAGATGAACTTGTCGCCGGACAGCAGGCCCATCCCCACCAGTACCAGGAAGGTCAGCAGCCAGCCGATGCCGGTCACCGGCTTATTGCGGTAGTAGTAGGTGCCGCGGCACTGCTGCTCGAGGGAGCTGTTCATCGCCATGTACGAGCCGGACAGAGTCAAGTGGTTGTCCTGATCGATCAGCACCTCGGTGCCCTTGGCGAACAGCCTGGCCATCAGGGCCTGCTGCTCGGGGCTCAACTCCGCGTCGGCCTTGCCGGTGTGCACCACCGTGTTGTTGCCCGCCGCGTCGACCTCGATCCGGACGAGGCCCTTGGCGGCCAGCTCCACCAGCGTCGCGGTGAAAGCCGTGTAGTCACTGCCCATCCGGCGCAGGTGGCGCAGCAGTGCCGGCGACAGATCGCCTGGTACCACGTCCTGGGGCACCACCTCGCCGCGCCGCGGGTCGACGCCGGCCAGCAACCAGGCGATGAGGTAGAACAGCAGTATCACCACCAGCCCGGCCACGCCAAGAACGGCGGCGGGATGGTTGGCGCGCCAGAAGCGCAGGCCGGTCAGTCCCGCCGGCGGTGTCACAATGCCCTTGGGAAAGCGCATCACGATGGTCAGTCCCTGGCCGGCCGCCAGCGGCAGGTTGGTGGTGAACTCGGCTTGCTCGCCGGTGAACCGCGCGTCGTAGAACTGATCCTGCTCCCCCTGATAGCCGGTGTAGGCTTCCAGGACCACGTCCGCCGCGCTGACCTGGCCCGGCAGCGTGATGGTGGCCGAGGCGCGCTCGATCGGGAAATCCCAGCCGTTGCCCGTGACGTTCCAGTACAACTCGTCGAAGGACGTGAAGAAGCCGAGCTGCATGTTGGTGTCGTAGGTCAGCGTGTAGGTGTACTCGCCCCGCTGGAGGTAGACGTCCTCCTGTCCGATGTACACGCGCCTGCCGTTGAACAGCGTGCCGAAGTGATAGGGCTCGGGTTGGCCGTCGCGCAGCACCTCATTCACGTGGAATCCCACCGTATACAGGTGGCCGCTGTTGTCCCAGTAGCGGGTCGGGAAATCGCGGTAGATCCCACGCCTGATCTGCACCCCCTGCGCCACCACCGTGATCGTCTCGGTCACCGTCATTGACGAGTCCTGATGGATGACGACATCGCTGTGGAAACTGAGGATGCGCTCCGCCTCCTGCGCCCGCGGCGAGTCCTTGGGCAGCAACATCGCTGCCGCTACAGCCATGAGTATCAACAGCCGCCAGAGGGTGTTCATGGTGGCGCCTCCCGTGCCGAGCTTCGGCACTACCCTAGCCAGCGCGGGAGGGTTGTGTCAATCGGCGCGGTGCCGCGGCGTTACTCTTGCCCGCCGGATTCATACGTCACGGGCCGCAACAGCTCAGCGATCTCGTCGTGCTCCTCGTTGACCGCGACGTTCAGCGGCATGTAGCCCACGTTATTCCGGGCGTGCGGATCGGCGCCGTGCTTCAGCAGCAGTTCGGCAAGCTCCTTCTCGCCGACGAAGGCCGCCAGATGCAGGGGCGTGAAGCCGTACATCGTCTTGGCCTCGATGTCCGCCCCGGCCTCAATCAGCGCCTTTGCGCACTCCAGACTGCCGCCCGCCACCGCCGAGTGCAGCGGACGCCGCCCCTTCTGCCCCATACCGTTGATGTCGGCACCGGCCGTGATGAGCAGGCGGACCACGCCGCCGTGGCCCGCCGCCGCCGCCTGGTGCAGGGGCGTCATCCGTGTGTGGTCGTGCGTGTCATGCTTGCAGCCGGACTGCAACAGCAGCGCCACGGCCTCCACCTGCCCAGCCTGGGCGGCCTTGTGCAGCGCGCTCTCGCCGCTGGAGGTCTCGGCGTGAATGTCGGCGCCGTCCGCCAGCTGCCGCCTGATTTCGTCCAGGTCACCGAGCCGCGCCGCCTGCATCAATGGTGTGTGTCCGCTAGTACCCTTTTCAGCTTCGTCCATTACCACGATTATACCTATTACCGGCAGCGTTGCCGGCGAGAACCACGTTCACGAGTAGCGGGTATACATTTGTCACCTCCATTCCTCGCTATCAGGCCACTGCAGGGGAACACTTTCGAGATTGGATCAGTCTCCACTAGCAGTGATAATGCTCGGCTTGATCGCTGATCAACAGTGTCGCTAGGCTGCGATCCACGCTCAAGCGCCTGCAAGTGTCACCCCAGATTGGACCCGAATTGGCCCCATGACGTGTCACCTTATGTGGCATACTGACGGTGGGTACTGAATGGTCATCCAAGTCGACAAGAGCGCCGAGGAGCCGATTCGGGATCAGATCTGCCGCCAGATCACCAAGCTGGTGCGCGACGGCCTGCTGTCCAGCGGTGAGAAACTCCCCAGCGTCCGCGAGCTGGCCACCCAGCTCGACGTGTCACGCAAGACCGTCCACAACGCCTACGAGGAACTTGTCGCCCGCAACATCCTCGAGACCCGCCACGGCAGTGGCACGTATGTCACTGAGATGCCGTCGATCGCGGTCGGCGACAACCTGCGGACCCGCGCGGAGATGGAGACCAGCATCGAGAACCAGCCGCCGATGCGCTGGGAGCCTTACCGGTTCCACAGCGAGTTCTTCCTGGTGCCGCCCAGCCGTCGCCAGCGCGGCGAGTTGGTCAAGTTCACCCAGGCCAGCCCGGACCCGGCGCTGTTCCCCTTTCAGCGGATCAAGCAGGTGGCCACAAACATGCTCTGGTATCCGAAGGAGTTCTTCTTCGACGTCGGCCACCCCCAGGGCTACCTGCCGCTGATCGACCATCTCGAGAAAGAGATGGCGCTGAGCGGAGTCCCGATGGCGGAGACGGAAAACGACATCCTGCTCACCGGCGGATTCCAGCGGGCCTTGGCCCTGGTGCTGGACCGCATCCTGCAGCCGGGCCAGAAGGTCGCCGTGGAGTCACCGACCTACACCGGTATCCTGAACCTGCTGATCGCCAAGAACATCCACTACGTACCGATTCCCGTGGACGACGAGGGCATGGACACGGACTATCTGGGCACTGTGTTGGCCCGGGACGAAGTGAAGGCGGTGATCACGGTACCGACCTACCACAACCCGACCGGCGCCTGCCTGTCCGCCGAACGACGCGAGCACCTGCTCCGCCTGGCGATCCGCTATCGGGTACCGGTCATCGAGGACGACTGGGCGCGCTGGCTGGGCTACAACGGCCAGACGCCGCCTCCGCTGAAGTCACTCGATGCCGGCGGCTATGTCATCCACATCGGGACGTTCTCGAAGTGCCTGCTGCCGGGGCTGCGCATTGGCTGGGTCACTGCTCCGTCCAGCATCGCCGAGCCCCTGGTCTACGCCAAGCTGGGCGCGGAGTCGGGCGAGGGCTACTTCCTGCAGGCGCTGCTGTACGAGTTCATCATCCGCGGCCACTTCGCCAAACACCTGAGAAAGACCGTCAAGGAATACAGGAAACGACGCGACGCCATGTGCCGGGCATTGGACGCATACCTGCCGCCCGGCTGCACATACCTGCACCCGCAAGGGGGTTTCACCGTCTGGGTGCAGCTGCCTGAGCACCTGCTCTCGGTGCCGCTGCTGTCGCTGTGCCGCGAGGCCGGCGTGGAGTTCCTGCCGGCTGCATACTGCATGCCGTCCCGCCAGGACACCGCCGCTCTGCGACTGGCCTTCTCCCGAACCAGCAAGGAGGAGATCGACAGCGGGATCGAAACGCTGTGCGCGGTCATCGGCGACTGCATCGACCGGCCGGGGCTGCTGGATTCCGGCGCCAGATCATGGGAGGACTTACGACAATGAGGTATTCGCTTTGCGTGCTGCTGATCCTCATGCTCGCCATCTGCGGCTGCAGCGGGAGCCAGGCGGTGGCGACGGATGCGGCAGGTGATCCCGAACTCGAACCACTGCTGGGCTCAAGCCTCGACGGAGTCGGTATTCAGCGCAGCGGCGCCCAGTGCCTGCTGCTGCAGTTCGACGCGCTGCCTCCCGAAGGGAAGTTCCTGCGGCTGGTGCTGCCGGCGCGGCGGATCGTCGTCGAGGAAGAGTGGCGCGGTGATGATTACGTGCTGCACGTTGTCGGCAACGCGCCCGAGGGGCCGGAGATCGGTGTGCGGCCCGTCGACGGCTACCAGGGTTCACCGGTCGCGGTCAAGCTGCGGACCGTGGCCGGAGAGCGCGCCGTCAGCGTGCCGCCCTCCGGCCCCTGGAACGCCGTGATGGACCTGGAGATGACCTACCTGGGCGGAGGTCGCATCCGCCTGGAGTGGACGGAGGTCAACACCGGCGATTACAACTTCAACAGCCTCGTTGGCGTCGATGACCTCACCCCGCTGGGCGTCAACTTCCAGTCAACTTACGATCCGCTGATCGACGGAACCTTCGACAACACGCTGTACTGGGTGGACGGCAACCGTGACGGCCTGATCGGGATTTCCGACATCACGCCGATCGGTCAGCACTTCGGCTCCATGATCATCGGCTACAACGTACTGCGTAACGGCGTGGTCGTCCACGCGCAGCCCGGCGATCTTGTCACGGTCAGCCGCGAGGAGGCTGAGACGCAGTTCATGCTGCCGCCGCGCTACCGCGTCGAGTTCGACGGTCTGCCCGAGGACGAGTGGTCCGTCGCACCGGTCGACCCCGACGGCGTGATGGGCACCAACAGCGCTCCCGCCAGCCTGCCTTTCAAGGCGGATCTGCAGGTCGATCTGACCATCGAGGGACTGGATCTGTTCGACCTCGACGGCAGCGGAGAATCGGGCGGGCTGGGGTTCTCGGGCCGCAGCCTGGTCAAGGTCGTCGATCCGGGGGAGATCCTCAGGCGCATCGCCGAAGGCGACGTGCCGAACCTGGCGTCCATCGGCGAGAGCGCGGACGAGGATACGCCTACGCCGCGGTTTTACGGCCTGCCGCGCGAGCAGGCGCTGGCGCTGCTGGTGATGTACGCGCCGGTGGTCGACCTGGCCGATGGATCGCCGAAGACGGGCAGCTCCGCACGCCAGGCCGCGCAGGCGATCAGCATCGAGCATGAGACCACCGTGGTGCCGTTCCGGCTGCCGGCGGGAACCGATACCTCCACCCTCGAAGTCGACATCGCGTTGACCGAGAACCCCGGCGGTGGCTACTTCACGGATGTGGCAACCGAGTTTACCGACGGCGAAGGGCCCACGATCGCCAGCGTGCGGCTGAACAACCTGGACCGCCTGATCGCGATGGACAACGACGGCGACGATGAGCCCGGCCTCGAATACGCGGATGAGGCCCAGCTGGCCGATCCGGATACGCTGGCGATCAGCGACCGGCGGCTGGAGCGCGGGATCGATGCAGATGACTACGGGGACCCGGCTGAAGTGCTGATCTACGGATACGTCGACGGCTGGGATGAGGGGCTGGGCACACTTGAGTTGCGCCTGGTCCATGTCAACCATCCTGTCACCGGCTGGAGCCACCCGCCCAGCCTGACGGTGCTGGTGTCCGAGGACTCGGACTTCGTCGGACCGGACGACGCCGACCTGGAGCCCTCATCTCTGGCCGTCGACGACTTCGTTGTGCTGGACGCGGAGCTGCTCAGAAACGCCGCGCTGGAGCCGGCGGACAAGTATTGGCTGCGCGAGCTGCTGCTCGTAGCCGATCCCCAGTTTGAGCCGATCCCCATTCTGCAGGTCGATCCGCGAAGCGGCCCCACTCCGCTGACGGTGACCTGCGACGGCAGCCAGAGCTTCGACCCGGACGGCAGCATCACGAAGTACGAAATCGACTTCGGCGAGGGTATGGGCTGGGTGGACCTCGGGCTAACGGCCATCACCGACCACACCTATGCCGCGGACGGCAACTACATGGTGCGCCTGCAGGTGACCGACAATGCCACGCCGGTGCCACAGATCGTGACGTCGTCGGCGATCACGGTGAACGCCGGCGGCCCACCCCCGGGCAATACGGTCACCGTAACCGTGACAGTCAACTTCAACGGCTTCCAAGGCGCCAACGTGGGCACGCTGGTCAAGTTGTTCGAGCAGCCAGGGGATGTTCTGGTCGATCAGATATTCCAGCTGCCCACCGATGGAGTGCCCAGCGTCCTGACCTTCGAGAACTTGGATAACGGCACCTACGAGGTAGAGGTCAATCGCATCGTGACCAACTGGACCGGGTTCGGCGACGTCCAGGCCCGGCAGCAGGTCACCGTGCCGCCGGACGCCGGTGTCAGCTTCGTGGGGGAGCAACTCGACGATCCGCCGCCGCCGGGCTAGCGCCAGGCGTGCCGGTCAGGCAACCGCGTGCGGCTGCGGCCGCCGGTTACTCCCAGATTACGTACATCAGGTTGCCGCTGACAGAATGGCAGTAGGCGATCGCCGGCTTGCCACCAATGCTGAGCATGTCGCAGTCGGGCGCACTGCCACCGCCCGTGTTGTTATCAGTGTTGTCGACTACGATCGGCTCCGGCCAGTCGGCGCTACCAGTGGAATCGGCAGCGCGGAGGTACAGCAGGTCGTGATCGGCGCAAGTACGCGCCGCAACCGCCGGCCGGCCGTTGATCTCCGCCAGCGAGATATCGTAGCGGCAGCCCGTCGCCAGCAGCTTGTGGCCAGGGGGCCAGGCATTGCCATACACGTCGCTGGCCCGCCGGTAGCGAGCCTCCCAGTCGCCGCCAAGTGACGTCGAGACTGTGTAAGCGACCGCGGGCCGGCCGTCGATGATTGCCATCGAGACTGCTTCAATCCCATACTGCGCATCCTCCAGCACGATGCGCGTGCCCCAGTTGTCGCCGGTGTCGTCTACAGAGCGGATATAGCACAGCTTGTCGTACGCGCCTCCCCCTCGATAGGTGTAGGCAATCGACGGCTGGCCCTCCACGACTTTCATCGAGCAGCCATACGCCCCGGAGTCGGTATCGACGATTTTCTGCACACCCCAGGCCGTGCCGGTCGCGTTGGTGGCCCGTGTGTAAATCAGATCGGAGTCAACGGCAGCAAAGGCCGGATTGCTCGCCACCAGGATCAGTGACGGATCGCTGCCGGATCCGCCGGGCACCTCCTGAATCGGATTCCAGGCCGTGCCGTCGCTGTTGGTGCTGCGCACCAGACACCTCTGCCAGTCCGCTGGGTTGACTGGAGTGGCGTTGTAAACGATGCCCGGGAATGACCCGTTGAAGTAAGCCAGCGAGGTGCCCCAGCAGGAGTTCGGATATTTGCTGATAGCGCCGAGGGTCATTGACGCGGGCCAGTTATAACCGTTGGCATCCGCACCCCGCACGTACTTCAGGGTCAGGTTTGTGGCGTCGAAGTAGCTGATTGCCGGTCGCCCGTTGATGATCGCCAGCGACAGTGCCGAACCGACATTGCCGCTCTCGTCTACCTGACTTACATGCCAGCCTCCGCTGACGTTGATGGTCGCCACCGCGGAACCGAACATGCCGCCGTTGTCCTTCACTCTCAGCCGTACCTTGACCCCACCGTTCCAGATCAGCCTGGCTTCGAAATGGTCGGGCGGGCCGCCATCGTGCGCCTCGTAGACTCCGTCATCACGCACATCCCACCAGTGCTCGACGATGCTGCCATCGCTGTCGTAGCTGCCGCTTCCATCGAAGGCCACGTCCAGCGGGGCGGGACCGGAAACAGGATCAGGCGCGACCACAGCGATTGGGCCGCTGTTGCTTGAGCACAGCACAGTGCCGGTGTCCGAGCCACCGCTGTCATCTGTGACCTTGACCGCCGCCAGGAACTCACCGGACACCTCGTACTCCCAGGACCAGTGAGGGTCGTTGTCAGTCGAGGCATCGAAGATGCCATCACCGTCCCAGTCCCACTCGTAGCTGACGATGGTGCCATCTTCGTCGGAACTGCCCGAAGCGTCGAAGTTGACCACGAACGGCGGATTGCCGAAATCAGGGGTGGCAACGAGCTCCGCATGCGGGCGGATGTTCTCCCGCACCTCAACCTCGGCAGACGCTACCACTGATGCACCGGAGTTGTCCGTAACCCACACACGGGGGACGTAGACCCCGGGCTCGGGATAGATGTACTCCGCGTGGGGATCAATCCCGGTGTTGAGGTCAATGCTCTCGTCGTCATTGAAGTCCCACTCGTACATCACCACTTCACCGTCCGGGTCGAAGCTGCCGGAGGCGTCCAACAGGTGTGGCTGGCCGAGTTTGACACTGGGCTGCGGCACGACCAGCGTCGCGGTCGGAGCCTGGTTGAAGGCGTTGACGCAAATCGCGAACTTGAGATGATTGGCGGTGTCATCGAAGTAGCTGATCGCCGGGCTCGTGCCCACATTGGTCAGGTGGCAGTCCACGCCAACGTTGTCCGGGCTGTCGACGGCATACGGCGCTGACCAGGCCGTGCCGTCGGCATCGAGCGCGCGCAGGTACATCAGGTCGTGGTTGGGTGTCCCTGAATAGTAGCTGACCGCTGGCTTGCCGTTGTTGACATGCAGGCTGATGCTGACACCCCTGGTGAGAATCCCAGGGTTGGTCGGGTCAAGCCAGACAGGGATCCCCCAGCTGCCACCGTTGGCATCGGAGGCTCGAATGTAAAACAAAGCTCCGTTGTTCCAGTAGGCAATCGCGGGTCGGCCATTCACGATGAACATCGAGCAGCCGACGCCCTCATCAGCAATCGACTGGTCAACCGCTGCGGCAGCTCCCCAGCTGCTACCGCTGGTGTCGTTCGCCCGCACGTACTCCATGTCCTGCTGGCTGGCGTTGTAATAGCAGATCGCCGGATTGCCGTTGGCGATGACCATCGAGCAATACTCAACCATGTCGCCGGAAGCGGCGGCTGTAACTGGTGTGTCCCAGGTCGATCCGGTAGCGCTCAGTGCGCGAACGAACTTCACTCCGCCATTGGTGAAGTCCTGGTAGCAGATCGCCGGGTTACCGTTGACCACCAGCAGCTGCGACCAGCGGCCTACGTCACCGCTGTGGTCAATCAGCAACGGCGAATACCAGAACACCCCGTTGCCGTCCTGCGCAACCGCGTAGAGCAGGTCATGCGTGTCAGCGGCATAGTAGCTGACTGCGGGTTTGCCATCCACCAGCGCCATCGACGTGAAATACCCGGGGTCGTCACTGCTGTCGAGCCCCACCGGCAGTCCCCAGGTGGCACCGATCGGGCTGGTCGCACGCTGGAAGACCAGCCGCTTCGTGACGAACTCGCGGTAGCAGACCGCCGGGAGGCCATTCACCATGGCCACGGAGTTGCTGGTCCCGGCATAGGCCGGCGAGACGCTGCTGACGTTGAATTTCTGCCACATGCACGCCTTCGGGTACTGCGGCATGCTGGGCGTGCCGTGCAGATCGTCGGAGACCGGGCGTACCCAGACGAAGGCATCCGGCGGCAGCTCGGGATACTCGCGGGCGTAGTGCAGACGATCTACGAGCGGGTCGCCTTCCCCCTCCTCAAACGGAACAGCATCGTAGGGTTCGAGCATTGGCTGGGTGTCGTTTCCCTCCGGCAGCAAGCCGATATCCTCACTGGCAAAGACGTGATAGCCCTCAACGCTGCGTCCGAAGTTCTGGCCAATAGACGTGATATCGCTGATGGTGATGAAGCCATCGTCATTGCCGTCGACCACGCTGAGCGCCGAGAGGTAATCGAACGGTCCGGCCAGCTCGAAGTGCACCCCCAGCGGGGTCAGGTCGTTAACCGTGACGTAGCCATCCTGGTTGTAGTCCCCCTGGCAGCTGTAGCGCCACGACAGCGTGCGCGACTCCACGATCCAGTTCGGTTGCACGGCTGAAGCATCGGTCACCGGTGGCGCACTGGCCGTGCGATCGAACGGACGGCGGGCGAACCGCACCTCAGCCAGCACTCCATCGCCGCTGAAGCCCTCGCGAAGCTGTGGCCGCGGCAGGATCATCCCGCAGTGCACCACGCCGGGCCTATCGAGTACTTCGAGCATCAGCAGCTCGGGGGGCAATCCGGCTTCTCGCGCTGCGGACCGGAATCGCTCAGTGGGCGCAACTGCCAGTGGCGTCAATTCAGCTGGGTTATAGTCCATGGCGAAATAAAGCGCCTTCAGCCGACGAGCGTCTGCGACGGACACCAGAGCGATCAGTTCCTGCATTTCCTCGCGGATGTCCAGCTGGAAGCTGCCCGGCTGCGGCTCGCCCAGGAAGCTGCCCTCAAGCACTTCGAGGTGCAGTTCGCTCCCCACTCGGGGCAGCCGAGCCGGGCCGTCCGACTTGCCACCGGAACAGGAAGCCATCAGTAGCAGCATCAGGAACGCGAAGCCGGACGAAGCCAATAGCAGACTGCGTTGCAGCACCATAGCCTACCCCCTCGACATTGGGTAATCGGGTCCTACCCAGCTAGGATACCTTGCGGCGCATCGCCGCACAACCTGGCGGTGGGCAACTACGCAGTGACCGGCGGTCTACGAATCGCCGTAGAAGTAGCCGACTGCTCCGGCGTCCGCCTCGGTGATTGTGCCGTCCAGGTCGCTGTCAAAGAAGGGCACAAAGCTCTCGTGGCCGGCGTCCAGCCCCAGCATGGCCGGGTACGCCTCACTGTCAGCCAGGTCCACGGCGCCGTCTCCGTTCACGTCGCCCAGCTGGTTGAACAGGAACACGTCAGCGGTAACCGTCGGGCCGGCGAAGTCCCCGGCGCCGATCGGCGTGGCCCGCAGAATGCCGTGCTGATTGGGCAGCCCGAGGAATGCGGTGAGATCGATCTGGGCGGCATATGGTGCGGACTCGGAGTCGAGCGCGATGTCACCGGCGTCCAGTTCGCCGAATGGCGCGAAGTCCAGCCAGTACTCCACCCGATCGGCCAGCAGCGGAGCGGTGGGCACCGCCGTGATGGTGCTGGTCCCGGTCACCGCTCCCGGATACGACGCGCACTCCACCTCCAGGCCGCCCAGCAGGACCACGGTGCCACTAAGCTCGATCTCGTCCACCCACCAGCCCGCCGGCTCGCCGGGCTGCTCCCCACTGCCGTCGGCGTCGCTCTCAAACAAGAACACCAGATGGAACTGCTCCCCAAGCCAGCTGCCCAGATCGACAAGCTGCTGCTCGTAGGCAGCCAGGAATCCGCCGCAGGACAGCGGCTCCCCCTCCTGCTCCAGCACGGTAAACGTCTCACCCAGATCGGTGGTGACCAGTACCCATCCGCGGTCGTGGTCCTTGGCGCTCTGCTCGATGTTGTAGCGCGTCTGAAAGCTCAGCTGCGCGTCCGCAGACGCCGCCAGGTCGATGCCGCGGGTAATCAGCACGTCGGTCTCGAATGCACCATATTCCTCTGCCGTCGCGCGCACGCGCATTCCAACTGTGCCGTCGAAACCGTCGCTGGCAAGTGCCCAGCGGCCCGGCCCGTTCGCGGCCACGTCCTCCGCCGTCCACTGCGCGGTCGGCATCTGCCTCAGGCTGCCGAGCAGCTGCGGCGAGTAGTCGCGGACATCGAGCGGCTGCGCACCGTACTCCAGGCCGTCGAAGCCCTCGGCAAGCTCGTAGACCGGCAGCGTGTTGTCGACGAGGATGGTGAGGAAGTCGCTGGCGGTGGCCGCCTCGCCGATGGCACGGAACTCCAGTTCGACCAGCTCGAAGCTGTAGGCGGAGAGATCCAGCTGAAAGGCCCAGGGCGGGGCGCTGAGCTCCCCGGCCAGCTGCTCGTCGGCGTATAGCTCAACGGAAAGCACGTCGCCGTTGAGTTCGGGAGCCAGCACAATTTGGTCGCGCTGGATCAGACGGTCCGGCGACGGCGCCTCGATCCCCACCACGCTGCCCAGCGCCAGCGCCAGATCCAGCCGCCGTACGTCACTGGCCAACTGAAAGCCGGTCGTCGGTGGGCCGGTCCGCTCCAGCAGCGAACGCACGCTCTCCAGTGTCAGCTCCGGAGCATAGCTCCACAGCAGCGCCGCACCACCAGCGACCAGCGGCGCAGAAAAGCTGGTGCCCCACCACTCCTTGTAAGCACCGGTGTTGGTCAGCACCTTCAGGTCCTCACCCGGCGCCGCCACGTCCACATCGGACCCGTAGTTGCTGAATGCGGTGCGGCTGTCGTGATCCGTAGTCGCCCCGACGCTCAGGCAGTTCTCATAGGCCCCCGGGTACGCCGGCACGTCCGAGCCGAGATTGCCCGCGCTGATCACCAGCAGCACCCCGTCGGCGGCCAGTTGATCGACCGCAACTTTGAGCACACCCGCGGCGTTTTCCCCGTACCAACTCATGTTGACCACGCGCGCGCCCAGCTGCGCCGCCAGCAGGCAGCCCGCCGCCATGTCCGCGTAGCTGGCGAAGAACCGGTCGTTGGCGATCTTGACCGGGATGATCCGGCAGCCGTGGGCGACGCTGGCTACGGCGGTGGCGTTGTCCGTGGTCGCGGCAACCATGCCGGCCACGGCGGTGCCATGCCCGTCGTCGTCTTCCATCGTGTTGTCGTCGTTGGCCAAGTCGAGCTGCTGGCCCGGGAAAGCAATCTCGGGGTCCAGCACCTGCCCGGCCAGATCCTCGTGGTTCAGCGTCACGCCCGTGTCCACCACGCCGATCAGCACGTCGGGATCCCCCCGCGTCAGGTCCCAGGCGTATTCGCAGCCGATCCGGCGCTGGCCCCACTGCCCCCCCTCCGTTGGGGTGCTCAGCACGAAATCCGGATCGTCGGGCACGAAGGCGGCGCGGCCCAGCGGGCAGTACCCGGCGCCGACCAGCACGTCTGCGAACCGCACGCGCAGGTCGGCGAGGATTGCCTCTCCGTTCGCCCCGGCCGGCAGATCGAATGCCGCGAAGTTGCAGCCGCCGACGTAGGCCTCGGTGTGCACCTGCATTCGATAGCAGTCAGCGATCGCGCTGGTGATCGCCCCGAAGCCCGGATTGCGCCGCAGCACCGGATTAGGACGCGCCAGCGCACTCTGCACCAGCCGCGATGACTCCGCTGCGTACGCCGCGGGCAGTGTGGCGCCGGGTCGATAGCCGACCAGCAGGATGTCCGGCGCATAGTCCAGGCCCGGCTTACCCGACGGCGTGTAGTCCTCAACTGCAACCTGCCCGCCCGCCGGGACTCCGCCGGCCTGCACCGCACTCGAAGTCGGCGTGTCGCTCGTCAGCCGGTCCGATCCGGCTCCGCAGCCCAGCAGCAGGGCCATCACTGCCAGCGATGCGGCACGCCGTGCCGGGGAATACGGCAGCGCTATAGCGAGTCTGTTCGTTCGACGCAACATCTTTGCTTCCGGCTGGTCCCCCAAATACTACCCGAAGAGCAAGTGTCAGCGGGCGATCACTGCTTGCTAATCGAGTGAGATGGACCAGCAACGCGGTTATACTAGGTACTAGTGTCTTACCGGCGGCACACGGCCTCGGAAAGCAGGTCAGCATTATGTTGAACTACGTGCACCTTAAGCTGGCGGTCCTCGTGGCGGTCAGCGCAATGCTGCTGTCAGCCTGTCAGGGCAGCAGCACGCTGCCGGCGCAGTCGCTGCCTCTCGCTGTTGAAACCCCGGTCGGCCTGGCGGACCTGCCCGGGCTGCCCGCAGACAATGCTGTCCCTGATCTCCAGCGTGCGGTCTCGGTGCAGAACAACATCTGGTACGGTCGCGACGCCATCGACATCTCGACGGCGGGGGCCGCAGTGGACGGACCGCATCTGGCACTGACACCGGAGATCGGCACCACCGCCTGGGGAATGTGGTGCTGGGGGAGCTTCACCCCAGGCCTCAAGCCGCTCGAACTGGTGCTGGAAGCCGGACCCGACGGTGACAGCGAATTCTGGTTGCTGCTCAGCAACTACAGCACGGGCCGCTGGGAAGCCCACGGCCCGCTGAGTGACACCATCTCCTCGTTCGTCTATTGGGCGGGGGCCGACTACCTGTCACCCACCGGATACACCTATGCCGTCGTGGCCGCCGTCGGCGACAACAGCCTGGAAGTCTTCCAACTGAATCTCAAGGCCGATGAGGACGTAACACCGCCAGCCATCCCCCATGGCGTAGGCAATTACCCACCGTCCGCGACGACGATCACCGTGTACTGGGCGGCCAACGAAGAGGCTGACCTGTGGCGCTACTACGTCTACTCGGGCCCGGAGCCGGGCTTCGACATCTACGGGGAAGACAGTGAGTTTCGCGGCTTTTCCCCCAAGATCCAGCAGGAACTGGGCATCACTGGTCTGGATCCCGGCGAGACCTATCACTTCCGCGTCACCGCCCTCGACGTTGCACAGAACGAGAGCCCGCCTTCCGCCACCGTCACCGCCACTACGCTGACGGACGATCCCCGCGATCCGCCTACTGACCTTACCGTCGATGACGTCAGCAGCTTCTGGGCCGATCTGAGCTGGCAGGCGCCGGAGGACCCCACGGGCCTGCAGGGCTACGAGGTCTACACCGGTCCCTTCGACGGGTTCACCGTGAATGACGACGGCGTGGAGAAACGGCACGAAGGCGTGATCGCGGGCACCTCGTGGCGGCTGACGGATCTGCTGGCCGAGACCGAGTACTACGTGGGCGTGCGCGCCTATTACGGCGGCGCCCAGAGCGCCATGAGCAACACGCCGCAGCTGACGACACTCGGCAGCACACCGCCGGTGCCCTCGTTCACCTACGATCCGCCGGCAGTGAAAAACGGCCTGCCCGTGACCTTCGATCCCTCCGGCACGACCGATCTCGACACGCCCCTGGAGGAGTTGCTCTTCAAGTGGGACTTCACCGATGACGGCATCGTCGACGAGACCACCACCGGCCCCCAAGAGGTCACCCGCATCTACACGCAGCGGGGACACGCCACGGTAAGACTAACGGTCACCGACGGCACCTACGTTTCGATCACGGACGAGATCGACGTCACCATGCACTACGACTACTTTCAGGCCGCGCAGGCCACCGGACTGCCCGGCAGCGTCATCGGCCTGGACGCGGACTCGGCCAGCGGGCGCATCGCGGCGCTGCTGCTGGCCGGCGGGACTCCGCAGCTCAGGCTCTACAACGGCTCCTCCTGGCTGACGATCAGCGGCAGCGCCCTGGCGGCGGACTACCTGTGCGACATCGCGGTCAACGCCTCCGTCGCCGCCGCGCTCGTCGCGAACCAAGACGGTACCGATATCGACTGGACGGTGTATGAGTTCAACGGCGCGAACTGGTCCAGCGCCGCGACTGGCCAGGCCACGGGCGATTTCCTGGCGCTGGGCCGGCTGGACCTGTCGGCCGCCGGGCGCGTGGCGGTCGGGCTGCTGGCCGGCAGTGCCAACGGCGCGGATACCGACTACAGCGTGCACATCTGGCACGAGCAGGCGGGCGGCGGCTTCAGCACCGGCACCACGGCGGTGGGCACGAACGCCGCGCTGCCGCTCGACGTCGAGCGGGACGATATAACGTCGCGCTTCGCCTACACCAAGCCCGGCGAAATCCACCAGTGGTCGTTTACCGACGGCAGCGACAGCGATCAGAGCCTCCAGACCTTAACCGGTAACCCGACTCTGATCACGACCGGCGGCGACCCCGACGACACGAGCCACGTGTTCTGGGCGTGCGTCACGGACGGCGATCGAGCCTACTACGGCGACAACTACGGCGCGGCCAACGCCAGCGACCAGTTCGTGGAGTTGGACGCGCCGGCCACGGCGCTGACGGGGGTCGGCCTGACCGCCGACGGCGACAACGAGTCGCTGTTCTACTGGACCGACGTGGATGCCGACGAGACCGAGTGTCTGCGAGGCTTTGACAGCACCGGCGACGACGGCCGAGGCGAGCAGTACGACATCGTGGGCGGCGTGGGCGCAGCCACCGGGGGTGCCGGGGCGTATCTGGATGATGGCGCGGACAGCGGTGTCTATGCGGCGGTCACCGAGACGCGTGACGGTGAGTGCCGGGGCCGGTTCCTGCGGCGCGCCGTGACGTACAGCGCTGCGGCACTGTATTCCCCGACCGGTACCGCCAACATCCTGGAGAACCATCAGCCGCTGCTGCTGACCGACGGATCGCTGCTCAGCCTGTCCGAGCAGCCCTACCCGTCGGCCCGCGCCTCGGTTGCGACCGGCCTGGGCTCGGCGCTGTCCTTCACCGACATCGGCACGGACGCCTGGTGCACGCCGCACACGGCCTGTCCGCTGACCTATGCCGGCGACTTCCTGATCGGCAGCTATACGGACAGCGGCCAGCTGGTGATTACGTGGTTTCTGCCCGACGTCCCGGACGTGATCCAGGTCGGCCTGTTTGGCGGCACCTCGCTGGCGCGCCTGAAGTACAACTTCTTCTCCGGCTCGAACCTGCTGTGCTACGCGGCCAGCGGCGGCACCAGCATCGAGGTGCGCCGCTGGAGCGAGCCTTCCTGGTCCGGTGCCACCGAAGTGCTCAGTGGCTCCGCCACCATCATGGCGCTGGCCGTCGCCCCCCGCAGCGGCGGTGAGTGGGGCATCGCCGCCATTGACTCCGACGACAACGTGTGGCTGATCGAATCCGACCAGGGCAGCTGGGACCCGCCGGAACTGATCTCCACCGCCGCGCTCAACAGCACCGCCGGCGTGGGCCTCGACTACCACGCGGGCGGCGCAGCGTGCGTGGCCCTGGAGTTAAGCGGCGCTGAACCCGGCATCCATCTCGGTATCCGACCGAGCGCCGGCAGCTTCACCTGGGAGCGGGTCGCCGTCACGACCGGAACCGACGGCCGCAGCCTGGCCGCGTTCTACCATCTCGCTTCGCCGCTCGTGCTCTACTACCGAACCGACACCCCGCTGGAGGACAGCCGCATGCAGCTGATCGAGCGGCTCGACGACGCCTGGACGGTGACCGAATTGCCCGATCAGTTGCACGGGTCACCGGTCGGCATCAGCCGCAACTCAGGCGGCGACGTCGTGCTGACCGGCTATCGGATCGACGGCGGCCAGCAGCGCGCGGCGGTTGGCATCCTCTATCGCTGAGCGGGGCGCGCGGGGGGCTGGGCCTTACCAGCGCTCGCCCCCGCCACCGCCGCCGCGCTCCTCGCGCGGGCGCGCCTCGTTGGCCGTCAGCTCACGGCCCTTGAGCATGGTGCCGTTGAGCGCAGTAATCGCGGCCCGGGCCTCCTCATCGTTCGGCATCTCGACGAAGCCGAAGCCTCGTGACTTGCCGGAGAACTTGTCCTGGATTACGCGCGCGTCGTCCACCGCGCCGTGCGCGGCGAAGGCCTCGCGCAGTTCTTCCTCAGAGAGGTCGTATGACAGATTGCCGCAATAGATGTTCATCTACGACTCCTACACGCAACTGGTCTTGATGCTCGCTCTGGTATGCCAAGACCGGCCGGCACCACGTAACTGGGGAAACCTCGTTGTGGGATTTGACCAGGTAATCACAGCAGGCAGACTCATCCATACCAAACGTTAACTTCCGCGCCGCCGAAGCGGCGCTGCATCA
>CAZSSB010000008.1:51877-92746 GCA_964609245.1 uncultured Planctomycetales bacterium | reverse complement strand
TCGTCAGCATCCGCGATGGCCGTCAGCGCGTTCACAGTACTGTAAGTGTAACTCAAGTCCATCGCCACGCCGTAGTCCGCCGTGTGGCCCCCCGCCACGTTCTTGTGGTAGCGGCTGCGATTGCCGCACTTGTCATACTCCTGGCTGATATCGTAGCGGTTGTCCCAGGCCGCCCCGGTCCAGTCCTCCCGCTCCTCAAAGTCCTGCCGCCCCAGTCCGTCATACTGGTACGTGACGCGGTTCTGGTCCTCCCAGGCCGCCATCAGCGGCTCCTGCTCCGTGCGGATGACCTGCCGGTGGTAGCTGGCATAGCTGTATGCATACACCGTCCGATACAGGTTCGTCGAGCCCCCCGACTCCCTCGTCACCGTCTCGTACTGAAGCCGCCCCGCACTGTCGTAAGCGTACGCCGTGCGGATGTTGGTGCTGCTCACCGTCGGGAAGTCCCGCTGCGTCAGCTTGCCCGAGGTGGTCGAGTACGTGTACGCCGTGTCCTCGCTGCTGCCGCTGTCGTAGACCCGCAGCTGGCTTAAGCTGCCGTTCTTGTTGTACGTGTACTCCGTGCGGTAGTTCGTCCCCTGCGGCGGGGTGACCTTGGCCACCCGCCCCATCTCGTCGTACTCATACTGCACCTGGTTGCCCTGGCTGTCCGTGTTGCTCGTCACCCGGCTGAGGTCGTCGTAGCTGATTGAGGCCGTCCCGTGGCTGTCCACGTACGCCGTCAGCTCCCCGCAGCACGACCAGGTGTACGTCTCGTCGTCCGCGTCCGAGTCCGACCCGTGGCCCGTCATCCGGTTCAGCCCGTCGTAGGCGTAGTAGTGGACGGTGCCCTTGAAGTCGATGGTCTTGATGATGTTGCTGTTCCCGTCGTAGGTGATGGTGTGCGGGATGCCCGGCGCACCGGGCGTGGTCAGGCTGGTCATCCGCCCCATCGCGTCATACACCTTCGTCCAGTCATTGCCCCGCCCGTCCGCGATGGTGGTGGCCCGGCCGTTGTCGTCGAAGGTATAGCTGACGGTTACTCGTAGACGGTCATCCAGTACGGAATGTGGATGGCAGTATCACCTGCTAACACCCACAAGGTCGTGTAGTCAACAAAGCGATGACCTTCTAAGATGCGGTCAGCGGTCAGTTCGTCCTCGCCCGCAATTGGACCCATCCACATGTCGCTACGCCGAACAACGATAGCCTGCATACGAGGATAGCCGAGCGCAGCTTTTGAGGTGTACGTCAGCGCCTTTCTGGGTGCGAGATCCTCCAGCACTTCGATCCATTTCGTAGTCTCGCCATACGCACCGGGATAGACATACTTGTCGAACTCCTGCTCCAAGCTGTAGTAGGCCGTGTTGCAGGCGGATCCGGAGGTCAGACCATACTCGTCCTCCTGCTGGACGATCTGCTCAGCACGGTCAAGCCAAGTGCGGTGGTTGAAACGGACCACTCTCGCCAAAGCCCACCACTCAGCATCTTCTAGGTCCAGACCCACAGCTACAGGAGAAGTGAAGCCATACTCGTTACGATTGCCTTCGAGGTCTACTACAAGCAGCTCATCCTGGAACTCAGAGTATCCCGGGCTAGTAAAGGGCTCACCATAGAACTCGACATGGACCTCTACGTCCTCGATGGCCACTGATCGGCCGTCTGCAGTCTGAATCCAGCCGATTCTGTTCGCCTTGCAGTAGTCTCGCAGCGCGGTCTCTGGCTCTCCGCGCCGCAGAGACATGTAGGACACGAGAGCGGCTTCAAAGGCCATGTTGAGCTTCACAGTCTCAAGCGCCGCTTCCTGTCGGGCGATGGCTACGCGCGTCTGAGTATGATGCACAGGCGATGCGCTGATGATGATGAAGATGGTCGCAATGCTTCCCAGAAACCGTAGTACTAACATGTTGGCTCCTCTCTGAGGTATCCAAGGCTCAGCAATCAACTGCATGAGCAGCCTACCATGGCGCGCTTAATCCACTCCCAGCCCGGTTGACACTCCGACTCGGTCCGCCCCCCCCGATGGCTGACCGGCTGTTCTCTCCCTAGATCCGGCCGTTGAGACTAGGACTTAGTCGCACAGACCGACACCGTTGACCGGCGGCGTATAGGCAGACTTCCTTCCGCTCTGTGATCTCTGTTATCTCTGTGGTTAGCAGCTGCGCCGCGGGCAGGCGCGGCGTCCGGCCTCTGCCCGGTAGGCCGGACTTCAGTCCGGCGGCTTGCAGGACGGCGGGTTGAAACCCGCCGCTACCCCTCGCTGGACGTCATGGGCTGAAGCCCCCTGCTACCACGAATCGCAAGCAGGGGCGCTTGCGCCACCGCGCATGACGGGCGGGACGCCCGCCCCACCGGGGTCCGGCCGCTACAACAGCTTCCCGATGATCACGCCGAGGCTGAGCGTCAGTCCGAGCGCCATATGCAGCTGGGCGGTCATGGCGTCCGTCATCGCCAGCTGCTCGTGGCGCTCGTCGCGCAGCCGCCAGAACAGCGCGAGCAGCTTGATCGCCAGCGGCAGGGTGATCAGCGCGGTGAGCGCCGGCCAGGGCGCGACGCGGGTCAGCACCAGCACGATGACCGTCAGGTAGGGCGCGACCAGCAGGAAGCTGTAGAACACGCGCGCGCCGGTCGGCCCGGCCAGCGTCGAGATAGTTGTGATGCCGCTGAGGCGGTCGTCGGCGATGTCGCGGGTGTCGTTGGCCTGCAGGATGGCGGCCACGGTGAACGCGATCGGCAGGCTGATCCAGACCGCCGGCCAGCTGAGGGTGCCCGCCTGCACGAAGTAGGCTCCCAGCACCATCCCGACACCCATCATGACGAACACCAGCGGCTCGCCCAGCGCGTTGTACTTGGCATTGGCCGGGCTGGCCGTATAGAAGATGGTGCCCAGCAGCCCCGCCGCGCCGATTGCGAGAAGCGGCCAGCCCAGCGGGTACTGCCCGGAGAAGTGCCACAGGAAGTAGAGCCCGATCAGGGTGCCGAGGCTTAGGGCCACGGCGGCGCCGACGGCGATCTGGCGCGGGGTCATGGCGCCGCTGACCAGCATCCCGCTGCCGCCGAAGGTGCCCTCGCGGTCGACGCCGCTCTTGAAGTCGTAGTAGTCGTTGACCAGATTGCAGCCGGAGTGATAGAGCATGCCGGCGATCAGCGCCAGGATGAAGTGCGGCCAGTGGAAGGCGCTGCCCGCGAACCAGGCGAAGACGCTGCCCAGCACCACCGGCACGATGCTGGCGGGATAGGCGAAGGGCCGCACGGCGATGCTCCAGTTGCGGACCTGCCGGCTGAGGGTGGCTGCCGTCATCTTTTGCTCCTCTGCGGGGTAGTTACTAGCTGTCACTTCGCCGCCGCGCGGCGCTCTTGCGTCATACTACCATCCGCCGGGGAAGTGCATTCAAACCATGGATCTCGAGGCGAACCGGAAGCGCGGTCTGGCCTGGCCGCTGATCTTCAGCGCGCTGGCGGCCGCGGCGTGGCTGGTCATGTTCTCGCCGTGGACGGCGGGCCGGGTCAACTTCTGGCTGGCGATGACGCTGGCGACGGGCGTGCTGGCGAGCGCGGCGCTCACGATCGACCGCTGCCGCCTGCGCGAGGCTTACGCGTTCAGGCCCGTGCACATCCTGATCGGCATCGCCTCCGCCGCCCAGCTCTATCTGATCTTCTGGCTGGCTCACTGGATCGCGGTGCGGCTCTTCGACTTCGCCGCGCCGCAGGTCATGGGCATCTACGCCACGCGCGAGCAGGCCGCCCCGTGGCTGATCGGGGTGCTGCTGCTGATGTGGATCGGCCCGGCCGAGGAGGTCTTCTGGCGTGGCTTCGTTCAGCGCCGGCTGGCCGCACACACTTCGCCGCTGATCGGCTGGCTGATCGCCGGCGCGGTCTATGCAGCTGTCCACGTCTGGGCCTTCAACCTGATGCTGCTGGCGGCGGCGGCGCTCTGCGGGCTGTACTGGGGCGCGATGTACCTGCGCTACCGCTCGGTGTGGCCGGGGCTGATCTCGCACGCGCTATGGGACGTGGCGGTGTTCGTCCTGTGGCCGATCGGCGGCTGACGGCGGCCCCTACAATAGCCCCATGCCCCTTAACGCGATCATCACCGCCGGCGGACCGGTGCCGCGCAGCCTGCGCGGCCACACCGGCGTCTCGCGCAAGGCGCTGATCCAGGTCGGCGGACGCCTGCTGCTCCATACCGCCGCCGAGGCCGCGCGCCAGAGCCCGCAGATCGACCGCGTGGTGGCCGTCGGCAACGGCGACGTGGAGGCGGCGCTGGCCGGCGGCGCGGAGTTCGTGATGGAAGGCCCCGATCTGGTGGCCAACATCGAGCGCGGCTTCGACCACTGCGGCGGGGCGCGCGCCGACTACCTCGTGCTCTCCCCGGATCTGCCGTTCGTCACCGCCGAGATTCTCGGCCGCTACATCGCCGCGGCGCGCGACAGCTGCGAGCTGGCGGCCCCGCTGGTCAGCCGCGATGACTTCCTGGCCCGCTTTCCGGGCGCGCCGAACAGGTTCGCCCGGTTCGCCGGCGGGCTGGAGGCGACGATGGGCAGCTGCTTCTACTTCAGCGGCCCGGCGCTGAGGGCCAACCTGCCCCTGGCCCGGGACTGCTACCGCTACCGCAAGTACCCCCATCGCCTGGCGATCATGCTGGGCCTGCCGATCGTCTTCGCGTATCTGTTCAGGAGGCTCAGAATCGAGGCGCTGGAGCACCGCGCCGCGCAGCTGACCGGCGTCACCGTCCGGGCGCTGCCCAGCAGCGACGCCGAGCTCGCCTACGACATCGACGATCTGGCCAGTGTGGAATACGCCGAGCAGCTGCCGGCGGGAGAGCCGGGCGGCTCGGGCGGCTAGTCCCGGGCCAGCGCGTAGAGCGCCCCGCTGAGCAGCCGCGGCAATTCAGTGCGCAGGAATGGCAGGTGCACGCGCTCCTCGGCGGTGTGCGCGCCGGCGCCCCACGGCCCGATGTTGCAGACCGGACAGGCCAGAGCCCGGTACAGTTCCAGTTCATCCGCGTCGAACCACAGCGGGCTCTGGGCGGCCCAGTGCTCAAGGCCGCTTTGCGGAACGAAGCTGAAGTAGCTCATATCGGAGATATACGGGTAGGCCCGGCGGTGCTTGAGTCCCTGCTCACCGGCCAGAGCGACCAGCCGCGCCGTCCGTTCCTCGCGGGGGGCGCTCAGCTGCGCGGGGTAGAACGGCGGCAGCAGCGACACGACAACCAGCGGACGGCCCGGCGGCAGCTGGGCCTCAAGCCCGCGGATCACGCTCAGCGCCCGCTGGCGCTCGTCCTGGTACTTCTCATGCGCCTCGGCCCTGAGACGGTCCACCAGCGCGGCGGTGTCCACCCCCGGCGCGGCGACGCGGCCGAGCAGCTCGGCGTAGTCGATGACCTCCGGGCGCGGCTGATAGCGCGGCAGCTCAAGGTCGGCCCGGGCGACGAAGCGCTGATAGCGGCGCCGCAGCTCGCGGTCGTAGCGCCGGACCAGCCGCCGGACCTCGTGCATCAGCCCGCGCCACCAGGCGGCAGGCTCGGGGGCCAGGTGGAATACGTTCAGGTACAGCTCGGCGCTGTCCACCGTCATCACGTCGTAGCGGTCCCGGCGGTCGGCGACGTGCAGCACCGTCGGCGGCGGCAGCCATTCACCCCCGACACCCGCCAGCAGCCGGCGGTCGTGCTCCAGGGCGTAGGCCAGAAAGCCGCCCAGCGCGCTGGCGTTGACCCCCTCGAAGGTGCCGCCGACGTGGGCCTGCCGTCCGAAGACGGAGAGGCCCACCAGCAGCTTGCCCACCACGCCGGAGTAGAAGTAGCGGCGCTCGTCCCCGGCGGTCAGCGGCGAGACGTAGTCCGCGTTGACCACGTGGCCAAGGTCAAGGCCCCGCTTGGTCAGCAGTTCGCGCAGGCCGGGCATCAGGGCTCTGAGCCCGCGGCTGGCGCTCTCCTCGTCGGGGGTCAGCAGCAGGATCAGGTGGGCGCTGAGCTTTCTCAGGCGCGCCTCGCGCAGGAAGACCTCGCAGATCGCCGCCACCCCGCCCTTCATGTCCAGCCAGCCGCGGCCGAAGGCCCAGTCGTCGCTGAGCGCCGCGGCGGCGACCGCCGGGTCATCGCCGGACGCGAAGCGCTTCTTCAGCGCCGCACTGTCCAGCGCACTCTCCGCCAGCGACCCGTAGGGCTCCAGCCCCACCGTGTCGATGTGGCCCATCAGCACCAGCGCGCGGCGGGTTTCGGTAGGCGCTGGCGCATAGGCCATCACCGCGCGGCAGGCCGTGGGTTTGGGCACTTCGGTGAGGGTCACTTCAATGCCCGGCAGATCTGCGGCCTGCTCGCGCAGATAGGTCGCCAGCAGGTCGGCGACCGCCGCCTCACCGTCGGTATCGACCACCGAGGGCACCGCGACCAGCCGCTCGGTCAGCGCGATGACGCGCTCGCCGATCTGGGGCCAGTCCTGCATGGGATGATTCTACCGTCAGCCGATCAGACGCCGACGTGCTCGTCCGAGTCCAGCGGTAGCCCCTTCTGCTCCAGCTCCTTGCGCCGCTTCTCCTCGCGGCTGAGCTTCTTGTCCAGCGCCGGGTCGCCCCGACGCAGGTGCTGCTGGCGCTCCAGCGGGTCGAGCACGGCCAGCGGATTGCGGCCGTAGAAGCGCACCAGCCCGCAGCTGAGGCACATGAAGGCGTCGACGGCGGTCGCGCGGTCGTACTTGACCTGCATCCAGCCGTAGCTGGTGACGAAGTGGGGCTCGCGGGTCACGCCGAAGTTGGCGACCGAGGAGAAATCGCCGCGCACGCATTCGCCGCCGCAGGCGGGACAGACCCGGGGGTCCACATCCGGCTTGCTCCTGGTCGGCACTTGCTCCAGCCTTATCGCGCGCTGTTTATTGATCGCCATGCGCCAAAGCCCTAAATACTATCACAACCGGCCTGCTCTCACCTGGCGCGCACCACGCCGCGCCACGGCTCCGTCCTGCCGCCGGATGGGCCGCTGACGGTCCAGTCGGGCGGTCGGCGCCGCGTCTGCCGGCGGCCGAGATGCCGCATCAGCGAGACCGCCAGCCACAGCAGCAGCAGGCCCAGTGCCAGGCTGGCGCCGACCGGCACCCACAGCGCCGCGCCGGCGATCACCCGCTGCCGTACCGCAAATTCGACCACCGGCGGGGCGTCCGGGTTCGCGTCATAGACCCCGTTGACCGCCCGGTAGCGGAAGTAGTAGTAGCCGCTGTCCTTGTCCAGCGTGAAGCGCTTGGCGTGCCGCTCGCGCTGGCCCGGCTCAAGGTCGAAGTCGCCGATGATCCTCAGTTCGTCCTGGTGGAAGACGGGCTCGCGGCTATCGCTGAGCACCTCGAAGGTGGTGTGCCACCAGTCGCCGTCCACCTCGGGCAGCACGGCGCTGAGGAAGTAGCGGCCCGCTGCGCCCTGCTCCAGGTAGACCGGACCGAAGTCGAAGCCGCGCGCGACGTCCGCGGCGCTGATCTGCTGCCGCAGCACCAGCGCGCCGGAGTGGTTGATCGCCAGCCAGCCGTAGAGCGGCCCCAGCGCGCAGAGGAGCACGCCGAGGCTCAGCAGCCAGATCAATGCGCGCACGTGCGCGCGCATCGCGCGGCGCTCTTTGGGGGGGGCCGCACCCCGCTTCATCTCACCCACGAGAGAATTATACCAAACCCGGGACGCCGACGCGCGGCGGCGGTTAGCGATCGTAGAGCAGCAGCCGCGGGCAGCCCTGCTCGCCAATCACCACGCCCGGGCAGCTCTTCTCGAAGTACAGCCAGTCGTCGCCGTCCGTGAGCTTGCCGACCACCTTGAGGTAGCTCATCTCGATCGTCACGTCCGAGTCGTTGACCAGCACCGCCTGCTTGAGGTCGCAGGCCGGCAGCGGCTCCTGGAACTCGTAGCTGTAGGTATGCCGGCCACTGTGCGGACCGGCCAGATCGACGTAGTCGATAGTGCGCAGGATCGCGTCGCGCAGCTGCAGCTCAAGCGTGCGGCCCTCGGCCGCCGGCGAGTCGGCCTCCACGATGATCGTCAGCTCGGTCACCACGGTATCGCCCCGCGGCTGGTGCCATTCACCGTTGACGCAGCTGTGACCGCCGCCGTCGTCGTCCCCGCCGGCCAGGCAGTCGCATTCGGCGGTCGCCGCCAGCGGGATCAGGACCAGTGCCAGCAGCATCAGTGACAGTCGTAGCGTTGCGAATCTCATCTGAGCAACTCCTCCCTTGGGGTAGATCGTGGCCGGGGCGGGTGCAGCCCGTCCCGCGGCGAGCATTGTACCGCGCCGGGGCGCGGCTGTGCTACCATCGGGGCAAACCCGAGGCGGGGGTGAAGCGGATGGAACCGGCGATGATGATGCGGGCCCTGGCCGTCATCCTGGCGGCGCTGGGGGGCTGGATCCTGGGCCGCACCACCCCGCACTGGGCCGAGGACCGCCATCGCGAGTACAGCCCGCACACCGCGATGGAGCAGTATTTCAATGTGCCCACCGACTACACCGGCCAGCACCGCGGCTGCCTCGGCGGGGTCGGCCAGGACGCGTCGGGCGTTCAGACCGGCTGGCGCACGGGCATCTGGCTGCCCATCGTGCTGATCCTGGGCGCGGTGGTGCTGGCGTTCTACTTCTGGTACGAGGGACCCAAGGAGCACCGCACCGACCGGATCAACTTCCTCGTCGATCCCAGCCACTGGATTGTGCTGGGCAGCGCGGCGGCGGGCTACGTGGTCTCCGTGGTGCTGAAGGGCATCGGACGGCGCTAGGCGCTGCCCTCGGCATCGGCGTCGATCAGCGGCACGAAGGCGACCTCGCCCAGGTAGTCCTGCTTGTACTCGCTGTCGTTGGCGCGTCGGACGCGCAGCAGCCGCTGGTGGCCGGGCTGCTTGCCGACCGGAATCACCAGCCGCCCGCCGATCGCCAGCTGCTCCATCAGCGGGTGGGGCACCTCGGTGCCTCCCGCGCTGACCAGGATCGCGTCGTAGGGCGCGTGCTCCGACCAGCCGTGGTAGCCGTTGCCGTGCAGCACCTCAACGTTCTCATAGCCGCCCAGCTGCAGCCGGCGGCGCGCGATCGCCACCAGCGAGCCGTGGCGCTCGATGGTGTAGACCTTGGCGCAGAGCAGGCTGATCACCGCCGCGGCGTAGCCCGAGCCGGTGCCGATCTCCAGCACGCTGTCCGTGTCGAGGAGCGTCAATTGCTCGGCCATCAGCGCCACCATGTAGGGCTGGGAGATGGTCTGGTCTTCGCCGATCGGCAGCGGGCCGTCGTCGTAGGCGTAGCGGCGGTAGTCGCGGGGGACGAAGAACTCGCGCGGCACGGTGCCCATCGCCTTCAGCACGCGTTCGTCGGCCAGGCCGCGGCGCCTGAGCTGGCGACTGACCATATCACTGCGGAGTTTCTCGTAATCCCCGCCCATCCCGCTAACAGGATACCAGCACCGACGGAGATCGGAATCAGTGGCCAGTGGTCGGTGGGCAGTGATCAGTGGGCAGATGTCGGTAGCAGGGGGCTTCAGCCCCCTGACCTTCACCGCCGGACTGAAGTCCGGCCTACCTGGCAGGGCCGGCGCGGGGTTCGGCTACCGCCGCGCCGCAACTGTCCCCCGGAATCGCGGCACAAGTGTGTACTCGCTGTCCTCGGAGTTGCGTTACACTTCGATACCACGGGTCTGCCCGGGATGGGAGGTCGGCATGACTGCAATCAGCCGGATACTGGCCGGGGGATGCGCCGCGCTGGCGCTTGCGGCGCTGGCGGCGTGCGGCGGCGGGGCGAGCAGCGTCAAACCGGTGGCGCTGCTTAACACGGGCGGCGGCGGTGCGGCAGACGAGGCGGCACTCACGGACAGCGCGGATGGCTTCGCCCTGACCGTCTCGCCGGACAGCTTCCTCGGTGCGCAGCCGGCGGGGGGCTTCAGCGTTGACGTCAGTCGCGCGGGCGAGGAGTTGGTCGCCACGGTCAGGGTCACCAGTGCTCAGAGTCTGCGCGCGCTGTACTGCGAGCTTGCCTATGACTCCGCCACGTACACCCCGCTGAGCGTGGAGCATCTACCGCTGAGTGCCCATGACAACGCAGATGCGCCCGACGAAGACATGCTGACGATCAGCGTACTCGATCGCCCGGGCACTGCGCACATCGGCCAGGTGCTGGCGCACTGGCAGGATCGTGCGGGGCTGAGCGGTGATGCGGAGCTGGCGCGAGTGCGGTTCGCAAGTCGGCCGTTCGCTGCTGATGCGACGCGCGCTGTCAGTTCGGCGCTGACGAGCAGCGCGGTGGGGCCAAAGCTGGAGCTGAGCCTGACGCACCGGCGGCTCCGCTGGGACTACTACTATCCGGGCGACTACAACCAGGATGGCCTGGTGGGCGTCAGCGACCTGACCCCGCTCGGGGCGCACCTCGACGAGCGTGGCGACTCCCTGGGGAAGTGGTACGACGAGGAGCTGGAGCAGTACGTGCCGCTGGGCTACGCGTTTGACCCGGACAGTCTGCTGTGGGTGATCGACGGCAGCGGCGACGGCTTCATCACCGTCAGCGACATCACCCAGATCGGCCAGCATTTCGACGAGGGCGTCGAGTCCTTTCGCCTGTTCGAGAGCGCGGTGCCGAGCCGTGACATGCCGCAGGCCAACGGTGATCCGTCGACCATCCTGCCGCTGGCCACTGTCCCCTTCAGCACGGCGCAGGGCATGGCCGGGCAGGAGCGCATCTGGTTCAACCTCCCGCTGCTCAGCGCCCGCGACGGCTTCAGCTATTGGCTCCGGCCGCTGAAGGAAGAAGCCGAGGGCACGGCGAGCAACCCGGTGCGTTTCGACGCCGGCATCGCCGAGAGTTTCTGGCTGGATATCCAGCCGGACACGTACATTACGGGCGGCAGCCTCGAGGAAGCGCGCCTGGATGTGAAGGATGGCCCGGCTGGGCTGGTCGCCGACATCTGGCTGGAGGGGGCGGAGAATCTCAGCTACTTCACCGCCGAGCTGCACTACGACTACCAGCAGTGCGCGTTCGAGCGTGTGTACACAAGCGGAGAACCCTGCGCAACGCTGCCGCTGAGCGTTGAGAAGAGCTCCTCCACCTGCACACATCAAGCTTCCGGGCAGCTGCTGATATTCGATTTCCTGATGGAGGGATTCACTGGCAGCGGCTACGACGCGCGGGCGTTCTTCTCCAGAGCCGCTGAGGATGAATTCACGCGGGCGGGTCTTGCCGGCGCACACGGTTGCGGGCCGATCAGCCTCCAGTTCGATCTACAGCGGCAGCAGCTCAGCTGGTACTACACCAATCGTGGTGACTACAACCAGGACGGCGGCGTGTGGAGCGACGAATTCGTGCAGCTCGGACGGTTCTGGGAATCTGAATCACCTGGATTCCCTGGTCCTTTTCCCAGTGCTTCTATCGAGTGGATCGTCGACGGAAACAGCGATGGCTTCATCGGGTTTAGTGACGTGAACAGTATTGGCCTCAATTTCGCCCAGTCGCTCGACGGCTACAACGTCTACATGGGCCCCGTGCCGGCGGCCGAGCCGGGTCCGGAGCCGCTGGGCTATGTCAGTCTCGCCGAGGCCGAGGGCGATCCGTTCAACGAGCGCCTGCGCTTCAGCTTCCACGTCCACGCGCCAGCGCCGGCGCAGTTCCTCTGGGTACGCCCGGAGTTTCGCGGCGAGGTCGGCGAGATCCCCGAGGGCGGCGTGGTGCCCGTCGTGGCCGAGTAGCAGAGGATTCGTGTAGGGGCGACACATGTGTCGCCCGCAATCGTGGCTGGACCTCAGTGGCGGGCGACGCGTGCGTCGCCCGCACAAACCGGCGCCGGGCTGGGCCCCATACCTGCCGCGCTACGTTACAATGCACCGAGGGGGACCAGGCCAGATGTCTGACACCGCAAGCAAACCCCGGCGCCCCGGCTGCGGCTGTCTCTCCCGGCGCGGATGCGGTCTGGCCGTCCTTGTCGTGCTGCTGGCCGCCCTCGTGCTGTACCTAGGCGAGGTCTATCGCTGCTGGCGCCTGGAGCCGACCGGTGATGCGCTGTTCGACCGCTGTGCCCAGGCGGTGGTCGAGAAACAGGCCTGGCGCCTGTTCAGCGGCAATGACACGCTCGGGACGGCTCTTCCCGATCACCTTCTTGCGGAGTGGGAGGACGATTTCGGCGATGATCCGCGCTACTGGCAGCTGCGGTACTACAGCATTGGCCTCGCGGGTGACAGGCAGAAATTTGAGGCAATGCTGGGTCCCGCGCAGGACCACGAACTGGTTGACGAGCAGGTGCGCACGCGACTTGACGCCACGCTCAGGGAGGCAGTTGACCGCGGCTGTGCCGATGCGCGGATCTATCTCCAGCTCTACATGCTGCACACGAGGTTCCACAAGACCGACTACTCGGCAGAGCAACTCACGGAGTACTTCGGCTGGCTGCAGACTGCAGCGGAGCTGGAGCCGGACTACGCCTGGCCACACTACTACATCGCGATGCACTACGTGCAGCACGCGGGCGACACCAACGAGGGGCGCGAACTGGCCCTGCAGCATCTTGAGCTTGGCAACGCCGCGGCTGACACCAGCTTGCCCTGTGTGTTCCCGGCTTCGTTCGTGAACGACTACGTCGCAGGTAACGGAGCCTTGCCCGGCAATGCAGTGGTCTCCGGCTGGACAATGCTCAACGGGTGGGCCTTCACTCCCTACGACTCTCTGTACGAAGGACTGCGTATCAAGCAGTGCGGCAAGCGCATTGTCGAGCTTGACAAGGAGAGCCGTGACCTGGTCCTGCTGGAAGAGTACCTCGGCCTGCTCTGCCGCTGGGGGCTCGCGGATGGATCCGAGATGCTCGATTGGATGCGAATCTCAACCGCGTTCAGCTATGTCAACGACTATCTCGTGGTAGATGTGATTCCTGAGCGCGATCCGGGTGAACGTGAGATGCTGTGGAGGCTCTGCAAACGGATGCGCGGGCTCTGGCACGACATCCTCAGAGGAATCGGCGACGAGCAGCTTGAATCAATGCGGCTCTTCTGGCCATACAGGCGAGCAGGCGAGGAATGGCGCGGCGTTACGGGCAGGTACCTCATCTGGCACTACGGACCGTCGCATCTGAACTATGCACTTGAGGCGCAGCGCTACCTTGACGGTCAGCCCGGGGAGGATGGGGTCAGAGAGGATCTGAGGTATATCGACCGCTTCGACTTCGAGACGATGCACTTCACCGTGGGTGCTCCCGTCATCCAGTCCTCTGGCCAGTGACCAGGGCGGGCCTCAGCCTGCCTCTGGCGCGGCCGTCTGCGGCCGTGATTCGGAGGAGCGGGGCTCAGCCCCGCCCTGACGCCGGACCCGCAGACACCCGGTAGGCCGGACTTCAGTCCGGCGATTCAGAGGTCGGCGGGTTGAAACCCGTCGCTACCGGGGATGCGGACGGGGCGTCCGCGCCCCGGATGCCGGTAGGCGCGAAGCCTCTTCGCGCCCGCTGGGATTGTCGCGCATAGGATGCGCGGCTACCGGGGAAGGGCCGGCGCGGGGTCCGGCCCCGCGACCCGCCCCGGCTGTCGCGGCCGCCACGCTGGTTCTGCTCCTTCTCCTTCTCCTTCTCTCAATGTCCCCTGCAACCCATTCTCTTCACCTTCCCCTCCCATCCCCCGTCCCCCGTCCCATCCCCTTCCTCCCCTTGACAAACGCAACACACTTGGTAATATGGGAAAGTGACCATGGATAGACGAACGGCAAACGGAAGCGGCGAGGGACCGGAGTGCTGCGGCACTACTGAGCCACGCAGCCTCACGGAGCAGCGGGCGCTCTACGACGCCCGCGCGCGGATTCTCAAGGCGCTGGCGCACCCCACGCGGCTGTTCATCGTGGATCGCCTGGCGCGGGGCGAGGCCTGCGTCTGCGAACTGCAGCAGCTGTGCGGGGCGGACATGTCGACGATCTCCAAGCACCTGCGGGTGCTGCGCACCGCCGGGCTGGTGCGCGACGACAAACGTGGCAAGCAGGTCTGGTACAGGCTCAGGGTGCCCTGCATCCTGAGTTTCTTCGGCTGCGTCGAGGAGGTGCTGCGCCAGGACGCCGCGGAGCGTCAGGCGCTGCTGGGCGGAGGCGCCCGCTGATGAACTGGCGCACCGAATGGCGGCCGCTGGCGCTGATCGCGCTCGTCTTCAGCGCGCTCTACTTCCTGCCGGCGGGCCTGCTGCCCGACTGGGGCGCGGCCGGCGAGGCGCTCAAGCTGGCCCAGTGGTACGCCCGGGAGCACGTGCTGACCTGCCTGATTCCGGCGTTTCTGATCGCCGGCGCGATCGCCGTGTTCGTCAGCAAGGCCTCCGTGATGCGCTACCTCGGCGCGGGGGCCGGCAAGGCGGTGGCCTACTCCGTGGCCGCGGTCAGCGGCTCGATCCTGGCGGTCTGCAGCTGCACCGTGCTGCCGCTGTTCGCCGGCATCTACCGGATGGGCGCCGGGCTGGGCCCGGCCTGCGCGTTTCTCTACAGCGGACCGGCGATCAACGTGCTGGCGATCATCCTGACGGCGCGGGTGCTGGGCGCGCAACTCGGCGTGGCCCGCGCGGTCGGCGCAGTGGTGTTCAGCGTGGTGATCGGCCTGGCGATGCACCTGATATTCCGCCGCGAGGAGCAGGCCAAGGCCGCCGCCCAGGCCGCGCTGCCGCAGCCGGAGACAGCGCGTCCGCTGTGGCAGACCGCCCTCTACTTCGCCGCGATGGTGGCGGTGCTGGTGTTCGTCAACTGGGCGGACCCGGGCGCGGGCGCGGCGCAGTTCTGGGCCGCGATGTTCAGCTACAAGTGGCTGCTGACGGCGATCGCGGCGGCGGCGCTGGGGATCATCCTGCTGCTGTGGTTCGGCCTCAAGTGGTGGAAGATCCTGCTGATCGCGGGCCATACGGTGATGCTGCTGTACGTGATCGGCACCTCGCCGTATCTGGCGTTTGTCGCCGCCGAGCTGATCTTCGTCGTCGCCCTGCTGCGCTCGGGCGGCGAGTTGCGGGAGTGGCTCAGGGAATCCTGGACACTGACCAGGCAGATCATGCCGCTGCTCTTCATCGGCGTGCTGGCGGCCGGGCTGCTGCTGGGCCAGCCGGGTGGGCGCGGGCTGATCCCGCCGGAGTGGATCGCCACCTGCGTGGGTGGCAACGGCCTGGGGGCCAACCTGTTCGCCGCGGTGGTCGGGGCGCTGATGTACTTCGCGACGCTGACCGAGGTGCCGATCCTGGAAGGCCTGCTGGCCAATGGCATGGGCCAGGGGCCGGCGCTGGCGCTGCTGCTGGCCGGGCCGGCGCTGAGCCTGCCCAACATGCTGGTGATCGCGGGCGTGCTGGGCTGGAAGAAAACGGGCGTGTTCGTCGCGCTGGTGGTGACGATGGCCACCATCAGCGGGCTGATCTATGGAAGCATCATCGGATAGAGGTGGAAGATGAAGGAGCTGAAAGTACTGGGGCCGGGCTGTCCGCGCTGCAATCAGCTGGCGGCGGCGGTCGACATGGCGGCGAGGCAGCTGGGCATCGAATACGAGCTGACCAAGGTGACCGACATCGGGGAGATCACCGGCTTCGGCGTGATGCTGACGCCCGCGCTGGTGATCGACGGCGAGGTGGCCTTCCAGGGCAAGGTGCCCACTCCGGACGAACTGAAGGAGATCATCGGCTAGCGGCATTGGGGAATGCGCGCCAATCACAACAAGGGTGTGAACCGATGAACGTGAAAGCGATCGTGAGCGTAGTGCTGATTGTGTTCGTCGCCGCCAGCCTGTTGCTGGTGGTGCTGAAGGAGACCGGTGGCAACGGCGCCAGTGCCGAGGATGGGCAGGGTACAGAAGTGGCCGCCGCTGGTTCGGCAGCCGCGACGCCCGCCGCAACCCAGGCTGCGGCCCCGCCGGCGGCGACGCCCGGCGTCGATTACGACCCGGACGGCCCGGAGCGGCAGGTGACGGCGTATTACTTCTGCAATACCGTGCGCTGCCCGAGCTGCCACAAGATCGAGACCTGGAGTCACAGTGCCGTGACGAGCGGGTTCGAGGACGAGCTTGAGGAAGGCCGGCTGCGCTGGCAGCTGCTCAACACGGACCTCGACGAGTATGCGCACTACGTGGATGACTACGAGCTGTTCACCAAACAGGTGGTCCTGGTGGAATGGATCGACGGCGAGCGGGGGCGCTGGCGCAACCTGGATCAGGTCTGGGACCTGCTGGGCAGTGAGGAGCGGTTCAGCGAGTACATCGATGCGGAGGTCCGGCGGTTCCTCGCCGGTGACGAGCCGGCGGAAGGTGTGGCGGCCGACGGCAGTGACAGTGGCGAGAGCAGAGCGTGAGCGGACTTGTCGGCGGCATGCTGGCCGCGCTGTGGCTGGGGATCCTGACCTCGATCAGCCCCTGCCCGCTGGCGACCAACATCGCCGCGATCACCTACATCGGCCGCCGGGTGGAGCGCACCCGGCTGGTACTGCTCTCGGGCCTGCTCTACACAATTGGCCGCACGCTGACCTACGTGGCGCTGGGCGCGGCGATCGTGGCCGGGCTGCTGGCGATCCCGGCCGTCTCGCGCTTTCTGCAGAAGTACATGCACCTGCTGCTCGGCCCGCTGCTGATCATCGCGGGCATGCTGCTGCTGCAGCTGATCAGCTTCCGGTGGGTCGGCGGCGGCGTCAGTGAAGGGCTCAAGCAGCGCGTGGACAGAAGCGGCGTCTGGGGGGCGCTGCTGCTGGGGATCGTCTTCGCCCTGACCTTCTGCCCCACCTCGGCGGCGCTGTTCTTCGGCAGCCTGATCCCGCTGGCCGCTCAGCACCGCTCCAGCCTGCTGCTGCCCGCCCTCTACGGCATCGGCACGGCGCTGCCGGTGATCGTCTTCGCGGCGCTGATCGCACTGGGCGCGCACTACGTGGCCCGCGCCTTCAACGTGCTCACGAGCATCGAGCTGTGGGCGCGGCGCCTGACGGGCGTCGTCTTCATCGCCGTCGGCATCTTCCTGACCCTGCGCTACGTGTATGGCGCGGTGTAAGGGAAACGCGCGCCTCTCCGCTCCCGTAGGGGCCGGTCTAAGACCGGCCCTCAGGATGAGAATCACCTGATGCGCTGGGCTGATCCGCGCTGCCCGATTGATCGTTACGTCAGGGCGGGTCTTAGACCCGCCCCTACGAATCGCCGGGCTAAAGCCCGGCCTGCCGGGGGATGTGGATACTCGCGGCTACTCCGCCAGCATTTGCACCACGCCTGGTCCGCTGACCCCTACGGTATCTCCACCGGATCATCTAGGGGTTGGTAGCTCGTGGCTCCGACGTAGGGTGCGATCCAGAGGAACTGCCCGGATACCGGCTCATCAACGTGGAACTCGAAGCGCAAGCGCTCGTTGAAACGGTCACCAATGGCGTCCTCCAAGACAGACATCGAGCCCAAGAGCCGCGCGCCAACACCGTAGTCCAGATACGAGCCCCATTCTCCCATGTATACGCGGTAGCCTTCGAGGTGATAGCCGAGGTTCTGGCCGAGCGCTGTAAGGTCCGCAATGCTCACGTAGCCGTCGCCAGCCAAGTCTGCCAACGCTTCAGGCGCGAAGAAGCTCGACACAGCGGTTTCGTAGAAACGGAGGATCATCAGGATGTCGTCGATTTGCACAAGCGTATCCTGGTTCGCATCGCCTGTCAGCATGTAATGCCAAGTCAACTGCTGCGAGGCGGGTTCGTAGGCGAGAGCTGCCTGCGGCGGATAGTAGTAGGCGCTGAGCGGCCCACTGAGAGAGTAGTCAACGCTTCCATGCTCCTGCGTGAAGAAAGACCGGGCGATCCGCCATTCATCCCCGCTTGCCTGACCGTCGAAGTCGTTCAAGGCGAAGACCTTTGCCTCGTGCAGAGTGCGGCACGTTTCGAATCCTGGCCCATCGCCATGGCGAGGCATGACTGCGCGGGTGCTTGAGCTTAAGTAGGTGCCCCACGTCCCGCCCCACTCTCCGGTTCGATAAGACGTCACATCGTAGTCCAGCGACACGGACAAGAGCCGCATCCGGTCGTAGCCGCTGATAATGGTGTCCACCGCGATCTGATCGCCGCTGACGCCGACCTCCACTCGCACGCTGTCCACGTGGCCGCCGTCGAGGAAGCACTCCTCGCCGAGCCACGCGCTGAAGTCGTCCACCAGGGAGAGGTCGACGCGGGCGGGCTGGCTGGCCGGACCGGGCGCGTCGGCAATCAGCGGCTGAACCCAGTAGAAATCGCCATCGACGAGGCCGGGCAGCGTAACGTTGAACACCACCTGCTCTCCCGCGGGTTCTCCGCGGCGCACCTGTGCGTAGGGGAATACCGCCAGCGGCTGCACGCTGGCCGTGCCCTCGGCGCTGTACGCGGCGCGGCTCGCCGCGTGGTAGACCGCGAACGAGTCCGCGCCCCGGCCGAAGTTCACGCCGATCGCCGTAATATCGAAGATGTCGATCTCGCCGCTCTCGCTCGTGTCGATCAGCTGCCGCACGTCACCGCCAGCGAAGTCGAATCTCTCAACCCAGGTTCCATCGGGTGTGATGATATGCCCGCTCTCCACGTCCCCGGCCTCGCCGAAGTGCATCCCCAGCGGGGTCAGGTCGCTGACCCCCACCACCCCGTCCTGGTTGTAGTCGCCCAGCTGGTGAAAGCGCCAGTCCAGCCAGGCCGGCTGCATGATCACCGTCAGCAGCGGCCGCTCCGTGGCTACAGGCAGCGCAGCGTCGGCGCCCTTCGTCGCTGCGAACGGTCGCTGTGCGAACCGCACACGCGCCAGTTCACTGTCACCGCTGATCCCGTCCCGCTCCTGCCAGTGCGCCAGCACCTGGCCGATGTGCACAGTGCCCGGCCGGTCTAGTACGCTGAGCGTCAGCATCTCATCGCTGCCTCCGGATGCGGACGCCAGCGCTGCGCCATCCGCGCCGCCGCCCAGCGGCAGATGCTCCGTGCCGAGCGGCGTGTACCGCGATGGGTCATAGGTTAGCTCGCAGTACAGCGCGCGCAGGCGCTGTGCGTCAACAACCTCGATGGTGCCTACCAACTCCTCGCCCGCGCGACTGACGGCGAGCGAGAACTTGCCCGCCGGCTCTGCTCCAAGGAAGCTGTCTGGCAAAACGGTCAGGGGGAAGCCATCCGCGAAGTCTGTCAATGCCGCCTCGTCTGCCGCACCGCCGCCGCCCGTGTTAAGCAGCGCCACCGGTTTGACGCTGCTCGCCCCGCCGCCGCACGCCATCAGCGCCATCGTTGCCAGCGCGGCGCATCCCCCGGCCAGTATCCGGCTGATTGCAGTCATGCAGACCTCCCATCCCGGGCAGACCCGTGGTATCAAAGTGTAACGCAACTCCGAGGACAGCGAGTACACACTTGTGCCGCTCTTCCGAGGGGACACTTCGCGCGGGGCGGTAGCGCGAGCCTCCGTGCTCGCGGATTCGCGCGGATCGCAAGCAGGGGTGCTTGCGCTACCCGGTAATCAGGGCGGGGCTCGGCCCCGCCCCTGCCAGCGGAATGGCAGGCGAGACGCCCGCCCTGCTGACCACCGATCAACGACCACTGCCCACTGACCACCGACCACTACCTGCTCTTCACTGATGCCGATCCGCGCGCCTGCGTGCTCTGATGTAGTGCAATGGGAATATTGCAACTGGGGCGACCGGTACATCATCAAGCTGCCGCTCAGCAATTGGTAAGGACCGGTCCGCCGGGGCTTCAACTAATTGAGAATGAGAATAGTCCGGGCGTGCATATGCGAATCCGGTCGTTTTCCGCTACAATTACCCGGCGATGCTGAATCCAATCCTCATGAGACGTGTCGCGCAGCCGGCGGTTCTGGCGCTGGCGGGCGGCCTACTGGCGCTGGGGGCCTGCGGCGACTCAACTGAGACAGACGCGGACCGCCGGGCGGCCGCCGGGCTCAGTGGCAAGGTTGAAGCTGAGCACATCGAGCCCTTTACCCCGGAGGAGTTGCCCGACATCACGGGCAACCGCGAGCACGAGCTGCACTTCGCCGGCGGGGTGGTCTGCGGCGAGTGCCACCTCTCCACGGCGCCGCTGCCCATCGACCACGCCCACGAGGTCTGCAAGGACTGCCACGCGGAGCGGACGGTGGCCGCGCCCGTCTGGGAGAACCACTGCCTGAGCTGCCACTACTTCACCCGCGAGGCCCAGGCCGCCTCCGACGACCCCCAGCGGATGATGGACCACCTGTGCGTCAAGTGCCACGCGGGCGACGACTTCGGCGGCAACATCTACGGCCACTGCAAGACGGGCGTGGACGAGATGGTCCGCTGCGACCACTGCCACCGGCCCCACGACAGCGCCGCGCCGGCGGCCATCGAGCTGTGCGTCACCTGCCACCACGAACTGACCGAGGTCCGCCACCCCCAGGGCAGCGACGTCAAGTGCTCGCTGTGCCACGCCGCGCATCTGCCCCCGCCGACGGGCGGCAGCGTCTGCACCGTCTGCCATGGCCAGGCCGAGCAGGTGCTGGTGCACCGCATCCCGGCCCATCCCGCGGACTGCCTGGTCTGCCACGAGCCGCACTTCACCACGCCCGAGATCAAGCGCTGCTGCGAGGACTGCCACGAGGAATACCAGGGCATCGTCTGCGAGGGCCAGCCCCAGCAGCACCTCGACTGCGAGAACTGCCACGTCCTCGACGACTTCAGCTTCCGGGGCAGCGGCGCCTGCGGGCGCTGCCACGCGGGCCAGGGCGTCGCCCTGGCGGCCGAGGGGGTTCCGGAGCAGCACCAGCGCTGTATCACCTGCCACCCGCCCCATAGCTGGTTCACCTCGTTCAGGCGCACCTGTCAGCGCTGCCACGAACTGGACTCGGTGTTCGAGCACCAGCTCGAATTCCACCCCGACGACTGCGGGGCCTGTCACGATCCCCACGGCGTGGCGACGATGCCGAAGAGCGGCAGCTGCGGCGCCTGCCACCAGGGCGACGACAACCTGCCTTCCTTCGGCGCCAATCCGCCCGAGATGCACCTCAGCTGCGCCAACTGCCACGAGGTCGAGCCGATGCGGCAGGGCCGCTTCCGCTTCATCGGCCAGGAGTCGACCTGCCTGCTCTGCCACTTCGAGGCCGCCGACGGCCTGGGCTGGGACGATACGCCGAGCGGCCACCAGAGCTGCGATGTCTGCCACAGCCCCCACGACTTCGGCAGCGTCGCGATCAAGGACAGCTGCCAGATCTGCCACGCGGACGCAGCGGACGCGGCGCCGAACGACCTGCACCGCGACTGCCTGCTCTGCCACGAGCCGGACCACGCCTTTGCCTTCGCCGGCCAGGAGGCCTCCTGCCAGCTGTGCCACAGTGACGCCGCCACCGACGCGCCCAATCAGCTGCACGCCGACTGCGCCAACTGCCACGCCTTCGACCACGGCTTTGCCTTCAGCGGCATCGAGAAATCCTGCGAGCTGTGTCACGGCGACGTGGTGGACCAGGCGCCCAGCGAGCTGCATGAGGGCTGCGACACCTGTCACGCGCAGGATCACAGTGTGGAGTATGTCGGGGCGGACGGCTCCTGCTCCCTGTGCCACCCGGACCTGCCCGCCGAGCACCGCAGCCCGGGCCACGCCGAATGCAGCTACTGCCACGCCAGCCATACGTTCGCCGCCCACTACGACGCCTGCACCGTCTGCCACACCGATCGCGAGGACCACTTCGCCGGCTACCAGTGCTCGCGCTGCCACAAGTTCGGTCCAGGCGGCGTGTACAAGGAACACGGCGACGTCGATTAGCACGGCATCGAGATATAGTGCCCGCCCCGCGCGCATACGTGGGGGGGTATATTGAGATTGTGTTAGAATGAGACACAAAGCCGCCATGGACGGCCAGCGGATGAAGACCGCCCCGGCGGTGTCAGGAGGCATTGAGACACGTGAGCGCGATTGATCCACCCGGGCTGCCGCGGCGGCGGGGCGGCGACGTCATCCAGGTCGAGGCGCTGACCGCTTGGGACCTGCTGCGCCGCTACATCGTCGTCGGCAGCTGGTTCGGCCACGCACTGTTTCTGGCCTGGGGGGTGTTCTTCGGTGTTTCCTACGGCATCCTCGGGGGCTACGAGTTCTTCACCGACATGTTTCTTGTGGACCGCCTCGGCTCCCTGGCGGGCCTGGCCGGTATCGTCATGGGCGTCTTCATCGGCGTGGTCTGCGTCTGGACGATCTGCGTGATTCTGGCCGCCGGAATCGGCGCGGGCGTCTACTGGGCCCGCTTCCGCTCTTTTCCGATGCCACCGCGATGAAAGTGACAATGCACAGGTGCCTGACAATCTGCCTGCTGGCCGGTTGGCTGCTCGGTCCGGCCCTCGCCGCAGCCCAGCAGCCCGCAGTCGAGCCGGCCGACGACGGCTGGGACCACGAGCGTTTCACGCGCCAGCTGACGGGCACGGAGACCTGCCTGGCCTGCCACGGCAGCTACAACCCGGTCGTCAGGCGCCCCGACAACCCGCGCCACTCGCTGTGGGTCAACAGCCAGCTTTTCCTGCAATCCGTGCACGCGCGGCTGGGCTGCGACGCCTGCCACACCAACATCGACTCCCACGGCCACCGGCTGGCCGGGATGGCGCCCGTGCGGGACCGCTGCGCGCCCTGCCACGCGCCCGAGGTTGAGCCGCTGGACGGCGCCGGCGAGTCGCCCCGGGAGCAGGATCTGGCGCGGATGGTGGAGCTGGCCGGGCTGGACATGACGCTGACCGTCGCGCTCAACGCCTGCCTGGAGTGCCACCCGGAGGAATACGAGCAGTACAAGACCTCCGTGCACGGCGTCTCGGTGCTTGAGCACAAGGATACCGACGCTCCGTTCTGCATGGACTGCCACGGCATCCACTACATCCTGCCCGCCGACGACAAACGCTCCCAGACCAATCCGGGCAATGTCCCGGACACCTGCCTGACCTGCCACGACCAGGCCGACGTCAAGGCCCGGGCCGGACTGACCCGCGAGGTGGGCGCCACCTTCGAGGAGAGCTTCCACGGCCGCCGCGCGATGCTGGGCGGGATCAGCGTGGCGGTCTGCTCCAACTGCCACGGCACGCACGCCATCTACGCCGCCGACGACCCGCGCAGCATGGTCAACCAGCGCAGCCTGGCCAAGACCTGCGGCCAGTGCCACGAGGGCGCGCAGCTGAACTTCGCCGCCGCCTTCAGCCACAAGTCGGTCAGCCGCACGGAGCAGCTGGGCCTCTACATCCTCAAGCAGATCTACCAGTGGGTGATCTTCCTGCTGATCGCGCAGTTCGTGCTGTTCGCCGCGCTGGACATCCTGCAGGTCTACCGGCGGCGGCGCCAGCAGCGCAAGGGGGGGTCCGTCCATGTCTGACCTCGCCAGCGTGGACCGCCCAGTGGTCAACCGGCGCCGCGGAGCCCGCCGTCCACGGAGCTACGAGCGCTTCAACATCCACCACCGCATCCAGCACTTCATCATGGCGCTGGGCTTCACCATGCTGGTCATCACGGGCTGGCCGCTGCGCTTCCCCGAGCTTCGGGTCTCGCAGCTCGGCTGCTCGCTGGTCGGCGGCGTCGAGGTGGTCGGCATCATCCACCGCGTCTTCGGCGTCTCGCTGATCGTCGTCAGCGTCTACCACGTGATCTACCTGCTGGTGATGTTCCTGCGCGGGCACCGCTCGGTGGCGATGCTGCCCAGCTGGACCGACGCCAGGGAGGCCTGGGGCGACGTGATGTTCTGGCTGGGGCGGAGGCCCAGCCGGCCGCGCTTCAGCCGCTACAACTGGATCGAGAAGGTGGAGTACTACGCCGTGGTCTGGGGCACGGCGGTGATGATCATCAGCGGGATCGTCATCTGGGCGCCGACCTACTTCACGGAGTACGTGCCCGCCTGGGTGGTCTCGGCCAGTGTGATCGTCCACGGCTACGAGGCGCTGCTGGCCGGGCTGGCGATCTTCCTCTGGCACTTCTACTGGGTACATCTGCACCCGGACGTCTATCCGATGAGCATGGTCTGGCTGACGGGCAAGCTGACCGAGGGCGAGATGGAGCACCATCACCCGCGGGAACTGGAGATGATCAGGGCCCGCCGGACCGGGGCAGGCGGCGGCAATCCGTCACCGGACGAGGGTGGCGAAGGGGAGGAAGCATGAGCTGGCGCACCGCGATACTGCTGCCGACGCTGCTGGGACTGGCGGCGGCGCTGTGCTCCTGCCCCCGGGTGGAGCTGCCCAGCGAGCAGGCGATGGTGGAGGTCTTCATCGCCGAGGCGCCGACGCGCCTGATCGAGCCGCCCGCCCCCGACAGCGTGCCTATCCTGGCCACCGCCGAGTTGACGGACTGGGCCGCGCTCTGCGACGAGTGCCACGTCGGCCCGAGATACAGCAGCCACACCATCCTCCGCTGGGGCCACCTCGACTCCTGCGTCGGCGGGATGCCCTGCACCGACTGCCACGCCGGCGAGCTGCACCGCACGGACGTGCGCGGGGACAAGGGCCAGTGCTTCGACTGCCACCTGGCGCGCCAGGTGCCGGTGGCCTGCGAGACGTGCCACGTCGAGGGCTGCCGCGGGACGGCGGCGGCCCACGGGCCGGGCTTCCTCGGCGAGCACGGCGGCCAGACCGAGTGGGAGGGGATCGACTGCCTGGTTTGCCACGGCAGCCAGAGCTGGTGCCTGGACTGCCACGGCCTGCCGATGCCGCACCCGGAGGACATCATCGACACCCACCCGCTGCTGGTCCAGGGCCAGCCCGAGACCTGCGCCAACTGCCACGGCTCGCAGTCCTGCATCCGCTGCCACCTGGCGCTGGGCGTCGTGATTCAGCCGCAGCAGTAGCCGGCGAATCGCGGGGGCGGGCGTCCCTCCCGCGATCGGTAGCAGGGGGCTTCAGCCCCCTGACCTCCCAAGAGGGGTAGCGGCGGGTATTGACCCGCCCGATTGCGGACTGCCAATACACATGACGCGGGGTTGAAACCCCGCCTACCGGGCCGTAGGGACCGGACCCCGCGCCGGCCCGTCTTCGTCGTAGGGGCCGGTCTCAGACCGGCTCTGGAGGTGATGGACCAGATGCGATGGGTTCATCCTGATCAGCGCCGCGGGGCGTCAGGGCGGGTCTTAGACCCGCCCCTACAACACCACCGTAGCGGCGGCGTCCCTGCCGCCGGATTCGAAACATCCCAGGGTCAAGGGCCCCTGGGTACCGGCAATCCCGGCGGGGCGATCAGCACCCCGGCGCGAATCCCCCCCGCCAGCCTCAATCGCCCCGAAGCGGCCACCGGCGCTCCCGGCGTCCGGAATCACGACGCGTTTCACGTGAAACAATATCAACTGCTATCCACAGACGTTCCACGTGAAACCAACAAGCTAGCTGTGGCTTTCGTGGCGCCGGCGGCGCACGGACTCGCGGGCGAAGCCGCTGAGCAGCGCCAGCAGGGCCAGCTGGATGAGCAGCAGCACGGGCGCGCGCAACCACTCCGTCCAGTGCGGGCTTTCTAATGCGCCCACATCCACCAGGTAGTAGAGCGGAACAACGCTCACCGGCAGGTTGCAGACGGCCAGCGATGCCCAGCCCAGGTCGTACTGGCTGAGCAGCACCAGCGCCACGTCAGCGATGGACAGCAGGCCGTAGTAATAGCTGGAGTAGTAGCTGGCACCCCTATATAGGCTAAGCCCGGTCGGCGCTGACATGGCCGCGAGGCCCGCACCCATCCCGATGATGGGCAGAGCCGAGGCCAGTAGTGCGCGCGTCCGCGAACCTGACCGGGCCAGTGAAGCCGTAACGGCGATCAACGCCAGAAACGCTCCGGCGGCAATCAGCTGCGAGGCGACCAGCAGCGCGTCAAAGACCACATGAACTGCATCACCTGTCTGGGTTGTCTGCAGCATGCGGTGCGCGCCTGGCAGCATCATCGTCGCCGAGAAATGCAGCATCGTGCCCGGCCAGATGAAGCCGAGCTGAGCCAGGGCGGTAAGCGAACCGGCAGCGGCGCCGGCCGCGCCGATCCGCACCCCGCGCCCCAGACCGATCATCAGCAGCGTGAGCAGCAGGCAGGCCAGGGCCCCGAAGAGCAGCACCGCCGGTGTGTCGGCGATGCCGATCAGCAGGCCCCTGAGCCAGCCGGGCGCCAGCTCCCAGCAGCCCTGCAGCCCTTCGACAAATGTCACGCCGCCCTGCCCGATTTCGCTGAGCGCCCCCAGCGCCGCCTCCAGGCTGCGGACCGTCTGCCGGCCGCCCGAGAAGCTGCCCATCGTGAGGATGATCAGGAGCTTGAGCGGGATCAGCGCGGCGGCGCAGACCACCACGCGCCACATGAGCGGCGGGGCCAGCACGCGCAGGGCGCCCACCACGATCTCGCGGTCGTCGAGCAGCCCAATCGAGGCCAGGTCGTCGATGTTCAGGTAGCACTGTCGCCGGCCCTGGATTCCCAGCAGCCCCATCGCGTCGTAGACCGCCACGTATACGCCCTGGGCCAGCCAGAGCAGCAGTGCCGGACCAGCTGCGATCAGCAGGCCCGCGACGGCGTACAGCACCCACTCGTCGGCGCCGGCCCGCGAGGGCATAGTCGCGATCGAGAAGTAGTAGCTGTGCAGCACGATCCCGCCGGCGAGGCCGATCAGCACCAGCATGTTGCGCCTAAGCCAGCTCGCGCGCCGGCGCCTTCGCTGCTCGGCGCGCATCAGGTGCCGGGCGACGGGGTTGTGCTCAAGGCCGCGCCAGGCATCGAGCCAACCGCGCCAGCCGGGCCGCATGTCAGCCGCCGCGTCCATCCGCGGGCATTGTACCGCCGGAGCATCGTAGCGGCGGCCGCCGTGCCGCCGAATGAATCCATCTCCCGGTAGGCGGGGCTTCAGCCCCGCGCCAGCGTGGTCAGGGGCTCAAGTCCCCTGCTGCCGGAGTGAGGGGATGTGTGGGCCCAGCCCCGGTGGGATTCACCACAGAGATCACAGAGGCCACAGAGGAAAGATGGCTGCGGATTCCGGCTTCTCTGATTTCTCTGTGTGCTCTGTGGTTGAGAAGCTTGTGCAGTTAGGGCGTGCCGCCCCGGCGGGCCTGTGCAGGAGGACCTCGGACCGTAAGCCATCAACGCATCGCGGGCGGGACGCCCGCGCCACCATGGCAAGCGGGGCTTCAGCCCCGCGCGATCTCGTCAGGGGGCTGAAGCCCCCTGCTACCGGCACTACAGCCACTTGCCCGGATTGAGGATGCCGTGCGGGTCGAAGGCGGCTTTGATGCGGCGCAGCAGCGCCAGGTGCTCCTCGTCGCGCTGCAGGCTTAAGTACGGCGCCTTGCTGAGCCCCACCCCGTGCTCGCCCGTGATGGTCCCGCCGAGGCTGACCGCCAGCTTGCAGGCGTCGCCGACGGCGCGGCGGCCCGTCTCGATCCGCGGATCGTCCTCGCCGTCGAACATCAGCGTGATATGGAAGTTGCCGTCCCCGATATGGCCGTAGTTGAGCCACGTCATGTTGTGGCGCTGGCCGACCAGCTTCAGTTCGCGCACGAAGTCGGCCGCGCGGTGGCGCGGCACCGCCACGTCCTCGGCCAGCTTGAACTCGCCCAGCTGATGGCAGGCCGGGCTCAGCTCGCTGCGCACGCGCCACAGCTTCAGCGCCTCGGCGCGATCGGTGGTCAGGCCGATCCGCCGCCCGCCGCCGCCGAGCAGGATCTGCTCGATCGCTTCAAGCTGCGCCAGGGCGTCCCTGTCCGTGTGGGCGTCCGTCTCCAGCGCGATCAGCGCCCCCGCCTGGCTCTCCGCCGCCTCGCCCAGCGCCCGGCGAGCCTCGTCGCCCAGCTGCCTCACCACGCAGGCCATCACGGTGGCGTCGGCGTATTCCAGAGTCCGCGGTGTCACCGGCCCGGCCATCACGGCCTGGGCGGCCTGCGCCGCCTGCTCGTCCGTCTCGAACAGATAGAGCGCCGTGCCGATCGCGGGCGGGATGGGCAGCAGCTTCAGCTCCGCCTCCACCACGGCGCAGAGCAGCCCCTCGCTGCCACAGACCAGGCTGGTCAGGTCCAGGCCCGCCACGTCCTTGACGGCGCTCGAGCCGGACTGCAGCAACTGGCCGCCGGGCAGCACGCACTTCAGCCCCAGCAGCCAGTCCTTGAAAGTGCCGTACTTGACGGTGGTGATCCCGCCGGCGTTCTCCGCCACGTTGCCGCCGATGCTGGCGATGTCGTGGCTGGACGGCCAGGGCGGAAACCAGAGGCCGTGCTCGGCCAGCAGCACATTGAGCTTCTGCACCGTCAGGCCGGGCTGCACGCGGCAGCTGCGGTTGCCGGGCACCACCGAAAGCAGCCGGTCCATCGGCGAGACGTCGAGCACGATCCCGCCGCGGCTGGGCACGGCGCCGCCGGAAAGCCCGCTGCCCAGCCCCCGCGTATAGACCGGCACCCGGTAGAACTGGGCCACGTGCATCACGTGCCGGACGTGATCGATCTCGGTGGCCAGCACCACCACGTCCGGGCGGGCGTGCTCCATCGAGGTGTCCTTACCGTACTCGGCGAACTCCTCGCCTTTGGTCAGGATGCCGCTGTGGGGCACGCGCTCGCCGATCGCCGCCACGATCAGCAGCGGGTCGGCCCGCTCGCCCGGCTCCAGCTCGGGCAGTTCCAGGTATTCGAATCCGGCTTCCGCTTCGGCGCTGTCTGTCACGGCCGCAATTTTACAGCCTCGCCGCCGGCGGGCCGGCGCGCTATGATATACGAGAAGTCGGGCCGACCGCCCCGCGCAGTGGAACAGCGCTCGTCGGCAATCAGTCTTACTCGCCGGCGCGTCTGCCGGCGCAGGAGGATCAAGTGGCAACAGGCTATCGGCCGGCCCGCTGGGGGCGGGCGTTTGCCATCGGCATGGGCGCGCTGTCGATCGCGCTGATGCTGGCGGGCTGCGGCGGCGGCGCGGCGACGACCGTTACCCAGGACGATAACAACACCACCGTCACGATCACCCAGGGCTCGCGGCTGATCGTGCTGCTCGACGCCAGGCCCGGCGCCTTCCTCTGGGAACTCGAAGATCTCGACCAGAACATCCTGGAGTTCAAGCGCAAACAGCTGATCGAGACCGATCAGCCGTCGCGCTACGGCGGCAACTCCCACCGCGAACTGATCTTCCACGCCCGGGGACCCGGCACGACGCGGCTGACGCTGGAGTTCGCGTCGCTGGAGGAGGACGATGACGAAATCGCCGACTCGTTCGAGCTCACGGTGGTGGTGGAGCCCTAGCGCCGCGGGCCCCGGCGGGGCGGCTCAGCTATAATCATCGCCCGATGACCATGCTGCCGCCCGGCGTGCACGCGGACTTCCCCCCGCAGCGGGACAAGCTGACGCCGCTGTTCCGGCAGTACACCGCGATCAAGGCCGAGCATCCGGACGCGCTGCTGCTCTACCGGCTGGGCGACTTCTATGAGATGTTCGGGCCCGATGCCGTGCGCGGCGCCGAAGTACTTGGCCTGACGCTGACCAGCCGCAGCTGCCACAAGGGCTACAAGGTGGCGATGTGCGGCATCCCGCACCACGCCAGCGTGCGCTACATCAAGCGCCTGGTCGAGGCCGGCGAGGTGGCGGCGATCTGCGAGCAGACCGAGGACCCGGCCCAGGCCAGGGGGCTGGTGGAGCGCGCCGTGACGCGCGTAATCACCGCCGGCACCCTGATCGAGGACGAATACCTCAGCGCCGACTCCGGCAACTTCCTGGCGGTGCTCGCCGAGCGCGGCGGGCGCTTCGGCCTCGCGCTGCTGGAGAGCAGCGGCGGCCGCGTCGAGTTGAGTGAACTGCCGGGGCAGCCGCTCGGTGAGCTGCTCACACGCGTGCTTCGGCATCGCCCCGCCGAGCTGCTGCTGCCCGCCGCGCTGGCGGGCGACCCCGCGCTCGGCGAGCTGAGCGGCTCGATCGGCAAGGCGGTGGTCCATACGTATGACGCCGTCCCGGGCAGCAAGGACACAGAGTTCTTCCTGACGCGCTACTTCAATACCAACTCGTTGGATTCCATTGGCATTGGCACCGCCCGGGCGGCTCAGGCAGCGCTGCTGGCCCTGATCCGCTATCTAAAGGAGACCTTCAAGGTCGGCCAGATCAGCCTCTATCCGGTCTTCGTCCCCCCGGATGACCATCTCTACCTCGACGCGCGATCGAGCGTCCACCTGGAGCTGCTGGCAAGCCTCGACCCGGCCGCCCACGGCGGCAGCCTCTATGACACCCTGAGCCGCTGCCAGAGCAGCGCCGGCCGCCGCCGGCTCAAGGCCCGGCTGCTCAGCCCCGATGCGGACGCCGAGGTCATCGTCAGGCGCCACTCCGCTGTGCAGCTGATGCTGCACGGCCGTGACCTCGCCGACTCGATGGCCGGCCTGCTGCGCGCGATCCAGGACGTCGAGCGCATCGTCCAGCGCGTCACCCTCCGCCGCACCCACCCCAAGGAGCTGCGGGCCCTTTGCGAATCCCTGCCGCCGCTCGGCGAGCTGGGGCGGCAGCTCATGGACACCGGCGACGCCTGCCTTGCGCAGCTCGGCGGGCAGATCGGCGGCTTCAGTGCACTGCACGCTGCACTGGACCAGATGCTGGCCGACGAGCCGCCGGTGAAGCTCAGTGACGGCGGGGTGATCCGCGCCGGAGCGGACGAACGAGTTGATGAACTGCGCTCGCTGGTCCATGGCGGTCACAGCTGGTTCGAGGGCTATCAGGAGCAGGAGCGCGAGCGCACGGGCATCCGCACGCTGAAGGTGCGCCACACCGGTGCCTTCGGCTGGTTCATCGAGGTCAGCAAGGCCAATCTGGCGCTGGTGCCGGACGATTACGAGCGCCGCCAGACGCTGGTCAACCACGAGCGCTTTGTCACGCCGGAACTCAGGCGGCGCGAGAGCGAGATGCAGGGCGCCGAGGCGAAGCTGGCGGGGCGCGAGCGTGAGCTTTATGAGGAGCTCTGCGGCCAGGTGGCGGAGCAAGCCGGCCAGCTGGCCCAGGCGGCCCGCGCCGCCGCGGAGGCCGACGTGCTGCTCAGCCTGGCGATGGTGGCCCGCGAGCGGGAGTGGGTCCGGCCCGATCTGGCCGGGGGCGAGGAGGGGCCGGTCCGCCTCGAGATCGAGGGCGGCCGCCATCCGATTGTGGAGCAGGCCGTCGGCGAGCGCCACTATACCCCGGCCGACTGCTTCCTGGATACCGATGGCCAGCAGATCATGGTGCTGACCGGCCCCAACATGGGCGGCAAGAGCACCTACCTCCGGATGGTGGCCCTCTGCTGCATCATAAACCAACTAGGTGGTTTCGTTCCAGCAAAGAAGGCCGTCCTGCCCGTGATGCGGAGGATCTACACGCGGGTGGGGGCCCAGGACTATCTGGCCCGCGGCCAGTCCACCTTCATGGTCGAGATGGTGGAGACCGCCGAGATCCTGAACACCTGCTCGGGGCACAGCCTGATCCTGCTGGACGAGGTCGGGCGCGGGACCAGCACGTATGACGGGATCAGCATCGCCAAGGCGGTGGTGGAGTTCCTGCACGAGCATCCCCGCCGGCCGCTGACGCTGTTCGCCACCCACTTCTTCGAGCTGACGGACCTCGAACAGCTGCTGATCCGGGTCAGGAACTTCCAGGTCACGGTGGCGCAGGAGGGGGGCCGCTTCGTGTTCCTCTACCGCGTGGAGCCGGGGGCGGCCAGCGACAGCTACGGCATCGAGGTCGCCGCGCTGGCGGGCCTGCCGGATGAGGTTGTCGAGCGCGCGCGCCAGATCCTCAGAGAGCTGGAGGAGGTCAAGGACGAGGCCCGGGCCAGAGCCCGCCGCGCCATCCAGCTGGGCCTGTTCAAGCCGCCGGGTGAGCAGGAGCGATAGGGTCGGCCTTCGTAGGGGCCGGTCTCAGACCGGCCCTGACGCAGCGGGGTAGCGGCGACGGCTCTGTCGCCGGATTCAATCGGCGGTCCCGCCGTGGCGGGACGGCCGCCGCTACGTAGCGGTAGGCGGGGCTTCAGCCCCGCGATTGCATGTCAGGGGGCTGAAGCCCCCTGCTACCGGGGATGCGGACGGGCCGTCCGCGCTCCGGCGGAACGTCCGCACTCCGCAGCGATCCCCGTGGCCTGGCGGTGTTAAGTAGCCGGAATGCTCCCGGTTTGTTACACTGTGGGTGGGAGGCTTCGGGGCCGCCACCTGGGTGGCGTGATCTACTAGCTGTAGAGGGGTGAAGGATGGACGCTTTCGGGAAGGCGAACCTCAACGAACTGCTGGACAACTCGCCCGCGCCCGGTGTCTCGATCTACCTGCCGACGCATCGCGCGGGCCGCGATACCCAGCAGAACCGCATCCGGCTGAAGAACATGCTCAGCAAGGCCGAGAGCGAGCTTGGCGCGCGCGGAGTGGACGGCGCCGCGGCGGACGCGCTGCTGGCGCCGGCGTCACAGCTGGTCGACGACACCCAGTTCTGGGCGCAGCAGAGCGACGGCCTGGCGCTGTTCATGGCCCCCGGCTTTGCGCGCCGCTACCGCCTGCCGCTCAGGTTTCCCGAGCGAGCGGTGGTGGCCCCCCGGTTCTACATCAAGCCCCTGCTGCCGATGCTGACCGAGGAGGGGCACTTCTACATCCTGGCGCTGAGCCTGAAGCAGGCGCGGCTGCTGCTGGGCACCCGCGACAGCCTGGAGCCGGTTGAGCTGCAGGGCGCGCCGGCCGGCCTGCACGCCGTGGCGCGGCCCGAGGCCGGCGAGCGGTCGCTGCAGCACCACTCCAGCGGCGGAGCGGGTGGCGCGATGATCCACGGCGGCGGCAGTGCGGAGGACGAGCACGACGAGGACCTCAGGCGCTACTTCCGGGAGGTGGACCGCAGTGTCGCCGCGCGCCTGCGCGAGGACCCGGCGCACCTGGTGCTGGCCGCCGTCGAGAGCCATATCCCGCTCTATCGCGAAGTCAGCGACTACAAGTTCCTTCTCGGCCAGGCGTTGGCGGGCAACCCTGATGATCTGAGCCCCCAGGATCTGCACGCCCGGGCCTGGAGCATCGTGCGCCCGCACTTCGCACGCCACATGCTGGCCGCCCAGGACCGCTTCAACCGCCAGCTTGGCACCGGCAAGGCCTCGGGCCAGCTGGAAGTCGTGCTGCCGGCGGCGTACCAGGGGCGGATCGAGTTTCTGTTCGTTCCGACCGGCGAGCAGCGCTGGGGCCGCTTCGATCCAGCCAGCCAGGAAGTGACCCAGCACAACGGGCTGACGGATGCCAGCCAGGACCTGCTGGACCTCGCCTGCGAGTACACCCTGAAGCACGGTGGCATGGTCTATGCCCTGCAGCCGGAGAAGATGCCCCAGCAGGCGGTGGTGGCGGCGGGCTTCCGGTATTAGCTAGAGCACGCTCTCGGCTTCGGCCATCAGGATCTGCGGCACCAGCACCCGCTCAGCGGCGTCGGCAAAGACCTGGTCGATGAAGTCCTGGTGGCTGGAGCGATACCACAGCCGCGCGTGGATGCGGGCCGGTTCCGGCCCGTCGCCGACGGATACATGATAGGCCTGGCTGTCCGATGCGCGCGGCGGGATGCGGCGGTCGGTGAGCACGCTTTCGGCGCGCCAGATCTTGTGAGTCGGCTGGCCGTCCGCGTCGCCGAACACAGTGCCCAGGATCATGGTGTCGCCCGCGATCACGCCGTGCTCGTCGAGCCGGCCGAAGTGGGCGATCACGTTGTCTTGCTCATCGAAGACCTCGACCTCCAGCCAGATCTGGCGCTCCTCGGTGACGCCCGTGGGCAGCATGTGGCCCGCGCCGCTGTTGGTGACAACCACCTCGAAGTAGCGCTGGCCGGCGCCGGCGTCCATGCGGCCGATCTCGATGGCCGCGGCCCGTTTCAGCCGTGCCCGGGCGAGCGCGGCGGCGTCCTCTTCGCCCAGCATCTCGGAGATGAACACGTTGGCGCCGACGAACCAGTGCGTCCAGATGTGCTCGCGCTCCGGCGCGCCGTTGGCGCTGGAGCCGGGGAAGGCCTCGAACTGGGTCAGGCCCGGCGTCATGTGGCAGGTCTGACACTTGTAGCCCTCGGCCGGGTAGGGGCCGTCCAGATACTCGCTGTAGGTGCCCTCCAGCAGCAGGCCGTTGACCGGGTGGGTGACATCGTGGCAGATGCCGCAGAACTCGGCGCTGTCGTGCAGCGGGGACTGCTCCACGGTGTGATAGATCGGCGGCTGGGCGCCGAACGGTCCGCGCTTCAGCTCGCCGGGGTCCGAAACGAAGCCGGCGTTGCCGAGGTGGTGGTAGCCCGAGACGGTGTGGCAGAAGTCGCAGCTGAGGCCCTCGGGCGCGGCGCCGGTCAGCGACTCCGGCGCAAGCGGATCCTCGCCGGTCATCACCGCGATCGGTGAGTGACAGGCCGAGCAGAAGTCCCCGATGCCCGGCAGATCGGCCTCCGCGATCCTCAGCACGCGAAGATAGAACGGATCGTCCGTGCTGCGATTGTGCAGTGTGCCCTGCCACTGGCCGTACTGGGTCGGGTGGCACATCCCGCAGTTCTTCGGGGCCGTGAAGTCCTCGGGCGTGAACTGCCCGGTCTGGGGATGGCCCAGATCAGCCGCCGCGGCCACCGCAATCATCACGGCCACGATCGCGATCCCGCTGACTGCCTTGTGCAGGTAGCCTCTCGCCATCATCACTACTCCTCCCAGGTCCGAGAAGCAAAGCCGGCGGGTACCGGCAGCCGCAGATGGCAGCCGGCCCCGCCGCTCCTTCAGCTAGCCTCTGAAGACGGCGCGCGTCCGCTACTCGGACTCAGCGGCTTCGCCCTCGTCCTTGTCTTCGTTGAAATGGTCAGCCAGCGCCGCGACCCCGTCCTTGTACACGAACTCCTTGAAGTTCGGATTGCCTTCCTCGATGTGGCACTGCAGGCAGTTGGCCTCATCGGGGGGGCTGACGGTCGCCATCCGCGCTTCCTTGTCGGTGATCGGGGCCTTCATGTGCAGGCCGGCCGGACCGTGGCAGGCCTCGCACTGGATGCCCACCAACCCCGGGGTCTCCTCCTCGCTGACAAACCCGCCGGGCTCGCCATAGCCCGTCACGTGGCAGAAGATGCAGTCCTCATTCACCTTCTCCTCGTCACTGAGCTTGTCCCAGCCGGAGGCCATCGGCCACTCCAGCCAGGCTTCCACCTGCGCCTTGTGGCACATCTTGCAGGACTTGGCGTTGTCACCGACGTACGTGTTCTCAACCTCGTCCGCGGTCAGTGCGGTGCCCACCGCTGCCAGCACAACAGCCAGCACCAGTACGAAACTCCAGACTCTCGCCATTAAGCGCCTCCTATTTCGCTTGCCCGGTCGTCTCAACCACGGGCGTACTACGTACACTACATATACCATGCGGCCGCGCTGGACCGTACACCTATACACATCATGACGGGAGATTGCCCAATTTCTTCATCTTGAGAATCGTTCTCATTTAGCCCTGTCCGGCCAGTGCTGCCGCGGCCGCCTCGGCATCGCGACGCGCCTGCTTGAGCAGCTTAAGCGCGTAGTTGAAGTTGTGCACACCCCGGCCGTAGCGCACGAAGTTCAGGTTGAACTCGGCGTCCTCCAGCGGGCTGACCGCGGCAAAGGGCACGGACTGGGGCTCGCGGCGTTCCAGCCGGCTGCGCACCGCGCCGACGGCCTCGACGGTCCGGTCCATCTCGAAAGCCAGTGTCTCGGTCCAGAGGTTGTAGATGTCGCGGCCCAGTTCGCCGTGGCAGTCTACGCAGCCCTGCACCGTCGGCTTCATCGTGTTGCCCTTCATGATGAACTCGTCGCCGTGGCTGGTCGCATCCAGATGGCAGCCGACGCAGTCCACCTCGGCCTCGAACATCGGCGAGGGCAGGTCCTCGACGCCGCGGCCGCCGGTGCCCGCGTACAGCTGCTGGGGCCCCAGATGGGTCGAGGAGTGACAGGTGGCGCAGCTGACCGCCAGCGGCTGGTGCTCCGTCGGCACCGCGTGGATGATGTTGGCGTGGCAGTTGAAGCACTCCACCTTGTGGTTGGTCACGTGGTTCAGATGCACCGCCTCCACCTTGTCGATGTGGCTCAGCTGCTCGGGATCGGAGTGACACTGCAGGCAGGCGCGGTCCTCCACTTCGCCGTCGCCGCGCACCACGTCCAGGTGGCAGCGTTGGCACAGCACCCCCCGCTCGACGTACTCTTTGTGGTCATAGGCGATACCGGATGCGCTGATCTGGCCGTGCGGGTAGTCGTGGCAGTTCAGGCAGAACCCCTGGGGCTGCAGGATCGTCTCCGTGACGCGGCCGCGGAAGTGGCAGAGGAAGCAGGTGAAATCGGTCACCGCCATGTGGTTGCCCTGCACGATCTGGCTGTGGCAGGAGGTGCAGCGCAGCCTGATCCCGCGCATCGGCTCGCCGTAGTGGCCGGCGTGGTCAAATTTGATCCCGCGCTTGTAGGTCAGTGGGCCGTCCAGCAGGCGGCTGTCGTGGCAGCCGCCGCGCATGCAGGAAACGTCCTCGATCTCGGCGTAGAACTTGGTGTCGTAGCGGCCGGTCCAGTAGGCCACCACCTGGTTGATCGCGTCCAGCTTGCCCTCCAACTCGTAGCGCAAGCCGGGCGGATAGTGGCAGTCGACGCAGCCGACCATGTTGTGGCTGGAGGTCTCCCAGGCGGTGTAGTAGGGCTCCATCACGTGGCAGCTCAGACAGAAACGCGGGTTGTGGGTGTACTCCAGCGCCCCCCAGGAACAGCCGCCGAACAACAGCAGGCAGATCAACAGACACGATTTCCAGTGCCGCTTCAGGTACTGCCGCATCACGCCCCCATGATCAGTTGCTTCAATCGAAATATTTCAGATTACACGTATCGCAGTTATATGATACCACGGCCGGGGCGTGCCCGGACGCCGTCGCGGCTGGTGTTGAATGTGGATGGAAAGCGCCAGGGCGCGGTTCCGGCTCCGCCGTCAAGCCGGTCCCGCGCCCCAACGCAGTGTTAGCGTTCCAGTTTGTGCCTACAGATCACCGGCGTAGCCGCTGTCTGTATTGCTCCATTCGCCGTCTTGTTCGCCCAGGATCGCGCGCACCTTGTAGATGTAGACGACGCCCGGATCCACCGCTTCGTCGTTGTACTCCTGATCCTCGGTGTAGGCCAGGTGGCCCCACTCATAGCCCTCGCCGTCGCGCTTGCGCCACAAATCGAAGTTGCTGTAGTCGCCTTCCATACCCCACTCGATTCTCACGTACTCCTCGTAGAGGCCATCGGAAGCCACCAGGTCGAATGGAGTTCCGGGCTCACCGCCACCGGCGGCATAGCCGGTGTCGGTGTTGCTGGGCTCGCCCTGGACACCCTCGACCCAGGGGACGACCTTGTAGACGTAGACCACCTCGGCGTCAACCTCGTAGTCGTCGTAGTGCGTCTCGAAGGTCTCGTCGATCACGGACCACTCGGCCCCTTCCTCGTTGATCCTGCGGTAGACGTCGAAGCAGGTGCCCTCGATCTCGTAGTGCCAGCTGACGACCACCTTGTCGGCATGCGCGCCGTCGGTGGCCCACAGCTCCCAAGGCGCCGGCGGAACCCCGCCATCGTCAGCCCAGCCGACATCCTGGTTGCTCCACTCGCCTTCCTGCTCGCCCAGGATCGCCCGGACCTTGTAGATGTAATGCACGCCCGCGTCGACCTCGAAGTCGTTGTACTCGGCAACCTCGGTCAGGGCCAGGCTGCCCCACTCGAAGCCCTCGCCGTCGCGCTTGCGCCAGAGGTCGAAGTAGGCGTAGTCGCCCTCCATCATCCACTCGACCCGCACCTTGTCCTCGTAGTTGCCGTCGCTGGCAACGAGGTCATACGGCGTGCCCGGCCCGGTTCCGCCGCCCGCGGCATAGCCGGTGTCGGAGTTGCTGGGCTCGCCCTGGACGCCCTCGACCCAGGGCACGACCTTGTAGACGTAGACCACTTCGGCATCCACTTCGTAGTCGTAGTAGTGAGTCTCGGGGGTCTCGTCGATCACCACCCACGTGGACCCCTCCTCGCTTACCTTGCGGTAGACGTCGAACCAGGTGCCCTCGATCTCGTAGTGCCAGCTGACGACCACCTTATCGGGGTGTGCACCGTCGGTGGCCCACAGCTCCCAGGGCGCGGGCGGGATGTCCCCGCCGCCGGCCCAGCCGACATCGTGGTTGCTCCAGTCGCTCTCCTGCTCGCCGATGATCGCCCGGACCTTGTAGATGTACTCCACGCCGGGGTCGACCTCGAAGTCGTTGTACTCGGCTTCCTCGGTGGTGGCCAGGCGGCCCCACTCAAAGCCCTCGCCGTCACGCTTGCGCCAGAGGTCGAAGTAGCCGTAGTCGCCTTCCATCATCCACTCGACCCGCACCTTGTCCTCGTAGAGCCCGTCGGTGGCGATCAGATCGAAGGGAGGATTCACCCCGCCGCCGCCGGCAGCGTAGCCGGTGTCGGTGTTGCTGTCCTCGCTCTCTGCGCCGCCGACCCAGGCGCGTACCTTGTAGACATAGACGACTTCGGGCTCGGCGTCCCAGTCGTAGTAGTGGCGATCGCCGGTCTCACCGATGACCTCCCACTCGGCCCCTTCCTCATGGAGCTTGCGGTAGACGTCGAAGAACGCATCGCCTTCGTAGCCCCACTCCACGACGACCTTCTCGGCGTGGGTACCATCGCTGGCCCACAACTCCCAGGGCGCGGGCGGCTGCTCGCCGCCGCCACCGGCGGCCCAGCCGGCGTCGTGATTGCTCCACTCGCTCTCGTGGCCGTCCAGGATCGCCCGGGCCTTGTAGATGTACTCGACGCCGGGATCAACTTGATAGTCGTTGTGCTCCCTGGCCTCGGTCTGGGCGATCTTGCCCCACTCGAAGCCCTCGCCATCACGCTTACGCCACAGCTCGAAGTAGCTGTAGTCACCTTCATGCTCCCACTCGACCCGCACCTTGTCTTCGTAGAGCCCGTCGCTGGCCACCAGATCGAAGGGCGGGTGCACGCTGGGCTCGCCGCCCAGTTCGCCGGCGTAGCCGGAGTCGACGTTGGAGTGCTCACTGCGACCGTGCTCGTTGACCGAAAACGCCTTGTACCAGTAGAGCTCACCCGGCACCACGTCGTGGTCCTCATAGCGCGTGCCCTCGGTCTCGGCGTACTTGCCCCACTCGCCCTCGTCGTGGCGGCGCCACAGCTCGTAGTAGCCGGCGCCCATACCGGCGCCCCACTCGATGACGATCATCTCCTCAAAGGCGCCGTCGGTGGCCTCCAGGTGGTACGGCGCGCCGGGCAGCAGTTCCTCGCCGCCGCCCTCGGCGACCGTCAGCGTCGACTTGCTCAGCGTGGCGCCGTTGCCCGCTTCGCAGACCACCACGAAGTACATGTTGCCCAGTTCGGTGACGAAGCGGTGGAAGATGTCGCGCATGTCGAGCTGGAACTCGGGGAACGTCACCGGTCCGAACCAGCGCCAGTCACCGAGCGTGTAGTCCGCGATACCGACGTAGTATTCCTCGCCGAAGATTCGCGGCATGCACTCGATGTTCAGCCACTGCGGGGACTTGTCCTGCAGCCCGGCGAACTTGTAGAGCCCGAAGGCGATCGCGAAGTCGCCTTCCGCCGCGGTGGCGGGCGCCGCCATCACCAGCGACGTGCCGTCGACCTCGGCGTTGTATTTCTGAATGAACTGGCTGCCCAGCAGCACCAGGGGATCCCCGGTGTCGCCCTCGCTGGCAGCGCGGCTGGTCTGCATGGAGTCAAACGGAATCTCCGGGATGCCGCTGAAGCCCGGATCAGTGACCGCGTCGGTTCCGACCGTACCGCTCCAGGTGCCGGTGGGCAGCTGCCCATCGCCCGGTCCCGGATCGGGTGTGTATGTATTGCCGCCGCCGCCGCAGCCGGTCCACGCCAGCAATGCCATGATAACCAAGGGGATAACCGCTAAACGCCAAAAGCGCATAAGCCTGACCTCCAGTCTCACCTAACAAGCTCTTCCCACCAGCTTGACCAGGTCCTCGGCCAGTCGCCGGCGAATCCCCATCGTAACGTTGGCGACTGAATCGTCTCGCCGCGGTGCCTGATACTGAGTTCTACCCTGCCGCCTTCGGCATTACAAGCCTCCGGCCCATGCTTGCCTAAGATTTAACTATGCGCGAATGCGAGTTCCGCGCCGCCTGCAGTACGCCGCGCTCAGATCCGGAACGCCCAGCGCGTGAACAGCGAGATCAGCACGTGGCCGATCGCCACCGTGGTGGCCACAATCAGGCTCTGGCGCAGGTTCAGTGAATACACGAACATCGCGGCGGGTATCGCCGCCAGGAACATCACCGCCGCCGTCAGCAGGATGCCGATGAACCACAGGTCGGCCAGCGCGGGCAGCAGCGGTCCCAGCAGCCAGCCGAAACTGACGTAGGCAAGCAGCACCAGCAGGGCGCCCATGCCCATGTGCTGACCCAGGCTGAAGTTGCCCCGTTCCGGCTCGGCAATCACGGCGCCCAGCCCGCAGATTCCCGCGTAGAGCAGAAACGCCAGACTGATCGACACAAACCCCAGTTCATCACCCCGGTCTATTCTACTGCGCGCCGCCCTGTCCCGCTGCGATAATGCCTCCATGGCGACAACGCACTTCGTGGTGCTGGGCGGCGGACTGGTGGGCGGCTTCATCGCCCGCACGCTGGCGGTGCAGGATGGCGCCGCCGTCTCACTGGTCGACCGCGATCGCGAGGCGCTGACGGCCGCGGCGGCCGCGGCGCCGGTGGCGATCCGCTCGGGCGATCTCAGCCAGCCCGGCGCGGTCGGCAAGGTGGTGGACGACGCGGACGTGGTGGTCGGCGCGCTGCCGGGCTGTCTGGGCTACCGCGCGCTGGAGGCGGTCATCGCAGCGGGCAAGCCGGTGGTGGACATCAGCTTCTTCGGCGAAGACGCCCGCGGACTGGACGAAGCGGCGCGAAAGCGGGGCGTCACTGCCGTGGTCGACTGCGGGGTAATGCCGGGGCTGGGCGGGATGCTGGCGGCGCACCTTGCCGCCAAGCTGGACGAGGCGCTTGAGCTGCGAATCCTGGTCGGCGGCCTGCCCGTCGAGCGTCGCTGGCCGCTTGAGTACCGTGCGCCGTTCTCGCCGGCGGACGTGATTG
>CAZSSB010000008.1:0-51777 GCA_964609245.1 uncultured Planctomycetales bacterium | reverse complement strand
GAGCGTCGCTGGCCGCTTGAGTACCGTGCGCCGTTCTCGCCGGCGGACGTGATTGAGGAGTACACGCGGCCGGCGCGGATCAGGATCAACGGCGGCCTGGTGACGCAGCCCGCGCTCAGCGACGTGGAACTGATCGACCTGCCGCAGGTCGGCACGCTGGAGGCCTTCAACACGGACGGGCTGCGCAGCCTGCTGCACACGCTGGCGATCCCCACGATGGTGGAGAAGACCCTGCGCTGGCCGGGCCACGCCGCCAAGATGCGCCTGCTGCGCGACCTGGGGCTGTTCGGTACCGAGCCGCTTGAGCTGGACGGCACGACGATCCAGCCGCTCAAGGTCACTGCACGGCTGCTGGACGGGGTCTGGCGGCTGCGGCCCGGCATGCGCGAATTCACCGTGATGCGCGTCGAGGTCAGCGGCGTGCGCGGCGGGCGGCATCACTGGGAGCGCTGCGACCTGCTGGATTACACCGACGAGCAGAGCGGCGACTTCTCGATGGCGCGCACCACGGGCTGGCCGGCGGTGCTGGCCGCCCTGGCGCTGGCCAGCGGACGCTTCGCCGCCCTGCAGGACCACGCCGGCATCCGCTTTCCCGAGCAACTGGCGCAGGACGATGAGCTGCTGGGCTTCATCCAGGACGGCCTGGCCCGGGCCGGCATCGCGCTCAGCTTCAGCAGCCGTCAGGCGGATCATTCCTGAGCCGGCGTGCGGCAGCCGCTAAGATAGACGCCGGGGGTCGTCGCGATGTCTCAGATAGTGAGAACCGTTCTTGTGGCAATGCTGCTCAGCACCGTGCTCACGGCCTGCCCGAGCACCGACGAAGCCGGCCGCGAGCAGGCCGCGGCCCCATCCACGGCGGCGGCGGAACCACATCTGAAGGTGGTCTGCACCACCGGCATGCTGGCCGACGCGGCGCGGATCATCGGCGGCGAGCGCGCGGACGTCTTCGGCATGATGGGCCCCGGTGTCGATCCGCACCTCTACAAGGCCCGGGAATCCGACGTGCTGCAGCTCTACGACGCCGACCTGGTGATCTACAACGGGCTGCACCTCGAGGCGCGGCTGGGCAGCGTGCTGGAGAAGATGGGGTCAAGCCGGCTGGTGGTGGCCGCCACCGACGGCATCCCCGCCGAGCGGCTGCTGGCGGTCGAGGACGACCTGCCCGATCCCCACGTCTGGTTCGACGTTGAGCTCTGGCAGCTGGTGGTGGAGCGGATCGCGGCGGCTTACGGCGAGGCCGACCCGCCGCGCGCCGCCGAGTATCAGGGCCGCGCCGCCGACTACCGCGTCGAGCTGGACGAGTTGCAGGACTACGTCGAGAGCGTAATCGGCGTCTGGATTCCCGGAGGCAACCGCATTCTGATCACGGGCCACGACGCCTTTGGCTACTTCGGCCGCGCCTACGGCTTCGAAGTCTACGGCCTGCAGGGCATCTCGACCGCCGCCGAGGCGGGCACCGCCGACGTGCAAGCGCTGGTGGACCTGATCGTCGAGCGCCACGTGGCCGCGATCTTCGTCGAGAGCAGCGTGCCCGAGCGCAATATCCAGGCCGTCCAGGAGGCGGTACGCAGCCGCGGCTGGGAAGTCGAGATCGGCGGCGAGCTGTTCAGCGACGCCCTGGGCGACGCCGGCACGCCCGAAGGCACTTACCTGGGCATGGTGCGCCACAACATCGATACGATCGCCCGCGGGCTGCGTCATCAGCCGGGCGATGACGCCTATGGGGAGTGATGAAGCTGTGAGTGACAAGCCAGCCAATGCGATTGAGGTCGAGGATCTGACCGTCGCCTACCGTGAGAAGCCGGTGCTCTGGGACGTGGATTTCGGCGTGCCCGGCGGTGTGCTCTGCGCGATCGTGGGGCCCAACGGGGCAGGCAAGTCTACGCTGCTCAAGGCGATCCTGGGCTTGGTCCGGCCCGTAGCCGGCCGGGTGCGGGTGTTCGGCCAGCCGGTCGGCACGGTCCGGCGGCGGGTCGGATACGTGCCGCAGCGGGGCGCCGTGGACTGGGATTTCCCAACCACCGTGCTGGACGTCGTGCTGATGGGCCGCTACGGCCATCTGGGCTGGATCCGCCGGCCCGGTCGCCGCGAGCGGCAGCTGGCCGAGGCGGCGCTGAGTGAGGTGGGGATGCTGGATTTCGCCGGCCGCCAGATCAGTCAGCTCTCGGGCGGCCAGCAGCAGCGGGTGTTCCTCGCCCGCGCGCTGGTGCAGGACGCCGACGTCTACTTCCTCGACGAGCCGTTCACCGGCGTCGACGCCACCACCGAGCGCGCGATCGTCGACGTGCTGAAGCGGATGCGCGCCCAGGGCAAGACGGTGGTGGCCGTGCATCACGATCTGGAGACGCTGGGCGAGTATTTCGACTGGGCGCTGCTGCTCAACGTGCGGCGCGAGGCGCTGGGACCGGTCGCGGACGTCGCCACGCCGGAGAACCTGCGCCGCACCTACGGCGGCCGCAGCGGGCTGATCGAGCGCGGGCGCGTCAGCGAGGAGGTCCGGCCCCGGTGACGGAGCTGCTGACCGGCCTGCTCACCGACTACACCCTGCGGACGGTGGCGCTCGGTACGGCGCTGATCGGCGCCGTCGCGGGCGCGCTGGGGACCTTCGCCGTCCTGCGACGTCAGAGCCTGGTCGGTGACGCGATCAGCCACGCCGCGCTGCCGGGCGTCGCGCTGGCATTCCTGATCACGCTGAGCAAGCACCCGCTGGTGCTGCTGATCGGCGCGGCGCTGGCGGGCTGGCTGGGCACGCTGGCGGTGATGGCGATCACCCGCACCACCCGAATCAAGCAGGACACCGCGCTGGGGATCGTGCTCAGCGTGTTCTTCGGCATCGGGCTGGTGATGCTGCGCGTCGTCCAGGACCTGCCCACGGCGGGCAAGGCCGGCTTGGACCGCTTCCTGTTCGGCAGCGCCGCCTCGATGCTGCGCGCCGACGTGCTGACCGCCGCGCTGCTGGGCGCGGTGGCGCTGGCCCTGCTGCTGGTGTTCTGGAAGGAATTCAAGCTGCTCAGCTTCGACGCCGAATACATGGCGGCCCAGGGCTGGCCCGTCAGGCTGCTCGACGTGCTGCTCACCAGCCTGATCGTGCTGGCGATCGTGATCGGCCTGCAGGCGGTCGGCGTGGTGCTGATGAGCGCCCTGCTGGTCGCCCCGGCCGCCGCCGCCCGCCAGTGGAGCAACCAGCTGGGCATCGTGGCGCTGCTGGCGGCCCTCTGCGGTGCACTTAGCGGCGTCAGCGGAGCCCTGATCAGCAGCAGCGCCGCCGGGCTGTCCACCGGCCCGACCATCGTGTTGGTTGCCTGCGGCCTGGTGCTGCTGTCGCTGCTGCTGGCGCCGGCCCGGGGCCTGCTCTGGGATCACCTGCGCCACCTGGCCCAGCACCGCGAGGTGGAGGCCGCCGCCGTGCTGGGCGGTCTGCTCAGGTTGGCCGAGAGCCACGGCGATCCCAGCGCGCCGCACAGCGTCGCCGCCCTCGATGCCGTCGGCCTGCACGCCGCGCAGAACACCATGCCGCTGCTGGAGAAGCGCGGGCTGGCCGAGCGCTCTGGCGATCTGTGGCGCCTGACCCCCGCCGGCCACGCCGAGGCCCGTCGCGCCCAGGGCCGGGGAGGGGCCGATGGTTAGCCCGGTGCTGCCGCTCGCCCTGCTCAGCCCGCCGCAGGTGGAGATCCTGCTGGTCGGCAGCGTGGTCGCCGCGGCCTGCGCGCTGGCGGGAGTGTTTCTGGTGCTCCGCCGCCTGGCGCTGGTCAGCGACGCGATCAGCCACGCGATCCTGCTGGGGATCGTGCTGGCGTTCTTCATCACCCACGATCTGGCCTCGCCGCTGCTGGTTGTCGGGGCCGCCGCCACCGGCGTGCTGACCGTCTGGCTGATCGAGCTGCTGGTCCGCACCGGCCGCGTCCGGGAGGACGCCAGCATCGGCCTGGTCTTTCCGGTGCTGTTCAGCCTCGGCGTAATCCTGATCTCGCGCTACGCCGGCCACGTGCACCTGGACGTTGACGCCGTGCTGCTCGGCGAACTGGCCTACGCGCCCCTGGACCGGCTGACCATCCTGGGGCTGGCGCTGCCCAAGCCACTGTGGCTGATGAGCGGCATCCTACTGCTCAACGCGGTGTTCGTCGCGCTGTTTTACAAGGAGCTGCAGCTCTCGACCTTCGACGCCGGGCTGGCGGCGGCGCTGGGCTTCGCCCCGGTGCTGCTGCACTACGGACTGGTCACCATGGTCAGCGTGACGGCGGTTGGCGCCTTCGACGCGGTGGGCTCGATCCTGGTGGTGGCGCTGATGATCGCCCCGCCAGCGACGGCTTACCTGCTGACCCACCGGCTGGGGCCGCTGATCGGCCTCAGCGTGCTGCTCGGCGTGGCTAGCGCCGTCGGCGGCTACTTCCTGGCACACCGGCTGGACACCAATATCGCGGGCGCGATGGCCAGCTTCAGCGGCCTGCTGTTCGCGCTGGCCTGGCTGCTGGCGCCCCAGCGCGGACTGCTGGCCCAGTGGCTGAGGCGCCGCCGCCAGCGCTGGCAGTTCGCCGCGCAGCTGCTGACGGTGCACCTGCTCAATCACGAGGGCCAGCCCGACGAGGCCTTTGAGAGCGGGCTTGCCCACCTGGTCAAGCATCTGCGCTGGGACGATCGCTTCGCCGACGGCGTGGTAGACCACGCCCAGCGACATGGGCTGGTGACGCTGAGCGACGAGCGGCTCAGCCTGACGGAGCGGGGGCGGCGGACGGCCAGCGCCGTGCTGGGGCGCAGCTGACGCGCGGCCGATACAATGGTTAGCCCGTGCGAATCCTGAAGACGACGCTGACCGTGGTGATTCTGGCCGCCGCGCTGGTGGCCGGCACCATCGCGCTGTTCTGGGAGACGCTGCTGACGCCCGAGCAGAAGCTCAGATACGGCCTGGTGTTTCCGGCGCTGGAGGACTACGGGGCGCGGGCGCGGGCCTTTCCGGACAACCAGGCTTTCCTGGCCGACTACGTGGACGTGCTGGTCCAGGCTGGCAATCTGGGCCGCGCCGCCTACCTGAGCGAGCTGCACGGGGTGCCCTGCGAGCGGCTGCCGGCCCTGCGCGAGGCCGTGAGGCGCAGCCTGGAAGCCGCGGCGAACCAGGAGGTCTACGCCCTGCACGAGGATCCCGCGCTGGCGGACCTTCAGGACCTGCCGATCGCCCAGGCATTTCGCTACGCCGAGGGCTACCAGCACGCGCTGCTGGGCGACTGGGCCAGCGCCCGCAACCAGTTCGCGGCGATCGACGAGCGCCAGCTGGCGCCGCAGCTGCGGCCCTACCTGCGCTACTACCTGGCGCGCAGCTACCGGCTGGCGGGCGATGAGAAGCAGCAGGCCAGAATTCCCGAACTGCTGCTCAGCATCGCCGAGGGCCACCCGGACGCGGAGCTGGCAGCCAAGGCGCGCTACAACCTGATCGCCTGGTATCTGAGCGACGCCTATCCCGACAAGGACGGCCTGGCGCTGGCCCGCGACCAGGAGCTGTCCATGTCACTGTCCACCACCAGCTGGGCCACCCAGAAGAGCTTCATCGAGTTCGGCGAGTACTTCCTCCGCCAGGGTGACTACGAATCCGCCTGGACGATGGCGTACCCCGCGCTGCAGCTTGATCCCGAGGCGCTGCCGGGCAAAAGTGCCGCGGAGCTTTCCGCGCGGCTGCTGACCGACGTGCTCGACGGCGCCGCCGGCTGGGGAATCACTGCGGACGGGGCTCTGGCGCTGCCGCTGCCGCCGGGCGTCTTCACCGACCTGGCCCGGGCCGCGGCCAAACACGGCCTGGCCAGCAGTGCCGCCGCGCTGCTCGACCGGCTGAAACCCCATGTCAGCGCCGCCAACCGCAACCGCTGGGAGGAGCTGCGGGTGGGGATGGCGATCTGCTTCCGCGCCGATGCCGATGCGGAGGCGCTGCGGGCGCTGATGGCCGACGCCAACCTGCGGGACTTGAGCGACCCCAGCCTCAGCGCGATCTACTACCAGCACGCGCTGCTGCTGGAGGCCCGCCAGGAGTGGAACACCGCGCTGGACTACTACCGTTCCTGCGCGCGGCTGGGCGGCGCCGAGGCCGGCGACGCGCTCTACCACTGCTACGCGATCCTCAAGCACGTCCAGGACCCGCTGGATCTCGATCGCAGCGTCGACTACCTGCGCCGCGTGATCGAGCAGCATCCGGCCAGCGAGTCGGTGCCCAAGGCGCTGGAGGAGCTGCTGCCGCTGCTGATCCACCGCGGCGACCAGGATGCCGCTCGACGGCTGATCGACTGGGCCCAGGACCGCCGCCCGGCCGCGGACGCCACTGAAGGCGAGCGCCGCACGCTGGAGCAGATGATCGAGGTCGCCGCCTACTGGGACGCCTACCTGCTGGAGCGCGCGGGGCGCGGTCAGGCCGCCGAGGAAGTGCGGGCGCGGATCGGACTCAAGTACTGGAACTACTACGAGCTGACCAGCAACTACCCCCCGCAGCCAAGCCTGCCCGCCGGCTGCACGCTGCTCGGCTATCCGGCGGGCGCCGGCGAGTACCTGGCCGGGCTGGGGCTGACGGACTCGGCCCGGGAGTACTACGCGGGTACCGGCGATCCCGACAACCCGGCGCTTGCGTACTTGTCGCTGGCCAACGCCGCGCTCAGCAGGCCGCTCCACAGCCGCCAGTGGCACGCCACCGAGCTGCTGGAGAGCGGCGCCATCGGCGAGCAGGCGCTGCTTGACTACGTGCTGAGCGAGGCCTACCCGCGGCCTTTCGCCGCCGAAGTGGAGGCCGCCGCCGCCGAGTTCGGGGTGCCGGCCAACCTGGTCTGGGCGGTGATGAAGAAGGAGAGCAACTTCAACGAGGCTGCTGTCAGCTGGGCCTGCGCCCGCGGGCTGATGCAGATCATGGCCCCGACGGCGCGCTGGCTCGACTCCAAGTACGGCATGTCCATCAGTACCGACCAGCTGGACGATCCCGCAGTCAATATCCGGCTGGGGGCGGCCTATCTGGCCGCGCTCTACGAGATCTTCGGCGCCAATAACACCCGCGCCGTGATCCACGCCTACAACGGCGGCGACGGCAACTACCGCAAGTGGCGGGAGCGCTACGGCGGCGATCCGGCACTGCTGACCGAACTGATCCCCAGCGAAGAGAACGAGGGTTTCGGCAAGAAGGTCACGCGCTACTTCAAGGTCTACGAGTGGCTGGGCGCCCGCACTCAATAACGGCCGGTCCGGCGGTATTATTGGTGCATGTCCGACTCCGAGCAGGAAGAGAAACAGAGCTTCACGGAGCTGCCCGAACCGACCGGCGGCCACTTCTACGCCCCGGCCGAGGATCGCCGCAAGGGCCCCCGCGGCCGCCGCAAGGAGGACCGTGAGCAGGGCGGCGAAGGCGAGACCGCCAAGCCGCAGCCGGTGGACTACAAACTGCGCCACCGCTCGATGCGCGACTTCCCGGCGGCCTATGAGCCGGTCTCGCGCACCTTCTGGTCCGGCCTCAGCAAGCAGCAGCAGGACGCCGTGATGCGCCTGCAGGCCGTCGCGATGGAGAAGGCGGGCTTCGAGAAGGGCACACCCAAGCTGTTCATCGCCGACTTCGATCCGTCCAATCCCGACGCGCCGATGATCCAGCCCGGCGCGAGCGGGGCGGGGGTGCAGGCCGATCCGGTGGCGATGGCCGCGCCGCGACTGGTGCTGGGCGGGGTGCTGCTGGGGGCCGGGGCGCTGACGCTGGCGCTGGCGCTGATCGGCATCCTGCAGCCGCTGGCGCCGCTGGCGGTCGGGGCCGGTCTGGCGCTGCTGGTTGGCGCGCTGCTGGCCTTCGCCACCCGCAGCTAGCATGCAGCGCGTAAGGGGCAACCGCCCCGCCGTCGGCTTCATCAGCCTCGGCTGCCCCAAGAATCAGGTCGACTGCGAGCTGATGCTCAGCCGCGCCGATGACGCCGGCTTTGCACTGGCCACCGAGCTCGAGCAGGCCGACGCGCTCGTGATCAACACCTGCGCCTTCATCGCGGCGGCCCAGGCCGAGGCCGACGAGGCAATCCGCGAGGCGCTGGAGCAGAAACGGGCGGGGCGCTGCCGGGCGGTGATCGTCGCGGGCTGCCTGCCCCAGTACCTGCAGCAGCGCCGCCATGAAGCGTACCCCGAAGTCGACGCCTGGCTGACCCCGGACAACCCGGGCAGCATTGGTGAGGTGCTCAGCCGGCTGCTGGACGAGGATGCAAGCGAGGAGCTGGCGGAGCCGGAGCGCTTCGCGCTGCCCGCGTTTCTGGCCGATGCCGGGGCCGGGCGGGTGCTGTCCACCCCGCCGTCGCTGGCCTACGTCAAGATTGCCGACGGCTGCAACCACCGCTGCCGCTTCTGCATCATTCCCGAGCTCCGCGGCCGCTACCGCTCACGCCCACCGGATGACGTGCTGGCCGAGGTCGCGATGCTCAGCGAGCTGGCTGTCCCCGAGATCGTGCTGGTCAGCCAGGACTCCAGCTACTACGGCCGCGACCTGGGCGGGCCAAGGCTGGCCGGGCTGCTCGAGCAGCTCTGCACACTCGACGGCTCCGGCTGGCTGCGGGTGATGTACATGTATCCGGACCACGTCACGCACGAGTTGCTCGAAACCTGGGGACGCCTGGCGAGCGATTCTGCCGGCCGGCGGCTGCTGCCCTACTTCGACGTGCCCGTCCAGCACGTCAGCGGCGCGCTGCTGAAGTCGATGCGGCGCCGTGGCGACCGCGCGAGTATCGACGCGCTGTTCGGCCGCATCCGCCAAGCCTGTCCGGACGCCGTGATCCGCACCTCGCTGATCGTCGGCTATCCCGGCGAGACAGAGGCGCAGTTCGATGAGCTTTGCGACTGGGTGGCGTCCGGCGCCGTCGACCGGCTGGGGGTGTTGACCTACAGCGATCTGCCGGAGCTTCAGAGCCACCGCCTGCCGGACCACGTGGACGAGAACATCAAGCTTCAGCGCCAGGAGCTGCTGATGGAGGCGCAGTACGACGTGATGCTTGAGCGCGAGCAGGCGCTGGTCGGCACCGAGATCGAGGTGCTGCTGGAAGAAGCGGAGCAGCCCGAGGACGAGCCAGACACTGGCGCCCCGCTGGCAGCCGAACGAGACGTATACGTCTACCTCGGCCGCAGCTGGCGCGACGCCTACGAGATCGACGGCCTGGCGCGCGTCAGCTCACCCCAGCCGCTGGAGCTGTACCAGGTGGTGCGCGCCCGCGTCACCGCCGCCGACGCCTACGACCTCGATGCGGAGGCGCTGTAAGGGCACGGCCCGTGCCGCCCGGATCGTAGGGGCCGGTCTCAGACCGGCCCTCATGTTGGCGCGGTCTCTGCGGTTACTGGTGCTTGAGGGCGGGGCTTAGCCCCGCCCCTACGGGAATGGCAGGCGAGACGCCCGCCCTACTGATCGGTAGCCGCGAATCCTATTCGCGGCCGACCTCCAGGCGCGAAGAGGCTTCGCGCCTACCGCCATCCGCCCCGCGGCATACGATGCGCAGACAAGATCCGCGCTCACCGGGAACAACATCCTGCATGGCCGGTCTCATGCTATACTACACGACGTAGTATATAAAGCGAGGTGGAACATGGCCCAGCCTGAGTATCTGGCGGGGATGCTGCGGGTGCTCATCCTCAGCGAGCTGTCGCGGGGACCCGGCTACGGCTACGGCATCGCCAAGGCGATCGCGCGCCGCAGCGGCGGCGAGCTTGCGGTGCGACCCGAGAGCCTCTATCCGGTGCTGCACCGGATGGAGCATGGCGGGCTGGTCAGCGCGCGCTGGGAGACCGCCCCCCACGGCCGGCCGCGCAAGGTCTACACCCTGACGGCCAGGGGGCGGCGGGCCTGGGAGCGGGCACGCAAGCAGTTCGTGCGCCTGAGCCACGGCGCGCTGAAGGCGCTGAGCGGCGAGCCGGCCGCGGAGGCCAGGTGAGCGGCGCGGCGCGGCGCGCGCAGGCGTGGCTGGGCAGCGGTGAGGACTGGGGGCTCAGCCCGGCCAGGCTGAGTGAGATCGGCGCGGAGCTCGATGACCACCTTTCCTGCCTGCAGTCTGACGAGGGACTACCGGCGGCTAAGCAGGCACGCACTGATCTGCGGAACGCGGCCAGCCGCCGCAAGCTGGCGGCGCCGCATCTCACCGACCAGGTCTACGCCACGCTGAATCGCTGGCCGACCCGGCGCGAGTGGCGCGAGCTGATCTTCCTGCTAGTTTGCTTCGCCGCGATCCTGCTTTCCGACTGGCTGGCGCTCTACGTCGGCGGGCTGATGGGGGACTATCGCTTCCTCTGGGGCCGGGATGCGCCACCGCCTCCGGGCGCGGGCGCGTGCGCGCTGGCCACCGCGGCGTGGCTGCTGCAGGGGCTGGGCCGCGCGGCGTTCTTCGCCGGCTTCGCCTATACATTGTGGCGCGCCTGGCGGCTCGGCTGGGGCGTGCTCCTGGCCAGGATCATCCAGCTCAAGCTGATTCACACCGTGCTGGTCGTCGCCTCACTGATGCTGCTGGGCCGCGCGCTATGGCAGGACTACTTCGTCGGCTACGGCTACGAGGTATCCTGGCCGCTCTGGCTGTCGGCGCCGCTGATCCTTGCCGCCCTGCTGATCCTGGGCCTGGCCTTCGCGGGCCTGACGCGTGGACGCTACTGGGCCGCCGGGCTATGCGCCGTAATGCTGGGCCTGTTCCTCTACACCGGCGGGCCGCTCGTTGCCAATGAACTGCAGGTAACCCGCCCCATTGCCGTCGAGTCACGCATCAGCGAGGCGGGTACGTGTTACGGGGTGCCAAGCACCGACCCCGACAAGATCGCCAGGAACGTCGAGGCTACGAGGAAATACCGGCCCGAGACCAAGCTGGACATTGCGGCCAACCAGATGACCTTCCGACAGTGGCGGCTTGATCCGTTGCTTGGCGCGTGGACTGAGCGTGGCCGCTACAACGCGCCCGGCTGGTCACGTCCCGTGCCCTACTGGCAGAACCTGCTGACCGAGGATCCGACAGGCAACCGGGCCATGATCGGGCCGGTGGTGGTGGCGGGCGGGGGCATCTCGTGGCTGGCCCTGCCGATCCCGCTGCTGGGGCTACTCGGCCTGGGCGGGCTGATCCTGATCATGGGACGCCGCGGCCCGGCGGAATTGCTGCTTTACACCACCCTATGCGTGGTGGCGCTGGGCGCGACGCTGGTACCGTTCCTACTCGGCACGCCCAGCGGCCGCTACTTCGAGTTCACCGTCCGCGGCGTGATGCACTCCCCCGTCCCCGGCTTCGAAATGCTGCTGATCAGCCCGATATTCGACTGGGGCTGGATCTCGATCGTCGGCGGGCTGGTGCTCAGCGCGGGCGTGCCGTGGCTGCTGACCGGGCTATTCCTGAGACCCAATCGCAGCGCGCTGCCCCCGGTGGATGAGCTGGTGGCGGAGTGACGACGGGGGCAAACCCCACGCCGGTCATCCCAGCATACAAGGGGCTGGGCTTGCCCAGCCCACCTTCAAATGTGGGCGAGGCAATCCCGCCTGGGCGGGATCGCCCCTACATGTGATCCCTCCGTGTTCTCTATGATCTCTGTGGTTAATCCCACCGTAACGGGCGAGACAGGCCTCGTCCCTACTACCCGGTAGCCGCGAATCCCATTCGCGGCCCGGCCCGTAGGCGGGGTTTCAACCCCGCGATTCGAAGGTGGGCTGGGATAAGGTCGGCGGGTTGAAACCCGCCGCTACCGGGACGGCGGTAGGCGGGGCTACCGGAATGGCAGGCGAGACGCCAGCCCTACTGATCGGTAGCCGCGAATCCTATTCGCGGCCGACCTCCAGGCGCGAAGAGGCTTCGCGCCTACCGGGCCGGTTTGCCGCCCAGCAGCTTCTGCGTCATCTGCTGCATCTGCTTGAACTGGGCCATGAAGCGGTTGACGTCTTGCACCGTCGTGCCGCTGCCGGCCGCGATGCGGCGGCGGCGGCCGGCATTGAGCAGCCGCGGGTCGCGGCGCTCGGCGCGCGTCATCGACTGCACCAGCGCCTCGAACTTCTTAAGCTCCGCCGTCCCCTGCTCCAGCTGGTCGTCGCTGACCTTAAGCCCCGGAATCATCCCGATCAGCTGGCGCATGCTGCCCAGCTTCCTGGTCTGGCGCAGCGCGGCCAGGAAGTCGTCGAGGTCGAACTTCTTCTCCTTCTTCAGCTTCCTTTCCAGGCGCGCCACTTCGTCGTCGTCGAAGCCTGTAGCCGCTTTCTCCAGCAAGGTGGACAGGTCGCCGTAGCCCAGGATGCGGCCCGCGAGGCGCGGCGGATGGCAGTATTCCAGCGCGTCGACCTTCTCGCCCACGCCGATCAGCCGCAGCGGCTTGCCCGTCACCGCGCGCATGCTCAGCGCCGCCCCGCCCCGGGCGTCGCCGTCCAGCTTGGTCAGCACCAGCCCGGTCAGACTGAGCCGCTCGTCAAAGCGGCGCGCGGTCTCGACGGCGTCCTGGCCGGTCAGGGCGTCGAGCACCAGCAGAATCTCGTCCGGCTGAATCGCCGCCTTGATGCGCTCCAGCTCCGCCATCAGCTCCTCGTCGATCGCCAGGCGCCCGGCGGTGTCGACGATCACCGGCGTCAGCGAGCCGCGCTCGCCCGCCGCAACGCCGTCGGTGGCCACCTGGACCGGATCGGCGCTGGCCGCGTCCGCGGGGGCATGGACCTCGCTGTGCACCTGCCTGCCCAGCACCTCAAGCTGATCGACGGCGGCCGGGCGCGACAGATCGGCGGCGACCAGCAGCGGACGGCGGCCCTCGCTTTTGAAGCGCGCCGCCAGCTTGGCCGCCATCGTCGTCTTGCCGCCGCCCTGCAGACCGACCATCATGATCACGAACCGGCCCGTGCCGAGCCTGAACTTCGGGTCGTAGTCCGCGCCGCCCAGCATCTCGGTCAGCTCGTCGTAGACGATCTTGGTCAGCTGCTCGGCGGGGGTCAGCGACTTGAGGATGCCCGCGCCCAGCGCTTTGGCCTTGACGCGGCCGACGAAGTCCTTGACCACGGCGAGGTTGACGTCCGCCTCCAGCAGCGCCAGGCGGATCTCGCGCATCCCGCCGGTGATATCGGCTTCGGTCAGCGCGCCGCGCCGCGCCAGGTTCTTCAGCGCGGCGGTCAGCGACTCCTGCAGGCGGTCAAACATCGGAGCAAGATTATAGCCGCGCGGCTCCACAGCCCCTCGGGTGCGGCGGGATGCTAGCATTGCTCCCGCAGGCACTGCGATGACGATCAGGGAAGTACACTGGGACCGCTCCATGAGCGTGGGGGTGGTCAAGGTCGACCAGCAGCATCAGCGGCTGCTCAAGATGTTCAATGCGCTCTCCACCGCGATGACCGAGGGCCGCGGCCGCGATGAGCTCGGCGAGCTGCTGCAGGGGCTCGCCGACTACGCGCTGACCCACTTCGCCACCGAGGAGCAGCTGATGGGCGAGATCGAGTATCCGGCCCTCGACCAGCACCGCGCGCGCCACCAGGAGTTCAAGCGCCGCGTGCTGGAGTTTCGCGCGCGCCTGAGGCGCGGCGACGTGCTGCTGACCAGCGACGTGCTGCACTACCTGCGGGGCTGGATCACGGGCCACATCCTGGAAGAGGACGCGCGCTGCAAGCCCTACTTCGAGCAGGCCGGGCTCAGCTGAGGATATTCGGCCCTGATTCTGGCGCTCGATGAACTGATTACCGCATTCAGCTGGTATAACCAATAGTCCAAACACAGTGGGGGCTATGCGATGAAGGTATTTGCGTTTGCGGGTTCGCTGAGGAAGGGGTCACTGAACCACAAGCTGGTAGCGCGGGCGGCCGCCGCCGCGCGCGGGCAGGGCGCGGAAGTTGACCTGGCGCGGCTGTCCGACTTCGACATCCCGCTCTATAGCGGCGACATCGAGGAGCAGCAGGGGATCCCGCCGGGCGTCATGGCGCTGGGCGAGCGGCTGGCCGAGGCCGACGCCTATCTGATCGCCGCACCGGAGTACAACTACTCGATCGCCGGGCCGCTGAAGAACGCGCTGGACTGGATCAGCCGCATCAAACCGGTGCCCATTACCGACAAGGTGGCAATGCTGCTCAGCGCCTCGCCCTCCGCCGTCGGCGGTGAGCGCGGTCTGCTCGCCCTGCGGACCCCGCTGATGGTGATGGGCTGCATGATCTGCCCGCGCTGCTTCGTTCTGCCGCTGGCCGGCGACAAGTTCGACGCCGAGGGCGGGTTCAGCGACGAGAAGTGGGACGAGCGCCTGGAGCAGGCGCTGATCAACTTCCTGGCCAACGTTGAGGCCCTCTGCGACCGCTGACCAGCCGGGAGCGGGCTCCAGCGCGGCAGCCTGAGTGCTACCATCTAGGGCACCTGGAGGTGCGCCGATGCGCTCGACCGCTCCGCTGATCCTGCTCTGTCTGCTGCTGCCGCCCATAGCGGCCGCGCAGGACGATGACCCGCGCCTGGTCGAGATCGAGAGCTATGTGCTCGCCGATACTCCCGACTGGGCCGACCGCGACGCGATCCGCGAGGCGCTTACCGACGCCGGCGGCAACTGGGAAGAGCTGGCCGGTGCGCTCAGCGCGGTCTATCCCGGCGCCAGCCAGCCCTACGACCAGCAGGACTACCTGAACATGGTCTGGCTGCTTCAGCACGCCACCCACCTCGACCGCCTGGAACTGACGAGCGAGATTCTGGTCGAGAACATGGACGAGGCGCTTAGCATCGCCGGCCGCGACGGCTGGGACAAGGCCGGCGAGCTGTTCCGCCGCTACGTGCTGAACTACCGCCTCGACGACGAGCCGGTCACCCGCTGGCGCCGCGAGCTAAGGCTGCGCTACGCGGGAGGGGAGCGGGAGCTAGGCGCGCTGGTGGCGCGGATCACAGCGGGCTTCATCGAGCGCGAGCGTGGCTACTACGGCAACCTGGCCGATCCGCTCAGCGTCGACAATGCCCGGGCGGGCACCGGCCGCGAACTGGCGATCCTGACCGCCGCTGCGCTTCGGGCCCAGGGCTATCCCACCCGCTTCGTCAGGGAGAATCTCAGCGGCGAGAGCTGGGTGGAGGTCTATGACGGCGGGCCGGGCGACTACGATCCCGCCGCCTGGCTGCCGGTCTACCCCGGTGCGCCGGAGCGCACCGGCGAAGCAGGCCATGCCGCCGACCTGTGCGGCGGACGGATCGCGCTGGTGACGGCCGGGGACGCCTTCGGTCGCGAGCAGGTGACGGGCCGCTACAGCGACATCTGCGCCGTCCGGCCGCGCTTCAGCGAGGGGGGCGAGCCGCAGCCGGACTTCGAGCACTACTCCATCACCGCCTGGCACGAGGGCACCTTTGTTCCGCTGGACGACCTCGGCTACCCGCTGGGCGAGCTGGACTATCCCCCGGACGCGACTGAAGCCGAGGGCGACGTCTACTACGTCGGCGCGCCGGGCGATTACCGCCTGCAGTGCGGGGTGCGCTATCCCGGCGCCGTGGTTCACGTCCAGACCCGCGACTTCGAGGCCGCGGCCGGCGGAGACGTGCTGATCGAGGTGGCGCTGGATGCCCCGGCCGACCTGCCGCAGGCGGCGCTGATCGAGCGCACTGTGGACTGGCGGTGGGAGCGCGAAGAAGGCATGCCGCCGCTGCTGCTGATGGTGATCTATGACGACGGCGAGCCGTCCGTGCGCGCCCGCGGGCTGCTCCAGCGCTTCGCGGATGACGAGCGCGTGCTTTTCGAGGAAGACCCGTACACCTCGGACTGCGCCGACCTGACGGACTGGATCCGCGAGGATCTCAAGGTCACGGACGAGGATGAGAAGCCTGCAGTGATCCTGCTCGACGGCGCGGGCCGGACGCTGCTCTACCTGCGCGGCTACGACCTGAACATCGCCGACTGGGTCGAGCGCGCCGTGGCGGGGTATGCAGCCGGGGATGTGTGAGGGACGTCCCGATCCTCCGGTAGCGGCGGGTTTCAACCCGCCGACCTTGTACCCGTCCATCTATGAATCGCCGGGCTGAAGCCCGGCCTACCGGGTAATCGCGGGGTTGAAGCCCCGCCTACCGGGAGACGGGTAGCAGGGGGCTTCAGCCCCCTGACATCACCCCCCCTGGCACTGGCTCTCTGATTCGCGCAGCGAGTACCGCAGCGGATTGGTCAACGTGTATTGCCGGAACTTCTCCAGCTCGCGCTCGCTCCTGATTACCCGGTCGGTGTAGCCCGCCTGCCACACGGGTTTGCCGGTTGTGCCCATGGCAGCGTTGATGCGCCTGGAGCTGACGCCCTTCAGCCAGTGCATCACTGCCGGCAAGTCCACGCTCCCGGCGTCGGGAATCCCCGCCACGCGTGCGTCGAGCAGCACGACTATGCAGTGAACGTGGTCGGGCATCAGCTGGAACGCGTCGCACTGCGCAGTCGGGTAGCGGACTGGCAGTTGCCGCCAGACGTCCTCGACGATCCGGCCAGCGGCAGAGGCACGAAATGAAGCGTTGACGATGGCACCCAGCAGGGGCCTGCGATTCCTGGTGGCGAAGGTTACGAAATACCCGGCAGCACTGGAGTAGTCGTGAGGCCGGTATCGCATTGGCTGATTGTACCGTGGGGTAGTCGCGGGGTTAAAACCCCGCCTACCATCTTGGTAGCAGGGGGCTTCAGCCCCCTGATTTCGCCACTGCGCGCCTTCGAATCGCGGGGTTGAAACCCCGCCTACCTTTATCCCGGTAGCGGCGGGTTTTAACCCGCCGACCTTAGCCCAGCCCACCTCTGCAATCGCGGGGATGAATCCCCGCCTACCGTGAATCGGTAGCAGGGGGCTTCAGCCCCCTGATTTCGCCACTGCGCGCCTTCGAATCGCGGGGTTGAAACCCCGCCTACCTTTATCCCGGTAGCGGCGGGTTTTAACCCGCCGACCTTGCCTCCCCGCGCTACTCAGCCACCACGCGGCAGAGCGGATCGCCGATCACGATCTCCTGCCAGCTGACGTAGCACAGGCCCTTGTAGGCCGCCTCAATCCAGCGGTCGCCGTGCTCGATGTAGCGATTGAACACCCAGCGCTCGTCGCCCACGCCGTCGGTCCACGGCTCGTAGACGTTGCCGATCGCGCAGGTCCCGCCCATGAAGATGAAGTCCGCAATCTGGCCCTGGCCGGGGTGGCCCTCGGAGGGGTCCTCGGGATTCGAGCAGCGCATCGTCTGGCCGTTGAAGCTCTCGTAGCTCATGAAGCATGCGCCCGGCAGATAGGTGAAGCCCAGATCGTCCAGGATGTAGAACTGGTCGAAGGCGGAGTGCTTACCCCAGGAGCAGTAGGCCAGGATGCTGTGTTCCGCTCCCTCGGGCAGCGGCTCGTAGTCCCAGGTCACGACTTCGTTGGTCTCCTCGCCGAAGACGTTGAATCCACCCGCCGTGAACAGCTCATAGCCGCTGTCCCAGTTATCTTCGGCGTTCGGCCAGACGGGATCGAACATCCGCTCGTAATGCTGCGAGCCGGACTTGGTATCGTAGATAATCCAGCCGAGGCCGCTGGTATCCGCCACCAGCGAGCGGTCGATCATTGCCTTGCAGTTGTCATAGGTGTAGGCACTAATACGGCCGACCAGATAATTCAGCGGCCAGTTCACCCCGTCCAGGTCGGTGACCTGATAGGTGTCCGGCGCGAAGTCGAGATCGTCGGCGTTGTAAAAGCCCTGCTTGGTGAAGCCGTAGTAGGTGGGCTCGTTCCAGATCGGGCCCTCCAGCCGGTAGCCGTCATCGCTTGAGACGCCGCCGCTGCGGAGCAGGCACAGCTCAGCGTCCACGCTGGAATTGGTGGACAGGTCGTGATTGCCGCCGTTGGTACCCGGGATCTTGTAGGGCACGCCCTTCATCATCAGCAGGTACTTGACGTTGGCCTTGATCTCGGCGTTGGCCGGGTCGTCGAGAAAGGCGATGATGGCGTCGCGGATATTTGTGCCGTAGTCCGCGCGGCTGATCGTCTCGGCGGCACTCTCGCCCAGCGGCAGCCCCAGCCGGTAGTCGGGGTGGATTGCGCGGCCGGTCAGCGGCGAGCTGTAGTACTCCACCAGGTCCAGGTCCTCCGGCATCTCGCTGTTGTAGACGATCAGCAGATCCCGCACCAGCGGCAGCACCTCTATCATCTTCTGTCCAGCAGTGGCCAGCGGCATGTCGTTCTTCACCACGAGGCCGACCACGTGCTGCCCGGGTGTGGCCAGTGTGTAATCCACATCTTCAGCCGGATCAATCGTCGACCGCCTGTCCGCCATGTCCATCGTCCAGACCAGCTCGGTGATGCTGCCGTCTCCCCCGGAAGAACCGACGGCGTTGAACAGCGCCTCATGGCCCTCGTAGATGAAATCAGGCACGTTGATGACAGGCACTGGCGCCGGCGGAAGATCAGCACTGAGCGTCATTCTGAGACTGGTTACAATCACGTGGTTATCCGCATCGACGCCGATCACGGCGACGTACATCACGCCCTCCTCGCTGATCAGGTCGGCGCCGTTGTCGATCAGGTAGCCGCCGCTGTTCTTGAACTCCATGAACTGCCAGCTGCCGCGCGCGAAGTTGCTCACCCCGACCCAGACCGTCGGCAATCCTTTCTGGACGGTGACGCTCAGTGGCAGGATAGTGCCGTCCGTCGGAAACCCCGGCAGCGCATAGATCGCCCAGGCCAGGCCGCCGCCCAGCTCGGGGTCCAGGATCAACTCGCCGTCCGCGTGCTGGGCACCAGGCCACTGCGAAGTCAACTGCGGCTCGACCAGCAGCAGGTCGTAGCTGGCGTCGCTGACGCGTTTGCGTGCCAGTCCGCTGGCCGGCAGGTCGGTAAGGTCCGGCAGCAGCCGCACATCGGGCACCCCGCCGCCGTCCGGCGCGGGCTGATTGAGGCCCCCGCCGCCACCGCAGGCGACCGCGCCCAGCAGCGATCCAGCAATGAGCAGAGCGAGCAGTTTACGCGCCATAGTCGATCCTCACGCACTGAGAGGTTCGGGTGATTCCCCGTAGTTATTCTACCGTGCTGCGACCGATCAGGCGCTCAGCTGCCGTCCATTGGGCTGAACCCGGGCCCGCTGGCTGAACACGTGGCGCACCACCGCTTCTTTCTGCTCGCGGCGCTCCAGCTGCCGCATCGAGCGCACCAGCGCCAGCGCCTCGTCAGTATCGGGCGGCTCAATGCCCATTTCGGCGCAGAGCTGCATTACATAAAGCGCCCGCTCAATATCGTGGGGCTGCATCGCGGCCCACCCTCCATTGCCATTCCGGGCGTCGGCCTGCGCGCCGTCGCTCCGGCCCGGCCCGCCGTTCCGCCTGGAATCATCCAACAGCCTTGCAGCACACGTCCGGCAACCATCCACAACCGCCGTCGCCAGTACCCCCGCGCGCTCTGCCGATATGATACCACGTCTCATACCATGTTGATCGGCAGCCGGGCCCGTCTTCGGTAGCGGCGGGTTTCAACCCGCCGACATTTGAATCGCGGGGCTGAAGCCCCGCCTACCGGGTAATCGCGGGGTTGAAACCCCGCCTACCGCGGTATCGCCGCGCTCACGCCCGGGCGTTGCGCTATGATTGCGCTATGGACCGGCGGCTTGAGGCGCTGTATCTGCTGGCTCGCGCCCGCAACTTCTTTCCCCGCCACCACGATCTGATCGCCGGGCAGCTGGGCGGCCTCGAGGCGCTGCCGGAGCTCAGCGACGACGACTTCGAGCGGCTGGAGCTGCAGGCCGGCCACAAGCAGCGCCTGCGCGACGCGCGCCGCAACGTGGACCCCGCCGCCGAGCTGGCACAGCTGAGCGAGCAGGGGACCGCGCTGGTCGGCTGGGACAGCCCGCAGTACCCGGAACTGCTGGCGCAACTGCCCGACGCGCCGCTGCTGCTGTTTGCCCGCGGCGACGCGCAGCTGATGCGCCACGAGGGGATCGGCATCGTCGGCAGCCGCAAGTGCAGCGAGCACGGGCGCACGCTGGCGCACCGGCTGGGCGGCGAGCTGGCGGAGCTTAAGGTGCCGGTGGTCAGCGGGATGGCGCTGGGCATCGACGGCGCCGCCCACCGCGGGGCGCTCAGCGCCGGCGGGCCGACGGTGGCGGTGCTGGGTTGCGGCGTCGACGTGGTCTACCCCCCGCAGCATCAGGAGCTCTACGAACAGCTCTGCGAGCGCGCGCTGGTGATCAGCGAGTATCCGCCGGGCACCGCGCCCCTGCGCGAGCACTTCCCCCAGCGCAACCGGATCATCAGCGGGCTGAGCCGCGGGGTGGTGGTGGTCGAGGCGCCGCTGGGCAGCGGGGCGCTGATCACGGCGCGGATCGCCACCGAGCAGGGACGGGCGGTCTTCGCCTATCCCGGGCCGCTGAGCAGCCCCTACAGCCGCGGTACCCACGACTTGATCAAGCGCGGCCAGGCCCAGCTTACCGAAGGCGTTGACGATATCCTGGCCGAGTTCGGCACCAGCCGCGCCGCTCTGCGCCTCGAGCGCCTGCCGCAACCCGGCGCCGCACCGGCTCCGGCGGAGGACAGCGCCCCGCAAGCCGCCCCGGAAGTGGCGGCCGCCGCGCCCGCGCTGGAGCTCAGCGCCGACGAGCAGCGGCTGCTCAGCGCCCTCAGCTACGAGGGCACCCACGTCAACGCGCTGGTGCGCAAACTGGGGCTCGACACCCAGGACTGCATCGCGCACTTGACGATGCTGGAGATCAAGGGTTTAATCTCCGCCGCTGGCAGCGGCTATTATGTGCGCTTGTAGGAGCAGCGGTAGAGCACTGGCGGAAGCGCGGCCGCGGCCAAGCGAGGTTTGCTGATGGGCAAGAAAGTAGTAGTAGTCGAGTCGCCGACCAAGGCGCGCACGATCACGCGCTATCTGGGCGGCGACTATAAGGTGGTCTCCACCGTCGGCCATATCCGCGACCTGCCCAAGAGCAAGCTGGGCGTCGACATCGAGGACGGCTTCAAGCCCGACTACCAGACGATCAAGGGCAAGACCAAGACGATCAAGGCGATCAAGGACGCCGCCAAGGGCGCCGACGAGATCTACCTGGCGCCCGACCCCGACCGCGAGGGCGAGGCGATCGCCTGGCACGTCGCCGAGATCCTCAAGCTGCCGGTCAAGCGCATCGAGTTCCACGAGATCACCAAGCGCGCGGTGCTGGCGGCGCTGGAGACTCCGCGCGAGATCGACTTCGACCGCGTCAACGCCCAGCAGGCCCGCCGTGTGCTGGACCGCCTGGTCGGCTACCAGATCAGCCCGCTGATGTGGCGCAAGATCAAGCCGGGCCTCAGCGCCGGCCGCGTCCAGAGCGTCGCGGTGCGGCTGCTCTGCGAGCGCGAGACCGAGATCCGCGCCTTCACCCCCAGCGAGTACTGGAGTTTCAGCGGCGAGTTCAGCTGTGCCGGCCACGAGCCGTTCAGCGCCGAGCTGACGCGGATCGACGGTAAACGCCTCAGCCGCCCCGGCGAGGACCTGCGCCGCGAGGAGGAGCTGAACGGCAATACGATCGTGATCGCCGGCGAGCAACAGGCCCAGGAGCTGGCCGCGCGGATCAAGGCCGAGACCTACAGCATCGGCGAAACCGGTATCCGCGAGCATCAGCGGCGCGCGCTGCCGCCGTTCACCACCTCGACGCTGCAGCAGGACGCCGCCCGCAAGCTGGGCTGGACCGCGCGCCGCACCATGAGCATCGCCCAGCAGCTCTACGAAGGCGTCGAGCTGGAAGGCGGCAGCGAGGGTCTGATCACCTATATGCGCACCGACAGCGTGCGCGTCGCGCCCAGCGCGATCGACGAAGCCCGAAGTGAGATCGCGGGGCGCTACGGCGACCGCTACGTGCCCGACAAACCCAACGTCTACAGGGCCAAGAAGGGGGCCCAGGAAGCCCACGAGGCGATCCGGCCCACCAGCGCCCGCCGCGAGCCGGACGCGATCAAGCCGCGGCTGTCCAGCGACCAGTTCAAGCTCTACCGGCTGATCTACCGGCGCTTCCTGGCCAGCCAGATGCCACCCGCCGAGTTCGAGACCCGCAGCGTGGAAGTCACGGGCGGCCCGTTCCTGTTCCGCGCCACCGCCACCAGCGTGACCTTCAACGGCCATCTGGCGGCGTACGGCGAGGAGCGCGCCGCCGATCAGCAGGCGCGCCCGCTGCCGGCCGTCGCCACCGGTGACGCCGCCCAGCTGGGTGAACTCAGCACGGCTCAGCACTTCACCAAGCCGCCGGCCCGCTACACCGACGCTACGCTGGTGCGCGCGCTGGAGGAGAACGGTATCGGCCGGCCGTCGACCTATGCCCCGATCATCGAGACGATTCTGCATCGCGGGTACGTGGTGCGCGTCGGCCGCCACTTCGAGCCGACCGAGTGGGGCTTCGTCACCACCGAGATGATGGAGCATTACTTCCCCGACATCGTCGACGTCGGCTTCACCCGCGAGATGGAGGCGATGCTGGACCAGGTCGAGCACGGGCAGGCCGACTGGCGCGACGTGCTGCAGGGCTTCTACGGCCCGTTCAGCGAGCGGCTGACCGCCGCCGGCGAGGAGAAGCGCTACTTCAAGGCCAAGCCGCAGGAGACCGAGCACCGCTGCGACAAGTGCGGCAGCGTGATGGTGCTGCGCCACGGCAAGTACGGCCGGTTCCTGAGCTGCTCGGCCTACCCCAAGTGCTCCAACATCCGCAACGTCGACAAAAACGGCAACATCGTCGACCGCCCGGTCAGCGAGGCCGGCCAGGAGGTCGAGCGCCCCTGCCCCAGGTGCGGCAGCAGGCTGGCGGTCAAGGTCAGCCGCTGGGGCACGAAGTTCGTCGGCTGCTCGTCGTACCCCAAGTGCGACTACACCAGCGAACTGCAGACCCAGTGCCCCAAGTGCGGCGCGGACCTGATTAAGCGCCGGCTGCCGAACCGGCGGGTGATCCTGATCTGCCAGGCCAACGAGGACAGCAAGGGCGAGAAATGCGACTTCGTGCTGTGGGGCAAGCCGCTGCTGGAGAAGTGCCCGCTGTGCGGCTACTTCCTCGCCGAGCAGAAGATCCGCGGCACCGACCGCTGGCGCCGCTACTGCAGCAACACCGAGTGTCCCAACCATCAGGGCGTCGGCGGTGACGAGGACTTCGCCGCCGAGGAGAGCGGCGAAACGGCGGCCACGGAATAGCACCGAGGCGGCAGGCAGGCATCGATCATGTTTGGACTGGGCGGCAGCGAGGTACTGGTAATCGCGCTGGTGGCGCTGCTGGTGTTCGGGCCCGGCCGCATTCCGGAAGTGGTGCGCACCATCGCCCGCGGCTACAAGGAACTGGCCAAGCTGCGCCAGCAGGTGGACTCCACCGTCGCCGAGTTGCGCCAGGACATCAACCTCAGCGCCGAACTGGAAGACCTCAGCCCGCGGCCCGCCGCTCTGACCAAGCCCCGCGCCGCTTCGTCCGCGACGGCCACCCCGCCCCCCGTGCCACCGGCCGGCGGTGACAGCGACGACTATCTGGCTGCAGCCGGCGATGAGCAGGCTGCACCGGAAGCGACGCAGCCGGACGACGCCCGGCCGCCGGAGGGAAATGCGCCGTGAGCGCCGACGACACTCCCAAGACGGGTGCGGCCGAGCTGACCTTCTGGGATCATCTCGGCGAGCTCAGGCGCCGCATCTTCGTGGCCGTCCTGGGGCTGCTGGCCGGCATGGTGGTGGCCTTCGTCTTCCGCAGCTGGCTCTACTCCCTGCTGATCCGGCCGCTGCACGTCGCGGCGCCCGAGGTCAATCTCAAGTTCCTGGCCGTGCAGGAGCCCTGGGTGGTCTACATCAGGCTGGCGCTGTTCGGTGGGCTGGTGCTGGCCTCGCCAGTGGTGCTCTGGCAGGCCTGGGCCTTTATCTCGCCGGCGCTGAAGCCAAGCGAGAAGCGCCTGATCGCGCCGATCCTGCCGATCGTGCTGAGCCTGTTCGCGGCGGGCGTGCTGTTCGTCTACTTCGTGCTGCTGCCAGTCAGTATCGGCTTCCTGCTGGGCTTCGCGCACGAGACCGCCGAGCCGGTGCTGACCCAGGAGCGCTACTTCGGCTTCGTCACCATGTTGTGCCTGGCGGGCGGCGTCTTGTTCCAGCTGCCGGCGGTGCTGGCGGTCCTCGGCTGGCTGGGCCTCGTCGACGCCCCGTGGCTGTGGCGCCGCACGGGCTGGGCACTGGTGGCGCTGATGATCCTCGCCGCGGTCATCACCCCGACCGGCGACGCGGTCAATATGCTGGTGCTGACCGCCCCGCTGCTGGCGCTCTATCTGATCGGCGTGGCGGTGGTCTGGATCATCCGGCGCGGCCGGCGAAGCTAGCGGCCGCAGCCCACGGGTATACTCAGGTGTAGCGCGCGCCGCATACCGGCGCACTACCGGCTCTGACGTGGGACAGCAAGGCGGCATCAACGCGGCAGCCCGCCGCAGCGGCGGTGCCGCGGTCCAGTCCGAGCGCAGGCCGGCGGGTCCGGCTCTCCCGGCAAGCGGGGGCAGTGGTAGGATTGTATGAGAAGGCGCTCAGTGACAAACCGTGATCAGAAGGCTCAGGAAGAGCGCAACCGGGACTACCTGGAGAACGCGCTGATCCACTACCTGGATTTTCTGTCCCAGGTGTCGCTGCTCACCCATCCGGAAGAAGAGCACCTGACGCGTTCGCTCGCCGACAAGACCAACGAACCGCTGGTGCGTGAGGAATCCCGCCGCCAGCTGATCGAGGCCAACCTGCGGCTGGTGCTGAACATCGCCAAGCAGTACCGTCACATGGGTCTGCCGTTCGCCGACCTGATCAGCGAGGGCAACATCGGGCTGATGACGGCGATCGACAAGTTCAAACCCGAACTGGGCCACCGGCTGAGCACCTACGCCACCTGGTGGATCCGGCAGCGGATTCTGCGTTACATCATCTCCAACCAGTCGATCATCCGCGTGCCCGAGCATATCATCGACAAGATCAACAAGCTGCGCAAGGAGACCGAGCGCTTCCGCCAGCGCGAGAATCGCGAGCCGACAATCGCGGAGCTGGCCAGCCAGAGCGGAATGAGCGAGGAAGACATCCGGCGCTACAGCAGCGCGGTGCCCTACGTGATGTCGCTGGAGAGCGGCTTCGAGCACAGCGACGGCGACGAGATCCAGGAGTCGGCCCAGCCAATCGCCGACCGCATCGCCGGGGACAACGAGCTGTTCCTGCGCACCATGGACGAAATCACGGTGCGCTCGCTGCTGAGGCACCTCGACGACAAGGAGCGCTACGTAATCTGCCGCCGCTTCGGCCTGGAGGTCGAGGACGGCAGCGAGGGCGGCGTCAGCCAGATCGACGACGGCGCGACGCTGGAGAGCCTGGCCCGCGAGCGCGGCGTCAGCCGCGAGCGCATCCGCCAGATCGAGCGGGAGGCGCTGCGCAAGATGCGCAAGGCATATCTGGGCCACTCGGCGCGCGGCAAAACCTAGCGCCGCCCGGCCCGCATCAGGCCCCGGAAAACGAAGCGCCCCGCCGAAGCGGGGCGTCTGTCGTTCGACACTGGACCGAGTGCTAGTCGATCGCGTCCTTGAGCGCCTTGCCAGCCGTGAACTTCGGAACCTTGCGGGCGGGGATGGTGATCTTGGCGCCCGTCTTGGGGTTGACACCCATCCGCTTCTTGCGACGGGTGGTGCTGAAGGTGCCGAAGCCCGTGAGCTGCACGCGGCCGCCCCTCTTCAGCTCCTTGGTGACGATGTCGATCGTGTGCTCGACCGCCGCCTTGGCCTTGGTCTTCTCCATGCCAGCTGCCTTAGCGACCGCATCGATCAGATCGGTCTTGCCCAACGGTTTCCTCGCCATAGCTATCCTCCAAAGTGGTATTGGATAAAGCTAGATATAGCGGGAAAAAACGCCCTTGTCAAGCCTTTTGGCCAGAATTGATCCGGAATCTCGCGAATTTGGCTCGCTGAGCCCAATCCGGATGCCCGCTGAGCGCGATGTGGATAACCATAATCGTTGTTGATAACCCATGCAATGCGGGCGGGAGACGGAGCTCTCTATCGACAGAACTGCGACTTAGTCTCACTTATCGCCGCCCTGCGGGCCTGTGCGCTCCGCTGACGACCTCGCCGGCACGTTGTTAAATCGGGCTGAAAAGCGCCCGCAACCGCCGGTTGTCTAGGTACAATCCCCTCAGCATGATCACTGCCACAGCGCGATACACACTGCTGCTGCTGCTCGCCGCCGCTCTGCTGCTGGCGAGCTGCGATCCGATGGGCGACAAGGGCACGGTCCAGCTGCTCAGCGGAGCGGAGCAGTCGCTGGCGGCGATCGGGCATCCCAGTCCCCGGGACCTGTCCGCCGCGGACACGGCCCCCGAGCCGCAGATCAGCCCCTGGCAGTGCGCCCTGGGCGAGGATCAGCAGCCGCTGCGCAGCGAGACGGCCGCGGAGACGGAGGACGGCCTGCGGCTCAGCTGCGGCGACCGGCAGATGGCCTGGGCGGTCTACGTCGCCGGCGGGCTTGAGGGCGGGCTGCGCCCCAGTGCACTTGAGCTGAGCTTCGCCGAGCGGGAAGGGACGCTGTGGCTGGGTCTCGCCGATTTCGCGCGCGCCAGCTGGGAGTGGCAGCAGCTGCCCGAGGGCCCCGCCGTCGAACTCGGCATCGACTCCGACCTGGCGCTGGCGGAGAGCGAGGCCCTGTACTTCACCCTGGCCGTCTACAACGGCGACAGCGCGACGTTCAGCGGCGGCGAAGTCACCGCCGACGAAAGCCCCCAGCCCGATCCCGAGCCGGAGCCGGAACCCGAACCGGAGCCGGAGGAGCCTGCCGGCCCGGAGCTTGTCGGCGCCTACATCTCCCTGGGCTACTGGGATGAGGACAAGATCAACGCCACCTTCGCGGGGCTGGCCGACGCCGGCGTCAACTTCGTGATCGACTACGCGCTGACCGCCCCGGAGGACGAATACTGGCAGGCCGGGTTCCAGCGCTATCTGAATGCGGCGGCCTTCCACGGCATCGGGGTGGCCTTCTGGCTGAAGGACACGCTGGAGGGCATGACGCCGCTGGCGCCGGGGACGCACCTGACCGATACCGTCGCCCAGGTCGCGGCGTTGAAGAAGCACCCGGCGATCACCGCCTGGTACATCCACGACGAGATCCTACCCTCGATCGCCGGCGAGGCGGGCACCACGCGCTATTCGATGTCGCTGGAGCAGATGCAGCAGCTCTACGACCTGATCCACTTAGAGGATCCCAGCCGGCCACAGATCAGCGTCTGGCACACCCTGCCCAGCTTCGAGCTGTTCAACCTGATCTACACGGACCAGTACACGCCCTACGGGCGCCCGGACTGGATGCTCAGCGAGGCCGCCTACGAGCAGGCGCTGAGCGACATGCTGAGGGAGACCTGCGACTGGGTGATGATCGACAGCTATCCGGTCGGCGCCCCCTGGCGCGACGGCGGCAGCCCGCCGCCGGAACTGGACGTGATGGCGCTCACTCAGCGCGCCGCCACCCTCAGCGGCCCGGCCCAGCCGCTGGTGTTCATCTTCCAGGCCTTCAGCTGGGCGCAGTACGATCCGGTGAACGCCGCCGGCGCGCCCTTCCCGACGCGCGACGAACTGGATCGGATGCTCTGCGGCGCGCACACCTTCGGGGCCGACAGCGTGATCGCCTACTCGTGGTTCGACCTGGTCGAGGATCTGCCGGGCCGCGACATCGACGGGCGCGATACGGCGCTCTCCAATCTGCTGGACCTGCTCAGCGCGCTCAATTCTGCGGGCTGGCCCGAGACCGAGCTGGCGATGGGCGCCGCACCGGTCTATCTGCCCGTCAAACCGCCGCTGCCGCCGGAGCCTGCTTCACAGCCGTAAGCATCGGGTCCGTCTCGGGCGGGGCAGGCATCTCGATCACCTGCGCCACCAGGGGCCTGAGGTAAGCGTCCACCTCCGCCATCGTACGCGGCCGCTCTGCTTCCGGCAGGCTGTCGAACAGCGAGCGCGCGAAGCCGCGGCCGCTGTGGGTGGCGCGCACCTCGCCGAAGCCGGCATCCTTCAGCATCCGCATCCAGGTGCCGCCCGCCGGGTGGATGGTGTCGCAGACGGCAGCGGAGGTCACGTGACCGGCCAGTTCCCCGAGCAACTCCTCCGTCAGGGCGTCGTAGCCGAACTCGGCACCGTGGGCCCTGAACAGGGCGTCGATTCCCTCGCCGCTGAGGTCCACCGTCAGCCGGTATTGCCGCGCCCGCTCGCCGGCCAGATCCCGCACGTGCAGGATGACGTGCCGTGGCTGGGGCTGGTCGCGCCAGCGCCACAGCTCGCGCTCGCGGCCGCCGCGGTAGCGCTGAAGCGCCTCGTAGCACATCCTCAGCCGACCGCCGGGCCTCAGCACGCGGCAGAGCTCCCGAAGCGTGGCCCCGGGATCGGGCGCCTGCTCGACGGAGGAGGCGGCCACCACGCCGTCGAACTCGCCGTCCTCGAAGGGCAGCGGCTGGCCGGGCGGGCAGCAGACGAACCGCGCGTTGCCGATCCCCAGCCGCGCGGCGTTTTCCGCGCAGATTTCCACGCGCCGGGCCGATCCGTCCACGCCGACCACCTCGTCCACGTAGGGCGCGATGATCAACGACGGCCAGCCGTCTCCCGGGCCGAAGTCCAGCACGCGCCCCCCGCCGACGGCCTGGGAGTAGTCGTGGGCGTCGGCGCGGTCGGCGAAGTGCCCGCGCTTCGCGGCGTCGAACTCCTCGTAGATCAGCGGCAGGCTGAATCCCGATTGCGACTCCACATGGTCGTAGATGAAGCCCACCGTGTCGCAGGGATCGAGGCTGATGTTCTGCTCGATCCACTGCGCAGGGTCGAAGGCGCTACGCATCCTCAGTCCTCCCGATGGCCGGCCAGCATCCGCTCGAGCGCCGCCGCCAGTTCCGGCGCCCGCTGCGAGCCGATCAGCAGGTGCTGGCCGCTGTTCAGCTCCAGCCGCACGCCCTGGTTGCCGCTGGCGTTGTAGGCCTTGCCGCCGCGCCCCATCCGGATGCCCCAGCCCCCGTAGTCCGTCAGCGGGTTATAGCTGCCGGCGGCCGCGCTGATAATGGTCTCCGGCGCGATCCGCACGTCCCGCAGATGAAAGGGGTAGAGCCGCACGTAGACCGCGTCGGCGCGCACTTCGGTGCGCAGGTTGGCGACGATGAACAGCCAGGGCAGGCCGAGACCGAACAGCAGCAGGAACACGATGATCAGCGCGTCGGGCGCCGGCCGGTCGCCGAACGGCTGGCCGAGCAGGATCTGCCGGATGAAGGCGTCCCACTGCAGGAACGCCACGCCGATCACGATCACCCACAGCCACCACTGGGTGAAGCGCTGAGTCTCGCGGAAGTAGACCTCGCTCACATCGGCCGCTGGCATCACAGCACTATAGCAGCGGCGCGGCGGGAAACCCGGCGGCGCGGTCGAGCGTCTACTTATCCATGCTGCTGCCAGCGGACTACGTCGCGCTCGCGGGCTGCGTGCTGCTGGGCATCGTGCTCAGCCTCAGCACGCTCAGCGACCAGCCGCGGCTCTATGTGCCGGCCTATGCGCTGGCCGCGGTAGTCTTCGTCGTCCACGTCCTCGACTCGCTCTTCGACTTCATCTGGGTCTGGCTGGTGCCGCATCCGGCGGCGGCAGTACTGATGCTGGCGGCGGTCTGGGGCCCGCTAATCGCTGTGGTGCTGGGCCTGACGCGGCGGCTGGAGCGCACCCGGGACCGGCGCGCGCTCTACGTGCTGACGGTGCTGGTGGGGCTCTACGGGGTGTTTCTGGTCGGGCGGCAGCTGGTCGACCCGCAGGTCAGCCCGCGCAGCTGGTGGGAAGGCGAGGTGCTGATGCAGAGCACGGACTCCACCTGCATCGCCGCGGCGAGCTGCACCTACCTGCGCACCCTGGGCGTCGAACTCAGCGAGGCCGAGGCGGTCGCGCGCGGCCTGATCAGTGGTAACAGCGGCGGGACCCAGGTGCAGGCCTGGCGAATCCTGCGCCTCAGCCTGCCGCCGGAGTACGAGGTCTCGATCGCGCCGCTGAGCCGCGCGCAGCTGACCGAAAGCGGCCGCTGGCACATCGTTTCCGTACGCTGGGCCTTCGCCGTCGGCCACGCGGTGGTGGTGCGCGTGGAGGACGGCGGGCGGCGGGTGCGCGTCCGCGACCCGCTGGCGGGGGAATACACGAAAAGCTGGGACGAGTTCGCCGCCGACTGGCTGGGCGTCGGGATATGGGCGGAGCGGGAAGCTGACGGCCCCGGCTGGGTCTAGTGCTGCGCGGCTGCTACCCGTGGCCGGAGTCTACGTCCCTCTGCTGCGTCTGCTATGCACATCCAGGAATTTCCAGTCCGCCAGGCGGTGGGACGCCTCGAGCGTGAAACAGGGCTCCAGCCACAGCCGGAGCATGGGAATGGTGTGCACGTAGCCGCGGTAGACGCTTCGCTCATCGCGCGTGCGGTTGTGCAGTTCGATGGTGAACTCGCCCCGTTCCGACTCGTAGCTATGATAGCGGGCGGCGATCTCCTCGGGTTCCTGCTCGGTGATGCGCTCGGCTGGCTCGGACCACTTGCGCAGGCTCATGACCCCGTCGTAGTACTCGGCAACCAGTCGCGCGCGGGGCCTCAGCGCCGCGTGTACGTGGTCGCGGAAGCCGGCCAGTCGCTCGGGTGGGAAGTCCACGAAGGGGTTGCCCAGGATCAGTGCCAGATCGAAGGCCCCGGCCTCGAATTCATAGGCCAGTGCATCGGCCTGGACAAAGGTAACCGCCGCACCGCGCCGGGCGTTTTCCGCTCGGCCCTGCTCGATCAACAGCGGCGAGGAATCGAGCGCCGTCACCTCGGCACCGGCCTCCGCCGCCAGAAACGCCGCCGCTCCCGAGCCGCAGCAGATGTCCAGCACGCGCATGCCGGGCTCGATCAGCGGCCTTATTTCGCGCCAGAGCGGCTCAAGCGTCTTCAGGCGTTCGGCGACGGTCAGCTCGGTAATCGCCCAGTTGAAAACCGGGATGTATGGCTCCTGCATGTGAGGCTACCTCCCGCTGGATCAAGGGGCCGGCTTACCCCAGGGCCTTCTTCACCAGGTCGGGGATCTCCATCGTCAGGTCGGCCAGCGGGATGCCGGCTTCCTCGAAGGCCTTGACCTTGCTCTCGGCGGTGCCCTTGCCGCCGCTGACGATCGCGCCGGCGTGGCCCATCCGCTTGCCCGGGGGCGCCGTCCGGCCGCTGATGAAGCCCACCACCGGCGTCTGCATGTCCCTGACGTACTCGGCGGCTTCTTCCTCGTCACTGCCACCGATCTCGCCGATCAGCACCACGCACTCCGTCTCCGGGTCGTCCTCGAAGTCGACCAGCAGGTCCAGGAACTTGGAGCCGATCACCGGATCGCCGCCGATCCCGATGCAGGTGGTCTGGCCCAGGCCCGCCTCGGTCAGGCCGTTGACCACCTCGTAGGTCAGGGTGCCCGAGCGGCTGACGAGCCCGACCGGCCCGGGCGTGAAGATCTTGGCCGGCATGATCCCCACCTTGCACTGGCCGGCGGTCACCACGCCGGGGCAGTTGGGGCCCACCATCCGCGCGCCCATGTGCTCGACCACGTAGTTGTACTGCCTGAGCGCGTCCAGCACCGGGATGCCCTCGGTGATGTTGACGATCACCTCGACGCCGGCGTCGGCGGCCTCGCAGGCGGAGTCCGCCGCGAAGTTCGGCGGCACGAAGATGCAGCTCACGTCGCACTCCGTCTGGGCGACGGCCTCGGCCACGCTGTTGAACACCGGAATCTTCACGCCGCCATGCTCGACGACCTGCCCGCCCTTGCCCGGCGTCACGCCGGCGACGATGTTGGTGCCGAAGTCCAGCATCGCGGCGGTGTGGAAGGTGCCCTCGTGCCCGGTGATGCCCTGCACGACCACGCGGCTGCTCTTGTCTACGAGAATGGCCATGGTGTGTCCCTGCCTCCGTTGTATTCGCGGCGGAAGAATTCTAGCATCCGCGGACTGCCACCAGTTTGCCCTCAGCGCAGCCTTTTCGACAATGCCCGGAACCAGTTGGTCGTACGCGGGGTCCAAAGCAGTACGATTCTGAGAGCATGGGGTGTGCTATGTGGTATCGCGGCGTCAGCATTGCTTTGCTGCTGCTCATCTGCGCTGGCTGCGGTTCAGGTGCGCCGGCGGGATCAGCTATGTCAGGGGCGGGTGACTTGGCCGGCGGTGACGCCCTGTCGACGGCGGACGTCGATTCGCAGCTCTGGGCCGAACTAACGGCGGAGCTTGAGCGGGCGATCGGGGCCGCCGGGCGGCGCGAGGCCAGCCAGCAGGTGCCCGACGGCGAGGGCAGCCGCGTCAGCGATCTCGCCATCACACAGCTGGATGAAGGCGTTGTGTTCGCCTGGGCCTACGCCAATCCGGGAGACTACAACCAGGACGGGCTGGTGGGCGTCAGCGATCTGACACCCGTCGGCGTCTACTTCGGCGCGGCCGAGGGCGATCCGCAGTGGCCCTGGGCCCGGGTGGCGGACGGCAGCGGGGACGGCCAAATCACGGTTGCCGACATCACCGCGATCGGGCAGAACTGGCTCAACCAGATCAGCGGCTACCGGCTGGAGACGGCGCCCGCCGCGGATGCCGCCCTGTGGGAGCAGGTCGCGGAAGCAACCATCGCCGACGGTCCGATACCGGCTGCGGGGGGACTGCGCCGCTATGAACTGGAGCTGGCTGATCCGGTCGACGGCAACTGGTACCGCGTCACGCCGTATCTGGGGGAGGTCACTGGGTTGGCGGGCGACGCCGTGCAGTACATCGCCCCCGAGCCGAACCTGACCTGGGCGCATACAGTGGGCACCTCGCACTGGGATCTACCAGGCGGCCTCGCGGTGGACAGTGAGGGCAACATCTACACAGCCGGCAGTCTGCATCTGGCCAGCTACGATGTTGACTCAGAAGCCTGTTACATCGCTAAGTGGGCACCGGATGGGGAATCGATCTGGGCCCTGGGGGGGCAGACTGAGTTCTACGACCAGATGTACCAGCTGGTGCTGACCGGCAGTGGCGATCTGGTCGGTCTGGCGGACCTCTGGGACAACGAGGAATCCCGCAGGTACTACGTTCTGATCGGAGTCAGCACGGACGGCAATGTCGTCTGGAACCGCGAGATCACCTGCAGCCCGAGACTGAGCAACGTGCAGCTCAGCGCCGCTCCGAACGGTGACCTGCTGCTGTCGGGAACGGTAATACTCGGCGACGGGGAGGAGTGCGGCGTGCTGGCGGCCCAGTTATCGCCGGATGGCACGCCCCGCTGGCAGCGGGCGGTCATTCTCCCCAGCGCGGACTACACCGCCTGCACGCGGCTGGTCACTGACGGGCAGGGCTTCATCTGGACCGGCGTAATCATGAACTACTTCAGCGCGGAGCCGGACTTCGAAATGGCCATCCTGAAGCTCAGTCCCACCGGGGAGGTGGAGCTGGCCAGAATCTGGGACACGACAAGGATCTCTGATGACGGAGACCTGATGTCCTGGCACAACGCCTTCGGCGGCGCCCCGACCGGCGCCTACCTGATCGGTCGCATCGCGGTCGACGAGCTGCAGCTCTATTCGACCGTAGTCATGCGGGTGGCAGGTGACGGTACGGTGGCCTGGACCCGCGAGTACAGCAGCAAGGATGACTACATCGACTACTCGCAGCACATCTATCCATGCGAGATAGTCCACACGTCCGGCGGGCACCCCCTGCTTGTTGGCTCCTACTGGTATCAGAACGACGAGCCGGAGCAATACTACCTCGAGGAGCTGTTCGTACCCCTGGCGGACGCCACCGGCATTCCGCTGGCCGATGCTGACGCCTACAGGCCCTTCAACCACAGCTACGCTATGAGCCAGCGGACGACCTGCACCACGATCACCGACGATGCGCTGGTACATCTCGGCATCGCGGAAGCCGCCATCGGCGAGTGGGGTACGCGCCACGTCGATTCGACCGAAATCACCGTGGTGGAGTTCACTGACCTTGGCTACCGGGTCGAAAGCGCCAGCCTGCAGCTGGCCGACCTGAGCATCAACTGGAGCAATGCCGAGGTCGCGCTGGACACCGTCGAGCAGATCGGTGAGGAGCCTCTGGTCTCAAACGACGGCGTGGACCTGCTGCTGCTGAGCCGGGAATCCTACTAGCAGCGCCCCGGATCAGTCGTCCGCGCAGTCAGCAGCGAACGGACAGCTGGCGCAGTCGCCGTCCTCGCAGGCGGCGGCGGTCTCGGCATCAGCGGTCGCATCCTCGCCGGTATCCTCATTCGCGGCGCCATCCTCGGCCGGTTCTTGCTCGTCGTCTCCGCCCGCGCAGCCGCCGCCGAACAGCCGGTCATCGGCGGCCGGGCAGTCCGCGCAGCTCAGACCCTCGATTCCGCAGGGCGCCACGGTCGCCGCGGCGCTCTCGCCAGACGCGTCAGCTGCAGCGCCATCAGCAGCGACGACGGCCTGCTCCGTCTCAACTTCCAGGTAATACGCCGGAATCACCCACGGCACGGCGATCACGCCGGCCAGCGTGAGCAGCGCAGCCCAGCTGCGGGCGGCGCGCAGGCCGCCGAGAAAGCGCTGCCACGTGCTCAGCACCCAGCCCCAGTGCAGCCAGAGGTGCACGATGATCAGGATCAGCATCAGCATCGCGGCCCAGAAGTGGATGTCGCCCCACCAGTGGCGGCTGTGGCCCAGCCAGACCTTGACGCCCGCCTCGTCGCAGGTGCCCGGCGGCAGGATCCACTTCATGATCATGCTGCTGCCCAGCAGCACGCAGAACGCCGCCAGGGTGGCCAGGTTGATCCAGAAGTTCAGCGCCGTGCGGCTGACGGTGCGCGACGCTGCCGGCCCGGCATCAGATTCAAGTGCTCTGCTGCTCAAAGATACCCCCGCCGGTATACTGACCGGCCGGGGAATTCTACCAGCCTGCTGCGCCGGGGGCTAGTCCCTGAGCTCGCGCAGGCGCCTGAGGCAGTCCGGCAGCTGGCTCAGGTAGTGGCGGTAGGTGTCCTGCGCGCGGCCGTCGCCCTCACTGCGGGCCAGCCGGTAGAGGTCGCTGAGGTACTCCCAGGCCTGCTCGAAGTGCTGCTGCTCGATCAGCTCCTCGGCGCGGGCGTCGCGGAAGTGCGCGTATCCCGTGCGGCTGACGCTGATGCCGCTGAGGGGATCGAACATGGTGCCGCCGTGCTCATCGCGCTCGCGCTCCTCGCGGAGCCTTTCGATGTCCCCCATCCCCACGCGGCGTTTGCGCTCCTGCTCCTGCTGCTCGCGCTCCAGTTTGCGGCTGCGGAAAGCCGGGTCGGTATCGCGGACGTTCATCACCAGCAGGCCGATGTAGTAGAGCGGCACCCCGATCGGTGGCACGGCGAAGGCCAGCGCCCCCCAGAAGCAGCCGTTGCCGACCCGGGTCTCGGCGTCGACGTAGATCCACAGCCCGCTGACGACCATCACGGCCGGGAAGATGATCTTCAGCGGACCCCACTGGCCGCTGTAGCTAATCAGATCGCTCAGCCACTCCATCCGCGCCTGCCGGGCCGGATTGTACCCGATGCCGCGATTCCTAGTAGCGCAAGCGCCCCTGCTTGCGCCCGGCGCGATACTGAGGCGGGCAGTTATGCCCTTCATTCGTCGCTTTGGAGGCAGTAGCTGCCGTTGCCATCGCCGTGGAGGAGCGGATTGGAGATGATGAGCCAACCCTGCGCATTCTTCAGGTAGGGCTCAGCAGTTCCCATCATGGCTGATATCACCCATCCGATTGGATGGTCGTTCGTTGTCAGCAGGTAGTACGGGAATCGTGAATCTACTTCCAGCTCGCTGCAGACTACATCTTCAGGCGCTGCACCGTGCAGGCCGTGAGGTTCCAACATTCTCGGCACTGGGTTGCAGTCCAGTAGCTCAATCGGCATGTTCCCTTCATAGCGGCACCTGCACCAATTCCAGCCCGTACCGTGTGCCCACGGATTCTCCTGCTGTATCGGCAAGCGCCTTCTGAGTAGTCGGCCTGCACCCAGCGCGGCGATGGCCTGTTCGTTATTGATCTCCAACAGCACCATCGGGCACCACCTTTCATTGAGTTGAGCATTACGCCCGTAGACTTCGCGCGTCAACCACTCCCACGCAAGCACCTCTGTACACTCGCCCAGGAACTCAACCGGCAAATGCTCTACCCCGTAGATGACTGGATTCTGCAAGCTACACACTCCCAACTCGTGCCCGTTGACACGGATGGGCCTCGATTCATCAGCCAAGAGGAGGATGCCCATGCGTTCCGGAGATCGCTCCACCACCACGACCGGCCAGCTGATGCTCCGCTCAATCCATGGCACGGGATCGATGTCAACGTATGTGGGCCTCAGCAGCCAGGCGGTCACGCCGGCAGCCGCGGCGAGGAACAAGACGACTACTGCGACCCAGAATGGCCAGCGGCGCGGATTGAGCAGCACTGATCTCAAAGCAGCACCTTGCTCAGATTGTAACAGCGCCGCCGCCGCTACAATGGTCGCGATGGCTGCATTCCGGGCAATCGGCTGCTGCCTGGCGGGAGGGCTGGCGATCATGGTGCTTGCATCCTGCGACTATCCCGAGCAGGGCTGCTTCGAGCTGGTGGCGCTCGACGCTTACAGCGCGCCCGTGGCCAGCTGGCCGCTTTTGGTCGAGGAGCTGACGGACGACACGCACATGACCTACGGCTTCACCGTGCTGATCCCGGTGGACGGCGACCTGCTGGAACTGCCGCTTCAGAACAGCGAGGACATGACGCGCCGCGCCTGGACGCTGACCCTCAGTCACGCGGACCTGCAGCTCGGCGACCTGGACCTGGAACTCAGCCACAGCGAGGATCGCCTGAGCTTCACCGGCGCCTACCGCGTACCGCCGCCCGTCGAGCTGCCCGAGCGCCCGGCGATGGCCACCACCGATCCCCCGGCGCCGCCGGTCGACACCCGCCCGGGCTACGGCTTCGGCGGCTACGTGCTGCCCGCCGACACCGGCGGGGCGCGGCTGATCATCAATGGCCAGCTGCCCCCGCTCCCCGACGCGCTGACAGGCGTAGCCGGCTTCGAGCTGCGCAGCCTCACCCGCGAGCAGTTCGAGGCGGTGCTGGGCTGCGCTGTCGACGACGCGCTGCGCGTGCTGAGCAGCCCGCGCGAGCCGCTGGAAGTGAGCAGCGAGCCCCCGCCCGCACCGGCGGAGCAGCTAGTCGCGACAGACACGCCGCCGGAAGAGGAGGCTCAGGGCGACGGTGAGGGCGGCGAGGATGACGCTGACCAGGGCGAAGCGGAGCAGCCACCCAGGGGTCCCCCGCTCGGGGGGCGCGGGGGCCAGCGCCCGCGCTGAGCTGCGGCCCGGCTATAATGGACCTGCATGCTGAGGGTGGTATCCGTGTCCCTGGGGTCCAGCAGTCGCGACAAGGTCTCGCGCGCCACTTTTCTGGACCAGGAGGTCGAGCTGAGCCGGGTCGGCACGGACGGCAGCCTGGAAGGGGCGCGGCGGATGATCGCCGAGCTGGACGGCGAGGTGGACGCGATCGGCCTCGGCGGCATTGACCTCTACCTCTGTGCCGGTCGTCGCAAGTACACCGTGCGCGACGCGCGGCGCCTGGCCAGCGCGGCGAAGCAGACGCCGGTCGTCGACGGCAGCAGCCTCAAACTCACCCTGGAGCGCCGTCACGTCGACTGGCTGGCCGATAACTTCCCCAGCCCGGCGCTCGGTGACTCGCGGGTGCTGATGGTCTCGGGCGTCGATCGCTGGGGGATGGCGGAGCGGCTGACCGAGCACGCCAAGGAGGTGCTGTTCGGCGACCTGATGTTCGCCCTCGGCGTTCCGATCCCGATCCGCCGGCTGCGCACGGTGGAGACCCTCGCCCGCATCATGCTGCCGGTGCTGACGCGTCTGCCGTTCCAGGTGCTCTACCCCACGGGCAGCAAGCAGAAGCAGCACAAGCCGCGCTTCACTGAGTATCTGGTCTGGGCCGACTGGCTGTGCGGCGACTTCCACTACATCCGCCGTAACCTGCCCGAGCGCCTCGACGGCAAGGTGATTCTGACCAACACCACCACGGCCGAGGATCAGGAGCTGCTCCGCCAGCGCGGCGCGGCCTGCCTGATCACCACCACACCCGTGATTGACGGCCGCAGCTTCGGGATGAACGTGCTGGAGGGCTGCCTGGTGGCGCTGATCAAGAGCCAGGGCGACATGGTCTCCAGCGAGATTTTCGAGGTCTATCTCAACAAACTGGATCTCAAACCCGAGATCACAGTCTTTGCCTGAGGCCGCCCGCGCTCACTGGGCGCCGAAGACCACGCTCCAGTACTGGTAGATGCCGCGGTCGGCGCGCCCCACGCCGATTTCGTCGTAGTCGGGATTGACGATGTTGCCCAGGTGGCCGCTGCTGTCCAGCCAGCCGCTGTAGAGCGCCTCAGAGCTGATGTCATACCCGACGTTCTCGGCAATCCTCGTATAGGTATAGCCGACGGCGGTGGCCCGATCGTCGACGTGCCCGCCCTGGTTGTCCTCATGGGTGTAGTTGCCGATATCGGCCATGTAGTTGGCCTGGTTCTGGGCGATCTGATTCAGCTGCACGTTGGCGCTCAGGGCACCCGCGCCCTGGGCCCCGCGCGTGGTGTTGTGTCGGTCGATCATCGCCAGTTCGCTGGCGGTGAGGGAATTGTCGCCATGTACCACCAGTGCGTCGGTGATCGGATCGTCACCACCGTTACAGCTGAGCAGCAGCGCGACGGCCGTCAGGATGACCGCGATCTGTGACGTTCGCAGGAGCATGGTCCTACCTCCGTTGACTGGTCTCAGCCGATTATAGCGGCTAGCTGATGCTGGTCCCGTTGCAGGTGATGCGGAAGTTACAGCCCAGGAACTCGCTGGCGTTGCGGCACATCACCATCCGCTCCATGAAGATCTCGAAGTAGTCCATCACGCTGGCGATCTTGTCGTCGATCACCAGCTCCAGGCGAATCTCGCGCAGCTCGGGCTCCACCACCAGCTTGGACTCCGTCACCGCGTAGTTCACGTCGTCGTGAATATCGCCGCGGCTGGGGTCGTAGTCCCGCACCCGGCTGCGATGCACGTCGCTCTTGTCGGCGATCACCACCGCCGCGCAGAGGTCGTTGAACACCTGGCCGTACTGCTCCTCGTGGTTGCCGACCGCACTGAGGATCAGCCCCAGCTGCCGCTCGGTCAGCGCATAGCGCCTGAGGATCGGATAGAGCAGGTTGGCGCCCGTCTGACCGTGGTCCGTCCGGCAGACGAAGTTGCCGATATCGTGCAGGAACCCGGCGATACGGGCAAGTTCACAGGATGTGTGATCGTGGTTAAGCTCCTCGAGGATCATGCCGGCCCACTTGCCGACCTTGGATCCGTGACGAGCCCCGTGCTCGGTATAGCCAATCGCCCCGAGGTGTTCATCGGCCAGTTTCAGATACTCGATGATCTCGGGATCCTGGCGAATTCGTTCATACAGCCCGTTGTCCACCTCGGACGGACGAGCTTCTTCAATCCTCTCTTTCATAGTATAGATACCTTGGTAATCGTTGTAGGCTCCTTGACAATGTGCATAAGTGCCAAGAGCCCAGTGTCGCAGCAGGATTATACCCGTCTGAGCCGTGCGCAGGTCTTTTGCCCATTTGCTCACTATCTGCCATCGGACTTAAGTCCCGGCCGCCGGTGGCGCGCAGTGTGAATCGCCGCGCGGCGCTGTTCACGTAAGGCGTGCCCCTATCAACTTGGACGGCTTGAATCTTCAACAGGTTGCAGGCCTGGGCGTGGATTGCCAGGTGGTTGTGAGCCGGTGATTGCGGCTCAGGCCGCGAACGCTAGAATACCGATGTCATGGGGCTGTTCGACCTGTTCAAACGTAAACCAGCCGCGGCGGACGAGGAACCGCAGCCGTTCCCTGTTGACAGTGCTGTTGATGAGGCGGCGGCACCCTCGCGGCTGCGGGGTGCGCTGAACCGGACCCGGGCCTTCCTGACGGCGGCCTTCGCCACCGATCCGGCGGGGCTGGTGGACGAGGAGTTCTACGACGAGCTGGTCGATGCCTTCGTGCTGGCCGACGTCGGCACCAAACTGGCCCAGGCCCTGACCGCGGCGATCAAGGACGGGATGCAGGTTCAGGGCCTGGTGCGGCGCGCCGACGTCCCGCGGGTGGCGCGGCAGGTGATCGCAGCCCTGCTCAGCGAGGCGCCGGAGCCCGCGGCGCTGGACCCCGCGCAGCTCAGCGTGGTGCTGCTGGTGGGGGTCAACGGCAGCGGCAAGACCACGCTGGCGGCCAAGCTGGCCCACCGGCTGCGAAGCCGGGGGCGGCACGTGCTGCTGGTGGCGGCCGATACGTTCCGTGCCGCCGCCGTCGATCAGCTGCGGGTCTGGGCTGAGCGGGCCGGAGTCGAGATCGTCGCCGGCCAGGAGGGCGCCGATCCGGCCAGCGTGGTCTACGACGCGGCCCAGGCGGCCCGGGCGCGGGGGGTCGAGGTGATGCTGGTGGACACCGCCGGGCGCCTGCAGACCAAGAAGAACCTGATGGAGGAGCTGGGCAAGGTCTCACGTACGGTGGCTAAGGCCTGTCCCGGGGCCAACATCGCGCATCTGCTGGTGCTGGACGCCACGGTGGGCCAGAACGCGCTGAGTCAGGCGCTGCTGTTCAACGAGGCCTGCCGGCTCAGCGGGCTGGCGGTGACCAAGCTCGACGGCACGGCCAAGGGCGGCGCCCTGCTGGCGGTGGTGGATCAGCTGCACCTGCCGGTGCTCTACGCGGGGATCGGCGAATCGCTGGAGGACCTAGTGGGCTTTGAGCCTCGGGAGTTCGCCGCCGGGCTGCTGCCGGAGCAGGACTAGCCGCCGGGCCGCCGGCGCACCGGGATGCCCAGGCAGATGCCGACGGCGATCAGAGCCGCGCCGATCAGCAGCCAGCCGGGCTCGGCGCCGGCGAACAGCGCCGCGATCGAGCTGACGACACCCGCCAGGATCAGCAGTATGCAGGCGATGACGCTGGTCGGGCGTGTTTGCGGGACCTCGGCGGGCGCGGGCTCCTCGCGTCCCGTGCTGTAGATGTTTTGCTGCATCGGATCGAAATCCAGGGTGAAATACTTCGCGGTGCCCTGCTCGAAACCGACTTTCTCCATCGCCGAGGCCTGCACGGCGTACACGGACCGCCGATCCTCGGCCGACATGCTGCGCCAGTAGGCCTGGCTGACCTTGGCATAGACCTCCGGATAGTCAGCGACCGCCCGCGACCTGAGGCCGAACTTGTTGTTGAAGGCTCTGGTGCTGACCTGCGGGCTGCCGCTGGTATCGATCACGGGCAGTCGGGGCGGCGGACGGGTCTGCCCCCGCACCTGGGCTTCCAGAAACTCCCGCCGGCCGCGTGCACCCGCCGGCGCCTTGCGCAGCAGCCCGCTGATCACCACCGGAGTCGCCAGCGCGCCGACCGTCATGATCGGCGTAATGCCGAAGCGGGCGTCACGGCTGATGTAGCGGCGCACCAGTGGAGCCTTGCGGCGCTCCTCTTCCTCCTGCTTGCGGGCCTCGTAGCCGCGCCGTTTGCGCCGGCGACGCATCGCCATGTAGCGGCGCGAGCGCGCCGAGTCGTAGGCCATGTCGGCCTGCGTGGTGGGAATCCGCGGCTCGCCCTTGTCGCGGTAGGAGAGCTTCTCGACGATCTCGGCCTGCCGGCGAATCAGTTCGGCCTGCTCCTCGGTTGACGACCTCAGCCAGTAGAGGCGCGAGACCGGCCGGAACAGCTCGGGATAGAACTGCTCGCTGCGGCTGGTCAGGCCGAAGATGTTGGTGCTGGACAGGTACTCGTGGCTGCCGCGCCGGCCCGGCTGGCGCAGCGGGATCTGCTCGCGAATTTGCCGCGGCTGATCGGCGGCGTCCTGGTCGTCGTCGGTCTCGACTGGGGCCGGAGGATCGCCCACCAGCCGGTGCTTCTTGGCACCTTTGATGTGCATGTCCCCGAAGCCCTCTAGAAACGCCACGACAGATTATACCCGCACCCGGCGGCCGGTGCGCGACGAGAGTTGTCGGCGGACGCACCGCCGGCCCGGCTGTCGGCGCCTGCTACTCCTCGGCCGCTCCGTCGTCCTCGGCCTGGGCCTCGTCGGCAGGCGGCGTGTCCTCCCCCTCGCCGGGTTCACCGTCTTCGGCTTCGGCGTCCGTATCTGCCGCGGGCTCCTCGTCGTCACCACCGGCGGGAATCGTGATCGGGACGCTCTGCGCCGCCGGCGGCTGCTGGGACTGCTGCTGCTCGATCATCGCCTGCAGTTCCGCCTGCCGGAATTCGGCGACCTGCGCGTCCAGCTCTTCCAGCTTGTCCTGCGCGTCGAGCACCTCGTAGGCCTCGCGCAGTGTCTCCCAGACCGGGTTGCTGGAGACGTGGGGTGCATACTTCGTGGCGGCCTCGAGGCTGGCCAATGCTTCGTCACTGCGTTCCAGCCAGGCCAGATTGAGCCCGCGGGCGGCGTGCAGCAGGTAGCTGTACTCCCGGCCCTCGGCGGCCCGGGCCAGGCTGGTCTCGATCTCCTGGCGGGCCAGCTCGCGGTCGATCGGCTGCTTGTCATGGCGGTCGGTGTCGTCCAGCCAGTCCAGATAGACGCGGCCCGTCATGTAGTAGGGGAACCAGCCGACGTTGTCCTCGTCCTGCTGGATCGCCAGCTGGAAGAGCCCGACGGCCAGCGCGTAGATCGGGGTTATCACCTCCGGCTCCTCGCCGGTAGCCGGGTCGATCGGCGTCATGCTCAGGCCGCCGTCTTCCTCCTCGTCGGCCGCCTCCGCCTCGTCGTCTGCCGGGGCTTCGGCACTGTCAGCGTCCGCCTCGTCCGCCGCCTCACCGGCGTCCTCATCGGTGGCGGGCGCCTCGTCCGCCATCGCGCCGCCGCGGCCCTTGTTGAGTGCGGCTTCGATCAGGCCGAAGTCATAGTCCTCACCGATCGCCGCAACCGAGGCCACCCCCACCAGTTCGTCATAGCCCATGCTGGTCGGCGGCTGCAGTTTGCCTTCGCTCAGCGCTTGGTAGGCCATGATGATCGGGTCGTTGATCTCCACCTGCGCTGCTTCCACCAGCTTGGTCAGCGCCTCGTCAACCCCGCCGGGCACGCTGGTCTTGAGCAGAATCTGCCGGGCCGTAACCTGCTCGTACTGCTGCGCGATCTCTTCGTGGCTCGGCTCGTATTCCTCGTCGTCGCTGCCCTCCTTGAGGTTGGCGACGATCTTGGGTTTCTCGGCCTCGAACTCCTCACCCTCGGCCAGCTTGAGCTTGACCACTTCGAAGCGGTTCCAGCCCGCCGGAATCTCGATCCAGTCCGTCAGCTCACCCTCCGCGGTGCTGAACAGCGCCTCCTCCTGTTCGGGCAGCATGATGCCACGGCTGAGCGGCACCGCCTGGGCGCCGCCGGCGGGATCCTCGCTCAGTTCCAGCGACAGCGCCTCGAAGCTCTCGCCGTCCGCCAGCCGCTGGTCGATGATGGCGCGCGTCTCCGCCGCCTCAAGCGCCTTGGCGGCGTCCAGCTCCGCCTGCCAGGCCTCGCGGGTCTTGCGGATCAGCAGTTCGCGGCGGACGTTGACCAGCCAGGTCTGCTCGGTCAGGCCCTGGCGCTCCAGGAACTCGTTGAAGGCCGCCTTGCGCTCGCGCTGACTGCCCAGCCGCTGGGCCAGATCGCCCAGCACGTTGCCGGTCGAGCTCTCCTGGGTGCCCATGTACTGGCTGGTGGCCGTCTCGCGTGCTTCATTGATGTCCTCGCCGGTGACCTTGACCCCCAGTTCCATGCCGCGGCCGAGGGAGACTTCCTCATTGACCAGGAAGTTGGCCACCGCGCCATAGGCGTAAAGCGGGAGCGCCGGGTCGTCGTCGCCCTGGCGGGCGTTGTTCAGCACGACATCGAGTTTGGTGAAGAACAGCTGCTCGTCGACCTCGCGGCCGTTGACGCTCATTACCGTCTTGGCCAGGGCCTCGTCCGGCACCAGCGTGGCGCGGCTACTGGCAGCGCCCTGCTGCTGCGGCTGCTCAAACTGGCAGCCGCGCAGCGACATTCCGCTGATCGTCAGTCCCGCGAACAGCGAGACCAGAAAGACCGCCAAGAATATGATCAGGCAGGTCGAGCCCCTGCGCCTGATCAGCTCCATGAAACGCATAGTTAGCTCCAGGGCTGGCTGTCCAGCCGCACAGTTCCGCCGGGTGTCCCGGGCGAACGAGAATTATAGCCAATGACCGGGATCGGCGGCCAATGTTCACTGGCAGCGCGGACCGGCGCCGGGCCGGGTGCCGCTCAGTCGCGAACCAGTTCGCCGTCCTTGACCACGCAGGCGATGCCGTCGGGCTTGCCGTCGGGCTCCAGCTTGACGTTGGTGATCGGTGACTTGGGCTGATAGGGGAACGGCGAGATCTTCTCTCGATAGTAGATGATCGCGTCCTGGCCGTAGCGGTCCAGCCCCATGCTCTCGGTGGTGGTGTAACAGAACAGGTAGTAACCGTTGCAGCTCTCGGGCTTATAGGCGGCGATGCCGCTGCCCCGCCCCATGATCACCTTGCCGGCGCTGTCGGTCTCGAAGACCGGCACATAGCCGTAACCATTGGACATGAAGCTGAGTCCGCCGTTGGTGCGGATCACGGGCCGCACGATGCTCTCGCTGAGCGAGAGCGGATACTGGCCCTCGGAGTTCCTGATCGATTTCAGCGCCAGGATGATCGGCTCAATCTCGTCGAAATGCTCGAGGCCGTAGTAGTAGCCGTAGCGGATGTAGACGTCGCTGGGGGCCGGGGCCTCCTCGCCGCCCGTCGCCATCAGGAAGATCGACGCGTCGACGCCGGCGCGCGCGTTGAGCTTGTCGACGAAGGCGGCGGTGCCGGTACGGAAGGGCCCGTCAGAGGGCGGCTCGACGCAGGCGGTGGCCTCCTCGCCGCCCAGGAAGGCGGTGATGCGGACGGACTGGGACTGGGCGGGCTCGGTCTGCTCGAAAACGCTGTAGCGGTAGACGTAGCAGTCCACGCCCTCGTCGGCCCAGGCCTGATTGCCGGCCTCCAGCGCCAGGCGCGCGTCGTCGTGGAAGTAGTCGTCGATGCTGACGGCATTGAGCCCGCCGGCGTGACCGGCCGAGGTCGAGACGCCGGGGCTGCCGACGCCAGCCGTCTCCGTAGCGGATTCGCTCGAACCGGCGCCCTGCGACGTGACGAAGAAATAGACGATCGCCGCCAGGACGACAACCACGATCACCGCGATCACGACGTTGCGCAGCACCGGACTGCCGCTGCCGGCGGCCGGCAGGCTGTAGGACGGCACGCCGGTGTCGGGCGGCGGCGCGGGCTGGGAGCCGAGCTTATGGCCGCAGTTGCTGCACTTGCCCTGCACGAAGGTGGTGACCGCGCCGCAGGCGGGGCACAGCCGGGCCTGTTCAGAGCCGGCATCGGTGCTCAGGTCGCGTCCCCCGCCCTTCAGCCGCGAATCGAGGCTCTGCTGGTCGTCGGCCAGGTAGCCGGCCTGCTGGCTCTCATCGGCGGTGTACTCCACCTCATCTCCGCCCTGCAGGGTGTGTTTCAGTTCGCCGCCCTCGCCGGCGGCCGGGCGCCGCTCCCAGGGGGCGGGGGCATCGCCGGGCGGCAGCTGCGGCTTAGGATCGGGCTTCTGCTGATCGTCGGTCATGGGCACCTCCCACGTCTGCGCCTGATTCTAGCAAATGCGACCCCTGCGCTGCTAAACTGGTTGCATGGCCGAGCGGCCGCTGGTGATGCGCTATGAGTACTGGCTGGGCGAGGGCGCGGCGTGGGTGCTCGTCGCGGCGCTGTTGCTGCGCGGGGGCGGCAACTGGCTGCTGACCCGCAAGCTGGGGCTGTTCGACAGCCAGCTGCTGCTGGGCTGCCTGCTGCTGGCGGCGATCTATCTGGCGGGCAGCTTCGTGCCGCGGCGGCTCAGCGCGGCTTTGGCGCAGCCGTTCGGGCTCGTCGCCTGGCTGATGGTGCTGGTGATGCTGCTCAGCCTGATCCCGCTGCCGCCCTGGCGCGACCTGTGGTGGTACTCGCCGCTGCTGCGCCGCCCGCTGTCCGACGCTGCGCTGATCTGCGGCGCGGCGGTGCTGGCGCTGGCGGTGATCGCCCGGCTGGTGCTGCGCCGCCGGGACCTGGCGGCGATGACGGGCCACGGCTACCAGTGGATCCTGGAGTGGGCGGCGGGCCGGCCGCTGTACGCGCGGCTGCGCGCGCGCGCCCTGCTGCGGATGCTGGGCTTTCATGGTTAACCCGCCCTTAACCGCCGGCGCCCGACTGCGAACATAACGGGCCGGCAGGCAGTCTCAAATACTGAACGGACAGCCACCCGGCTGTCCCTCCCGAGAATCATCGGGACCACTGGCCGGAGTCTTCATCCTGCCTCCCTCCCTCTCCCGAGACCGGCCGGTGGTCTCACATCTTCCCAGCGGGCCGCCACTGCGCTGCTATACTCAGGCAGTGAGCATGCCGCGGCTCAATGCACTCGCTCCGCAGGCGCTCGGCGGCCTGCTTTGCCGCGCGCTGGCCGGCGGCAGCGACCCCGCCGCGGCGGGCCTGACGCAGCGGCGGCTGGAGCACCTGCAGGGCACGCAAACCGAGACCCAGCAGCTGCTGAGCACGCGCCGCGCGGAAGTGGAGATCGCCGCCGCCCGCGAGCTGGAAACCCGACGGGCCGCCCGCCAGTCGCAGCTGGACCTCGAGCTGTTCGAGAGCGAAGCGCCCGCCCCGCCGCAGCGCCGCCTGCTGGGACCGAAACCTACAGCCGAGCAGCAGGCCGCCGAGCAGCGTCGGCGGGAGCTGAAGGCGCTGGCCGGGCGCGATGCGGCCCAGGCCGCCGACAGCGAGCAGCGGTCGCGGACACTCGCTGACGACATCAAGGAGCTGGAGGGCCGCCAGACCGGCACCCGGGAGGAGCGCGAGCGGCTGACCGCGGAGCTGCGGGGCCAGCTCGCCGCCCGGGCGCTCAATCTCGCTGCCGCCGGCCAGGCGCCGCTGGCCCGCGAGCTGCTCGGCGAGACGCGGCGGGTGGTACGCGGCGATTTGATGATCGCCACCCTGCTGGTGCTGGTCGAGCTGCTCGACGGCGGCGTCGAGGGTGCGTTGCCGGCGCTGGGTGAACTCAAGACGATCTTCGGCCAGCATCACGAGCCCGTCGAGCGCCTGCTGGCCAGCCTGCTGGCTGTCGTGCGCGGCCGCCCCCTGTCGCGCCAGGAGCTGGGCGTCTACAGCGCCGAGCAGTTCAGCGCCCCCGCCTTCTTCCAGCTCTACCAGTTGGTGCGGGTGCTGGCCGGCTGGGACTTCGACGAGGCGGCGCTGGCGGGCACGCCCCTCTGCGAAACACTTGGCCTGCTGAGGCTGCACCTGCTCGCGGACGATGACGGCGCGGCGGATCAGCCGGCCGCGGCCGAGCTGGCGGCCCGCGCCGATACCGCGGATCTGATCGGCCGCACCCTGATCGCCAATACTCTGCTTGGCCGGGGCGAGACCGGGCTGATCATGCGGGCGGCGGGGATCGATCTCACGACTCTCAGCCCACCGCGGCGGGCACGCGAGCGCTGGCCGAGCCTCGACTCGGTTTTGGGCGCACCGCCGACCCAGTGGCCCGCGGCGCTGGTCGTGCCGTGGCGGATCACCCTGGGCTGCCACGTCCTGCTCAGTGCCCGCGATCAGGCCCCGCCGGAGCTGCTGGCCGCCTGGCTGGAGGAGAGCTACAACTGGCCCAAGAGCGACTTCTACTGGTGGACGCTGGCGCGGGTCAGGGGGGACGAGGGGCTGCTGGGCAACCTCAGTGGCGCGCCGGGGCAGCTGGTGGCCGTGGCTTAGGTATAATCCCCCCAGGATGACTGATGTCTATATCGCGATCGCGATCGCCGTCGGGGTGCTGGCGATCGTCGTGTTGGTGGTCGGGCTGCTCGGCCTGCGGCCGCGGCTGCTGGAGTTGATCGAGGAGCTGCAGACCACGCTGGGCGGGGCGCAGCGCGCGATGTTCCACATCGAGGAGCTGCTGCGCGAGCTGCGCGAGAAGGGCCTGGTCGACAAGCTCGACGCCGCGCTGAGCGAGGCCCAGGGCGCGGTGGGGCGCATCGATCCGCTGGCCAGGGACCTGCAGGCGACGCTGGGCGAGGCGCGCGAGTTGCTGGACGACGCCACCCAGACCAGCCAGTCCGTGCGCGCGCGGGTGGACGATCTGGCGGCGACCCAGAGCGAGCTGACGGCGCTGGCCGGGGCGCTGACGGACGTGATCGGCGACGTGCGGGACCGCGAGCTGGCGGCCAAGCTGGCCAACGTGCTGACCGACACCTCGCTGCTGGCCGCCGACATCGGCATCCTGACGGAGAACGCCAACAGCTATCTGGAGCACGGCAAGCCGCTGGTCAGCAACATCGGCGGGGTGGTGGACAACGCACGCCGCCGCGCCGGCGGGATCAGCACCTCGCTGGGGGCGCTGCGCGAGGGGCTCAAGGCCGGCTACGACACCCTGCGCGGCGAGGGCGAAGGCAAGTAGCGCCCGATGACCACCCCCGCCCCGCGTAATCCCCGGGCCGTCCGCGAGATGTTCGGCGCCGTCGCCTGGCGCTATGACCTGATGAACCAGCTGATGACCTTCGGCCAGGTGGGGCGCTGGCACCGGCTGACCGCCCGGCTGGCGGAGCTGACACCCGGCGGCCGCGCGCTGGACTGCGCGACGGGCAGCGGCGAGATCGCGCTCGCGCTGGCGCGGATCGTCGGGCCGGGCGGCGAGGTGATCGGGCTGGACTTCACTCCGGCGATGCTTAAGGTCGCGCGCGCCAAGGCGCAGCGCTGCGGGCTGTGGATCGACTGGCAGGCGGGGGATGTGCTCGACCTGGCGTTTGAGAGTGGCCGTTTCGACGCCGCCACCATCGGCTTCGGGGTGCGCAACCTGGCGGACCCGTCGCGCGGGCTGAGTGAGATGGCGCGCGTGGTGCGCCCTGGCGGCCGCGTGGTGGTGCTGGAGACCGGCCTGATGCGGACCGGCCTTTTGCGCACCCTGCAGCGCTGGTACATGGCGCGCATCGTGCCCGCAGCCGGCCGGCTGGTGCTGGGGGACGCCGGACCATACCGCGACCTGAACTACACAGCCGGCCGCTTCCCCAGCGGCGATGACTTCCTTGCCATGCTGCGCGGCGTCGGAGCATTCAGCGAGGTCCGCGCCCATCCGCTGACCGGCGGCGCGGCGTGGATCTACGTGGGCGTGGTGGCGTAGGGGCGAAGCGATGCTTCGCCTGCCCCGGTAGGCGCGAAGCCTCTTCGCGCCCATTGGCAGTACCGCGCATAGGATGCGCGGCTACCGGTGCGAGGCACAGCTGGCGGCGCGCCTAGCTATCGGCTACGATAATCCCATGGACATCGCGCAGCTGCTGAAGTCGCTTCAGGAGATCGTCGGCCAGATCACCGACACCCAGTGGAAGCTGATCTACTCGCTGCTGGTGCTGGTGCTGGCGCCAATCGTTCAGTGGTTGATCCTGGTGGTGATCCGCAAGCGCGCCAAGGATCCCACCCTGGCCTACCGCAGCCTGGTGGCGCTGCGCTACATCATCAGCGCGCTGGTGATGATCATCCTGGGGGTGATCTGGTTCTCCGGCTTCAGGTACCTGGCCACCTACGTCAGCATCGTCGGCGCCGGCCTGGTGATCGCCCTGCAGGACACCGTCAGCAACCTGGCGGGCTTCGTCTTCATCGTCTGGCGCAAGCCGTTCGTGCTCGGCGACCGCATCGAGATCGAGGGCATCATCGGGGATATCGTCGACATCCGCATCTTCCAGTTCACCGTGGTCGAGGTGCGCCACTGGGTGGACGCCGACCAGTCGACGGGCCGGATCGTGCACATCCCCAACGCCAAGGTGCTCAAGGAGCCGGTCGCGAACTATACCACCGGCTTCGAGTACATCTGGCACGAGGTGCCGGTGCTGGTCACCTTCGAGAGCAACTGGCGCGAGGCCAAGCGCATCCTGCAGGAGATCGCGGCCACCCATTGCGAGCATTTCACCCCCGAGGCCGAGCGTCAGATCCGGCGCGCGGCCCAGCGCTACATGATCGTGGCGGGCAAGCTGACGCCGATCGTCTATACCGCGGTGCGCGACTGCGGGGTGCTGCTGACGATGCGGTTCCTGACCCGGGCCCGCGAGCGGCGCGGCACGGACGAGGGCATCTGGGAGGCGATCCTGGACGCCTTCGCCCAGCGCAGCGACATCGACTTCGCCTACCCCACTACGCGGTTTTACGACAACCGCAGCGAGGGCAAGCCACAGGCGCGGGCCGAATGACGAACCGCCGCCGCCGCTGCTGCGTCGGGCTGGCATCGGTTACACTGATGCGCTCATGTCCAGCGAGGCAATCCGCCGCGTCTCCTTCGGCCGTCTGCTCGGCGGGCTGGCCGCGCTGATTGTCCTGCTGGATCAGCTGAGCAAGGCCTGGTTCGTCTGGCTGCTCGGCGACCACCAGCACACTGGTTTCCTCAGCTTCGCCGCCGAGTACTTCACCCTCTGGGGCGGCGCGCGGGGCGCCGTGACGGAGGCCTACGGCACCCTGGCGGGTTCCAACCACAGCGTCTTTGGGCCGCTCATCTGGGTCTGGGAGCCGTGGATCGCCTGGAACCTGACCACCAACACCGGCGCGGCCTGGAGCCTGTTCGCCGGCAACAGCTATGCCCTGAGCTTCGTCAGCATCGCGATGGCGCTGCTGCTGTGGTACGTCTGGCACCGGCGCTTCCGCGCCCACCTGGGGATGACCTGGGCGCTGGGCGCGATCATCGGCGGGGCGCTGGGCAACTTCGTGGACCGCTTCCGGCTGCGCGAGGTGGTCGACTTCATCGACGTCAAGATCCCCTGGATCGGCCGGCTGATCCCGACCCTCGGCGATCCCTATGACTTCCCGATCTTCAACGTCGCGGACAGCTGCGCCGTCTGCGGCACGCTGGCGCTGGCGATCTATCTGATCTGCGCCGACCTGCGCGGGATCAGGCGTAAGCGCCGGGCCGGGCGGGCCGAGCCGTTCCAGCCACTCGACGAGGGCCTGCGCCTAGACCAGGAAGCCAAAGCGCGGCTGCGCGCACTTGCCGGCGCAGGGGGGGCCCACGACGGGACCGACCTGACGCGCTTCGTCGCTGGCGGTGATGATGACGCGGCGCCCGCCGGCGGGAACTAGGCGCGGCGGCTACCAGCCCACTTCGGCGTAGGCGTTGCCCAGCGAGTCGAAGATGCGCTTGCCGTCGGCGCTGCCCAGCACCAGTTCGCTGGCGCGCTCGGGGTGGGGCATCATCCCCAGCACGTTGCGGCCCTCGCTGAGGATGCCCGCGATGTTGTCCAGGCTGCCGTTGGGGTTGGCCTCGGGCGCGATGCGCCCGCCCTCGTCGCAGTAGCGGAAAGCGATCCGCCGCTCGTCCCTGAGCTGCTTCAGCAGCTCCGGCGGGGCGAAGTAGTTGCCCTCGCCGTGGGCGATCGGGACCTTGAGCACGTCGCCGACCTCCAGCTTGGCGGTGAACGGGCAGTCGATGGTCTGCACCTTGAGGTGAGTCCAGACGCAGCGGAACTCGAGGCTGTCGTTATTCAGCAGCGCGCCGGGCAGCAGGCCGGCCTCGATCAGCACCTGGAAGCCGTTGCAGATCCCCAGCGTCAGCCCGCCCTTGCCGGCGTGGCGGGCGACGGCCTCCATCACCGGGCTGAACCGCGCGATCGCGCCGCAGCGCAGGTAGTCGCCGTAGCTGAAGCCGCCGGGCAGGATCACCAGGTCGGCCCCGCCCAGCTCGTGGCTCTCGTGCCAGACCGGAATGGTGTCCCAGCCCATCACCTTGCCGCTGACGTGCAGCGCGTCGTGATCGCAGTTCGACCCGGGGAAGACGACGACGGCGACTTTCACCTAAGGCACCTCACGCGCATATGATAGCGGCTGCACGCGCGACGCGGTGTCCGGAGTCCGAAGTACGTGTGGCAGTAG
>CAZSSB010000007.1:0-105189 GCA_964609245.1 uncultured Planctomycetales bacterium | reverse complement strand
CCACCTGCAGTGCTAGAATGCACCAAGACGGCTTGATTACCTCCAGTGAGGTGGACACATGAAAGCCAGGCCAGTTCTGGTCGCAGCACTGACGATCATCGCTTTCTGCGCTGCCACCCCGGGCTGCGCAGACCACCAGACCAGTCAGGCTCCGGTCCTGGCCGCAGCCCCCAGTGCCCCGCTTCCCCCGGCGGTCGGCCAGCTGCTCCCGCCGCTGCCTACCGGCGGCCCGCCGCGTCTGGCCGGGTTTCTGGCACAGGTTAGCTGCACCGGCCAGAACACTCACAGCCGGTCAGGCGATGCCGTCGTGGACGGCGATGCCCTGCTTCTCAATCCATCCGAGGACCAGCTGTCATACGCGATCTACGAGATCGGCAGCGCCGCCTGGGAGTTCGACGCCGTCGACGTCGAGATTCAGTACGACGATGCCACCAAGGTCTGGTTCGGGATCGGGGACTACTCGCTGGGAACCTGGCGCTTCAGGCCCGCCAGCCCGGGTGTCTACAGCATTCCGGCCCCCTCCGGCAAGCTGTATTCCAGCACTGGCTTCGCCTACTTCGCTGTCCTGGCCTACGGCGACACCAGCGTCCGCATCCAGAGCGTCTCCGTGGAGATGGACCTGCCGGACTGGGAGGTCTACACCTTCGAGGGTGGGGGACCCGCGGCGTCCTTTGACATCGCACTCGTCGGTGAGCGGCTCTACATGTTCTACCAGACCGGCGGCGCAGAGCTGATGCTGGCCTGGGCCAACATCGCCGAGCCGGCCGATGCGATTCACTGGACCCGCGAGCCGGTTTTTTCCCTGGGTGCGCAGATCGGCTCTCTCGACATCGAGGAGATCGCGGGGCAGCCCGCCCTCGCGTTCTACATCGGCAGCCTGGGTGCAGTTGCCTTCTATCAAGGCTTGAATGCGACACCTGCCGATCCCAGCGACTGGACGATGTTTACACTGGACTACACGGTCGATTCCGAGCTCGCGCTGGCCGAGATCTGGGGCAGGCCGGCGCTGATTTACCTGATTGATGAGCTACCCGCAACCAGCACAATCGCCTTCGCGTACTCAGGCCTGGAGCACCCTGAGGCGCTCGTTGACTGGGAACTGACCACGCTGGGGGGATTCGTGCCCACCAATCACGGCAGCCACTACCTGTCCCTGAGCGAGGTGGCCGGAACAGCGGCGGTCGGCTACTTCCAGGAGAATCAGCAAATCCACTACTTCGTCTACGCGCTGAACGACCAGCCGCTGACCGGCGATGACTGGTCTCCCGACTGGGCCGGGTACTCGGCGCAGCCCGGATTCGGTCCGCATATTGCGGAAGTTGAGGGGAAGGCCGTTTTGGTCTATCGAGACCTGAACGACAACGCACTGGTCTACGCCGAAGGCAAGACCGCACTGCCGGAGACCATCAACGACTGGCTGCGACACCCGTTCCGGGACGACATCGGCAACGTCGACTTCTTCGGTTGCTGCAACATCGGCGACGGGCTGGGGGTGGTGCTGATCAACCAGGTTGAGGTGGAGAGCGTTCTGCGCTGGCGCCCGTTCTTCTGCTGGTTTGACGAGCATGTGCCGTCCCACGAACATGACTGGAAACAGCAGGATGTGATGGACGCGGAGTGGGGCGGCTTCGAGGATCCTGATGGCCTGGGCGATTGCTGCTACCCGCGAGTGGCCGCCAGCGTCAACGGCATGCCTCACCTGGTGTTCTACGACAGCGGTGAGGGGGCAATCAAGATCGCGCACTTCGCAGCGCCATAGCAGCAGCCTGTCCGGACCGCTATGGCCCCACACCGGGTCGGCGGGCACAGGCGCATGCTGCCTGCAGGCTTGTGCCGGGGGGTATCGTAGTCTCATGCTCTACCTGATCGGCGGACCGGGCCGCGCGGGCAAGACCACGCTGGCGATGCGGCTGCTCAGCCGCCACGGCATCGCCTGCTTCAGCCTCGACTACCTGATGATGGGCCTGCACCACGGTGCGCCGGCGCTCGAGGTCGATCCGAACCTGCCCGAGGCCGTTGTGGCACCGCGGATGTGGCCGGCGGTCAGGGGGCTGCTGACGGCGATGCTGGAAAACGGTGAGGAATACTGCCTGGAGGGCTTCGCCCTGACGCCGGACCGTGTCGCCCGGTTGGATGAGCGGCTGAGGGGCAGCATCCGCGCCTGCTTCCTGGGCTACTGCAGTGCGGATCCGGAAGCGAAGCTTCGGCAGGAGCGCCGGCACCGGACAACGAACGCCTGGCCGCCGGACCTGAGTCACGAGGCGGCGATCGCTCAGCTTGAGCAGTTCAGACAGGCCAGCATCGCACTCAGGGCGGACTGTCGGCGAACGGGCTACACCTTCTTTGACACTTCGGAGAATTTCGAAGCGATGCTCGACCGCGCTGAGCGGCACCTGCTGGCGAAGCTGTAAACCAGCCAGGGCGGACCGGACCGGGTACAGGTGCATAACGCCTGTGCTGCGGTATCAAAGGCAGATACTGAGATTCCGGAGTGAAACATGAGATCCGTACTTGCGTTTATGTTCGGCAGCGGGCAGTACAAGAGCGCAGCGGCGAATCTGGGCCTGCTGATCGGCCGGCTGGGCTTCGGTCTGATGCTGGCATTTCTGCACGGTTTCGGCAAGCTGCCGCCGGCCGAGGGATTCGTCGGCGGGGTGGCATCGCTGGGCTTTCCGGCGCCGGCGCTGTTCGCCTGGGCGGCGGCGCTGGCGGAAGGTATCGGCAGCCTGCTGGTGGCGGTGGGCCTGCTGACGAGGCCCGCGGCGCTGACGGTGGCGATTACCATGGCGGTGGCTGCCTTCATGATGCACGCCCCCGATCCGCTGGCGAAGAAAGAACTGGCGCTGGTGTACCTGTGTTTCGCCCTGGTCTTCCTGCTGACCGGTTCCGGCAGGTTCTCCCTCGATGCTCTGATCCACCGCGGCCGCAACTGAGCGGGCCGGTCGGGCAGCTTGACCGGGTGGCGCGCCGGGCAGCCGTAGTACAATCCTCTGATCGCGCGGACCGCGAGTCAGGACTATGGCTACCATGAGCGCCGCAACCGATGATGCCGGCGACCCACGGCGGGGTTACTTCGACGCCCTTGCAGCCCAGTGGGACGACGAGGAGCCCAGCGCCGAGTCGATGGCCGCCCGGCTGGATCAGTATGCTCCGCTGCTCGGCCTGCGTCCCGGCCACGATGTGCTGGAGGCCGGCTGCGGCACGGGCAAGACCACCGGCTGGCTGGTTGACCAGGTCCGGCCCGGGCGTGTTACGGCGGTGGACTTCGCGGCGCGGATGGTTGAGTGCGCCCGCTCCAAGGGCCTCGACGCCGACTTCGCCAGCCTGGACCTCGTCTCCGATGACCTGGGCGTGGCGCGCTTTGACGCGGTGTTCTGCTTTCACGCCTTTCCGCATCTCCGCGACCAATCCGCTGCGCTGCGCAACTTCAGCCGCGCCCTGAGGCCCGGTGGCCGCCTGCTGGTGATGCACCTCGCCGGCAGCGAGCGGATCAACGCCTTCCATGCCGCACTCAGCGGGCCCGTCAGCGGCGACGTGCTGCCCAGTGGTGAGGGCTGGTGCGGGCTGCTGGAATCGGCGGGTCTCAGCCCGGTGCGACAGATCGACCGCGAGGACCTGTTTCTGGTGACAGCGGCGAAGCCCTGACGGCCGCCTGGGTCGGCTCTACTGAGACAGCGTCTCAATACTAGGGTATAATGGCTGCATAGGAAGCCGGGCGCGTGGCCCTGTCCCATGTACTCAGTGGGCGACTGCGGCAGGCAAAGGAGACGAGTACTGATGTCCTACGGATTGAGAGCACACATGGCTTCGCTGGTGGCGGTGGCGCTGCTGGCCGCTGGATGCAGCGGCGCGGGCGGCACCCTCGCGGATTCGAAGGCGCTGGGGCCGCGCTCCACGCAGGCGGTGTTGGCGGAGGCGCGAGGCGCGCCGGCGCCCGCGGGCGTCGAGGATGACGTCTATGGAATGCTGCTTGACGAGTTGGAACGCGTGCTGGAGCAGGAGGGTGTCACCCGCGTGGTGGCGGCACCGCCGAGCGGTCTGGAGAACCGGATCGCCGACCTGACCTACAACAATGACGACCTCGATCGTTACACGCTCAGCTGGAGCTACACGAACAGCGGTGACTACGACCAGAACTCGGAGGTCAACGTCGCCGACCTGACGGTGATCGGCCAGAACTTCGGCAAGTCCAGCAGCGATCCGGACTGGGAGACCAGCGCGCGGCGGGCCGACGGTGACGGTGACGGGCTGGTGACCGTTGCCGACATCACGCCGATCGGGCGGCACTTCGGCAAGAGTGTCGGCGGCTACAACGTTTACCGGACCGATCTTGGCGGGCTTGATCCGGAGCTGATCGACGGAGGCGAGCCGGTGCTGATCGGCACGGTGGACATTGATTCAATCACTGATCCGCTGCTGCCGATCGAGTTCGCGGTGGAGCTGGGACTCGATGCGCCGGGTGGCGTCTACGCGGAGAACGCTCCGGTGTTCAGCGTGATCCCGTTCGATCGCGACGGCGAGGAGCCCGCTGACACCGCGGACGCGGTCACCGTCGCCGGTGACAGCATCGTGATCTACAACTCGAGCGCCATCGACGACTACCGGCAGCTGAGCTGGAGTCAGCCCGAGGCCGACCGCGGTGTGCCCCAGCCACCCGTTTCCGACTGGATTCACGCCCGGGTCACCCGGCTGACGCCCGATGTGCAGCCCCCGCCGAAGGCCGATCAGGCCACCTACGATTTCAGCGGGCGGGCTCTGCCGCAGACGATGGACGCCCGCTTCAATCTCAGCACGGGCGAGGGCAGGATCGAGCTGCGCGGTGAAAACGGTTCGACCCTGGCGCGCTATCGCGGCGGCGCGGACGCGTTCACCGTGATGCAGACCGCACAAGTCGCCGCCGATGCGCCGTTCTCGCCGGACAGCCTGGCCGCGACGCCCTTCGTGATCATGAACGCCGATCCCGCCGCGCTCGCGATCGAGGAGTACACCGCCGGCCAGACGGACTACGCCGGCGAGATGACCGGGGTCCAGACCATGCTGGGCGTGTTCTTCCCCGATGATCCGCTGAAGATCAGCGGGATGGCGGGCGGCCTGCCCGAGTGGGCGGAGAAGTGGTGCCTGATCAAGGACGCGGTCGGCGAGATCGAGGATCTGCAGGAGTATTGAGCGAAGTGGGGGCTGTAAGCTCCCACACGTTTGCTGACGATCAGTTGACGCAGTGTGAGACACCCAGTACAGGATTCTGTGCCGGACGGTATCATTAGCGCGAAGCACGGTTCACTGGGAGAGGGGTATGCGAACTGCTGTTGTCGCGAGGGTCCTTGCATTCGCATTCACGTGCGGCGCTGTACTGAGTGTCGGCTGTGGTGGTCGGAGTTCGAATCTCGCTCCGGCTGAATCGGGTGTCCACCAGCATCTCCCCGCCGTACTGGCAGAGATCGATGCCGCGCCGGTACCGGTGGACGTGGATGCCGAGCTGTACTCGCAGCTGCAGGCGGAGCTGAAGCGCGTGATCAGCGAACTTGCGGACAAGGGCGTGTCGATTCCTCCCACCGGTGAGCTGAACGCGGTCGACGACCTGGTGCTCAGCGGCAATGATACCGACGGCTGGCAGCTGGAATGGATGTACGTCAACGTCGGCGACTACAACCTGGACGGCATGGTCGGCGTCAGCGACCTGACGCCGGTGGGCCAGTACTACGAGTGCGCCGCGGGCGAACTGGACTGGATCAAGGGCCGGAACGCCGACGGCAACAACGATGGCATGGTCACCGTCAGCGACATCACGCCGATCGGGCAGAACTACGAAGCGTTCATCACGGGCTTCAACATCTATGGGTCCGCTGACCTCGAGGGTCCCTGGGAGCTGGTGGACAGCATCGCGCGTCCCGATCCGCCGGCGGAAGGCGCGTTCCTGGTCAGCTACGACCTGGCGGCGCGCAACCACGAATGCTACCAGGTGGTTCCCCATGACTCGGACAGCCTGGAGGGGCAGGAGAGCGCGCCCTGCGGCTACGTCCCGGAGCCCGCGGAGGTCACGCTCGGCGTGGACACGGTAGTAAGTACGCAGACGATCGGCACGGCGGGGGGGACGATCAGCGCGCCGGGCGGCTCGCCGATTGAGGGTGTGAGCATGACGTTCCCGGCGGGTGCGCTACCCGCCGACACCGAGGTTTCCCTGGGATACAACGACGGCACAGTCGATCTGCCCATCGGAGAACTGGTCCTGCCGATTCTTGTGATCGACGTTGGCGATGTCTACGAGTTTGACGAGCCGGCGCAGATCACGGTGCCATTCACGGGCGATGAAGACATGATCCCGCTGGCGCTGTATATGCACGATGATGGTCGCCTCGATGGCATGCAGGCCGTTTCCTACGACTACGAGGCCGATACATTCACCTTCGAGACATTCCATGCTTCGCCCATTATCAGAGCTGATGTTTACTCGTATGACGAGGACGAGCCCAGTCATCTGCGGGTCTCTACTGGCTTCCGTATCGTGCGCGATGAGTTCTGGGTCCTAAGCCGCAAGACCGCACATACTGCTGACAAGGAACTGGGTATGACAGCCTTCGCTGCGTGGTACTTCGATCCTCAGAACCCCTCGGAGAGAAAAGGGCTGTTCACTCACTACAGGAACGTCGTAACACTCGGGCCTCCTCCGAAATTCGGGCAGGACATCATTGCGACGCGCGCGCAGATCGCGGTTCATCGCTACTCCACAGATTATGCATCGGCGATCATCGAACGTGGATTGGCTGAAAACGACAAGTACAACTTCAATGCGATCTATAGCATGATCGCCATGACCGGGCAGCCGCAGATTATCCTGCTGAGTGGGCCCGCCGGTCGGAGGGTATTACTGGCCTTTAGCTATTCGGTCTCGACTTCGTTGGACAAGGCAGAGCTGTACGTATACGACCCGAATGCTTCAGGAGCGTTTTTTGCGATCCCATATGATGTTCAGGGTGCCTCGTTTGAGATCGACCTCACGACTCCGGGCGCGTATGACAGGCTCATCTACTTCGGCACCGGGACAATCAGATACGCTGAGTCATTCAGCGACATCCTGATCGATGCAGATCAGGAGTTTCACGGCAGCGCCGACGCCACCATCGATATACGATCTCATCAGTCAGGTGAGGAGGTGAGTGAGCCGGAGGTCGACATCAGCGGTTTCGTCTACAGCGGGGAAATCAAGGTTGACGAGCTGGCAATCATCAATGGGCCGACTGAGTCACCGGCCGCTCTGGATGTCAACGGGGAGTTCGTCTGTACCGTACCGATCCACGCGGAAGGGAACGAACTCCAATTCGTCACTCGGGGCTACAACGAGGATAACCGGCTGGTCGATGTCCACAACAACCTGCTGAGTGAGGGCTTCACGCTGATCGGTGCATTCCCGCCGGCCGAGATCGACATCACTTCGCATACCAGCGGCCAGGATGTGGGGGATCGCAATATTGTGCTGTCGGGGAACATCGTCGGTGGCACTGAGCAGGTCGAGCAGGTGATAGTGAAGGTCAAGGACGACGAGCAGTACAGCGCGTCCGTATCCGGCGACGGCAGTTTCAGCCTGCCGATGTCAGTCCGGCCGGATCTGAACAGCCTGGAGTTCATCACCCAGCGCAAGCAGGGTGAGACCTGGGTTGATGTGAAGAACGACCTTGATCCGGGAGAATTCACGCTTAACGGGAACTTCGAATCGACCAAGGCCTACGTTGAGGTCAGGTGGAAAACCACGATGGACCTGGCGCTGAATCTGTGGATCATTCATCCCGACGGTGAATACTCGGGCTACGGGCATTACTCCGATGCCTCGTTCGGCTGGCACAACTACAACGACTGCGTCTACACGTGGTACGTCAGTACGGAAGGAGCCGGCACGATCCAGTGGGGCGGGCTGTACAAGGTGCGTCTGCAGTTCTATCACGATCACATCGCGGAGCCGCCCGGCGAGGACCTGCCGTATACAGTCCGCGTACGGATCCACGAGAACACGCCCAACGAGGTCAACTACACCTTCACCGGTGTGGCGCCCTTCGAGCCCTTCCACCACCCAACGGATCTGCCGGCCTATTGGGAACCGCTGTGCGACCTGCCGGGTTGGACGGACGCCGGGACCTTTACGCCGACCCAGCCCTGATGTGAGGAAGATGGATGGCTGTGAAGCTGCCCGAGGAGCGGATCTGCAGCAAGTGCGGCGCGGTGCGGCCGGCCGCGGTTGAGCACTGCCCGCAATGCGGGACGCGGCGCTCGCGGAAGCTGATCCACAAACGCGTGTCGTTCTGGAAACTGAAGCTCGCGGATCGCAGGCGGCTGGCTGCAGCGTTGTACGAGGCGATCTCAGCGAAAATGAGCGACGAGCAGGCTGCCCAGGTGCTGTTTATCGAGCGGCGCCTGCCGTACTTCAGGGAGTACCGGAGCTTCCACATGATGCTGCGCTTCAGCCGCATCACCGACGGTGATCATCGTATCGACCACCACTGGTACCGGCAGAAGCCGGACAGGCGCATCAATCCGTTCACCGGCCTCAGATGGCCTCCGCGGGAGTAGCCGGCCTGCCAGCCTGACTGGCCGGTGCTCCCAGGTTGATCCTGCGGCTACTCCGCTGCCGGTTCGCCGATTACTGCCAGCACGGTATCGGCAATGCTGGCATTGCCGTCCTCGTCCATTACACCGATTCGCACTGTGATCTGATTGGATTCGTTGATCAGCATGCCGGGGCTGCCGGGAAACGAGGTATAGACACCGTCACCAGCAGCGTAATCGTAAAACTCACCGTCGTCATTCATGTCGAGTTCCCAGAAGGTCGGACCGTTCTCGTTGGGATTAATGAACAGGCCGTCGATGATCTCGGTCAGCCCGAAGGCAGTTACGGTTCCCAGCCCGCTGGGATCGCTGACCATCGCCTCCACGACCACGCCCAGGTCGGGATAGGTGCGGACATACTGCGGCGGACTGAATAGCACCCACTCAATCTGCGGCACACCGGGAACCGCGACGGGATCGTTGAGGTGGACGACGTGGACACCCATTACGGTATCGAATTCGCGGCGGAAGCAGAGCGTGGAGCCATCGCTGCTCATCGAGATCGGGCCGCTGGCACCCAGGTAGATCGGCGCTTCGGTGGCGAGCGTATACCTCGCCGGGGTGGCCGTGTCAACCAGTACGCCGTTGCCGTTGTTCATGTCGGCGAAAAAGAACATCGAGCCGTCGTAGTTGACGCCGCCGCCGCCGTAGTTGTGGCCGAAGTAGCCCAGATCCATAGTGCCGGTGCCGTCCGGTGCGACCGCATAGAGGGTGTCAGGACCCTCCCAGCCTGTGCGCGTAAACACGATTGTCGATCCGTCGCCGCTGACCGCTCGCGGGACGACGTCCGAGGAATCGGCGTAGTCGGTCACCTGCCGGATCTCCCCGCCGTCGATCACGAACAGCTCCTCGCTGTTGACGTCGCCGGTGAACTTGGCATGGAAGGCCACGATGCCGCCGTCGGCGGACACCGTTGGATAGCCCAGTGTCAGGGCAGTGGCGGTTGGCACGCTGGCGTGCGTGATGTCATCGTCGTCCACCAGCAGTTCCAGCTTGGTGCCATCATCGTGTTCGACGCGCCAGATGTCCTTGTCAGAAGCTCCGAAGCCGTGGTGATTGCCGAAATAGACATAATCGCCGGCGGCGTCGCACTGCAGCGGCGCGGCGACCAGGTAGTTCGTGCCATCGAACACCCAGAGTTTGGTGACGGTCTCCCCTTCCACCTTGTAGATTGCCTGGCCTTCATGGGTTACGAACAGACGCGAGCCATCATGATTCACGGCCCAGCCGAGGACTCCCTTGACCTCGGACGGCAGTGCTACAGACTGGATGTTGGAGCCGTCGACGTCCATGCTGTGCACCAGGCCGGCGCCTTCCACGAAGTTAATCGTGAAGACCTTCTGGCCGTTGCCGCTGATAATGCACTTGTCGATGTTGCCTTCGCCGATATCATCTTCGCTGACAATCCAGTCGTACTGCGCCGTGAAACCGAATGGCGGATCCGGCACGAAGTGGCCACCGCTGAAGCTCAGCGTACTCCCGCTGTAAACCGCGAAGATACAGAAGATCATGCTGTCGCTGTCACGGAAGGCCTGGTCACGTGGCAGTCGAACCCACATATTCGCAGAGGCAGGCTGGACCAGATTATGCCATTCCCAGGTACCGGTGGTGTAGTTGCTGAAGCCTACCCAGACCTCGCCGGAACAGCCCAGCATGTCCATCAGGAGAAAGCGGGGCTGGGTCAGTTCATCATAGGGACCCAGCGCATAGATGACGTATTCCAGGTTTTCGGTACCGGCTGTTGCAGTGGTGGTTGAGCCCAGGGTCACACCCTCAGTCACCATGTCCTCGCCAGTCGCCGGTACGGCTGGATCGATAACAGGCCCATTTGCCACCTGCCGGCTGGGAATCTCATCGAGAGCCGGCACCTGGAAGTCAATCGCCACCGGCTGAACGGGTAGTTGGACCTGACTCACCAGGCTGCTCGACGATGAACAGGCGCAGAGCAAAGCTGCTGCCGCCAATATCACGGTGAATGTCACAACTCGTCTATGCCGAAGCACTGCAGTATTCGATACACCCATGGTCCTCTCCCACAAGAAGAAATATCAAGTAGCGGATTCACGCCATTATAACTCAGAAGCCGGCTGGCACGGCATGGGCCTGGGTTCAGCGTTGATCTGCCCTGGAATGCCGTGCGGCGCGGCCAGGCACGACGAGAGCGTGGCGGCTAGCGGAGGCTGCCAGCAGCGAGCACCCGGCTTCGTCGGTATCACGCAGGTGGGTTGGCCTGACTGCTAGACTGTCGGACGGATATGGTCGCGTCCGAAGCACATCCGTACTGCACGGTGCTGGGCATCGCCCAGGACGCGGGCTATCCCGCAGCGGGTTGCAGCGGTCCATGCTGCGCCCCGGCCTGGACTGATCCCGGGTTGCGGCGGCACGTCAGCTGCCTTGGCGTAGTCGATCCGCAGAGCGGCGGGCGCTGGATGGTTGACTGCACGCCGGACTTCCCCGCGCAGCTGCGGATGCTGGAGCAGTTGCTGCCAGCGGGAGATGGCACGCCGCTGAGTGGCATCCTGCTTACGCACGCGCACATCGGCCACTACGCGGGGCTGATCCACCTCGGGCACGAGGCGCTTAGTACGAGCGCGATGCCCGTGTATGCGATGCCGCGGATGCGGCGGTTTCTGGAGCACAACGCTCCCTGGAGCCGGCTGATTGCGGACGAGAACATCGCGCTTCGCGATCTGACCGATGGCGCGCCGGTCAGGCTCGGGGACCACATAACTGCCGAGCCCCTGCTGGTGCCGCATCGCGACGAGCTGTCCGAGACCGTGGGCTTCCGCATCGAGGGTCCGCAGCGCTCGGCGGTGTATCTGCCCGATATCGACGGCTGGGAGCGCTGGGACAGGAGTGTCGAGGAAGTAGTCGCCACGACGGACGCCGCCTATCTCGATGGCACGTTCTACGACAGCGAGGAACTGCCCGGCCGCGAGATGTCCACTGTGCCCCATCCTCTCATCCGGGACAGCACTGAGCGCTTTGCTGCACTGCCGGCGCCCGAGCGCGCCAAGATCCGGTTCATCCACTTCAATCACACCAATCCGGTACTCGATCCAGCGAGCAGCGCCACGCTCGCGGTTGCCGGCGCGGGACTGGGGCTGGCGGAAGAAGGTGAGCGCTCGCTGCTCTAGCGTGTGGCGGGCGGAGCTGCGTCGTCCTCCGCCGGTACGAACGTGAGCGCCAGCGAGTTGATGCAGTAGCGCTGGCCGGTCGGTTCCGGACCGTCGGGGAACACGTGCCCCAGATGGGCTCCGCACTTGCCGCACATCACCTCGACACGTATCATTCCCTCGCTGGTGTCAGTCTGCGTGGCCAGCGCGTCACTGCCGACTGCGTCGTAGAACGCTGGCCAGCCCGTTCCGGAATCGTACTTGGTTTCGGAAGGGAACAGCTCGTTGCCGCATACGATGCATTGGTAAGTGCCCGGCTCGAAGTGCTGGTAGTACTCGCCGCTGCCGGGCGGCTCCGTGCCCTTCAGAAAGCAGACGTCGTACTGCGCGGGTGTCAGCTCTTCTCTGGCCTTGGTTTCGTAGTCGTCCTGCATCTGTGTCTCCACCTCAACATCGCCGTCCGGCTGGCTGTCAGCGATCGCGGCGGAAAGCTGCCACCCCGCCAGGCCGATAGCCAGCACTACGAGAGTTGCAATCGCCAGGGTCCAACCGAATCTGGTCATTCTCTTGTCCATAAGCTCTACGGACTAATACCCGCGACGATGGCCTTTGCGCGCATCCAGCGTGGGATCGAGGTCCAGCCAGCGGGTACGGCGCAGTGCCTGCGACGCTACCGCTGCCCGTAAGCGACTACCCACAGCATTCCCTCCACCGTTACCCAGGCGGAGTAGAAGCCGTGGGCGATGATCATCGGCAGGATGCGGCCGAAGCGGTAGTAGTAGAGCGCCAGCAGCAGACCGAAGAAGGCCGTGTTGACCACGCCGATCAGGCCCTGGTAGCAGTGGCACAGGCCGAACAGCAATGTCGACAGGGCGATCATCACCGCCGCGGAGACCTGGCCCGGCCACAGCGCCCAGGCGCGCTCCAGCAGAAAGACCCGGTTGAACTCCTCCATCATGCCCGCGGCCAGGAAGCTGTAGGGTCCGACCACCATCAGCACCGACCAGGGATTGACCGCGGCTTGGCTATGGATCTCCTCCACGCTGCCCGATGATTCCAGCGGGAAGATGGTGCACTGCACCCAGTAGAAGGCGCGGCACAGCACCAGCAACGCAGCGAGCAGCAGCAGACCTGCCAGCAGATCAGACCGGAAGCTGCCTGGCCTCCGATTGAGCCGCGCTAGCGGCTGGCGGCAGACGAAGCGATAGATCAGGAACAGCCAGCCGGCGAATCCCACGGCGTAGTAGGCCGTGGCGTAGAGCCAGTACCAGGGGCTGCCCCATCCGCTACCGCCGCCACCGGTGCTGTGGAGCGAGCGGTAGATCAGCACGCCGTAGACCAGCACTGGTCCCAGCAGCAGCCCCAGCAACTGGACGGTCCATCGCCGGGCGGCGACCCTGGCGGGCGCAGGTTCTTCCATGACCGTCAGTATATTCGACGGCTGAGACATGGAATCAGCAGCTAGTCCCCGCGGATCCCCAGCACCTTCGTGGTCGACTGCGGATCATCCCACCCCTCGAGCAAGACGCAGGCCAGCATGTTCTCGCCGGCGATCGTCACGGCGGTCACCGGTTGTCGACCATCAGCTTCGTGCCGCTGGTGCTAGCTGCCGCTGATACCCATCAGCGAGGAGTTCCCTTCGCTTGTGAACAGACTACCACCGAGCACACACAGCACCAGATTGTCATCGGCAACGACCGGTGCGAACGGTACGGCATCCCCCGACGGATAGAACCAGGCCACCGTCTGATCAGGCAGGACACAGGACACACCGTTGGTGCCCGGTGGGGCGACCTCATTCAGGAAGTACGTACTGATGTACATCTGGTCGGCCTGATCGACAGCGATGCCGGTGAGGAGGTTGCCCGGAATGATCATGTCCCAGTTCTCCACATTCCCGGTGTAGTGGTTCAACTTGAATACCGGGTCGGGTGCGAGCGTCTTCGTGCCGAGGACAATATCGTTGTCATTGGTCAGGACCGGCCCCGTGATTGCTTCCTCGCCAAGAACGATCGCGCCGGTAAACGAGTTGTCCTCCAGCACCACCCGTACCGAATCGTTGCTCGTGCTATAGGCAATCGCCACGTCTCGGATAGCGATGTTGTAGCCGAGGAAGCCCCCGCTCAGCGGGGGATCGGGAAGCATGAAGTTCTGGGTGGCCACGCCGTCGTAGTCGAAGGAGTAGAGCTCCGAGTTCCCATCGACGACCGTAACCTCGTTCTGCGAATTGAGGAATGGCGACATCAGGCAGGAGTCGTTGAGGGGCCGGCTCCAGTCGATACTGCCGTCGGGCAGGAGTTTGTAGAGCGTGCTGGCCGCCAGCGACTCCCCGCTGATGGTGTGCGTGACAATGAACGTGGTCCCGATGTCATCGATCAGCGGGCTGGCGAGCATCAGCAGACCCGGCAGCTGCCGGCGCCAGAGTTGCTTGCCGTCCGGCGCAAGGCAGTAGGCCCTGCCGCCCGCGTCGCCGAAGACGACTCGTCCGCTACGGCTGGCTGCCGCGCTGGAGACGATGCCATCTTGAGTGGCAAATCGCCAGCTGACCTCGCCCGCGCGGCTGATGCAGTACATGTAGCCCGTGCCCGTGAACTCCAGTCCCCCGACGGAGTCAGAGAAGGTGCCGATGTAGATGCTGTCGACCGCGCCGATTATCGGCTGCTGCAGGAAGACGTCGCCGTCCAGCGCAACCTGCCAGGCCTCCGGATCGGTGCTGGGGCCGACGGCCGGCGCAAGATTGTCGCGGTAGTTGCTGCCGTTCTTGGTGTGCCAGTGTAAGTCAAGGTTGTGCAGCGTCTGGTAGAGGTTGCTCTCCGTTCCGTAGCTGCGTTCACCGCCGGAGTCGACGTAGGGCACCACGCGGTACTCGGGTCCGACCGGCAGGGGGGGAAAGGCCAGTGCATACTGCGGGTACAGGCCCGACAGCTTATCCCCGGGTGCGGATGCCAGTTCGCCCTTGAGCAGATACTCGGAATCGGGATTGATGCGGCCCTGGAGTTCGTAGCCGTCGATCCGGCCGCCGAAGTTCTGGCCGATCGGTGTCACATCGCTGACGCCGACCTCACCGTTGCCGTCGCCATCGGCCAGCTGAGCGATCTGCCAGTCGTCGTCCAGCGTGGTCTTGCCGAAGTGCACTCCGACCTGCGTCAGGTCGCTGACGTTGACCTCGCCGTTGAGATCGTAGTCGCCGTGCTGGCGGTAGGACCACGTGAACACGGCTTGGCCGCCAGCCTCATGCACGGTCAGATCGGGAACCCGGCTGCCGAAGCCCGTCGGTGCCGCGGCTGTGCGTCGCGCCGTGCCCTCCTGCACGATCACGCTCGCCAGTTCGCTGGTCAGCTGCGACCAGATTGCCGGGTCGATTGAGCGGTCAGGCACTGCGTCGGCGCTGGCGTCGGCAGCCGCGAGCTGACCGCTGCCACCACAGGAACTGAATGCCAGCATTGCCGCAGTGCACAGCGCTACTGACGCTGCAGCCAGGCCTGATGTGCGTGGAAGGCGTGCATCAGAAATCCTCATCATTCCATATCCCCTTGTTTTGAACTGAGTAATGTGTGCGCAAGTTAGTACGCTACCGGGAGTAATACCGCGCTCAGCGCTGCTCTATTTGCCGGAGAATGTGCAGTCGAGTACAGAATGAACGAGCAAGCATCCTGACCGGATGTCAACCAGCGACTCTGGCTGCCGGGCTAGTCCCCGCGGATCCCCAGCACCTTCGTGGTCGACTGCGGATCATCCCACCCCTCGAGCAAGACGCAGGCCAGCATGTTCTCGCCGGCGATCGTCACCGCGGTCGCGGCCCACTCGTCAGTCGGGAAATACCAGGCGATCGTCTGGTCCGGCTCGAGGCAGTAGACTCCGTTGGTCAGCGGCACCTCGGATGCCAGCCACGTGCCGTAGAACATCCGATCCTCGCTGTCGATCGCGATGTCGCTGACGACCGTACCCGAGATCGCGTACTCCCAGTCCTCGATTCCCGCAGTGTAGTGGTTGATGCGCAGGGCCGGGTTAGGATCAAGTGTTCTCGAACCGAAGATAATCTTGCTTTCGTTGTTCAGCGAGGGCATCGTGATCCCCTCTTCTCCGAGATCAACGTGGCCCTCGAATGTGTCGTCATCCATGTGGAATCTCAGCTGGTCACTGTCCGAGCAATAGACCATCAGTCCAGCACGGATCGCCGGCCCGTGGGGATAAATGAAAGCCCCGGGCGGCTCCGGCAGCATGAAGTTCTGGGCAAGTGTGCCCTGGTAATCGTAGGAGTAGAGCTCGCCGGCGTTATCAACAACGGTAGGCTGGGCCTGGGAGTTGAGGAAGGGCGATATCAGGCCCGGGTCGTTGAGTTGCCTGCCCCACTCAGCAGTACCATCGGGCAGCAGCTTGTGCAGAGTACTGGAGGTGACGCCGCCACTACCGCCGAGCGCGTGCGCCAGGATGAACACGGTTCCGGCGTCGTCAACCAGCGGGCTGTTGAGGCCGATCACGCCGGGCAGCTGGACGCGCCAGTGCTGCTTCCCATCCGGGGCCAGGCAGTAGACAATGCCGCTGATATCGCCGACGATCACCCGTCCGGTACGGCAGGTGGCCGGAGTCAGCATCATGCCGGCTTCGGTTCTGAACCTCCAGCTGACGCTGCCCGCCGGGTCGATGGCATAGACAAAGCCGCCAAGAGTCGGATCGTCGATCTCGCCGCTTCCCGTGTAGGTTGCGGCGTAGAGCAGACCGTCCATGCCCACGGCCAGTTCCTGCATGAAGACCACTCCTTCGATGTCCAGCTCCCAGCTGTCGGTGATCGCGGCCGGGCCGGCAACCGGCGCCAGTCCGTCGCGGAAGTTGTTGCCGCGATGGGTGTGCCAGGGGCTGCCGCTGGCGGCGGTCTGGAGCAGGTTGCTCTCCACGCCGTACTGCCGGTCGCCACCACCGTCCACGTACGGCACGACCCGGTACTGCGGTCCGGGCAGAATGGACGGGCTTACGCGGGTGTACTCCGGATAGATACCGGTCAGCTTGTCACCCGGAATGAAGGCGTGCTCTGAGCTCTTGGCCCATGGCGACCCCGAGTCCTGGCGGACCTGCAGCTCGTAACCGCTGACGCGTCCGCCGAAGTTCTGCCCGATCGGAGTGACGTCGCTGACGTTCACCTCGCCGTTGCCGTCGCCGTCCGCCAGCTGAGCCTGCTGCCAGTCGGCGCTCAGCGTGGTCTTGCCGAAGTGCACGCCGACCTGGGTCAGGTCGCTGACATTGACGTCGCCGTTCAGGTCGTAGTCACCGTGCTGGCGGTAGGACCACGTGAAGTACGTTTCGCCGGCGACATGGTGTGTGCTCAGGTCCGGGACCCGACTGGCAAAGCCGACCGGCGCGGCGGCCGTCCGCCGGGCAGTGCCTTCCTGTACGAGAACCCGCACGAGTTCGTCCACCAGCTCATCCCAGAGCGCGGGGTCCACGCCCGCGCCGGTTGTCATTGCGATGTCAAGCTGCGCGGTGGGCTCCTGGCCGGAGCCGGAGCAGGAGACTGCTGCCACCAATACTGAGATGACCAGCAGGAGCAGCGGCAGCGTCCTCGCCAGACGCAGCTGAGATAGTCTCCCCTGTGCAGTCATATCGGCTACCTCCAGGTTGACGGTGACAATCGCGACAACTCGATTGGGCGTCCCAGGGGCATTGTACCCTTCAGCCGTTGACGGCAGTGACTGACTGGCCTTGGCCCGACTGCCAGATGAGCGCTACTGGCTGCTGCGAACCCCGGTAAGGAAGGAGCGCGTTGAGGACGTAAACCACCCCTCGGTGACCAGACAAACGATCAGGTTCTCGTCGGCGATTATCGGGGCAAAGGGGAAGTTCTCCCCGGTTGGATGAAACCAGGCGGTGGTCTGGTCAGGCAGCACGCAGTAGATGCCGTTGATGTGAGCGAAACCGGCCTGGTGGGCGTGAAATGCCGTGTAGTACATCGTATCCGAGTCATCGATCGTGATGTGGCTCATCATGTTGCCGGCCACGTCCATGTCCCACTGCTCGACCACGCCATCGTATCTGTTCAGTTTCTGCACCGGGTCCGGCCCGGTCGTCTGCGTGCCGAACACGATGCGGTCGTCATTGCCGATTGACGGTGGGGTCACGGGAGTCTCTCCGAGGCCATCAATCCACGTGATCGAGTTGTTCTCGGCGACGACCGCCAGCTCATCACCGTCCGTGCAGTAGATGACGGCCACCCCACGAAACGCGACCCCGAAGCCGTACAGGTAGGATGATGGCGAATCGGGAAGCATGAAGTTGTACGCGAGAACTCCATCATCCCCGTAGGAATACAACTCGCCGGCTTCATCAACCAGCGTCACGTGACCGGTGGAGTTGTGAAACGGGGCGGCCAGTACCGGGGCGTTGAGTGGTCTGCTCCAGTCGATGGCCCCGGCCGCTGTCAGCTTGTACAGGGTGCTGGAACTGACATCCATGCCGGAGAGCGTATGGGAAACGATGTACGCAGTTCCATCGTCCTCAAGCAGGGGACCGACAAGGTACAGCATGCCAGCAATCTGGCTGCGCCAGATCTGCTTCCCGTCGGGTGCCAGGCAGTAGACCATCCCGCTCAGATCACCCATGACAACGCGCCCCCGGCGGCAGGTCGCCGGCGTGATGACCATGCCTCGCGGGGTCCTGAATCGCCACCACAGCGTTCCGTCCGGATGGATCGCGTACAAGTAGCCGCGCCCGACTACTTCGTTGGCCAGATCCTCGGTACCCATCGTGGTGACGAAAATGGTACCGTCATCGCCGACGACCGGTTCGTTGAACAGCGTCCCCCCCTCCAGCTCGACCTCCCAGACTTCATCAGCGGCAGCCGGGCCGCTGGTCAGTGCCTGTCCATCGCGGTGGTTGTTACCACGGTGCGTCGTCCACGTAGGTTCGCCGCCGGCGGTCTCGTAGATGTTGCTTTCAACTCCGTATTCGCGGCCGCTCCCGCCCTCAACATATGGTACGACCCGATAGTCGGGTCCAGATAGAATGAACGTGGTGAGATGCTGGTATTCCGGGTAGATCCCCGTGAGCTTGTCGCCCGGTACGAAGGCGTACTCCTCGCGTTTGGCGTAGGGCGAGCCGGGGTCCGGACGAGACTGCAGCTCGTAGCCGTGGACCACGCCGCCGAAGTTCTGCCCGATCGGCGTCACGTCACTGACACCGACCTCGCCGTTGCCGTCCCCGTCGGCCAGCTGGGCCACCTGCCAGTCGTCGTCGACGCTGGTCTTGCCGAAATGCACCCCGACCTGGGTCAGGTCGCTGACGTTCACGTCGCCGTTGAGATCGTAATCCCCGTGCTGGCGGTACGACCAGGTGAAGTACTTGTCAGTGCCGAGATTGTGCAGACTGAGATCTGGCACGCGGCTGCCAAAGCCAGTCGGAGCCGCGGCGGTCCGGCGCGAGGTGCCTTCCTGCTCAATGACCCGCTTGAGTTCGCTGGTGAGTTGTGCCCAGACTGCGCTGTCAATCCCGACGCTGGGCACGCTGGCCAGCTCGGACTCCAAGGCGTTCGGCAGGGCAGGACCCGCGCAGCACGTCGCGCCTGCAGTGATCGCAGTCAGCAGCACCAGCAGAATCGCAGTCCGCCCCAGCCCAGCTTCGACTGATCCCCATCTGGTCAAGACGTCACCTCCCTGGCGATTGACACATCAAACGATCCCGATCGGCTTCCACCCGAGATTGTACCCTTCAGCAGCCCTTCGGCCTGGCGGACGGCCAGCGGCATCGCTGGCGCCTACTGCTCAGCTTCGGCAGCCTCCAGCTGAGGGCGGCGCCGCGCCAGCCTTCGCCAGAGGATGGAAGCCAGCCAGTAAGCTCCGCCCAGCAGGGCGATCCGCATCGGCGCTTCGAAGACCCCACTGAAGCTTGGGAACAGCTGGACGCCCCCCTCCGCCATGCCGCGGATTACGCCGGTCAGGGCGAAGGCGGCCAGCGTGCCCAGGATGCCGGCGTAGGCCAGCCAGGTGAGGACCAGACCGGCCAGCAGCTTCTGCATCGCCCACTGGTCGCCGAGCAGCAGATCGGCGATGATCAGCACGATAACCAGACCGAGCAGGAACCACATCCACATCGAGTTGCTCTGCAGTGACAGCGATGCCGAGGCGAAGCCGCGGGTTCCGTTTTCGTCGAAGCCATGGCCTGCCAGCTTGAGGCCGGCACCGGTCATCACGATCGGACCGGCGACGACGGTCGCCGCGACGGCGGGCAGACCGATCTCGTCAGTCATCTGGAGCGGTGAGAACACCGCGACGTGCTCAGTGCCGCTGTAGTTGTGGACATACTGGCTGAGACCGGTATCGGCTGTCTGCTCCTCGGTATCGGTACGGGTGTTGACCACCAGCAGCATCGGCATCGAGAGGATCAGGGGGAGCACCATGCAGATCACGAGCAGGCCGACAGCAAACAGCAGAACGAACAGCGGACGGATACCGGTGCGCGTGGCCAGCCGCACCTGCTCGGCGCCGGCGCGGGCGTGCTCACGGGCTTTCTCGGCGGCGGCGCGGATATGGGGCGCATACTCCTGGGCCTTCTCGCGACCAAGCTGAACCGCGGACTGCGCGCCGGCCAGTACCTGGGCGCCGGCTTGCTGAGTAGTTGCCAACGCCTGTTCGGCGGCATCGCCACTGTCTCCAGCGGCATCGTCTGGCAGTTCGGTGCGGGCCTCGGTGACGCTGGCCGGTCCCTCCAGTCTGAAAGTGCTGCCGCCGATGCGGAGCAGATCGCCGGGTGCCAGCGGCACCAGCGCCTCGGGCTCCACTTCGCGGTCACCGATATGCGTACCGTTGGTGCTGCCGAGATCGGTGAGCATCACGTCCTGGGACGGCACCTGCAGCGTGCAGTGCCGGCGGCTGACCTGCTGGTCGTCGCCGAGCATGATGTCACCCTCGGTGCGCCCAACGAGGTTGGTGCCCGGCAGCAGCGGGAACCGCTGATCCGCATAGGACCCGCGCGTGCCGGCGAGCGTGAATCCCGATGCAGGGCGGCTACCCGACGGCCGCGGTTCACCGCATTTGATGCAGTACTCGTCGGTATCGAAGTTCCGCTGGCCGCACTGCTCCCCGCCTTCGGGTCTGGCACTGCAAATCCACATTGCTACCTCCCGCGCGCAGCAGACGTTGCCGATGTGGTCTCAGTATAGTACCGGTCCCGCGACGTGCAGCCGATGTGACTAGGTAGTCGTCTCGGGGGCATCGTCGGCCTCGGCAGCCTGATCGTCAGCCGGCGCGGACGCAGCCTCATCCTCCGGCATCGCCGGCATCTCAAGCATGTACTGCGCGACGGCGTCCAGGTCAGCGCTGGGCAGGTTGTTGAAGGCGGGCATCTGCATGAAGCCGGCGCGCTTCCTGCCCGGTGCCCGCGTCCAGGTCACAATGCCGGCCGGGTCCCCCGCATAGATGCCGGCGATCTCCGTCACCGACGGACCGACCAGCATGCTGTCCCGCGCGTGGCAGGCGCTGCAGACGTTTTGGTAGACACGCTCGCCCGCCGAAGCGTAGACCGGTTGGCCGATTCCGCTGCGTTCGCGGATGGTCGCGGCGACCGAGGCCCAGTGGAAGTCCGCGGTCTGCTCGCGGACCTGGCGGCGGTGCGCGTCGATCGCAACTTCGCGATACAGGTGGCGTCCACTGCCCATGATCAGCACCACGATCAGCAGCAGCGAGCAGATCAGCGCGAAGTGGTGGCCGACCCTGGCGTCGGCCGCGTTCAGCTCGCGCCAGAGCAGCCAGAGCACCACCAGCACAACTGCCAGTCCAGCCGCGATCACCAGCGTCAGTGTGATGCTCAGGCCTTCGACCGGCAGGGTGAAGAACAGCAGTGGTCCGGCCAGCAGCTGCGCCAGCGTCAGCCCGAACGCCGCGGCGTAGAGCAGCCGCCTGAGCTCCGGGCGGGTGAAGCCCGGTAGCTGGCGCTCAAGATCGAAGCCGCGGCGTGTGAAGTAGCCGATGGCGAACAGCGCGGTGAGCGCCAGGCTGGCCAGCATGAAGTGCAGGAAGCGCGGAAAGACGTTGGGCAGCAGCACCGCCGAGATGAAGCCGCTGACCTCGCTCCAGCGGGCCGGGAACAGCATCAGGTTGATGTTGGCCAGGAACACGAAGGGGATCAGCCAGAACAGCCCGGTCGACATTGCACCCATACTGATGTGGAGCCACTTGTAGCCGGCGAGGCGGTCCCAGGAGTACTTGTGCAGGTAGGCCAGCAGGAAGGCGGCAACGATGCCCGGCACCAGCAGCGCCCAGGCGTGGCCAGTCAGGGCATTGGCGCTGTAGAAGTAGAGCGTGTAGAGCAGGTTGATCGCCAGCAGCGGGCCGATGCCGAGCACGACGGCTAGGCTCTTGTTGACGGTGATCGTCTGGGCCAGCTGCCGCGCCAGCCGGTCGTAGCGCTCCTCGCGGAGCCCGAGTATCTCGAACAGCAGCGTCAGCGTCGAGCCGCCGACCATCAGGTTGACGAACAGGATGTGCAGCAGGAACAGCGCGATGATGGCGAAGTAAAGGAACCAGACCGGCACCGGCAGCGGCAGCGCGATGTCATGGGGCAGGGGCGCACTCACTGCCCACCTCCGCTCTGGCCGCTGAGGGGCGCCGACTGGGCTCCGGGCAGACGCCGCGGCGTATCCTGCAGCGAGCGGGCGTATTCGGCCAGCGCTCCCATCTCGTCGTCGCTGCCCGGGAAGGGCGGCATGAACTGCAGGACGTTGTGCATTCCGCTCACGTAGGCCTTGATCTCATCCGCAGTCCACGGATCGTCGCCGAACAGCATCGCCAGCCGGCCCTTAAGCCCGTTGACGCCGCTGGTGGTGTGGCAGCGCGTGCAGGCGACGCGGAAGACTTCGCGGCCGGCCTCCAGACGGTTGTCCGGCGTGATCTCCCGGACGGTGGTGAAGCTGGCGTGGCGCAGCAGCCCTTCCTGCTGATACAGCGGATAGTCGGCGGCGCGCAGGCCGTTGCTGTAGAGGTACTCCTCGATTACCCAGGGCTTGCGGATGAACTCGCGGACCCGCTCGAAGTAGCCCGTCAGGGCGATCGCCAGCAGGAACGGTACCACCGCCAGCCAAGCCGGGAACCGGCGCGGCCGGCTGATGCCCCAGATGGCGATCACCAGGATACTCAGCACCGCCGCAAGCATCAGCCACTGCAGCGTGCTGTACCAGTTGACGTATTGCTGGGAGGCGACCGCCGCCGGCGCGTTGAGCTGCATCACGCGGGGCACGGCCAGCCAATAGGTCGGGGCCGTCAGGGCGGTCCAGGCCAGCCAGAACACCGACCAGACCGAGATTACGCGCACGGCCCACGTCCGCAGCGCCGAGCCGCCGGCGGTGAGGAATGGCAACAGGAACAGCATGAACATCCCGGCCAGCAGCGGCGCCAGGGTGGTGCGGAAGCCGAGCTGCGGCAGGTACAGCGGGTTGAAGAACGCCGCCCAGAAGCTCTCGTTGCTGAGCCAGGTGCCGGACTGCATCATAAAGCCCAGGATGCCGGAGATGATCGCCATCGTCAGCCAGCTGAACAGCGCCAGCGCACCGCCGAGCCTGAGGTGCGCCAGCTTGCGCGGGCCCTGCCAGCTGCGCCAGGTGAGGTAGTAGACGATGATCAGGATCACCTCGGTGATGAACACCAGCCATTCGACGAACCAGGCCCAGAAGAAGACGCGCAACAGGCTGCCGATCGCGTAGGGATTGACCAGGCTGGCCGCCAGCCAGATGCCCACGCCGGTCAGGGCGCCCAGAGTGGTCGTGATGATGAAGCAGACGAACAGCAGCCGGCGGGCCAGCTCATCCTTGTCTGCATCGGCATCGCGCAGGCCCAGCCATTCGAGCAGCACGATCAGCGGCATCGCGCCGACCGCCATCGAGTGATTGATGATGACGTGAATCACGGCGATCACGGCGATCAGCAGCGGGTTGCTGAAGTAGTCCAGGTGGAAGATCGGGAAGTCCATCCCAGCGTCAATGCACTCCGTGGTCGATTTTCCTTCCGGGCCGCGACGTCAGACCTCGGCTGCCGCATTCTAACACGGGCGGTCCTGAGATGAGGCCGCTGCGAGCGAGGCGCGGCGGGGATATAATCAAGGCAAAGGGTATCGCGGCGCATCCGGCCAGGATGACGCCGTGTTTGGGAGGAGCATATGCGGACAACAGCGTTCGCAGTCTTGGCGTTCTCGCTTGCGCTTGGCCTGGCTTCGTGTGGCGGTTCCGGTGTGCAGGTGCCCGGGGCCGGTCCGGACGCCGGCCCGGACACTCAGCAGATGGGTCTGCCGGCGCTGACGGAACTGGCGCCACCCCACCAGGTGAGCATCCAGGGACCCGGCTGGTATGAGATCAACCCGGAGGACACAGTCGCGCTGCGGGGCGAGCAGCCTTCGCCGCCTGACGAGATCACGCTGGCGGCCGAGGGGCAGCCCGCCTTCGCGCTGTACGGCATCCTCGGCTTCGACGGCGACTGCTTCCCCACATCCGTGCGGCTGACGCTCAGCGATGTCAGCGGCGAGTATCTGGTCGGCTTCAGTGATTTCGCTGCGGGGACCTGGCGCTTCAGTTCGTCGTTCGTCGGCTCCGCCACCGTCGAGATACCCGAGCTGGATGAGCACACCTCACCGACGGCCTACACATCGCCACTGAATCGGCACTACTTCGCGATCGTCATCCCGAACGGCGGCGGCATGTCGGTCGAGGGAGTGGAGCTGGGTGTTCACGGCGGATCGCTTGGACCGGCTCCGCCGCCGGCCCTCAGCGCCAGCGGCGGCGAGAACGCTTTCGTGCTGACCTGGACGCATTCGCCGGACTACGCCGCGCCCGACTTCGCCGGCTACGTGCTCGAGCGTGCCCCGTTGCTGGAGGGGGATTTCGGCAGGCTTACGCCGGAGCCCGTGATGGTCAACCACTTCCAGGACGACACCGCGGCAGTCGACACCACCTATCGATATCGGGCTGCGGCGATCGATGCCAGCGGGAATCTGAGCGTGTGGATCTCGCGCATCGACGGGCCGGAGTCCGGTACGCAGTGCTCGCCGGTCGCCGTGCTCGATATCCCTCGCGGCCCGCTGTTCGGACCTGTCAACGTGCAGTTCGACCTGTCCGGGAGTTACGATCCCGAGGGCGATCCCCTCGACACGTATTCGATCGCCCTGGTTTACGCGCCATATGACGTCACGCAGCCCGACCCGGTGTTCGACGTCGTGCTGCAGCCGGGCTGCTATCACATCGCGGCGGAGGTCACGGCGGGTGTCCGCACGGGAAACAGCCACCACAGACTGGTGGTCTATCCGACTTGGGCGGAGGACTCAGTGGTGGTGCGCGAGCCCGAGCTGTGCGGCTGGGAGTGCCGGCTGCTCTACATGCAGGCCGCGCGCCATCCGTCCACGGAGCGGCTGGTGCTGTTCGGCTTCGATCCGACGATTCCCGCCCTGGTCATCTGGCATCTGACCCCGGACGGAACCGGTGCCGACCTCTACCGGTTGCCGGCCTACTCGGATCCGGCGACCACGCTGCACGGGGTCAAGTGGATCGGTGAGCCCGTGGCGGCCGGCGGCAAGCTCTACGCTCCGGTCTGCGCCTCCGCCCAGTTCATGCTGGCGGAATTCGACGGCAACCAGGCGCGCTGGCACTCCATCGTCCAGGAGAACGGCATGTCGCAGGTCGTCGCGGCCACTGACGGATCCAGCGACGTCTGGCTCTTCTACGTCGATATGATCGCCGCGGATCAGGACCTGATGGTGGACTCGCTGGCCTATCCCTCGGGGGCGCGTCTGGTGGAAGAGGATCTGGCGGACGGGCTGATCTCGCTGGACGCGGTCTACAACCATTCCCAGGGTGTGGTAGATGTCGTCTATCGGGTCTGGGATGGGTTCAATGACAGCGTGCGCTGGTTGCAGTGGGATCCGGTGACCGGGCCGACGGGCGTTTCCGGTACTCTTGGCGGCGCCAGCGGCGGCGGCCGCGTGGATGCCGAGATCAATCCAGTGAGCGGCGAGCCGGCCGTCGTCTATCACCGCGACGATGGCGCCACCGCTTACAACGTGTTCACGGAGTATGACGGTGCGGTCTGGAGCGTGCCCGTGTCCATCGACGATACGGATAACAACGGCACCGCCTTCGACTTCGTCTATGGCGACGACGCGGCGTATGCCTACTTCAAGTTGTGGGGTGGCGACGTCAAGCTCTATGACAACTCCGGTGGTTGGGCACCGCGCAACACGGTGAGCTTGGCGGATGCTGGCGCGAATGTGGCCCTGGCTGCGATTCCGGGCGGTTCTGATGTGCTCGTGGCAGACAAGAACACTGCTGCGGACATCTACGTTGCCGCGTTGCACGACGACGGTACTGACACGGTCCATGACTGGCACCTGATGGCGTCGGAAGGACAGGGCTTCGAGATGCACGGTACCGGCGGTCAGGACGGGCTGCACGTGGTCTACCACAGCTGGACCGGCGGGGCGGTCCGGCACTGCACCAGTGCCGATGGCCAGGTCTGGACTGAAACCGGAGCGATGCCTCCGGGCGTGATGTCTATGGACATGACTACCAATCTGGCCGGGGATGTCTACTGCTCGTTCGTCAGCGGCGGCAGTGCCCGGCTGATGGTCTGGGATGGCGGCGGCTTCGCCAACGTCCTGGATATCGCCAATGTCGCGGCGAACAACCGTCCGTTCTTCATGCACGATCCAACCAGCGTGAATATGCTCTGGGCTGTGGATTCCGATGCTCCGCCCCACGCCCACGTCGGCACCTTCGGCAACGAGGTGGATGGTTACGGCAGCTTCGGCGATTTGATCATCGATCCCCCGATCTGGACCGGAGCGATCATGCCACCTGGGTTCTTCGGCGTGGAGCAGTGCTTCGCGCTGGCCGGTGGGGCTTCTCCCGATGAGGGCAACCTGGGCTTGTTCGGATTCGCCAGCGGCGTGATGGACCCACTGCTGAATCCCCTGCTGGTCTACCCGCTGGCACTCAACGTGGCGCAGGAGTCGTGGGGCCGGACGCTGACCGCTGCCGCCTATGCCATGCCCCAGTACGGCTTGAACGGGCAGGTCGCCTACGCGAGTCACGGCAGCGCCATCCTGCCGATTCGCTACGATATCCCGTTCGCGCTATTTGGGGAGGCGGAGCTCACCGAATTGCCGATGCAATCAGAATTCGCGGCCATCGATGCAAAGCGCACGGTCAGCACGATCATGGGCTGGGGCAAGACGGCGGTTACGCTGATCTCCAACATGGGCGGCGAGGACACCTGGTTCGAGTGGAGCAACTTCGGGGACTGGGAGCGGCTACCATTGCCCGAGCTGGAACACATGACGATGCCCGAGCTGATCGTTGGCATGGACGGCCGCTGGCACATCGTCTACAAGAACTTCCTCACGGACCAGATCATGTGCCGCAGCACGCCGGCGCTCTGACGCGTGCGCGTAGCGGGTTGGTCCTGGAGCCTAGCGCCAGCGCTGGGGCGGCTCAGGCTTGTTGCCGAGTATGTCCTCGATGCGCTCCATCACGTCGCCCGTCAGCTGCGCGGCCACGGCCATGGCTTTCATGTTCTCTGTCACCTGCTCGGGTCTGGATGCGCCGGTAATCACGGTGCTGACGTTGGGGTTCTTCACGCACCAGGCGATCGCCAGCTGGGCCATGGTGCAGCCAAGCTCCTCGGCGATCGGCGTCAGCTCGCGCACCTTGGCGATCTGCGCGGTGGCCTCCTCGCTCTCGAAGCGGCTGCGCAGCCACTGGTACTTCTCCAGCGAGCCGCGGCTGCCCTCCGGGATGCCGTCGTTGTACTTGCCCGTCAGCAGGCCGCTGGCCAGCGGGCTCCAGATGGTGGTGCCCAGCTGGAAGTCACGATACAGCGGGGCGTACTCGACCTCGACGCGCTCGCGGTGGAACATGTGATACTGCGGCTGCTCCATCGTGGGTGGGACCAGGTTCAGCCGGTAGGCCACCTCATATGCCTGGCGGATCTGCTCGGCGCTCCACTCGCTGGTGCCCCAGTAGAAGGCCAGCCCACGGTCGATCAGGTAGCTCATCGCCCGCACCGTCTCCTCGATCGGCGTCTCGTAGTCCGGACGATGGCAGAAGACCAAGTCGACATAGTCCAGCTGCAATCGCTTCAGCGCGGCGTGCGTGCCCTCGATGACGTGCTTGCGCGACAGCCCCTTGTCGTTGGGCCCCTGGCCCCCCCAGAAGATTTTGGTGGAGATCACCAGGTCGGAGCGCTTCCAGCCGGCGCGCTTGAGCGCGGCGCCCATGATGGTCTCGGCCTGGCCGGCGGCGTAGACCTCGGCGTTGTCGAAGAAGTTGACGCCGGCGTCATAGGCCCTGGTCATGCACTCCAGCGCCGTGTCCTCCCCGATCTGGTCGCCGAATGTGACCCAGGCACCGAAGGACAGCGCCGACACCTTGAGGCCGGATGAACCGAGATTGCGATACTCCATTGCGCACCCCACACAGTCTGAATGACTAAGCCTACCAAAGACACCCGGGCAATAGCCTGCCCAGCCCGAGAGTGCGATAGCATATCAGCCATGAACGTGGCTGAGCTGAAAGCCCAGGCGGACTTCTGGCCTTGTCGCATTCTGCTGACCGCGGCGGAGCTGGACATTTTCAGTGCCGTGGGGGACGGAGCATCCGCGACGGCCGTTGCCGAGGCGTGTGCCACCGATCTGCGCGCTACCGAGCGGCTGCTGGATGCACTGACGGCGATGGAAGTGCTGATCAAGCAGGACGGGGACTATGCGGTTGCTCCGGAGCTGCGGGCAGGGCTGTTACCGGGGGAGCAGTGCATCGTGCCGTCGCTGCTGCACCGCGCAACTCTGTGGCGCAGCTGGAGCCGGCTGACCGACGTGGTGCGCAGCGGCGAGCCGGCGGTGGAACCCTACGAGGACGACGAACGGCCCGACGAGCAGGTCCGGAGCTTCATCGGGGCGATGGCCGTGGGGGCGCGGATGCATGCCCCGGCGATAGTCGCCGCGCTCGACCTGGGCAAGGTCCGCACCGTGCTGGATCTCGGTGGCGGACCGGGCACATTCGCCGCGGAGTTCTGCCGGGCGAAGCCTGAGTTGCGCGCCGTGATCCTCGATCTGCCCCGGGTCTGCGAGATCGCGCGCGCCAATCTGCTGCAAACCGACTTCGCGGACCGGGTTAGTTTCGTGCCGGGCGAGGTGCGCACCGTCGACTCCGAGCCAGTAATGGCGGCCAGCGGGGGAGGGGGCTTCGACCTGGTGTTCATGAGCAGCCTGATCCACTCGATGAGCCCGGCTCAGATCGCTGTCGTGTTCGAGCGGGCGATCGGTTGGACCGCGCCCGGTGGCCGGGTGGTGGTCCGCGACTTCTTCCTGGACGAGTCGCGAACCAGGCCGGCTCGCGCGGCGATCTTCGCGATCAACATGCTGGTCAACACGCCGGGCGGCAACAGCTATACCTGGTCCGAGTGCGAGCGGTGGCTGACCGAGGCCGCGCGCCGGCAGGGGATCGGGGAGCCACAGCTGGGCCGGATCATGGTGCCCGAGACGGACAGCACCATGGTGCAGCTGACGCTGCCTGGCTAGTCGGCGCGCAGGCCGCTCAGCCGCTATCGATCACCAGCCGGCCGGCGGCATCGGCATCCACAGTAACCGCGGTGCCCGGGCCGTAGTCGCCGGCGATCACCTTGCCCGCGATCGGGTTGATCACGGTGCTCATGATCGCGCGGCGCATCGGCCGCGCCCCGAAGGAGGCATCGTAACCGAGGTCGGCCAGCAGATCGTAGGCGGCGTCGGTGACCTTGAGCGTGATGCCCTGGTCGGCGAGGCGCTGCGCGGGTGCCCGCATCTGAAGCCTGGCGATCTCGCGGACCTGGTCGTGGGTCAGGGTGTGGAAGACCACGATGTCGTCGATCCGGTTGAGGAACTCCGGCCGGAACTGCTCCTTGAGCCGCTGCATCACCAGCGTGGTGACCTCCGGCCAGGCCGCCTCGATCTCGGTCTCGGTTTTGCCCGTCGTTGCCGCGGCGATCTCGTGGGCGGCGACGTTGCTGGTCATCACCACGATCGTGTTGCTGAAGTCGACGGTGACGCCCTTGGAGTCGGTCAGCCGCCCGTCGTCCAGCATCTGCAGCAGCACGCTGAGCACGTCGGGATGGGCCTTCTCCAGTTCATCGAGCAGCACGATGCTGTAGGGCTTGCGCCGCACCGCCTCCGTCAGCTGGCCGCCCTCCTCGTAGCCGACATAGCCCGGCGGGCTGCCAATCAGCCGCGTGACGCTGAACTTCTCGGTGTACTCGCCCATGTCGATGCGCACCACCGCGTCGCGGCTCTGGAACAGGAAGTCCGCCAGCACCTTGACCATCTCGGTCTTGCCCACGCCGGTCGGCCCGCAGAACATGAAGCTGCCGATCGGGCGGCCGGGCTCCGAGAGGCCGGCCTTGTTGCGGCGGATCGTCTCGGACACCGCGCTGACGGCCGGGTCCTGGCCGATCAGCTGCTCGTGCAGCACCTGCTCCAGTTCCAGGAACCGCTGCGCCTCCTCGACGCCCAGTTTCTCGACGGGCACGCCGCTCCAGCGGCTGACAATCGCCGCCACGTCCGCGGCGCGCACCGCCGCTTCACCTTCTTCGGCGCCGATGCGCTCCTTCTCGGCCTCGATCTGCTTTAGGAGCTGCGCGGCCTGCTGCTTGCACTGCGCGGCGCGCTCGAAGTCGCCGGCGGTGTGGCTCTCCTGCTCATCCTGGCCGGCGCGCGTCAGTTCACCTTCCAGGCGCCTGAGCTCGCCGACCTGTCCCATGTTCTCGATGCGCACGCGGCTGGCGGCCTCGTCGATCACGTCGATCGCCTTGTCCGGCAGGAAGCGGCCGCTGATGTAGCGCACGGAGAGATCAACGGCGGCGTCGAGCGCCTCATCCGTGATCCTGATGCCGTGGTGCTCCTCGTAGCGGGGGCGCAGGCCGGCCAGGATCGCCTTGGCCTCCTCGGCAGTCGGCTCGTCGATGATGATCGGCTGGAAGCGCCGCTCCAGTGCTGCGTCCTTCTCGATATGCTTGCGGTATTCCTTGAGCGTGGTGGCTCCGATGCACTGCAGCTCGCCGCGGGCCAGCGCCGGCTTGAGCAGGTTGGAGGCATCCATCGCGCCCTCGGCGGCGCCGGCGCCCACCACGGTGTGCAGTTCGTCGATGAACAGAATCACGCCTCGCCGCGCCGCCTTGACCTCGTCCAGCACGGCCTTGAGGCGCTCCTCGAACTCGCCGCGGAACTTGCTGCCCGCGATCAGCGCGCCGATGTCGAGCGTCAGCACCCGCTTGTCACGGATCACCTCCGGCACCGTGCCCTCGGCGATCTTGAGCGCCAGACCCTCGGCGATGGCGGTTTTGCCGACGCCCGGCTCGCCGACCAGCACCGGGTTGTTCTTGCTGCGGCGGCTGAGAATCTGCACGGCGCGCTCGATCTCCTCGTCGCGGCCGATGATCGGGTCGATCCTGCCCTGGCGCGCCCGCTCGGTCAGGTCGATAGCGAAGCGCTCCAGCGCCTGGTACTGCTCCTCGCCGCTCTCGGAGTCCAGGGACTGCGTGCCGCGTAGTTCCTTAAGCGCGGCGTAGATGCTCTCGCGCGTGAGGCCCAGACGAGCCAGCAGCGCCGACGCCCGCCCGCGCCGGAGCCCGATCAGCGCCAGCAGGATGTGCTCCGTGCCGATGAACTTGTCGCCCATCTGCTCCATCTCGTCCTCGGCCTGGCGGAGTACTTCGTGAGCGTCTGGCGTCAGGTAGATCTGCCCCGTGCCGCCGCCGGACGAATCGTCCAGCTGCTGACCGCGCTCAACGAGCTGCCTGATCTCCTTGAGCGCCGCGTCGCCGTCCTGCTCGCTCTGCGCCAGGATGCCCGGCAGCAGGCTGCCCTCGACGAACGCGATGCCATAGAGCAGATGCTCGGTGTCCAGCTGTGACTGATGGAGCTGGCGCAGCGCCTCCTGGGCTTTCTCCAGCGACTCGCGCGCCTTGTTTGTGAACCTCTCGAACTTGATCATCCTCGTCCGTACTTCCTGCAATGATCGGATCAGCAGCACCCCGGCTGCGGATCGCCATACAAGTATACCCCGATGAACAGTGGATTGCCACTATATCTGAGCATATATGGCTAAGATTATCTGATTCACAATAATACAGCTGCGATAAGGCGGGGTGGCGATCGCCGGGCGAAGCAGAATTTAGCGGTACTTAGCATTTTCCGCAGCGAGCAGGGGCTCGTTCCAGAACGTCAGAGCCGGATCGAGCTGCCAGTCCATCCCGAAGAAGCCCGAGGCGAGGGCGCTGCCCAGGCCCGCCAGCCTGAAGCTGTCGTCCCAGACCAGCCACTCCGGGAAGCCCGCCCCGGAGTAGACCGCCATCACGGATGAGAGGCGCTGCATTGCCTCCAGACTCGTGCCGCCTTCAATCAGCACCAGCGTCCGCCAGTCGGTCTCAGGATTCGGGTAGACGTACTTGTAGCTGAGGTCCTCCCCGGCGATCAGCCGGTCCCCGGCGACCACGCCGCCCTCCACCGGCCGGATCGGCATCCGGTCGATCAGCTGAGCGGTGATGGCGTTTGAGTCCGGGCCACCGAGCAGGATCAGGTTGCGCCCGCTGGCGGGATCGCACTCGGTGTCGGCGACGATGCGCGCCGTGCCGTTGCCGCGGTACCACCAGTGATAGCTGTACAGCCGTGCCAGCTGCAGGCTGAAGGCGGTCTGCTCCGCGCTGCCACTGCTGCCGTAGACGATCTCGAAGGGCCGCATCATCGCCTGGCGCCAGGGGCCGTAGGTCTGGGGTGTCTTGGCCAGCTGCGGCGTCGCGGGGTAGCCCCGGGCCCATGCACCGTCCTGGCGGACCAGCTCGACGGTCTCCCAGGTCGAGTTGTCGACCGCGAGCTGCTGGCCGTCGATCAGGAGCCGGTGCAGGCCGGGCAGCAGCAGCTCCGGCGACAGATCCAGCTGCAGCGCGGCGACGTTGACCGTGCTGACCTCGATGCGGCCGTCGTCCGTGATGCGCGCCCGCACGATGGTATCGGCGTAGGCTCGCTCCGGCGCCAGCACCCGCACCCAGTAGGCGCCGTCGCTCAGCGAGTAGTTGTGGGTGCGGAAGACCACCTCCCGCGGCCAGGGGTTGCGCACGTGCCGGCGCCAGAACTGGTTGTGGCGCTCGTTGTCCACGCAGTCGGTGAACGGCGTCTCGGGCCGGCTCCACCAGTGGCCCATGCCCGGCACTTCCTCGTACACCACGTCGTAGCCCCGCCGGAGCAGCTGGTCGACCAGCATCCGCGGCTGCTGGGGTGGCACGTTGTCGTCGGCGCCGCCCTCCAATGCGTATACGGGCAGGTTGAGCGCGTTGTCCGCCAGCAGCAGGGTGTTGTCCTCGCGGAAGGCCAGGTTCCAGATCAGCTGAGCCCGGGGGTCGCCGATGATCACGTTCTGCCTCAGGAACATCGGCACGTACAGGTCGAACGTGGTCCAGCCGGCGGACGGTGCGGCGCTGGCCCAGAGGTCGGGGTGGGTGAAGGCGTTGTACCAGGTGCCGTGCCCGCCCATCGAGTGGCCCGTGATGTGCACCCGGTTGGGATCGATGCTGTAGCGGCGCTCCACGTCGGCCTTGACCTCCAGCAGGTCGAGGCGGCCCCAGTCCTGCCAGTCGAAGCCGTAGCGCCGCCGGTTGGTGGGCGCCACGACGAAGGCCCAGTCCTTGGGCTGGTAGGAGCCGACCTGGCCGCTGGCCTGGACCCCCGCGCCGTGCAGGCTCAGGATCAGGCCGTAAGTCGCCGTCGGATCGAAATCGCTCGGCGGCAGCAGGCCGTAGTACTGCACCGAGTCGTCGATCTGGGAGCGGAAGGTCAGCTTGCGCGTCTGCTCCGGATCGCGCACCCGCAGAGTCAGCTCAAAGGGGCTCGAGCCTCCGTCGTAGACGACTTCGCCGCTGAGCGCGTACTCCTCCTCCGCCCAGTCGGCGGGGAACGGCTGACAGGCCTCGGGCAGCACGATCGGGCAGTTGTAGAGCGACAGCGGCGCGATCCGCACGTCGCATTCGTAGCGGCCGGCATAGGCCGCGGCGCCATCAATGCGGATCGACTCAAGCGTGAGCCAGTCCTCGGTGCAGTTGACCAGCGGCAGTGCCATCCGCAGCTCCGGGCGCCCGCCGCGCACGAGGTCGGGCAGGGTGGCGTCTCGCTCCAGCGGCAGGACGTCTCGCTCGACGGGCATGATCCTGAAGGTGAAGTTCTGGCGGCGACCGAGGCTGATCTTGAACTCGTTGCGTCCTTCCGCCAGCATTACCGGCGTCGGCCCCAGCCGGTGGCCGTAGGAGTCGGCGGGCCAGGGCACGCCATTGAGCCTGAAGCCGCCCGCGTTCTGCAGGTCAATGAGCGCGCGCCGCGGACCATCCTCGATCTCGATGGTGGCATAGGCGTAGCTTTTCATCATCGCGCCGGCGAAGCCGAACTCGTCGACGATCAGTTCCAGCGACTCCTCGGTCACCTCGGGGAAATCGAGGCTGACCGCGCCTTTTTCGTCGCTCTCGTAGTAGTGCCAGCGCGCCATGCCGCCCGGCACCAGCCACGAGGGGAAGCTGGACTGCAGCAGCGGATTCTCCAGCACGGCATCATCGTCGAAGTAAGTCAGCGCATCGGTGCCTGCCTCGCGCACCCCGCTGGGAAACGGCCCGATCACCCACCAGCCCTCCGGGATGATCTCGGCATCGATGCTGGGCGCTGACCCCGCCCAGGCGGGCAGGGCGAGCGCCAGGCTCAGCGCGGCAGCCAGCAAGATGCGGCCTAGCAGCGAAACTCGACGGACGATTGACGCGGCGGACCAGTAACGCATAGCCTCCCTCCGGGCCGCGCGATGGCGCAGCCGCCCCTATTCTAGCGAAAGCGGCCGCCCCGGGATTGCCCGAGACGGCCGCTGCATCCGCTGCCCTTAGAGTTGGATGTCCTCGAAGTAGGCGAACTTCAGACCCTCGCTGGTGCGGTACAGGATCACCGGCGTGCCGTCGCCCAGCAGGATCATGTTGGTCTGCTCATTGATGAAGAATCCCTCGGCCGGAGCGATTAGCGCGTGGTCGAAGGCCTCATTGACTGGCGGATCGACGTTGGGATACGAGATCTCCAGCCCGGGACTGGGCTGGGTGCTGGTGTTGATGTAGCAGAGGATCGGCAGCTTGTCGTAGCCGACCATGCTGAGGTTCATGCCGACATGGACTTCCTCCTCCTGTCGGACGATCACACTCGTCCAGTCGCCCGGTCCCGGAATGGCGGTGTCCGCCCAGGCGTACTTCAGATAGTCGGGACCGGCGTAGAGAATGTCACGGTAGCCGATCGCCGGCAAGCCATCTACCGCAGTGAGCACGATGCCGAGGCCGGAGTTCTTCTCCTCGTCGTCGACGGTGTAGATCGTCCAGTCCTCGGGCAGATCGGGCGTCAGCGTCTCGGTGTATCCGTACTCAAGGCTGTTGAAGCCCCCGCTCTTCTCCTGGAAGGCGATTGCCGGGAAGCCGCCGAAGACAGCGACGCGCGGATACTCGTACTGGTTGCCGCTGGCGATATCGACCACGTGCCACTCGCCCGAGGGCGGCTCGGTGCCGCCGGTCGTCGGCAGTCCGCCGTCCACCAGCGAGCGTGCGAAGCGGACCGCGCCCGCGGTGCGGTACACCAGGATGGGATCTTCCTCTGCTCCGTCATCGAGCGCCGCAAGTTGGGGCTCCCTGAAACCCATGATGTCCGGTTCGTGAATCCACCAGTCGAGGTCGTGGGCCGGATTCGCGTGATGGGCGGCGCCGAACCAGATGTCCTGATCCAGCGTGTTCTCGTAGACCACGCAGGGCACGCCCTGGACCTCGGCGATGTCCAGCGTACCGCCGCGGTGCTCCCCGCTGTCGAGGGTGTACTGCGTCCAGTCACTCAGGCTCTCCGGCTTGGCGACATTGGCCATCGCGAACTCGATGTTGTCGGCGTCGTCGCGGGTGTAGATCATCATCGGACGGCCGTCCACCAGCGCGATGGCGCTGTGGGCGCCGTAGTTTGCACCTTCTTCCATCTCGTAGGTCACCCAGAAGCCGGGGTTCATCAGCGGATTGCCGCCGCCCCAGGCTTCGACCGAGATGTCAATCTCATCCGTCTTCTCCTCGGCGTCGTTGTCCGTCACCGCCACGCTGGCCGTCCATTCACCGGCCACGTAGGTGTGCTCGACCTCATAGTGCCCGATCGACGGAGCGGTGTCGTCGTAGACATCGCCATCGCCGAATTCCATGTGGATGGCGTAGGGCGGGGCGCCGTTGTCGATGTGGACATCGAAATCGACGTGCACGGGCTCGACGCCACTGGTCGGCGCGGCGGTCAGATTGACCCAGAAAGCAGTGGGGTCAATCTCTATCGGCACCAGCGGGCTGGCTTCCGGGCCGGCGTAGACGCGGAAGTACTGGGCGTAGGCGCCGTTGGTGATCAGTTCCGAGTAGTGCAACCAGTCGGTATCCGGTCCTGGTCCGCCGTTTGCGCGCGGAATGTTGGCGACCGGCACCCAGGTGTCATCTCCCATGACATCGGCCTCGACCACGTAATTGGTGACGCCGGAGTCGAAGTTCTGGCCGATCGGTGTGATGTCGCCGACGGTGATGTAGCCATCGTTAGTGCCGTCCGCGCAGGAGGCCGCCGCCCAGTCGGGTGAGCTGCTGTCCTTGTCGAAGTGAATGCCGATCGGTGTCAGGTCGCTGACCGTCACGAAGCCGTCGAGATTGTAGTCGCCCTTGTTGTTGTAGACCCACTCCAGCCGCGCGTCGTCGGCGACCGCGGTCACGTCCAGCGGATCGACGTAGACGCCGATGACGTCGGCGATGCCCTTTCCGCCCTGGGCGATCAGCTGGCGCTCAAGCTCAGCGGCCAGCGTCGCCATTAGGTCGGGCTCCACGCCGTCGGGCATCGCTACGGACTGACCCAGCACGGCGGGCGGATCATCCCCGGTCGTGGCAGTCATGGAAGCGGAACCACTGCAGGAAGCAGCGATTACGGCGACAGCCGTTGCGGCAAGCAGTACTCTCAGCAGAGCAATCATGGTGCACCCCCGAACCTCGATGTCTAGACTATATCATCGGCGTGCGGTGTGTGCTATTCGCCGCCCATCCACCTCGCGGAGCGGCAATCCGGTAAACTAGGTGCACACAACGAGGGCACCAATGCCCGTCGAGGGGTTTCGGATGGTTAAGCTTACTTGCCGCTTTGCTGTTGTCGCTGCATCGATACTGCTGGCGGCGTGCGCCGGCGGCGGTGGAAGTCCGCCGGCAGACAGCCTGCAGCTGCCGGTCGCTGTCGTCGACGTGCCGGCGGGGCTGCCCGGTCTGCCCGAGGGTGGCCGCTTCCATCCGGGCAGGATCGTTGCGGCGGTCAGCGTGGAGCTTGACGGCAACGAGGCGTCTGACCACTCAGGCAATGTCTCGTTTGACGGCGTGCGGGCCCAGCTGGCGCCCGCGGCGGGTGAGCTGGCCTGGGCGATCTACGAGTTCGCCGGCTCGCCGGCGGATGAGATCACCGCGATTGACTACTGGGCCGTGGAGCGCGAACCCGGCCACCTGGTCTACGTCGCGATTTCCAACTACGAGGAGAACGCGTGGGAGTACTTCGGTGCGCGCAATCAGGACCACGGGCAACACGTCCCTGCGGGGGGGGCTGGAGTGTACAGCTCGCCGACGGGCTACTGCCACATTGCCGTGCTGGCGTTTGACGGTGGCAGCTTCGACCTCGACCGCGTCAATGTCACCTATGCCAACCGCTACCCGGTCAGCGGCCAGGTGGTTGACCCCGACGGCGCTGGCGTGCCGGATGTGACGATCACGACCACGCTGGGCGGCCAGAGCACGGTCACCGGGGCGGACGGCACGTTCTCGCTGGACGGGCTGCCTGACGGCGGCTGGCATCTGATGGCGACACGTACGGGCTGGGTGTTCTTCGACAACCCGACGGTCGTGACGGTGTCCGGCGGGGAGTTTTCCGGTGTGTTGATCGTGGGCGAGCATAACCAAAGCCATTACGAACCAGTCGACGTGCTGGAGCCCAATATGACGGCCTGGCAGGCCAGTGAATGCGATCCGTCGCAGACGATCACCGCGTACATCTCCGCCAGCGACGACCGGTCTGATACCTACCGCTTCACCCTGGACACGCCCGGCGAGTACTACGCAAGGTTCGCAGGCAGCGACACCATCCTGTTTCCCGATGTCTACATCCAGAGCGCGGAGGGATCGTCTTTCGCCCAGTCCGACTGGATGTACCGGGGCGTCGTGTATGTCGGCTTCACGATCGCCGAAGCGAGGGCAGTGACGGTCAGGATCATCTGCGGCGGCGGCGGCGGCCAGTACACGCTGGATCTCGGGTCCGGCCCCCTCAGCTCACTGTGGGGTGAGATCACCAGCGCCGCGGATAGCCTCGACTACGTGGAAGTCAAGGTCGAGGCCGGAGACGAAACGAGCTACCTGTACAGCACCAAGTACAGCGGCGAATACGGGAGCGATTACCTGATGCCCGTTGCCACGGAAATAACCCCCGATCCCCACGACGTGGACCCCTACAGCTACACCCCGCTGTACCAGGCGCTGGACCTCAGCCTGGGGGACGCCGCCGGCGTTGATTTCTTCGGGACGCACGGCATGGTGGCGGACGACTACGAGCCGAACGACAGCGATACCGAAGCCGCCGAACTGCCGCTGCCGCTGACCGCGCACGACTTCATGCTGATCGGCGCCGCGGACAACACGGACTACTACTACGTGACGCCTACGGCCGGCAAGAGCATGATCGTGCGGCTGAGCGCGGACCACGGCGTAATCGAGGACTACGAGCCGATCAGACTGGCGCTCTATGACAGCACGAAGTCCGTCTACATGAACGGCTACCGGACGGACCACGGCTGGGAAGCTCGCAGCTACGGCCCCTGCGACGGCGAGCTGTACTACGTGGTGGTCACCAGCAGCGCGGGCCAGGAGTTCCCCTACGAACTGACGATTCAGGAGTACGACGGCTATCGCCTGGACATCGGTGGTCGGTGGAATGAGGACGGAATCATGAACGCCCGCGTTGACCTCTACGACTTCGAGTACGGCTGGACACAGGGGTTCGTGACGCTGGCGGACGGGTGCACGGACATCCCGTTCAACTTCATGGATGGCGAGACACTCTATGCCGAGTACTTCCGCTACGGGCTGACCTGCGACCGCTACACGGAGACGGTCACGATCGACGGTGCGGACCAGACGGTCTGGTTCAGCACGATCGTGGCGGAGTCGGCGGACAAATGGGAGCCGAACGACGACGCCGGCATTGCGGTGGACTTCCCGCTGAGCACGGACGCTACCATCAGCAGCCTCACCGATCCGCTCGACAAGTACATCCTCACGCCGGCGACTGCCGATCCGATGCACGTGGTGTTTGACACGCCCGAGGAAGGCACGTACTTCAGCGCCACGCTGGAGGACGCGGACACCATGACGCAGCAGGACGCCTACTACTGGTACGGCGATGCCGACTTCCTGCTGAAGTCGGCCGGCCCGGTGGCCCAGGTGCTCACGATCAGCGGCGGTACTGAAGGTGATGCCTATCACATCGAGGTTGATGAAACGGAAGGCTACTCGATCAGCGGCACAATCCTGGATGACTCGAGCGACGTGGTCTGGCACACCTACATCTACAGTCCGGACATCGAGGACGACATGCACGTCTGGACCGGCGAGTACGAACTGGGACCGTTCCCGCCCGGCAGCTACGAGATCTATGTGTACTCCACAAACTACTACGTGGAACCGCACAGTCCTTTCACTGCGGTGTTCACCGACGCCGATCTCGTCCAGGACTTTGTGCTCACCGAGGACAGCAGCGACTCCTACGAGCCCAATGACTCGCCCGGCGAGGCGTTCACCATCAGCAGCGGCTCGCCGCTGGAGGCCAACGTGGGAGGTCCGTTCGACTCCAGCGACTGGTACCGGTTCACCGGCGGCCCGGGCCTGGTAAGCCTGAGCGTTGAATTCCAGCACTGGGCGGCCGCAGTGCTGATGGAGCTCTACGATCACGATGGCACGACCAAGCTGGCCGGCTCCTGTCTGGCCGGCGGTTCCTGCCAGCGGATCGACTATGTGCTGCCGGCGGCGACCAGCTACTACATCAGGCTGTACGGCGGCGGCAATGAGTACACCGTCAGCGCCAACTTCTGATCGGCCGTCGGCCTGCGCCAATTTCTCACAGCGGGTAAACTTGTCAGGTAAACCGACACACGAACCGAACCATAGGGGGTTTCGGATGAGTAACGATGCTGCTCGCGTTGTCTGCCTCAGCACGCTCCTGGTCCTGCTGGCGGCCTGCGGTGGAGGCGATCAATCGGCGCCGGTGACCGCGCTGCCGGATCTGCCGGCCGCTGTCACAGATCTGGCCAGCCTGCCGGCGCTGCCGCCGGGTGGCAGATTCCATCCCGCCAGGATCACCTCGGCGGTGACCGCCACGCGTACCGGTGACCAGGCGGTTGATTTCTCGCCGGCCTCGGTTACGCTGGCCGGCGCACAGGCGCTGTTTGACGTCGGGCCCGGCGAGATGGGTTTCGCCGTCTTCGAGTTCGTGGGCTCACCGAGCGACGAGCTGGCCAGCGTCGAGTACGTGGTCAGCAACCGCGACTTCAATCATTCGGTCTACGTGGCGATCTCGAACTACGCCGAGGGTGCCTGGGAGTTCTTCGGGAGGCGGAATCAGGACACCGCGCAGCTCGTGCCGACCGGAGGGGAGGGGGACTATGCTTCGCCGACCGGTTACAGCTATGTAGCGGTGTTCGCCTTTGACGACGGAGATTTCGACCTCGACTTCGTGCGGGTGACCTACGGCAACCGCTACCCGGTCAGCGGCCAGGTGCTGAACCGTGCCGGGATCGGAATCGGTGACGTTCTGATTTCGTCATCACTGGGGATTCCGCCCGTAGTCACGGACGCCACTGGCAGCTTCACGCTGCCCGCGGTGCCGGATGGCAGCTGGCATCTGATGGCGACCAAGGCCGGCTGGGTGTTCTTCGACAATCCGACCACCGTCGCCGTGTCGGGCGCGGATGTCGGCGGGGTCGAGTTCCTCGGCGAACGCAACCTCAGCCACCTGGATCCGCTTGAGGACGAAGAGCCGAACGACGTCTGGTGGCAGGCACCTGAACACAATGAGACGGACATCATCGAGGAGTGGCTCTCCGCCTCTGATGATCCCGTGGACTGCTATGCGTTCGCCTTCAACACGCCGGGCCTGTACTACCTGCGCTACGAGGGCGACCATTCGCTGCTGTTCCCCAACATCGCGATGCGCGACCTGGACGGCAACTTCATCGACCAGTCGGAGTGGATTCGCAGCGGGGTGCTGTACATGCCGTTCACGATCGCCGATAGCCGCTGGATCGTGTTGGAGGTCAGCTGCCAAGGCGGGGGCGGGCAGTACACCCTTAGTACGGGAAGCGGCCCACTGTACGGGATCTCAGGCTCGGTGACGGCGGGAGGCGAGCTCGAGTTCGCCTGCGTCGGGATGGATGCCCCCGGGGAACTGACCTACGTCTACGCCCATGACTGGAGCGGGGATTACGAAAGCCTGTACCGGCTGCCGGCCGTCTATACGGTGTCAGCCGACCCGTTGGGCGAGGATCCCTATACCTACCTGATGAACCACTTCAGCATTGACATCACGGCCGGCGATGCGACGGGAGTTGACTTCAGCGGATTTGCCTCGTTCCTTGCGGATGAGTACGAGCCCAATGACACCGACGCGACCGCGTATGAAATCGCCGCGCTGCCTTTCGAGACCACGCTGCCGGCCAACATCGGTGACACGGATGCGGATGACTGGTATAAGGTAACACCGACGGCCGGCAAGTGGGTGGTCGTCTGCCTGCATTACAACTACGGGATCAATGAGTATGACCTGCGGACGGTCTACATGAATGTCGAGAACCACGACAGCACCGAAGCCTACTGGTCATTCTCGACGAATCCAGGCAGTGAAGTGAGGTTCGGCCCCTGTGACGGCAACGAATACTACATTCACGTCTGGACCACGGATAACCGCCGTCACGGGATCAACCTGAGCGTCGAGGAGTACGACGGTTACCAGGTCGACATCGGCGGCCTGTGGGGCAGCTTCGGCATCATGAACGCCCGCGTGGACGTCCACAACTTCGAGTACGACTGGATGCGGACGTACTACACGGCGAACACCGGCAGAACCGAGATCCCGTTCAAGTTCAAGGATGGAGAGACGCTTCATGCGGAGTTCTTCCGCTACGGCCTGACCTGTGACCGCTACACCGACACGATCACGGTGGAGGGTGCCGACGAGCTGGTCTGGTTCCGCGCCGTGGAGGATGGCGCAGGCGACCACTGGGAACCCAATGACAGCTACGGCAAACTGGTGGCGTATCCGCTGAGTTCGAGTGCCACGATCAGCGCCATGACAGACCCGATTGACAAGTACGTCTTCACTCCGCTCAGCGCGGACCCGCTGCATGTCGTCATCGAGTCAGCCCCGGACGACATGGAATTCCAGGCGCTGCTGCTGGAACACAACCCCGAGGTGTACCTGGGCGCGTACAGCTGGCAGGGCAACGCCGAGTTCCTGCTGAACACCAGCGGGACCATCATGCACCGGCTTGAGATCGCCTGCAACGGAGGCGAGGGGAGTTACCACATCGTCCTCAATGAGTCACCGGGCTACATGCTGTCGGGGAAGGTCCTCGACTCAACGAGTAACCCGGTGGAGGACGCCTATGTCTATGATCCCGCCTACGGCCGGGTCTGGGAATCAGGCTGGTCAGCCGAAGAGGATTACGAGCTGGGACCGTTCGCGCCGGGCACGTATGACATCTACGTGTACGCGGCCAACTACGAGGCCGCACCGGCCAGCCCCTGGGAGGTGACGTTCAGCAACTCCGACATCAGCCAGGATTTCACGCTCAACGTCAACGTGACGGATGTAGGTGAACCGGATGACGACTGGACCATGGCCATACCCGTTGCATCCGGCGTAGCGCAGACGATGAACCTGAACAACGATACGGATACTCAGGACTGGCGGATGTTCACCGCCGGGCCGGGGCTCATCAGCCTCAACATCACAATGGAAGACTGGGCCGGCAATGTGAATCTTGCCCTGTACGACACCGACGGGACCACCCAACTGGAGAACTCGAACAGTTTCGGCGCCGGATTCCAGCGCATTGATTACTACCTGCCAGTGCTGGGCACGTACTACATCTGCGCCTGGGGTGGAGCCAATGAGTACACGCTGACCGCCGATTACTGATCCGACGTTGGGCCGATTCTGAGTCGGCACAATCGGGTAAACTTGTCAGGTAACTCGACGAACAAGCCGAACCAAAGGGGGTTTCGGATGCGTGCAAACGCGGTCTACATCCTTGGTGTGACAGTGATCGTCGCCCTGCTGCTGAGCGCCTGCGGCGGCCGGAGCGGCAGCGTCCCCACGACCGAGCTGCCGGACCTGACGGCGGTGATCGGCGACCTGGCGGCGGCGCTGCCCGCTCTGCCGCCGGGCGGCGACTTCAACCCGCACAAGATGAGCTCGGAGGTCACAGCCGGTCACACGGGCGACCAGGCCTTCGACCACTCGGCGCCAACGGTCACGCTGGCCGGAGCCCAGGCGGAGTTCCATCCGGGCGCGGGAGAGCTGGGCTGGGCGATCTATGAGTTCGCCGGCTCGCCCGCCGACGAGATAGCCCACGTAGGCTTCGTGACCAGCCTGCGCGAGCCGGGCGCGCTGGTCTATGTGGCGATCTCCAACTACAGCGCGGGCACCTGGGAGCATCTGGGCCCGCGCAACCAGGACGCCGGGGAGATTGTGCCCGCGGGAGGCGAGGGTGACTACGCCAGCGAGAACGGCCACACCTACGTGGCGATCTTCGCCTTCGACGAGGACATGTACAACATCGACTTCGTGCGGCTGACCTACGCGAACCGCTATCCGGTCAGCGGGCAGGTGGTCGACCGCAGCGGCGCCGGCATCCCGAACTGCCTGATCACTACTTCGATCGGGCCGGGGGGCGGCGGCATTATGACCGCGGCGGACGGGACCTTCACGCTGCCGGCGGTGCCGGACGGCTCCTGGCACCTGATGGCCACGAAGCCGGGCCTCGTGTTCTACAACAACCCGGAAGTGATCACCGTCTCGGGCGGACCGCTGACCGGCGTGCAGGTCATCGGCGAGAAGAACCTCAGCCACTTCGATCCGATTGAGAGTCACGAGCCCAATGACACCTGGTGGGAGGCGCCCGTAATGGACCTCGCCACCCCGGTCATCGACTTCATATCAGCGTCGGATGATCCTGATGATTTCTATCGCTTCGAGTTCACGGTGCCCGGTCAGTACTACTTCAGGATGCTGGGCGATCCCACCATCATGTTCCCGTACGTCGAGGTCTACAACGAGCACGGCTACCTGATCGAGAACTCCACCTGGGTGTACAACGGGACCGTCTACGTGGGATTTGCGGTTGCGGCACCACGCACCATCTATATGCACGCAAGCTGCTCCGGCGGCGGCGGCGAGTACCAGGTTCAGCTGGGCAACGGCAACCTGAATTCCATTGGCGGTGATGTCACGAATGGCGGCGGACTTGGCTACGTCAAGGTCAGGCTCCAGGCGGGCAGCGATCTGACGGATCTGTACACCTCGACAGTGGGGAACTACAGCGTCAAGTTCGTGCAGCCTGTCAGCACGACCGTTACACCTGATCCGGACGGCGAGGATGCCTACACCTACACCCCCGTCAACGCGGTCGTTGACCTCAGCCTGGGCGATGACCCCAACGTCGACTTCTCCGGCACCGGGTTGTTCGCCATTGACACATACGAACCCAACGATACGGATCTTACGGCAAACGAGTTCGCGCTTCCGCTCACCAGCCATGATCCGATGAAGATCGGTGCTGGTGACAACCAGGACTGGTACAAGTTCAAGCCCGCTGCCGGACAGCGGATCATTGTCAATTGCGACTTCGACTACACGGAAAACACGGGGCTGCCGCCGATCAGCATGTACCTCCACAGCTCTACGGAGACGTACATCGGCTACTCGTTCAAGACGGACACAGGCCTGGAGCTGCGCCTGGAGGGCGAGAACGACACCGACGGAGACTACTACTTTCTGGAGATGTCATGCTGGAGCCATCGCACGTTCCCATATGCGCTGACGATTGAGGAGTACACGGGCTACACCGTGGAGGTGGGCGCGCTGTGGGTGGGCGAGAGCAACAGCTATGGCCTCGAGGGAGCACGGATCGACGTGTTCAATCCTGGTCAGGATTGGCTGCAGTCGTTTGTGACGGCACACAGTGGACTGACTGAGATGGGTATTGAACTCATGGACGGCGAGGAACTGTTCGTGGAGTTGTTCCGCTATGGAGTGACCTGCGACCGCTACACGCAGCATCTGACCGTGAGCGGCGAGGATCAGACTTACTGGTTCCGCTGCAACTGGGACGAGTGTGATGATGCCTGGGAATCCAACAATCTGTACGGCAAGTACGTGGACTACCCGATGGACTTCGACGCCACGCTCAGCGGCGACTCGGATTACGTTGACAAGTACATCTTCACTCCGGCCAGCACGGATCCCCTGCATGTTCAGATCAGTTCGCCCGACAACGACAGGTATTTCACGCTCAATCTGATCGAGCGCTCCACCGAAACGCTGATCGTCTGGCGGGAGTGGCACGGCGATTTCGATGCCCTGCTGCCAACCGTCGGTACGGTTGAGCACATCCTGGAAATCGCCTCGTACGACGGTGACGGCAGCTATCACGTCTCGGCGGATGAAACGGAGGGCTACATGCTCAGCGGAACGGTGCTGGACACTGTGATGGCGCCCGTGCCCAACGCTTACGTCTACTGCCCGGCGATCGGGGAGGTCTGGCAGTCCGGGAGTTGGTCACCCGAGTCCAACTACGAGTTGGGGCCCTTCGCGCCTGGTTCGTATCAGATCTACATCTACGGTGCCAACTGGGCGTCATCCCCGGCGAGCCCATGGACGCTGGACATCACGTCGAGCGACGTGGTGCAGAACTTCGAGTTTTCATGGAACTACACCGACGCGAACGAGCCGAACAACGATACCGGTACGGCCACGCCACTGGCGTCCGGCGCGGTAGTAGCGGGCAACATGGACAGCGACAGCGACAACATGGACTGGTACTCCGTGACCGTCGGTGGACCGACGATGATCAGCTCGACTGTCCTCTACGAGAAGTGGCGAGGCGACCCATACCTGACCCTGTATCACACGGACGGTTCGACGACGCTCGACTACAGCTGGACGGTCGATATCGGCCAACAGCGAGTTGACTACCTCCTGCCGGGCGCCGGCACATACTACCTGAGGATATACGCCTCCGGTGCCAACTATTACACAATCGTTGCGGACTACTGATCGGTCATCGGGTGTTTACGCGGCGTGATTGCCGTCAGGCATTCGCCCCGGCCTGGGCGGGCAGACAGCCTGTCCTCGGGCCGGGGCGACGCACTGCTGTATTCCGGGGGATGCGCCCTAGCTGCAGCCCTGGCTGTGGCCGCAGTTGAGGCACTTGAAACAGCTGCCGTTGCGCACGGTGATGTGGCCGCAGACGTCGCAGAACGGCGCTTCACCCATCAGCGAGGCCAGCTGGTCATCGAGCGCGTGGCCGGTGGTCGCGGTTGCCGGTGCAGAGCCCCCATTGTCATCCTCGCCGTCACCGAGGTAGTCGTCCGGCCCGCTGGCCGGCACGCCGACCGGCCGCACGGCGCTCTTGCCGTCGGCCTGGCCGTCTCCGTTGCCGTTACCGTTACCGTTGCTCACCTCCGCGTGGCTCTTGCCCGACACGGGCTTGGCGGGCCGGGGCTCCCGGCGCGGCGCGCCGGCCTGCTCCTGCTCGCGCTGGTTGACCTCCAGCTCCTCGTCCGCCGGCTTGACCTGCACGAAGTCCATGCGGCCCAGGTACTCCATGCCCAGCACGCGGAAGAGGTAGTCGATCACGCTCTGGGCCATCTTGATGTTGGGATGCTCGACGGGCCCGCTGGGCTCGAAGCGCGTATAGACGAAGGTGTCGACGAACTCCTCGAGCGGCACGCCGTACTGCAGCCCCTTGCTGATCGCGATCGCGAAGCAGTTCATCAGGCTGCGGAAGGCGGCGCCCTCCTTGTGCATGTCGACGAAGATCTCGCCGAGCGTGCCGTCGGCGTACTCGCCGGTCCGCAGATATACCTTGTGGCCGCCGACGCGGCCCTCCAGGTTGAAGCCGTGGCGCTTGCGCGGCAGCGGGCGCCGGATCGGCGCGTGGATCTGCAGCGTACGGGCCTGCTGGGGGCTGACCGGCTCGGGGCGCTGGCGCCGCCCGTCGGCCTTGTCCTCCTCGCTGGCCTCCTCCTTCTCGCTCGCGCGCGAACTGAGCGGCTGGGAGAGCTTGCAGCCGTCGCGATAGAGCGCGTTGGCCTTGAGTCCGAGGCGCCACGACATCAGGTAGGCGTCGCCGATGTCGGCGACTTCCACCTCGTGGGGCATGTTGATCGTCTTGCTGATCGCTCCGCTGATGAACGGCTGGACGGCGGCCATCATTCTGATGTGGCCGCTGTGATGGATGAAGCGATGGCCGTGCTTGCCGCAGCGGTTGGCGCAATCGAAGACGGGCAGATGCTCGGCCTTCAGATGCGGCGAGCCTTCCACCGTCATCATGCCGCACAGGTAGTCGCCCGCGGCGCTGATCTCGCCGGCCTTGAATCCCAGCGCCCGCAGCAGGTTGAAGCCGGGCTGCTGCCAGTCCGCTTCCTTGAAGCCCAGGCGCCGGAAGCAGTCCTCGCCGAGGACGAACACGCTGAAGGCATGCCCCAGTTCGAATACACCGGGCAGCGTGGACTCGACGCGGTCGATCTCCGCATCAGTCAGTCCCCTGGTTCGCAGCGTCTCGCGGTTGACGGCCGGCGCTCCATCGAAGCTGGATGAGCCCAGTACGTAGGTGATGATGTCCGCAACCTGCTGCTCGCTGTAGCCCAGCAGCCGCAGCGCACGCGGCAGACTCTGATTGATGATCTTGAAGTAGCCGCCGCCGGCCAGCTTCTTGAACTTGACCAGCGCGAAATCCGGCTCGATACCGGTCGTGTCGCAGTCCATCAGCAGGCCGATGGTGCCGGTGGGGGCGACCACGCTGGCCTGGGCGTTGCGGTAGCCGTGGGCCTCGCCGAGCTTAAGCGCGCGATCCCAGGCCTGGCGCGCGGCCTGGGCCAGGTAGTCCGGGCAGTGCTCGGCGCTGATGCCCTGGGGCGTCAGTCCCAGCCCCTCGTACTCAGCCGCCGGCGCGTCGTGCGCGGCGCGGCGGTGGTTGCGGATCACCCGCAGCATCTGCTCGCGGTTCTCCTCATACTTGGCGAAGGTTCCCAGCTGGCCGGCCATCTCCGCGCTGGTGGCATAGGCTTCGCCGGTCAGGATCGCCGCCAACGCGGCGCCGATGGCGCGGCCTTCATCGGAGTCGTAGGGCACGCCCAGGATCATCAGGCAGGAACCCAGGTTGGCCAGGCCCAGCCCCAGCGTGCGGAAGTCGTAGGAATTCTGCGCGATCTCCCGGCTGGGGAACTGCGCCATCACCACGCTGATCTCCAGCACGATCGTCCACAGCCGGATCGCGTGGCGGTAAGCCGCCAGATCGAACTCGCCCGTCTCCTCGTTGAGGAACTTGCCCAGATTGAGGCTGGCCAGGTTGCAGGCGGTGTCGTCGAGGAACATGTACTCGCTGCACGGGTTGCTGGCGACGATCCGGCCGCTGGCCGGGCAGGTGTGCCACTCGTTGATGGTGTCGTCGAACTGCACGCCGGGATCGGCGCAGCGCCAAGCCGCCGAGCAAATGTGCTCCCAGAGGTCGCGGGCCTTGAGCACCTTGCAGACGCGGCCGTCGGTGCGCCACTTGAGTTCCCACTCCTCGTCGTTCTCGACCGCCCGCAGGAACTCGTTGGGCACGCGCACGGAGTTGTTGCTGTTCTGTCCGCTGACGGTGCTGTAGGCCTCGCCGTCGAACCGCGTGTCGTACTTGCCCTCGCCGCCGGCCACCATCGCCGCGACCTTCTCCTCCTCCCCGACCTTCCACTGCACGAACGCCTCGATGTCGGGATGATCGACGTCCAGACAGACCATCTTGGCGGCCCGCCGCGTGGTGCCGCCCGATCTGATCGCTGAAGCGGCGCGATCGCCGATCCTCAGGAAGCTCATCAGCCCGCTGCTGACCCCGCCGCCGCTGAGCGGCTCGCCCTCGCCGCGCAGCCTGGAGAAGTTCGTACCGGTGCCGGAGCCGTACTTGAACAGCCGCGCCTCGCGCGTCCAGAGGTCCATGATGCCGCCCTCGTTCACCAGGTCGTCCTGGACGCTCTGGATGAAGCAGGCGTGCGGCTGGGAATGGCTGTAGGCGTCGCGCGACTTGGTGAGTTTGCCGGACCAGGGATCGACGAAGTAGTGCCCCTGGCTGGGGCCGGTCAGTCCGTAGGCCCAGTGCAGGCCTGTGTTGAACAGCTGCGGGCTGTTGGGCGCCGCCATTTGGTTGATCAGCATGTGGCTGAGTTCATCGTAGAATGCCTGGGCGCACTCCTCGGTATCGAAGTAGCCCAGTTCCTCCCCCCAGTACCGCCAGCAGCCGGCCACGCGGTGGACCACCTGGCGCGCGCTCCGCTCCGGACCGGTGACGGGATGCCCCTGGTCGTCGAGCAGCGGCGAACCGTCGGCGTCCACCTGCGGCACCTCCGCCCGGCGGAAATACTTGCTGACGACGATGTCGGTCGCCAGCTGGCTCCAGCCGGCCGGGACCTCCGCATCGCGCATCTCGAAGACGATGCTGCCGTCGGGATTGGTGATGATGCTGTCGCGCCTGGTCCATTCGACCTGATCAAAGGGGGACTGTCCGGCGGCGGTGAAGAAACGCTCTATTCTCATCCGTATAGCTCCTCTTTTGGCTCAGGCCACACCAGCAATATTATCCAGCCCGCAAGTCGCCTTTCCGCGACCAGCCCTCACTGGTCGGCGCCTCCCGCAGTCCCACCTTGCTCCTACAGCCCTCACGTGGCTGGAAGGCTACCGTGGCCCGATTGCCCGCCCAGTCCGCTGTTTGAAGGTCGCTGCTCCTTCTGCCGGCTCCCGCTTTCGGGTGCAAAAGGGGCGCTGCTCCCTTCGTTGGTGTTCAGGGATTCTCAGGTGCCTGAACCCCGGACAACCCTCCTGCGCGGTCTGGGACTTAGTGACTCCTCAACCCTCCGGGTCTCGGCTGCTCTCCCTCACGGCCTCGCGGAGACTAAGATACCATAACCGGAGCCATGAGACAAGCCCCCTTGGGGATAAACCGAGTGGATATCTTGTGCCCAACTGCGCTATCATCTACACGCACGTAAAGCCGATGCGGGATGATCCTGTCAACCAAAGTGCCCCGCGTTAGATGAGACCTAACGCTTGTATAGTATAGCTGTTGACGTTTGCCTTGTCAAGTGCATAGCGTGTTGGCTTTGACCCGAGCAGTCAGCGCGAAACTCACACCGCATTGGATTGCACAAGTCTCGGCCGTTCGGCAAGTCGATGGTGTCTTCCGCGGACCTGAGCCGCTTACGCATCGCCACTGTACTCAACCACCGTTGCGCCCAGGCCTGGAGCCATCTCCGCTTCATCTCGCCGGCGCGCCGGGTGGCCTGTATGGGCGCGGCCTGGCCAGCTCCGGTCAGATGTGCGGGGATATTTCGGTAATACTATACATTAGACGGATACTTCCCTAATATCAGGGCTTTACAGATCAGAAATGCTCTGATAGACTTCATCTTAGTTCATTGATTCATGAATTTCCATCTAATTCCACAAGGGAGGATGTCACTCCCAAGTGAGGAGTGACGCAGGAATGGTCGTCGAGCCGCAACTGACGGAGCTGATCGGGGAGTACCGTACCAACATTGACGCCAAGGGTCGCGTCGGGCTGGGCGGCTTCCGTCAGCACTTCGAGGACACGGTTATTGCGGTGAAGATGGACGGTTACCTGGCCGTGATGAGCCCCGCGCAGTTCCGCATCGTGTCGGAGGGCATCCGGCAGCGGACCGCGATCGATCGGCCCGAGCAGGTGGGAAGGCTGTTCGATATCGAGGTCCAGCGCTTCAAGCGGCACTTCTACTCGAACGCGTTCGAGGTTTCGCTGGATGCGCAAGGGCGAATGACGGTGCCGGCCAAGATGCGTGAGGAGCTCACGCTGGTCAGCGAAGTGGTCTGGGCCGGCAGCGGCGACATGCTGGAGCTGTGGCAAGCCAAACAACACGACGACAAGGAGACACTCTGGCGCAAAGAGGGCGGTCCCGAGCGGATGGTCCACGTGGTGACCGGCCAGACGCCGGCGGCAGCGATGCCGCCGGCCGGCCCCGCCGATGACGGTGCGCCGGAAGAGGAGTGACGGTGGGGGGCGTGGCCCAAAGCCGTCACACCGCGGTTCTTTTACAGCCTGTTGTAGAGAAACTTGCCCCGTATCCGGGGGCGGTGTTCTGTGACCTCACGCTGGGAGCAGCCGGGCATTTCATCGAGATCGCCCGTCGGCTCACACCTGGAGGGGTGGCGGTCGGGTGTGACCGCGACGCGGAGGCGCTGGAGCGGGCCCGGATGCGAATCGAAGCGGTGAGCTTTGACAGGGTTGAGATCCACCTGGTCAAGTCGGACTTTGGTGGCCTAAGGGGAATGATGATGCGGCTGGGGCTTGAGTATGCCGACCGCATCCTCATGGATCTGGGACTCAGCTCCGATCAGCTCCTGGATGCGGGGCGTGGCTTCTCCTTCCAACGCGACGGCAGTCTGGATATGCGCCAGGACCTGGATCAGGACCTGACCGCCGCCGACGTGGTCAATGGCTACGCGGTGGATGAGTTGGAGCGAATCCTGCGGGAGTACGGCGGCGAGCGCTATGCCGGGCAGATCGCCAAAGCGATCGAAAGCCGCCGGTTGCAGACCCCGCTCAGGGGGACACTGGAACTGGCGGAACTGATCGCGGCGACCGTTCCGTCGCGGCGGGGACGAACTCATCCCGCCACGCGTGCCTTCCAGGCGCTCAGGATCGAAGTGGGGGATGAGCTGGGGCAGTTGAGGCGATGCCTGCCCCAGGCGGCTGAGCTGCTTTCCCCGGGAGGCCGACTGGCGGTCATCACCTTCCACTCGCTGGAAGACGTGGTGGTCAAGGAGAGCCTGCGCCCCTTCGGGCGGCGCGGTGGCCGGACCGACTGGCAATTGGTCCGGCGCGGGCGGGTGGTCCGCCCGGATGCAGCAGAGGTTCGGGGCAACCCGCGGAGTCGCTCGGCGAAGCTGCGGGTGTACGAAAAGGTTCGTGTAGAGAAGGCCAAGACGGGCTAGACGGTAACGGAGGGTTGACGAATGGCAGTGCCACGTTTGGATCCGCGGCTGAACGCCGACCGGATTCTGGACTACGAGAGTTATCGGCGGGTGCGCCTTGAGTTCCCCGGCCGCCGGCGCAAGCTGCGCGGCTGGCGCCAGTACGTGCCGACCATCAGGTCCCAGTACAAGCTGAGTCTGGGCGCCGGCCTGGCCGTGCTGGCGGTGGCACTGGGACTGATGGCGTTTTTCAGCGCGGACTCCGCGCGGCTGGCATATGCCCACCAGGAACTGCGCGCCAGCCTGGGCGCCCTCGATCAGTCGCAGTCCGAAGCCGTCGGCGAGCAGGTGCAGTACGAACACGCGCTGTACGCCGGCGACGTGCTGTCGCCGGCGGATGTCGTCTATCCGAGCAGCACGAAGTACCTGGTGCTGACCAACATCCCTGAGGCCAACGGCAAGCGACTGGTTGAAGAGCTGTATCCCCTGAGCCGGCGCATCATCCGGCTGGAGCCGTAGGTGAGTTTGTGACAGGATCGCCAGACAATGAAACGTGTGAAGGCTAACCATGATGGTTGGATCAGAATCTCGCTAATCTACTCCGCCTTCCTCCTCGGGGCGGCCATCCTGGCCGCCCACCTTTTTTTCCTGCAGTTCGATCCCGAGGTCAGCAGCTATTACCGCGCGGTCGTCGCCCAGCGCTGGGAGAGCTTCGAGTATCCCCAGGGCAAGCGGGGCAATATCCTCTTCTGTGACGGCGCCGTGATCGCCAGCAATCGCAAGGTGGCGCGCGTGCTGGTGGACCCGGTGCTGGTCCGTGACGTTGCAGGCGTCGCCGAGGTGCTGTCACCGCTGCTGAACGCGCCGCCCGAGCAGATCGCGCGATCGATCGAGGAACATGAGGGGCGCGGCGCCGAGGTGGCACGCAGCGTCCCGCTGACCACCGCGCTGGCGATCGACAACGAGAACCTGCGCGGCGTCTTCACCTTCTACTACTACGAGCGTTTCTACCCGCTGGGGCCCTACGGCGCCGCCAGCACCGTCGGCTATGCCGGACCGCAGCCCGTGCACCGCACCGGCCTCGAATACACCTGGAACGAGCACCTGACGGGCAGGGACGGCGCCATCCACTTCCGGAAGGACGCGCGTCGCAAGCGATTGCCGGGCAGCGAGATCAGCATTGACGAGAAGGAGGACGGCGCGGACCTGACGACCACCCTGGACCAGGGCATCCAGCTGATCGCCGAGGACGAGTTGGCGCGGGCGGTGGCCGGCAACAACGCCGACTGGGCCTGCGTGCTGGTGCTTGATCCGGAGTTCGGCGAGGTGCGGGCCGCCGCGACCCATCCCACTTTCGATCCTAACGAGTACGCGAAGGGCAACATCGGTGACGAGTACAACGTCATCGTTCATCGCGTGATTGAGCCCGGCAGCACCGTAAAGCCCCTGCTGGCGGCCTGCTCGATCGAGCGCAACTGGCTTGATCCCGCGCGGCGCTTCGTCTGCAATCGACAGCTGCTGGTCGACGGCAAGCCGCTGCGCGAGGCGGAGGCCAGCCACCTGCTGGGTGACAGCGGCGGTGTACCGGTCCGCGACATCATCGTCCACTCGAGCAACATCGGCATGGCCCAGGTGGCGCTGGCCCTGGGGCAGGATCGCGTGCTGGAGTCCTATCGAGCGATGGGGTTTTTCGCGCGCACGGGGATTGAACTGCCGGCCGAGTGTGAGGGGCTGGCTCCCTGCTACTACATGCGCGCCGACGGTGAGCAGCGTGTGCAGTGGCCGCGACGGGTGCTCGCTACGGCCGGCTTTGGACAGGGGATGTCAATCACGCCGCTGCAGCTGGCGAGGGCTTACTGCGTGATCGCCAACGGCGGCTACATGGTCCAACCGACACTGGTTGCCGGGCAGCAGGGCGCGCGGCCGGCTGAAGACGCTGCGCAATCGGAGCAGCAGCCCCCTCTGCCGGCGGGAGAGGTTATCCTGGCGGGTCTGCAGCCCGTGCCGGGCGACGGCACCGGTAACCCGCCGGCCGCTTGCGACACTGGCAGCAGGAGTGCGGCGGCAGGCCGGGTCCGAGTACTGTCTCCCCAAACCTGCGAGCTGATCAGCGGCTGGCTGAGCGAAGTGGTGGAGAGCGGTACGGGCAAGAAGGCCCGGCTGGCGCGGCATCGAGCTGCCGGCAAGACCGGAACCGGCCAGATCCCATCGGAGCAGGGAGGCTATCGGCGCGGAGCCTACACGGCGACCTTCGCCGGGTTCTTTCCGGCCGAGGCGCCGCGCTACGTAGTGCTGGTGCTGTTCGTCAATCCGAAAGGCGGCAAGTACTACGGTGGGGAGGTGGCGGCACCGGTGTTCAAATCGGTGTGCGACCGCATCTCCTACCTGGACTACCAGGTGCCAGCGGAGGTGCCGGATGCGGCTTGATGAACTGCTAGAGGGCATCGACACGCTGGACCTGCGTGAGATCTACCCCGACATGCAGGTTGACTCAGTAACCTGCGACAGCCGCAAGGTCTCTCCCGGCAGCGCTTTCGTAGCCATCGCGGGCAGCCTGGCTGATGGTCACCAGTATATTCCTGACGCGCTGGCGGCCGGCGCGACACTGGTGGTACACAGCAAGCCCGTGCCGCCTGAGATGGTGGGTAGCTTCGTGAGGGTTCCCGACTCGCGCGAGGTCTATGCCTTGCTGAGTGGGAGGCTGGCGGGCCAGCCCAGCCGCGATGTACGCGTAATCGGTGTAACCGGTACCAATGGCAAGACGACCACGGTGCTGCTGGCGGCACACCTGCTGAACCACGCGGGCTATCGCACGGCGGCGCTGGGAACGCTGGGTCTGCTGCGACCGGGTGCCGCGCAGTTCGAGGGGCGCGGGCTGACAACCCCGGACGCCGCGGATCTGCAGCGGCTGCTCAGGGAACTGGTGGACGACGGTGTTACCCACGTGCTGATGGAGGTCTCCAGCCATGCGCTGGCGCAGCATCGCGTCACCGGGCTTGAGTTCACGGGTGCCGTCTTCACTAACCTGACCCAGGACCACTACGACTACCACGAGACGCGTGAAGCCTACACTGAAGCCAAGGCATCGCTATTCACCCACCACCTGGTGCTGTCCGGCGGATACGCCGTGGTCAACACCGACGACGAAGTCGGGCTGGAGATCGCGCAGCGCTTTGGCGGCATCGGCGTCAAGTTCGGCCAGCAGGCAGACAACAACCTCGTCATGTCCGGTCTGTCGAACTCGCTGGCCGGCGTCGGCTGGGAACTGCTGCTGAAGAACGGCATCTGGCCGCAGCGACGGGATCCCAGCGTCAACCACGCGCGATTCACATGCCCTCTCGTCGGTCGCTACAACATTTACAACTGCGTCGCCGCCGCCGGGGTGGCATTGCTGGAGGGGCTGGCGTTGCCCCAGGTGGTGGAGGGCCTCGCACAGTTCGATTCGGTGCCCGGCCGCTTGCAGCCGGTCCCGAATCAGCGGGGGGTCCACGTGTTTGTGGACTACGCACACACGCCGGACGCCGTCGCCAACGTGCTCAGCGCGCTCAAGGAGCTGCGCTCGCCGGAGGCGCGGATCATCACGGTGCTCGGCTGCGGCGGTGATCGCGATCAGGCCAAGCGTCCCCTGATGGGCAAGACGGCCCAGAGCGCGAGCGACCTGACAGTTATCACCAGCGACAACCCGCGCAGCGAGGATCCCGAGGCGATTATCACGCAGATCCTCGCCGGAATCGACAAGCAGGGCGCCGAGGTGAGATCTGAGTGCGATCGACGCAGTGCGATCAGACTGGCGCTGGAGGCCGCCAGTGCGGGTGATATCGTGCTCATTGCGGGAAAGGGACACGAGGACTACCAGATTGTGGGCAGTTCGACGCTTCACTTCTCCGACGCGGAGGAGGCGGCACGGCTGCTCGCAGATGGCGATTGAAATCGGGGCTTCAAGGTACTAGACTATCGCGCCGCGGACGCCGATCGTGGTTGACGCGACTCCTGGATGGCACGCCGGCGCCCCGTGCGGGACCTAACGCCTCGGGTTAGACTATATAATGATGGCTTGGTCAAGCGTCGCGGCCAGGGCGAAGAAGCACTGACCGCGGCGAGTTGGTATTGGTCAATCTGAGCAGGAACGGAATGGGAGCCAGATCAGCATTCACGATTGAAGATATCCTGGAGCCGCTCGGCGGACGCCTGATTCACGGCAACTCCCGCCAGACGTTCGACAACTACTGCATTGACAGCCGCTATGTCGATGGCCGCTCCATGTTCGTACCCCTGATGGGGCAGAGCCGCGACGGGCACCAGTTCGTGATCGACGCGGTCAACAAGGGTGCCGTGGCGGCGCTGGTGCGGGCCGGTCATCATCAGGTCCACGAGATCGTGGGCTGGCTGCGGGAGCGCTCCGGACACGGGGTCTACGCCGACATGGACGACGTGTGCGTGATCGAAGTCAGGCACACACTGGTTGCGCTTCAGAAGCTGGCCGAGTGGTTCAGGCTGCAGTTCGACGTGGAAGTGCTGGGCGTGACGGGATCGGTCGGCAAGACCGGCACGAAGGAAATGCTGATCCAGCTGCTCAGCTCCAAGTTCCCGACGATCGGCACTGAGAAGAACTTCAACAACGAGATCGGCGTTCCGCTGGCGCTCTCGCGAATCAACGATCGCACGCGGATGGCCGTCATCGAGATGGCGATGCGAGCGCGCGGCGAGATCAGCCTGCTGTCGCGTATCGCGCATCCGACCGCGGCGATCATAACCAATACGTCCGGCAGTCACGTCGGGCGCCTCGGGTCGTTTGAAGAGGTCTGCAAGGCCAAATGCGAGATCATCCACGGCATGAAATCGCCCGGCAGATTGCTGCTCAATGCGCGTGATCCGAACACGTTTGCCATTCTCCGCGAGCTGGAGAAGCGAAAGGAAGGTCCCAAGGACCTGGCACTGTCGTTCTTCGACGCCTCCGCGGCCTTTGCCTGCTCCGGCCTGCCGCCGTTCGTGACACCGGGCGTCAGCTACAGCAGCAAGGGCACGCGTCCCCAGGCCGACGTCTGGCTTGAGGAGGTGGAAGTGCGAGGACTCGAAGGTTCGACCTGCCTGCTCTGCAGCGCGGATGAGCGTGTGCCCGTCGAACTGAACATGCTGGGGCGCGGTGCCCTGGAGAACCTGGCGACCGCCGCGGCGGCCGCCGTGCAGTTCGGGATGAAGTTGGAGGAAGTGGCGGCTGCCGCGCCCAAGCTGCTGCCGGCTCCGCAGCGGCTGAACCTGTTCCAGCTCGACGACAAGCTGTACTTGATCGACGACTGTTATAACAACTCGCCCGCCTCGGTCTGTGACAGCCTGGAAGTACTGCTCAGCGTCGATCCCAGATTCCGCAAGCTCGTGGTGCTGGGCGACATGCTGGAACTGGGCAAGTTCGAGACACTCCTGCATCGACGGTGCGCACAGATGGCACTGAACCTGCCCCTGGACTCAGTGTATGCCGTGGGTCCGCGCATGAATGCCGTCAACGAGGTTGAGGCACTCGAGGATATCAACCTGTTCTATTTCGAGGGGCACTCGGATCTGGGCAGCTATGGCGGCAGCAAGTACGACTCGCGGTTCGACGACGGCGGGCACCGGGACCACCGTTCATCGGGCGGAACAGTGATCCTCGACGATCGGGCGGCACGCAAACTCTCAGCCCGCTTGCTGGAGGACATCCGCGGCAGTGACGAACCCACCGTGGTGATGATCAAGGGCTCGCGGGCTCTCCACTTGGAGCGGATCGTCAACGACCTGCTGACGGCAACGGGCTAACCGTGCTGCCAGTCAACCCCTGGTGGATAGCGGTGACCAGCGGGCTGCTGGCTGCGATTCTCTACGGCATCTACCGGGTCAGCCTCGGCCGCCGCATGGGCCAGCGGTACCGCGAGGATGGTCCCGTCCACCACGCGGAGAAGGGCTTCGTACCGACGGGCACGGGCGTAATCATGGCAGTGCTGCTGATTGTCGCGGGGATCATCGCGCTGCCCCACGTGGACGAGCAGTTGGCCGGCACCAGGCTGGGCATCTACGTGGCATGGGCCGCGGCGCTGATGGGACTGCTGGGCTTCGTCGATGATCGGCTCAAGGTGGCGCGCGGCAGCGAGGGACTCAAGGCCCGCTACAAGCTCCCGCTGCAGATCGCGGTTGGACTGCTGCTGCTCTACCTGATCTCGGGCTACTTCGCGGAGTGGCAGCACGCGCAGGCGCTGACGGGCAATCCGCTGCCCTGGCCGGTGTACGCGCCGTGGTGGGTTTATTACCCCGTGGGGCTGTTCATCTGGCTCGGTGCGCTGAACGGGGCCAACTTCACGGACGGTCTCGACGGCCTGCTCTCATCAACCACGCTGGTTGTGCTGGCTGGAGCCTTCTACGCGCTGCTGGACGGCCGGGATCCCCTGGCGCTCCCAGCCGCGGTCGGCTTCGGCGCGCTGGCGGCGTTCCTGGTCTACAACTGGAAGCCCGCGCTGATCTACATGGGTGACGCCGGTTCCCTGGCCGTCGGCGCGCTGGTGGCCGGGTTGTTCATTGCCAAGGGTTGGTGGCTGTTCCTCGGCCTGTGCGTCTTCATCTGGGTCGTGAACGTGGCCTCGGTGATGGTGCAGGTGGCGGTGTACCGCACAACCGGCAAACGACCGTTGCTCTGTACACCCCTCCATCATCACTTCGAACTGGCCGGTTGGGGCGAGCGGCGGATCGTGCTGATGTTCACCGCCATGCAGATGCTGGGCTGCGTCGTGGCATTCGTGTGGCTCAGATACGGGACTCAGTGGGGGCTTGCCGGAACCGCTATGCTGCTCGGGATTCTGGCCGTGCTGTTAATCAAATACCATCGCCGGGTGCGATGAAGTACTCATCTCTGGGACTACATGCAGGGGAGGATCGGCTTGACCGAATGGCTGGGTGAGCGGGTCGGAGTCTATGGCTACGGGCGTACCGGACGTGCGTGCGTCGACTATCTGCTGCCGCGGCTGATCACGCCGGTTGTCTGCGTCGATGCCGCGTCGGAAGAGGAACTGGCCGCACTGCGGCTGGCAGCCCGGGACCGCTTCGAAGTCGCCGTCGCTGAAGAAGTCGGGGCGGCAGTCGAGCGGCTCGATTCGCTGATCCTGTCACCTGGCGTGCCGCTGCGCAACCGCAACGTGCAGCGTGCCGTCGAGCGGGGCGTCCCGGTGGTCTCCGAACTGGAAGTCGCGGCCCGGGGCTGTCCGGGCTACATCCTGGCGGTGACCGGCACCAACGGCAAATCGACGACCACCAAGATGCTGGGCCACGTATTGTCGGCGCTGGGCCCGGCGCACGTACTGGGCAACATCGGCGAGCCGCTGCTGGGCAGTCTCGACGAGATCAATGCGGGTGACTTCGTGGCGCTGGAGGTCTCGAGCTTCCAGCTGGAGGCGATTGAGCGCTTCGCCCCGCACGTGGCAATCTACACGAACCTGACGCCGGATCACCTGGACAGGCACGGCACGATCGAGGAGTACGCGCGGGTCAAGCGCGGCATGACCGACCACATGACCGCCGGAGACTTCGTGGTCACGAACGCGCTCTGCCCTGACTTCGCGCCCGTGCGGTTCGCCAACCAGCTGCCGACGTTCCTCCAGTATCGTTCCGTGCCGGGCGGACGGTTGCGCGGGGCCTGGGTCGCCAACGGGCGGATCAACGTGGACCTGGGCCGCGAGCAATGCGAGCTGCCCGTTGACTGCGTCAAGCTGCCCGGTGTCCACAACGTGGAAAACGCACTGGCGGTGGTGGTGACGGCGATGCTGATGGGTGCGACACCCGAAACGATCGCGGAGCGGCTGAGCAGCTTCACGGGCTACGAGCACCGACTTGAACGCTGCCCGCAGCGGCCCGCCGGCGTCAGCTTCTTCAACGACTCCAAGGCCACCAATCCCGAGGCCACGATCATTGCGCTGCGCGCCATGCAGCCCCCGCTGGCGCTGATCCTGGGAGGGCGAGACAAACTGACGGACCTGACCGACCTGTGCAGCTGTGTGAAGCGCACGGTGCAGCGCGTGGTGCTGTACGGCGAGGCCCGGGAGCGTTTCTCCGCAGAACTGGTGAAGGCGGGGGTGGATGGTGTAGAATTAGTCAGCGACCTGGAGCAGGCGGTTGCGGCTGGCTTTGCCGCGATGCGTGGCACCGGTGGAACGGTGCTGCTGTCACCGGCCTGCGCCAGTTTCGATCAGTATCGCAGCTATGAGGAGCGCGGTGAGCACTTCAAGGAGTTGGTAGCGAGGCTGGATCAGCAGGTCGCAGTGGCCGCCGGCGGCTAGCCGGCTGCCGTGCCCCGCGATGCGGGGATCGAGGGTGAGGTGAAAGTATGAGCAGTGCCGACTGGGTCGGCGTGAAGCCACGCACGGGGTTCCAGCGGGCGAGCAGGCGGACGGCTGCGCTCGGTCGCCGGCAGCGGATTCGCTACTGGCTCAAGCGGCTGCTGGCTGTCGGCGGTTTGTTGGCGGCCGCCGGGCTGATCGCCAGCTTCAGCACGACGGTGTTCCTCAACATCGCGCTGGAGCGTCCGGCCTATGCCGGGTTCTGGCGGCATGCCGGCTTTCTGCTGGCGGGCGCCGTCATGGCGGTCATCGCCGTGCAGTTGATTGTCAGATGCTCGCCGGCCAGGCGTTGGCTGCGGTTCATCGTGCCCGCGGCCTTCTTTCTGTCACTGATCCTGGTCCTGCTCGTGCAGGTTGCCGGGCTGGGCATGGAGGTCAACGGCGCGCGGCGATTCCTGGACCTCGGCTTCGTCCAGTTTCAGCCCAGCGAGCTGCTCAAGGTCTCGCTGGTGCTCTACCTGGCGCAGCTGCTGTGTTGGTGGCGCAAACCGCGCGAGACACAGGGCGGGCCAGCCCCCCGGGAGATGGATGGGGAATCCGCTGACGAGCAGGGAGTCGAGGAGCCGGCTGAATGGTTCGGTGTAGTGCAATCGCGTCGCGGCCCTCGGTCATTCCGCCTGCTGCGCGAAGGGCGCCCGGTGTGGCCTGAGCTGCCCAAGCGCTGCGTGCTGATCGTGGTGCTGGCCTTCGGCCTCACCGCGATCCAGCCCGATCTCGGCTCCGCAGCAATCATTCTGGGCTGCAGTTTCCTGACATTCATCCTGGCGGGCGTCGACTGGCGGCAGTTGCTGGGCTTCGCGCTGCTGCTCGTCGTGGCCGGATCGCTGGCGCTGGGAGTGATGCGCCTGGTCGACGAGGGGCGCTACGCCTACGCAGCGGAGCGGATCACCACCTGGGCTGCCAGCATCACGGGCCCCGCGCCCGGCGAGGACGGCCCGGCCTACCAGCTGACACAAGCGCGGGGCGCGGTGGCGGCGGGTGGACTGTGGGGCCGCGGCTTCCTGCACAGCGATCAGAAGATGAACCGTCTGCCCCTGTCAACCAACGACTTCGTGTATCCCGTGCTGGTGGAGGAACTGGGCTTCATCGGCGGTCTGAGCGTGATTGTGTTGTTCCTAACCCTGGGCTGGGTGGCGCTGCGCCTTTCGCTATGCTGCCGGGACAGCTTCAATCGGACGGTGATCGCCGCCCTGGGTTTCGCAGTCTGCCTGCAGGCGTTCGTCAACATCGGGGTGACGCTCGGCACGCTGCCCCTGTCGGGCCTGACCCTGCCGTTCTTCAGCGCGGGCGGTACCAGCTTGCTGGTATCAGTGCTCGCACTGGGCCTGATGTATGGGCTGGCCGCGGCGGAAGCACGGACTCAGCGCGCTCAATGAGCCGCCTGCGCAGGCTCCCAATTCGTGAATTGATCGTGCCGGGATGGTCGGTAATTCGACGTACGCGCACGGTATTTCGTGAGGGCACTTGATCCCCGACGGTGGTTGCCAGCGGGCCTAGCACCGTTTATAATCTCCCCCGTTCAATTCGCAGCGGGCGCCCTCACAGCGGGGGAGCCGTTCTGAAGCAGGGCGCTCAGGCCCAATCCAGCATCAGGAGAGGAAGGCGTTGTCGGAATACGCAGGCGTGTTCATCTACTTCGCGATGATGGTAGCCGCCGGGGTCGCATTCGTGGTCATCAGCCACCTGTTCCAGATCCGCGTCAAGACGGACAAGTACGATTGGTCGAGGCCCTACGAGTGTGGAGTGCGGACGGAAGGGCTGCCGCTGGACCGGTACCCGATTCACTATTACCTGGTGGGTATCCTGTTCGTGATCTTCGATGTCGAGACCGTCTTCCTGATCCCGTGGGCCGTGGTCGGTCACGAGTTCAAGGCAGTGGGTGGGCAGATGTTCTGGTTCGTCGAGATGCTGGTGTTCCTGGTGATCCTGGTGGTCGGCTACGTCTACCTGCTGCAGCAGCGCGTGTTTGACTGGGGGCATGAGGAGGAGGACGTCACCTAGAGGTGCGACACATACCATGAGCGATCCCGCGAAGAGAATGATCAACGCGCCCTCAATGGACGATAATCGTCCATATATTAACGATTGGTCGCCGGGGGAAGGGGCGTTTTTGCTGACGCAACTGGACTGGCTGCTGAGGCTGGCCCAGACCAACAGTATCTGGCCGCTGACGGCCGGACTCGCCTGCTGCGCGATCGAGATGATGTGCTCGGCCTCGGCGCGCTTCGACCAGGCGCGCTTCGGGATGGAAGTGTATCGCGCCACGCCCCGGCAGGCGGATCTGCTGATCGTGTCGGGCCGCCTGAGCTGGAAGATGGCGCCGATCGTGCGTGAGCTGTGGGAGGAGATGCCGCATCCGAAATGGGTGGTGAGCATGGGTGCCTGCGCCAGCTGCGGCGGCGTGTTCCAGACTTACAGCATCGTACCGGGCGTCGACGCGATCGTACCCGTGGACGTGTACATTCCCGGTTGCCCGCCGCGGCCCGAGGCCCTGCAGGACGGGCTGATCAAGCTGCAAAACAAGATCCGTTCCGGTCAGGCGAAGAACCCCTTTGCCGAGCCGGCCGGAAGGATGGATGGGACTTAAGCAATGACTGACCTGCACGACCACATGGCGCTGGTGAAGAGCACACTTGGGAACCTGGCAGGAGAGCTGCTGATCGAGAACGGCGCCGTCCTGGCCTATGTGGAGCCGGCATCGATCCGTGACGCGCTCGAGCGGCTGCAGGAAGGCAGCGACACGCTGATGGACGTGATGTCGTTCATGACCGCCGTCGACTATCAGCCGCGGGAGCCGCGCTTCGAGGTGGTTTACGAGCTGTTCTCGACCGCGACGCACCAGCGCGTGCGGGTCAAGTGCAGGCTGGAGGATACCGGGCGCGAAGACGTGCTGCCGGAGATCGATACCGTCAGCGACATCTTCCTGACCGCCAACTGGCACGAACGGGAGTGCTTCGACCTGATGGGCATCCACTTCCGCGGCCACCCGGACCTGCGGCGGATCCTGCTGCCCGAGCAATGGGATGGGCACCCGCTGCGTAAGGAGTACCCCTACGATGGCAAGCGCGCCTGGAAGCCGGGCACGACGGTGGTGACCAGCGCGCGGATGGAAGGAGATCTTGGGCTGTAGCACCCTGCTGCGGGAAAGACAACGATGAGCAAGTTTACTGTTGAAGACCAGGTAGTCGGCAAGCGGATGGTGCTCAACATGGGGCCGCAGCACCCCAGTACTCACGGTGTGCTGCGCCTGGTGCTGGAGCTCGACGGTGAGCGCGTGGTCAAGTGCGTGCCGCACATCGGCTACCTGCACACCGGCATCGAGAAGCTCTCGGAGGAGCACAACTACACCCAGAACATCACCCACTACCCGCGGATGGACTATCTCTCGCCGATGAACAACGAGCTGGCCTACTGCCTGGCCGTCGAGAAGCTGATCGGCCTCGAGGTGCCGGCCCGGGCATCCTACATCCGCGTGGCGATGCACGAGATCACGCGCTGCATGAGCCACCTGTTCTGGATCGGCTCGCATGCGATGGACATCGGCGCGGCGACGGTTTTCCTCTACGCGGTGCAGGAGCGCGAGATGCTGCTCGACCTCTACGAGATGGTCGGCGGGCAGCGGATGATGACCAACTACATCCGGATCGGCGGCGTGCGCGAGGACGTGCCGGAGGAGTTTGACGAGCACGCGCGCAAGTGGGCGCTGGGGTTCCCCAAGCTGGTGGACATGATCCAGGGGCTGCTGACCAAAAACCCGATCTGGACGAATCGGACCCAGGGCATCGGCTACATCGATCGCGAGACCTGCGTCAGTTACGGCCTGATGGGGCCATTGCTGCGCGCCGTCGGCGTCAGTCAGGACCTGCGCAAGGACATCCCGTACTGCCGCTACGAGGAGTTCGACTTTGAGGTGCCGATGCGCGAGGAAGGCGATATCTTCGCGCGGTACGAGGTGCGGCTGATCGAGATGTATGAAGCGGCGAAGCTGGTGCTGCAGGCACTGGACAGGATCAAGGAGACGGCGCCCGGCGACACCATGTGGGAGAGCGACCACTTCGCGCCGCCCAAGCACAGCGAGGTTTACGCGGACATCGAGCGCAACATCCACCACTTCAAGTACTGGACGGAGGGCTTCAAATCGCCCCGCGGAGAGGCCTACGCCAGCGTTGAGAGCAGCAAGGGCGAGCTGGGCTTTTACGTGGTCAGTGACGGCGGGCCCAAGCCGCTGCGTGTCAAGATCCGCGGACCGAGCTTCGTCAACCTGGCGGCGCTGCCGGCCATGATCGAGGGCCACCTGATTGCGGACGTGGCGGCGGCGATCGGCAGCATCGACATCGTGCTGGGTGAGGTGGACCGGTGAGCTTCAGGCGCTACGTCGGCAAGTTCGTGCAGGTCCTGGCGCGGGGCGCCGACGGGACGCCGGTCACCTACCTGGCGAAGCTGTTCGAGTATGAGGCCGGCGGCATCTGGCTGCATCACGATCTGAACGTCTCGCTGCCGGGTGGCGCTGATCGCCAGTGCAGCGGCTACCTGTTCATCCCGCACGAGCAGATCATCAACGTGTTCGGCTGCGACGAGCTGGACCGGGCGGTCGAGGAGCTGCAGACGGCCGAAGGAGGCGGACCATGAGCCATCTGGATCGATACGTCGGCAAGCTGGTGTTTTTCCGGCTGCGTGACAAGCGCTGGATGGAGCCGTTCGGGCTGCAGGGCGAGCTGTTTCTGGGCAAGGTCGTGGCGATCGACGAGCAGGGCATCTGGCTGGATTGGCAGCGCTACCCGCTGGTGAACCAGAAATCGGGCGAACGCAAGTTCTTCCGCGGAGAGCTGTTCCTGCCGCATGACAATATCGCTGGGGCGTTCGCCAGTGAGGAGTTCCAGCGCGATATCGAGGCGCAGCGTGAAGCGGCCCGGCTGGCCCAGGTGGAGCCGGCGGGCGAAGGTTAGAAGTCAGGTCAGAGGAAAGACAGGCACATGGCGGCACTTGAGTTGAGCAGGCTGGAACTACCGGAGCAGATCCGGCGGTTCATCGCCGAGCGGCGGGACTCCTACCCGACGGCCAAGGCGATTCTGATTCCGGCACTGATGGAGTGCCAGAAGTACTACGGTCAGGTGACACCGGAGGCCGCCCGCGCGGTGGCCGAAGAGCTCAGCCTGCCGTTCGCCGAGGTGCAGAGCGTCGTCAGCTTCTACACCATGATGCTGCGGCGGTCGACCGGCGAGTACGTGATCGGAGTGTGCGGAACCTGGAACTGCGCGCACGCCGGCGCCGGCAAGCTGATCGAGCACTTCCGGCAGAAGTACGGCGCCGAGGTCGGCGATACCACGGAGAACGGTCTGTTTACGCTGCTGCAGGTCGAGTGTCTCTGTGACTGCCACAACGCGCCGAGCGTGCAGTTCCTGAAGCGCGGCCCGGAGTTCACCCCTTACTGGTGCAACAACCTGACCGTCGAGTTGTTCGACCAGGTGCTCAGCGAGATCGAGTCCGGGGCCGAGGACGCGCTGCGCGAGAGGTTGGTGCGAATCGAGGAGAAGGCCAACCCGCCGGATGACAAGCGCTGGGTCTGGCTGGTCACGACCAACAACCAGTACCCGGCCTGGCTGGAGCATCGCGCGGGTGAGAATCTGGTTCACGATGCCTACGGCAAGCTGGGCGATCTGAAGGAAACCAATCCCAAGCTGTTCGCGGAGATCCAGGCCGCGCTGCGAGGATAAGCGGAAGATGGCGAAGGGCAAACCGTATCTGCAGAACGGTGTCAGGCACGAGTGCATCACACCCGTGACGACACTCGACATTGAGGCTGGGATTCGCAAGCTGGCGGACTACCGCGCCAAGGCCCGCTACGTGCCGGATGGCGAGCCTGGCGGCTACCGCGCCGCGGAGCACGTGCTGAGGGACGTCTCGCCCGAAGAGATCATCGAGCGGGCCAAGACGGCCGGGCTGCGCGGCAAGGGTGGCGCCGGCTTCCCGGCGGGCCTCAAATGGAGCTTCGTGCCCAAGGACAAGCCCGTGCCCCGCTACCTGGCGATCAACGGCGACGAGGGTGAGCCGGGCACGTTCAAGGACCGCTTCCTGATGGAGGATGCACCGCACCGGCTGATCGAGGGCGCGATCATCGCCTGCAAATCGTTCGGCGCGCATCAGGCCTACTGCTACATCCGCGGTGAGTTCTACGACAGCATTCGCCTGCTGGGCGAGGCGGTCAAGGAAGCCTATGCCGAGGGCATCCTGGGTGATCGCCCCTTCGGCGTCGATTACCCAATCCACTTCGCCGTGCACACCGGTGCCGGCGCCTACATCTGCGGCGAGGAAACCTCGATGCTCAGCTCGATCATGGGTGAGCGCGGCCACCCGCGGATGAAGCCGCCGTTCCCGGCGGTGGAAGGGCTGTGGCGCTGTCCGACGATCATCAACAACGTCGAGACCATCGCCACCGTTCCGGCGATCTTCGACGCCGGCGAGGACTGGTTCACGGCGCGCGGAACCGAGCGTTCGCCGGGCATCAAGGTGGTCAGCGTCAGTGGCTGCGTCCGCAACCCCGGCTGGTGGGAGATCGAGTACGGCACGCCGATCAGCACCATCATCAATGAACTGGCCGGCGGGCTCAGGCCGGGGCGCAAGCTCAAGGCGGTGATTCCCGGCGGATCGAGCTGCCCGCTGATGAAGCCGGAGCATGTGGATACACCGTTCGATTACGAGAGCGTGATGCAGGCGGGCTCGATGCTGGGCAGCGCCGCGATGATCGTGCTGGATGACACGGTGGACATCGTCGAGGTGATGCGCAACTTCTGCCACTTCTACGCGCATGAGAGCTGCGGCAAATGCACGCCCTGCCGCGAGGGGACCCGCTGGATGCTGCAGATCCACGAGCGGATCGTCAACGGCGGGGGTCGCCCCGAGGACCTGGCGCTGCTGCATGACATCGTGCTCGGGATCGAGGCCAAGAGCTTCTGTCCGCTGGGGGATGCGGCGGCCTGGCCCGTGAAGAGCGCGGTGGAACGCTATCCGGAGGAGTACGAGCGCTACTTCGAGACCGCGGGCGGCGGGGGCGAGGAAGAACACGAGGAAACGATGGCTGAGGCCGGGTAAGTTATGGCCAAGAAACCAACCGAGTTCGTGGAAATCGAGATCGACGATCAGCTGGTCAGCCTGCCCAAGGACCAGGTGGTTCTGTGGAGCGCGCGGGCGCTGGGTTTCGACATCCCGCACTTCTGTGCCCACAAGTGGCTGGAGCCCTACGGCGCCTGCCGGATGTGCCTGGCCAAGGTGGAGTTGGGCGGGCGGATGATGCCCAAGCTGCAGACCACCTGCTCGCTGATGCCCGCCGAGGGCATGAAGATCTGGACGCGGCATCCCGAGGTGATCCAGGTGCGCCGCGAGCAGCTGGAGTTCCACCTGCTCAACCACCCGCTGGAATGCCCGGTCTGCGACAAGGGCGGCGAGTGCATGCTGCAGGACCAGACGATGGACCACGGCATGCAGGAGGGGCGCTACATCGAGCAGAAGAAAGTCCGGCCGGACGCGATGATGAACGATTACATCCGGCTGAACTACAAGCGCTGCATCCACTGCAAGCGTTGCGTGAACTACGCAACCGACATCGACGGCAGTTTCTTCCTGCAGTTCGTCGAGCGCGGCGCCGAGACGTTCATCGAGTCGTTCGCCGACCCGACCGAGGCCCCGCGATTCACGGGCAACGTGATCGACATGTGCCCGGTCGGCGCGCTGACGGCCCGCAACTACCGCTTCAAAATGGGGCGGTCCTGGGAGCAGGAGCTGGCACCGTCGGTGGGCAGTCTGGACAGCGTCGGCGCCAACATCTGGCTCAACGGCCGGCTGGGCGACGTGGCACGGATCGTGCCGCGGGACAATCCGGATATCGACAACGGCCTGATCGACGATGCCACCCGCTTCAGCTGGGAGTGCATCGAGGACGAGCGTCGGGTGACCCGCGCGATACTGCGCGACGGCGAGGGCGACGGGCAGGAGTCCCTCTCCCGGCTGAAGGGCGAGGAAGAAGCGGCCCGCCGGCTGCTGGCGGTGAGCAGCGAACACGGACCGGACAGCATCGGCGTGATCGCGGGTGGCGGACTGAACACCGAGGACTACCTGGCGCTGCGCGCCTTCTGCGGGCGTGTGCTCGATACCGCGTATTACCACTGCGGTGACGAGCTGTTCGGGCCGCAGGGGCCGGACGAGGCGGCGGTGGCCGTATTGGGCGGCAGATTCGGCGAGTTGAGTGACGTGCTGGCGGCCAGTACCGTCCTGTCGCTGGGCTGCGACCTGTTTGATGAAGCACCGTCGCTGGGCCTGAGAATCGACATCGCGGCCCGGCGCGGACAGCTGACGCTACTCAGCGCCCGTGGCCATGGCAGCGATACGGATCGGTTCGCCTCGCTGTTCCTCAATTACGGTCCGGGCAACCTGCTGCGGGTGGTGCGCGGCCTGACCAACGCGCTGTCCGGTGAGGGTGAAGTGCCGCCCGAGCTCGAGGAGCTGGCGGAGCGCCTGCGCGGCATTGGCGACGACTGCGCGATCCTGGTCGGTCAGGAGTTGTGGCGCAGCGAGAATCCGCTGGAGCTGCTGCACGCGCTGGAGGCGTTGCGCGGCGTCATCGAGATCAACAACCCGGAGGCCGAAGCCGTCTACCTGAATCCGGTCTACCCCGCGGCCAACAGCGTCGGCGCGCTGCTGGTCAACGACCTGGCGCTGCTGGGCGGTTCCTCATCCAACGGTACCAGGCCGCCGGCGGGCAGCCTGCACGCGGTGCTGGAAGCCGCGGCGAGCGGGAAGCTCAAGGCGCTGCTGATCGTCGACAGTGACGTGCTGACCTGCTATCCGGACCGCGCACTGGTGGAACGAGCGCTGAGCGCCGTCGAGCACGTCATCTACTGCGGACCGTTCGCCACGCCGACCAGCGAAGCGGCGCATCTGCACCTGCCGCTGGGCACCTGGGCGCACTATGACGGTACGGTGCTGAGCATGGAGTGGCGGCTGCAGAAGCGCAGCCGCGCCAGTATCGACAGCGTGGCGCCGTCGCTGCTGGACGTGGTCAACAGCATCGCGGCCGCGATGGACTGCGAGCACGTCGCAGCTGATGCGGATGAGCTGCTTGCAGATCTGGCCCGCGCCGTGCCAGGGGTGCCAAGGGTGAGTCTCGAGACGGTTCCGGCCGCGGGCGTCCTGCTGCGCCTCGAGGGGCTGCCCGACGGCAAGACGCGTATTGTCAACACTCTGCCGGACGTGGTCTCGGGCACGGCCGAGTTTCCGCTGGTCGTCGCGGCCAAGCGCTTCCTGTACAACGACCGGCAGGAGATCCGCTACAGCCGCGTCTTCGACCAGGTGGCCAAGCCGTTCGCTGCTCACGTGCATCCGGATGACCTTGAACGCCTGGGACTGGCGGATGGTGACGAGGTTGCCCTGCAGAGCGACAACGGTGAGGAGTTGACGCTGCCGGTCAAACCGGCCCGCTGGGTCGGGCCCGGCAGTGTTGTGATCAACGATTACTACGTGAAGCAACCCGCCAACCAGTTGGCGGGCGGGGCGCCGGTGCGGGTGGCGCTGAACAAACTGGCCGGGGTGCGGGAGGACTAGCGACGATGCCGCAATACCTGCTGTTGATCCTGATACGCGCCGTGATCTTCGTGATCGTGCTGCTGACGGGATTCGCCTACCTGACCTACCTGGAGCGGCGCGTGCTGTCCTGGTTCCAGTGGCGCGTCGGCCCCAACCGGGTCGGGCCCTGGGGCCTGTTCCAGCCGATCGCCGACGGTGTCAAGGCGATCCTCAAGCAGGAGCTGATCCCGCAGAAGGCGGACAAGCTGCTGTACCTGATGGCGCCGGTCGTGGCCTTCGCCGCCGCGTTCACGATGTTCTCGCTGATTCCCGTCGGAGAGGGCGTGTATCTGTCGGACCTGCCGATCGCGCTGCTGGTGTTCCTCGGGCTGTCGAGTCTGGCGGCCTACGGCGTGATCCTGGCGGGCTGGAGCAGCCAGAACCGCTACAGCTTCATGGGCGCGCTCAGGTCCTGCGCCCAGGTGATCAGCTACGAACTGGGGCTGGGTCTGGCATTGCTGGTGCCGGTGATGATCGTCGGCTCGCTGAGCCTGACCGAGATCGGCATGATCTACCGCAGCGAGTACTGGCATCCGCTGTACTTCATCGTGCTGATTCCGGCCGGCATCCTGTTCCTGATCTCGGCGATGGCCGAGACCGCCCGCATTCCGTTCGACCTGCCGGAGTGCGAGTCGGAGCTGGTGACCGGTTTCCACACGGAGTACAGCTCGCTGAAGTACGCGATGTTCCCGATGGGCGAGTACATCGGCCTGGCCGGCATGTGCGCCATCGCGGTGCACTTCTTCCTGGGCAGCTACACGCTGCCGGTGATCGGCGGCGTCGATCTGACCAACTGGTTTGGGCTGCTGATCGGCAATCCGGGCGCCGTGCTGGGTCCGAGCGAAGGCTACTGGACGGTGCTGAGTATCTCGGCACTCGGTTTCTCGACGACGATGACCTTCATCGTCAAGGTGCTGATCCTGATCTTCGTCTTCATGTGGGTGCGGGCGACGGAGCCCAGGTTCCGCTATGACCAGCTGATGCGCTTCGGCTGGAAGGTGCTGCTGCCCATCGGGCTGGTGCTGGTGTTCCTGGCGGCGGTAATCACGGTCCTCGTGCCCGCAGCCGAGGTAGGGGCTGAAGTCGCGGAGGTGAGTCTATATGTCCCGCGTTAAGGTCTCACTGCTTGGCAGGATCAAAGCCCTGGCCCAGGGCCTGTTGATTACGCTGAGGCAGTTCGGCGGCTCATTCGGCGGCCGCAACACCGTGACGGTGCAGTATCCCAAGCAGAAGCGGCAGGTCGCCGAGCGATTCCGGGGCCTGCACCGGCTGGAGCGCTACACCGAAGGCCCCTACAAGGGCCTGGAGAAGTGCGTGGGCTGCGCGCTGTGCGCGGCGGCCTGCCCGGCCGAGGTGATCACGGTGGTGCCCGGCGAGAACACGGACGAGGAGCGCTACAGCCCGGGCGAGCGCTATGCCAAGGTCTATGACATGGACATGTTGCGCTGCATCTTCTGCGGCCTGTGCACCGAAGCCTGTCCGACGGGCGCGATCGTGATGAAGCACGAATACGAGTTGGCCGACGACAGCCGGCGTGAACCGAACAAATTCATGTATCACAAGGAAGACCTCCTGGATCGGGAGTTCTACTGGTAGAGCTATGAGTTATGAGCTGATGGGCTGGTGGTTGATGGCGGCGATTGCCGTGGTCTGTGCCATCGGCATGTTGTCATCGCGCAATCCGGTGCACAGCGCGCTGTGGCTGGTGGGCAATTTCATGGCGATCGCCGTGATCTTCCTGCTGCTCAGCGCGTCGGTGCTGTTCGCGATCCAGCTGATCGTCTACGCCGGCGCGATCATGGTGCTGTTCCTGTTCGTGGTGATGTTCTTCATGTCGCCACGTCTGCGGCGCTGGATGCGACCTGCGCTGAAGGGGCAGCTGGTGCTGGGCGGGCTGCTGGTGATCGCCTTCCTGCTGCTGCTGCTGTGGGGCGCCTTCGGCAGCGCCTTCGGCACGGTGATCGGCGAGCCGTCCGGCGCCCGGGAGTCGCTGGTGGCCGCCGCGACGGACACTGCGGTGGGCATGGGTGATCCGCGGCCGCTGGGCAACTGGCTGTTCAGCTACCACGTGCTGCCCTTCGAGCTGACCAGCGTGCTGCTGCTGATCGCGATGGTCGGCGCGCTGATGGTGGCGCGCGACATTCGCAGTGAGGGCCGCGACCGCCTGCCGGACACGGCCCCAGTGGTCAGACCCGAGGACGCCGGAGAGGAGGTGCAGGCATGAGCGAGATGGTATCCGGCAGTCTGGTGCTTTCCGGCGTGCTGTTTACCATCGGCGTGCTGGGGGTGATGATCCGCCGGCATCCGGTGGTGATCTTCATGTGCATCGAGCTGATGCTCAACGCGGCCAACGTGGCGCTGGTGGCCTTCAACCAACAGCATTACAGCAACCAGTGGCCGGCGCTCGATGGGCAGGTCTACGCGTTCATGGTAATCGCGATTGCCGCCGCCGAGGTGGCGATCGGGCTGGCGATCATCGTCGCGCTGTTTAAACGGCGTGAGTGGATCGACGTCGATGAGATCAACTTGCTGAGGGGTTAGGGGAATGCTGGAATACGTCTGGTTAGCGATTGCCTTTCCACTGGCAGGGGTGGTCGTCAACGGCATCTTCGGCCGCCTGATCCGCAGCAAGCTGGTCAGCGGCATCATCGGCTGCACGGCGCTGGGCCTGAGCTTCGCCGTGGCGGTGCTGACCTGGATGGACTACGCCTTCCAGCTGTGGACGGTTCGCGACGGGCCGTACTACGAGGTGGTGCTGTGGCCCTGGATCCACGTCGGCAACCTGCAGATCGACGCGGCGCTGCTGGTCGATCCGCTCAGTATCGTGATGCTGCTGTTCGTGACCGGCGTCAGCTTCCTGATCCACATCTACTCGACGGGCTACATGGCCCATGACGACGGGTACAGCCGCTTCTTCACCTATCTGAACCTGTTCGTCTCGATGATGCTGATCCTGGTGCTGGCCAACAACGGCCTGGTGATGTTCGTGGGCTGGGAGGGTGTCGGCCTGTGCAGCTACCTGCTGATCGGGTTCTGGTATCGCGACATGTACAACGCCAACTGCGGGATGAAGGCCTTCGTGGTCAACCGCATTGGTGACTTCGGCGTGCTGATCGGCCTGTTCATGCTGTTCTTGTACTTCGGCAGCGTGAACTTCGTCCACATCTTCAACCACTCCGCGGACGTGTTCAGCGGTGCAGCAGCGTGGGTGCCGCTGGCGATCGGCCTGTTCCTGTTCCTCGGTGCGACCGGTAAGAGCGCCCAGTTCCCGCTGCACATCTGGCTGCCCGACGCGATGGCGGGCCCCACGCCCGTCTCCGCGCTGATCCACGCCGCCACAATGGTCACCGCCGGTGTCTACATGGTGGCCCGGCTCAATCCGATCTTCACCCAGGCGCCGACCGCGGGCTTCGTTGTCGCAGTGGTCGGCTGCTTCACCGCATTCATGGCTGCGACGATCGCGCTGACCCAGCACGACATCAAGAAGGTGCTGGCCTACTCGACGGTCAGCCAGCTGGGCTACATGTTCATCGCCTGCGGCGTGGGCGCCTACTGGGTGGCGATCTTCCACGTGGTGATGCACGCGTTCTTCAAAGCCTGCCTGTTCCTCGGCAGCGGCAGCGTGATCCACGGCATGCACGAGGAGCAGGACACGCGCTACATGGGTGCGCTCAGGAAGTTCATGCCCTGGACTTACGCCACGTTCATGGTCAGTACGCTGGCGATCGCCGGCATCTTCCCCTTTGCGGGATTCTTCAGCAAGGACGAGATCCTCTGGCAGATTGCCATCTGGCAGGCCGAGTTTGGCTGGGCGCCGGCGGTGCTGTGGATTGTCGCGGCGCTGACCGCGCTGATGACGGCGTTCTACATGGGACGCGTGACCTATAAGACGTTCCTCGGCAAGGAGCGCTGGACCAGCGACTTCAAGGCCAAGCACAAGCACCCGCACGAGTCCGGGCCGGCGATGGTGGTGCCGCTGGTGGTGCTGGCGGCACTGGCGATCATTGGCGGCGCGGCGTTATTCATGCCGCCCTGGACGATGGGGCTGCAGCACACCACGCTCAAGACGTTCATGGCGCCCAGCACTGATCCGGCCAGCTTCGTTGAGTTGCCGGCAGCCCACGAGGTGCCGGCCGTCGAGGTCGCGCATGCCGCCGAGCACGGGGCCGAGCATGGTGCGATGGAAGCCGGTCATGGTGCGGAGCATGGGGCCGCCCATCACGAGGCGTTCGTGATGCTGGGCAGCCACACGACAACCGAAATCCTGTTTGCCGCCTTCAGCGTGCTGTTGGCGCTGATCGGCCTGATTTGGTCCTGGGTCTGGTTCGTGCCGCGTTTTGGCGCTACCGAGAAGTGGAAGCAGCGGCTGAAACCGCTCTACGGATTCAGTCTCGGCAAGTGGTTCTTCGACGAGCTGTATCACCGGGTGATCGTGGTGCCGGGCACCGCGGTGGCCTACGCCTGCTGGCGGTTCTTCGATCTGAAGATCGTGGACGGGATCGTCAACGGCACGGCGTGGGTGATCGGCGTGATCGGCCAGCTGACGCGGCCACTGCAGACCGGCTTCGTCCGCAACTACGCCCTGTACGTGCTGCTGGGCGCAGTCATTCTGATGTTGTGTAACCTGACCAAGTAGGGGTAGAGAGTGCTGATAGAGGACAACATTCTCTCGATCGTCACATTCCTGCCGCTGGTGGGGGCGCTGGTCCTGCTCGTGCTGCCCAACGCGAACGAGTACAAGCGCGCCTTCCGCTGGGGCGCGCTGGGAGTCAGCATTGCGACCTTCCTGGTCAGCCTCTACCTGCTGGTGGGATTCCAGGCCGACGGCAGCCTGCACTTCGTGATGAAGCTGCCCTGGATTCCGGCGATCAACGCGTATTACTCGATGGGCGTCGACGGGATCAGCCTGTGGCTGGTGTTGCTCAACACCTTCCTGTTCCCGCTGGCGATCCTGTCCAGCATCGGCGTGATTACGACGCGCGAGAAGGCCTACTACATCCTGATGCTGGTGCTGGAAACCGCGGTGACCGGCGTGTTCCTGGCGCAGGACCTGCTGCTGTTCTACTTCTTCTGGGAAGCCGTGCTGATCCCGATGTACTTCCTGATCGGCATGTGGGGCGGCAAGCAGCGCCTCTACGCCACCACCAAGTTCGTGCTGTACACGATGGTCGGCTCGCTGCTGATGCTGGTCGCCGTCATCGCGCTGTACCTGCACTCGGGGAACTTCAATGCCGAGCATGTCGGCAGCTTCGATCTGGCCGCGTTGATGGCCATGCCGAAGCCGGCGAGCTTCCAGCTGTGGTGCTTCCTGGCATTCGCGCTGGCCTTCGCCATCAAGGTTCCGCTGTTCCCGTTCCATACCTGGCTGCCCGACGCGCACACCGAGGCGCCGACGGCCGGCTCGATCATCCTGGCGGGCGTGCTGCTGAAGATGGGCACCTACGGTTTCATCCGCTTCGCGATCCCGCTGTTCCCGGATGCGCCGTTCTATCCGCTGGGCGGCGGCGCGCTGGTGTTCACCATGCGTGAGCTGATCATGGCGCTGTCCGTGGTCGGAATCATCTACGGCGCACTGGTGGCGGCCGTGCAGATCGACGTCAAGCGGCTGGTGGCCTACAGCTCGGTGGCGCACCTCGGCTTCGTGATGTTGGGGCTGTTCAGCTTCCAGCAATGGGCGGTGGACGGCGCGATCCTGCAGATGGTCAGTCACGGTATCAGCACCGGCGCGTTGTTCATGCTGGTCGGGTTCATCTACGACCGCCGGCACACGCGGCTGATCGCCGACTTCGGCGGGCTGGCGCGCCCGATGCCGGTCTACTTCAACTTCTTCCTGGTGATGATGCTCAGCAGCGTCGGCCTGCCGTCGCTTAACGGGTTCGTCGGTGAGTTCCTGATCCTGATCGGCAGCTTCCAGGTCAACTGGCTGATGACGCTGATCGCCACCACCGGCGTGATCCTGGCGGCGGTCTACCTGCTATATATGTTCCGCCGCGTGTTCTTTGGCGAAATCACGCGGCCCGAGAATCGTGAGCTGCGCGATCTGGTGCCGCGCGAGGTCTGGTCGGTGCTGCCGCTGGCGGTGATGGCATTCGTGATCGGGCTCTTCCCCACGATGTTCCTCGGGCGGGTCACGCCCGACAGCCGCCCGGTCATTCAGCTGATGGAGGACGCCGAGCAGCGCGCCGAAGAACAGCTGATAGTCCGATCTACGCTCGGTGAGCAGGCGGTCACCGCGCTGCTGACGCGACGCGACGCGGGAGGTGACCAGTGAGCAATCCAGTGGTCCTCAACCTGGGACAGATGGGCTACCTGGGGCCGGTCCTGCTCATTGTGGCGACGGCCCTGGTACTGCTGGCGGCCGACGTCGCTGTGCGGATGGCGCGCGTTAAGCGCGGGCTCTCACTGACGCCCAGCTTCGTGATCACTGTCGCGGGCACCGTTGCCGCCGCGGTGTATGCGCTGGTGATGTGGCAGCAGCTCAGCGCCAGTGGGGCGAGCGTACTGGCGCAGCTGTTCACCGCGGTCGGCGCGCCGCGGGTGGTGGGCGCTCAGGGCGACTCACCGAGCTGGACGGCGGGGGCCCTGTCGATCGACTACTTCTCGATCTTCATCATGCTGGTGGTCTGCGGCATTCTGCTGCTGGCGGCACTGAGCCTGCTGCCTTATCTCAGGCGCCGCGGCCTGCACCGCAGCGAGCTGTTTCCGCTGCTGCTGCTCAGCGCCAGCGGGATGATGCTGCTGGGGATGAGCCGCGACCTGCTGATCACCTTCATCTCGATCGAGATTCTGTCGCTGCCGCTGTACGTGCTGTGCGGGCTCGACGAGCGCAGCCGCGCCAACCAGGAGAGCTCGCTGAAGTACTTCCTGCTGGGGGCGTTCGCCAGCGGCTTCTTCATCTACGGCTCGGCGCTGGTCTACGGTATCGTCGGCCACCTGAACTACGCCGCGATCGCGCACTACGCGATGCACAACCTGGAGCTGTCGACGATCTTCGTGGTCGGTCTGGCGCTGGTCGGGGCCGGGCTGGCCTTCAAGCTGGCGCTGGTGCCGTTCCATGCCTGGGTGCCCGACGTCTATCAGGGCGCACCGACGCCGATCACGGGTTTCATGGCGGCGGGCGTCAAACTGGCGGTCTTCGCCGCGGCGCTCAGGCTGATCCTGGAGGGGCTGCCGCAGCTCGACCCCGCCGTCTGGCGGACGGGACTGGTGCTGGTCGCCGCGCTCTCGATGATCGTCGGCAACCTGCTGGCGATCCACCAGATGAGCGCCAAGCGGCTGCTGGCCTATTCGGCGATCGCGCACACCGGCTACATCGCGGTCGGGTTGTCGGCCGGGTCGGCGGCGACCGCGACCAGCGTGCTGGTCTACCTGGTGGGCTACGGGCTGGCCGGGCTGGGGGCCTTCGTGCTGATCAGCTATCTGGCGCCGGCCGGGCAGGACGACATCTATCTCGACGAGATGAACGAGCTGTCGCGGCGCGCGCCGGTGACCTCGCTGGCCTTCGCGGTGCTGCTGCTCAGCATGGCGGGCTTCCCGCTGACGCTGGGTTTCATCGGCAAGCTGATGGTGTTCACCGATGCCTGGCAGGCCGGGCTCTACGGCCTGGTGATCCTGGCGGTGCTCAACAGCGTGGTCAGCGTCTACTACTACCTGCGGTTCGTGCTGGCGATGTACATGCAGCAGCGGGCGCCGGGCGCCGCCGACCTGGCGCTGATGCGGATGCCGACGGCCTACGTGCTAACGGGCATCGTGACGGTCGGTCTGACGCTGCTGCTGGGCGTGATGCCCCAGGTGCTGATCTACTGGGCGCAGAGCTGCCAGCTCGGCGGGTTATAGCGAGGATCGGACTGCGATGCGGCTGCCGCTGACAGGGAATGAACCGGTGGATGCCCTGCTTGAAGCGTTCCCGGCCGCGCAGCGCTGGTTGGGGGATCGCAACGTTATCTGCACCCAGTGCGGCGAGGTGTTCTGGGGCTCGCTGCGCGAGCTGGCCGAGTATCGCAAGATCGAAGGCGCGGCCTTTGACGCGCTGCTGGCGGAGTTGAATGAGCTTCTGAGCGCCCCCGAAGCGGGTCGCGATGCCTAGATCGGCCGGCCGCTGTGATCCAGCAGGCACTCGCGCGCGATCAGCGCGGGCTGGCAACCCGTCAACTCCGCAAGCCGGTCCGCCAGGCGCACGATATTGAGATTAAGCTGGCCGCTGGCGGCGCCGTCCAGCGTGAGAATCCGACCAGCGCAGCTGCAATCCAGCAGGGCGGTGCGCAGATCCTGCTGCTTGCCGGCGGCGGTCTGGGCCGTGAGGTCGGCGGAGTCGAGCGCGGTCATCACCCCATCCGCCGGTTCGTTGTATTCCAGGCGGTAGCGCGCGGCGTTGACCAGCTTGCTGACCGGCAGGGCGGCCGGGGGCATGGCGGCCAGCGCGACGACGAAGTCCCGGGGCTGGGATGCCTTCGCCAGCCGGACAGCGGCGTCCTGCACTTCTTGTCCACCCCAGTCCAGCTCCTCGCGCAGCTCGATGTCCAGCAGTTCGTTGTCAGCCAGCACGCCCAGCGGGAGTGCCGGGCCGAAGGTCAAGCGCGGCTTGGGCGAGTACTTGCCGCTGGTGGCGAAGGGGATCTCGGCGCGGCGCAGCAGACGGATCACGAAGCGCAGCAGGTCGCGGTGGCCGACGTACATCAGCACCTGATCCTTGCGGTAGCGCAGCCTCAGTCGCTGGCGCACTCAAGCTCCCCGGCCTGAAGCCCCGGATTCCAGTTGCAGTCGGCGTCGAACTGCGCGGGCTCGACTCCGGCCTCGACCGTCAGCCTGAGCAGCCAGGCCATCATGTCGGCGTTGTCCAGACAGAAGCGCGCAGCGGCGAACTTCACCTGGGCGCCCAGCTTGTCCGCCTCCGCCTGGAACCGCCGCCGGATGAAACCGTTGATCGCCACGCCGCCGGAGACCGTGACCAGCTGCACACCATGTTGGGCCACGGCGTCAGCCACCTTGATCCACAGCGACTCGGCGACCACTGAGAACAGCGCTGCCAGCAGGGATGGGTGTTGCTCAGCCGGCAGGACCTTGTCACCGACGGGGTCGCCCATGCGGGCAATTCTCAGCACCGCCGTCTTGAGTCCGCTGTAGCTGAAGTTGAGATCACCGGAGCCGCGCATCGGTACGGGCAGAGAGTAGTCTCCCTCGTAGCGGGCATCGTCGCTCAGGCCCGGGTGCCGGCGCGCCAGCTGCTCCAGCACGGCGCCGCCGGGATAGCCGTGGCCCAGCATCGCGCTGACCTTGTCCAGAAGCTCGCCGACCGCGTCGTCGCGGGTCTGGCCCAGCAGCTGAAGGTCCGTCAGGCCGTGGACCAGAAACAGCTCGGTGTGGCCGCCGCTGATCAGCAGCGCGAGGTGAGGGCAGGGGATGTCGGCAGCGGCTGCATCCTGAGGCGCAGCGCCGCCCTGATCGGGGATGAACGGGCTGAAGACATGGCCGGTCAGGTGGTTGAGGCCGTAGAGCGGCACGCGGAGGGCGCGGGCGACGCCACGGGCGAAGTTGATCCCCGCCAGCAGACAGCCGGGCAGGCCCGGCCCGGCGGTGACACCAAGGTGAGTGATCTGCGACACAAGATCAGGATCGAGTTGGGCCCAGAGCTGGGGCAGGTCCGACAGGTGCGTGCGCGCCGCCAGCTCCGGCACGCAGCCGCCGTAGGGCTTGTGCCGCTCGATCTGGCTGGCCAGCAGCGAGGCTTGAAGCCGTCCCTGCGCGTCGCAGATCGCGATGCCCGTCTCGTCGAAGCTGGTTTCGATCGCCGCGTACACTGTGAGTATTGTAGCGGGACGGCACGGACATCGGCGTATACTGGGGTGCACTGATGCTCTGCACCAGAAGCGTGTCCTGGCTAATCGTGCTGCTTGCAGTGCAGTGCACTGCTGCGTCATGTTGGTACAAGCCAGCGTTCTCTCCGGGAGGAAGCCTGGCAATCTCAAGCGCGGATGGCAGGCCCGTGTACATTTGCGGCGACACTCAGCTGCACTTCGATTGGGATGGCGAAGTTGTTGGCTTGCGCCCGATTGCCTCGGGGGGTGTTTGCGAAACGCTCATGTTGCCGGCGTGCACGCCGGTGCCACAGCCGTGGGCCGAGCAGTTCATCTCGGAGACAGACAGAATAACGGAGCAGGTGTGGTTGCCGTCAGACACTGCTCCCAGGGGCTGGCGCACCATTGGTGTAGTGACACTGGCGAAGGACTCTGTAGGTTCGACCAACGCTGGGCGAGGGCTCGAGATCACCGCATACTGCGTTGACACGCAGAGCTGTGAACTGCTGGCGGAGTTCGATCTCGACGAGATGTACTCTGGGCTGTACGGACGACCGCGGGAGGAACTCACGCGGGCAGCAGTGCACCAAGCCAGCATCGGACCGGACGGCGCGATCGGGCTAATCGTGTGTTTCACGATGGCTGGCGATTATCTGTGGGATGTCGGGCTGTGGAACGACGGGCGCTGGACACCTTTGCCGACTCCCCAGGGCTACTTCGAGCCTGGCGAAATCGTGGTGGGCCCCAATAACGGCGCGTTTGTCAGGTACTACGGCTCGGGACCGGCGAACCTGCTGTTCTACACCAGCGATGGCGCTCTGCTGAACGCAGTTTCGACGAGCACACGGCAGCTGGAGTCACTTGCTGATCGCTGGTTCAGGCAGTCTGCAATTGCGGCGGCAGTATGGGGATCCGGTGCCCTTGCCGCTGTCGCGCTTGTGGGTCTGATCTGGTGGCTGCTGCCGCTCCGCCGCGCGGCGCAGCGCGCATAGGCTACAATCCCCGCGTGCCGATACCCAACGAGCTGCTGTGGCTGGGTTTCCTGCTGCTCGACCTGCTGCTGGTGCTGCTCGTCTACCGGTTGTTCGGGCCGATCGGCCTGGTGGCCTACATCGTGCTCTCCATCATCGTCTGCAACATCCAGGTGCTCAAGGTCATCGAGCTCTGCGGCGTGCCGACCACGCTCGGCAACATCCTTTACGGCAGCATCTTCCTCTGTACCGACCTGCTGGGCGAGGTCCATGGTAAGGACGCCGCCAAGCGCGCCGTCTGGCTGGGATTCACCGCGATGGTGCTGGTCACCATCTTCATGCAGCTCGCGCTGCTGTTCACCCCCGCGCCCAGCGACGAGTTCCACGGGCACCTAAGCGCGCTGTTCAGCTTCCTGCCGCGGATCGTGGCCGCCAGCCTGATCGCCTACGTGCTCAGCCAGTTGCACGACGTCTGGGCCTTTCACTGGCTGCGCGACCACTTCCAGGGCCGCTATCTGTGGCTACGCAACAACGCCAGCACCTGGGTGAGTCAACTACTCGACTCCAGCGTGTTCGTGTTGCTGGCCTTCGCCCCGCTGCCGCCGCTGGGCAGCGTGCCGGGCTTCGAGTCCTGGGCGGTGGTGCTGCAGATCTGGCTGACCACGTACGTGATCAAGCTGATCGTCGCCGTCGTCGATACGCCGTTCATCTACTGGGGGCGGGCGATCGCCAAGCGGCACGGCGTACTGGCCGGGTAGAATATAGGTGTGAATACTACCGCTACCGGCAACGTCATGACACGTATGAACCGCCTTCTGGGATGGCTGCTGATCTGCAGCGGCGTGGTGCTATCGGCCAGCTGCGGCTGCGGTGTGGGCAACCTGCAGCCGGTGGGCCGCAGCCTGGACAACGGTCGGGTGGTCTACCCCGGCGATACGGTGGAAACCGCCGACTATGCCGAGCTGTACGGGACGACTCCGGTCGATCCGAAGATGGCGCGACTGCTGAAGTGGCCGGTGCTCAAAGCCTCGGGTCAGCTGCCGCCGCTGCCGCTTGCCAGCGCGCTGGGTCGGTTGCCCAGCGAGCTGTCGCAGCGCGAGCACACGGGCGACGACGCCTATGACTGGTCGGGCAACGCGAGCCAGGGTACCGGCACCATGCAGCTGGCGGCGGACCCCAGCGGCATCAGCTGGGCGATCTATGAGCTGGCGGACATCGGTCTCTACGATCAGCTGCAGCGGCTGTACGTCGAAACGTCGGCCGGCGTTTTCTCCGGAGAGGACCCCGGGTACTGGGTCGGCTTCGCCAACTACGACGAGGACAGCTGGGAGGTCAAGGCGCTGACGCAGGTCGCCGACTACCAGCGTTCGATCGGCCTGACCGCTCCGTACGTCAGCAGCCAGGGACGAGTCTACGTGTTCATCCTGGTCGCCAGCGGCCAGAGCCTGACCGTCAACCGCGTGGCCCTCGACGTCGACCATCCGACGTGGGTGGAGTTCACGGCGGATGAGGGGCCCGACGCGGGCTGGATGCCGGCGATCGCCTTCACCCAGACCGGCAATCCGCTGGCGGTGTACATCGACGACGAGTTCAACAAGCCGAGATGGGTAATTGGTGACCGCACCCAGGATCTGCGCGAGGAGGACAGCTGGACGATCGGCTCGGTCGACGCTCAGCCGGAGGGCGAACCCGCCTGGCCTGATGTGGTCATCGACCCGGTCACGGGCAATCCGCGCGTCAGTCTCTGCTATCACGAGATCGTGGGCCAGTCCAACAACTCGCGGATCGGCCTGAGCGTCATGCTCTCACTCGGCGGCAATCCGTTCTACCTGAACTACGGCCTGAGCTATGTGGACGGCGCCGTCTACTCCAGCGTGGACCGCCATCCGGTGACCGGCGCCTACGGCATCGCCAGCACGGCACTCAACCTGAACACGGCCGGCAAGGGCACGGATCTCAACTACCACGTGTTCCAGATCAATGATCCCGGCAACATCGCCGACGACGATCCCTACACCTACGTTGCCAACTACAGCGAGCTGTTCGGGCAAAGCAGCTTCGAGTATCCGCATCTGCGCTACCACCCAACGGGCGGCAACGCCACGTTGTGCATCAACGGCGGCTATGTCTACTTCGAGAACACGCTTGAGGACTGGTGGCTGCCCTCGGAGTTCTCCGACTCCGGAGACATCGGCAGCGTCGCCTACAGCCCGATCGACAGCCTGATCGGCCACTCCTTCAATCGCACTGGCGAATTCAGCGGCGAACTGCTGTTCATCGAGTCCAGCGCCAGCACGCCCGGCAGCCAGGAGCAGGTGGCCTCCATCGCGCGCTCGATCGGCACGGAGTTCATCGGCGGCGCCAGCCAGCTGGCCTACATGGCGGACGGCACACCGGCCATCGCCTACACCGAGAGTGACGGGTTCTACACGGACGTGAAGTACGCCTACCTGAATGGCAGCGGCTGGCTGACTGAGCATGTATCAAATGATCCGATGCCCGTATCGGCGCCGGAAGAAGTGCTGGTTGACCTGGCCTTTGACTCCGGCGACGTCGCCGCGGTCTGCTACAACCGCGTGGCCGGCAGCGTGTGTTCGCTGCGCGTCGCGATGCGGGGTCTGTAGAACGGGCCGATCCAGCTTCTAGCCGGCAAGGGACTCGACCCTGGCCAGCACCTGCTTGCGCCACTTGGCAAGTGTCTCCGGCACAGTGGTCTCGAGGTAGACCCGAACCACTGGCTCCGTCCCGCTGGCGCGGATCATCGCCCACGAACCGTCCTCAAACAGGTACTTGAAGCCGTCGGTGGTGATCCTTGACTGAATACGCCTGCCCGCGAAGTCAGGCTTGTCATATGCCGTCAGCGCAGCGAGCAGCCGCTGCCTACGCTCCGCGGCCAGCGGGAGGTCGAGGCGCACGTACTCGCGCGCACCGAGCCGCTGATGCAGTTCGCCGAGCAGCTCCGCGAAGCTCTCACCGGTTGTGGCCGCGAGTTCCATCATCAGAATCGCGGCCAGGATGCCGTCCTTCTCCGGGATGTGGCCCTGGATGCTGATGCCACCGGATTCCTCGCCCCCGATCAGCGCGCCGTGGCGCAGGCGCTCACCGACGTACTTGAACCCGACGGCCGTCTCCACCAAGCCCAGCCCGTGTTCCCGCGCCACGCCGTCCAGCAGGTGGCTGGTCGCGACCGTGCGTACCAGTTCGCCGGTCAGGTGCTTGTAGCGTATCAGGTAGTCCGCCAGCAGTGGCAGGGCCTGGTTGGCGCCGAAGTAGTGGCCCCGGGGATCGACAATGCCGAAGCGGTCCGCATCACCGTCTGTGCCGATCAGGACGTCGCAGTTGTCCTCGACGAGTCTGGCGCTCAATGGTGTGAGGTTGGCTGGACTGGGATCGGGGATTCCGCCACCGAAGTAAACGTCGCGCTGGTCCGCGATCGTGACGACCTCAAGGCCGGCGCGCTCGAGATAGGCGTCGAGGTAGCCGGTCCCCACGCCATGCATTGGGTTGTACAGCACACGTAAGCCGCCGCTGGACAGGCAGTCGGCGTTGACAAGGGTATCGAGGTGCTCGAAGTACGGCTCGCGCAGCTCTATCTGATCCCCATGCCACGCTGTGGCCAGCGTCGGTGGTGAGAAGGACGGCGCCAATTCGGCGATCAGGCTGGTGATGCGCTCCGTCGTTTCCGGCATTGCCGGCCCGGCAAAGTGCGGGATGAACTTCAGCCCCTGGTAGTAATGCGGATTGTGGCTGGCGGTCAGCTGGACCGCCCCGGCCGCCTGAAGGTGCTTGACGCCGAAGGCTACCACCGGTGTAGGCACCGGACCGGCGCAAACCACCACCTCCCGGCCCAGAGTCCGCAGATGGGTTGCCAGGTGCGCGGCGTACGCTTCAGCGGCGAAACGCCGGTCACAGCCGATCAGCAGCGGGCCGGTGGCCTGGTCCGATTCCAGGAGGTGCTGCGCGATCGCCGCGCCAACCAGCGCGACGTTGTCGAAGGTGAAGTCGTCCGCGACTACGCCGCGCCAGCCATCCGTGCCGAACTTGATCCGTGGTATCTCCATCGCGCCTGGTATCCCTGAGCCAGCATTGTATACGCCAGAGGTGGGCCGGCGCGCAGCCTAGAGCAACTTGGCGCTGATGTGTTGCCGCTGTAAGTCAAACAGGCGGTCGAGCGCATTCTGGGCCAGATCGAGCATCCCGTCCAGGTGCTCGCGGTTGAATGCGCCGTGCTCGTTGGTGGCCTGGATTTCCGCGAAACCGCCGGTGGACAGCCCGATTACGTTGGCGTCGACCTCGGCGTCGCGGTCTTCAACGTAATTCAGATCGAGCCGTGGCTCGCCGTCGACGATCCCGACCGAGACGGCCGCCGCCAGGCACTGCAGCGGGTTGCCACGAAAGCGATGCTGCTCGGTGGCAACCAGGTTCGCCAGCGCCACCATCCCGCCCGTCACGCTGGCGGTGCGCGTGCCGCCATCGGCGACGATCACGTCGCAGTCGATGTGGATCGTCATCGGTGGCAGCATCGCAAGGTCCAGCGCCGCACGCAGGCTACGGCCGATCAGCCGCTGAATCTCCTGCGTCCGGCCCGAGAGCGCGCGGCGCTCGCGGTTCTGCCGCGGATCGCCCGCGCTGGGCAGCATGCTGTACTCGGCCGTCAGCCAGCCGGCACCGGCGCCGGCCAGCCAGCCCGGTACGCGCTCCTCGACGCTGGCATAGCAGAGGACCTTGGTGGCGCCGCAGGAGATCAGGGCGTCGTTCTTGCGGAAGCTGTCCGCCTCGATCGTGACGTCGCGCATGTCAGCCGGTTGCCTGCCGTCAATACGGGCCATAGCTCAGTCCTCGCAGGGATTCACAATGTACATCGACGTGAACTCGCGGATCGGGCGGCCCAGGGCGCGCTGCCCGGTCTGGTAGAAGGCCTCGCCGGGCAGGGAGCTGTAGAGCCGCAGGCGGCCGGGCCGCGCATCAGGTTCGGGGGGCCGCAGGTTGATGATCAGCTTCTCCGCCAGACACTCCGCCGGATCGATGAAACTCAACTCGGACGATACCTGCTGCATGTACGGCTGCAGCAGAGGGTAGTGCGTGCAGCCGTGCAGAATGGTGCTGACGCCCTTGTTCAGGAGTGGCTCAACATACATGCGGGCTGCGGCCAGGTTCGCATGCTCGTCCTGGAGATGGGCCTCGGTCAGTGGAACGTATTCCGGTGTGGCAACCGCGATGATTTCAACTTCCGGCAGCGCCTCGCGCAGCTTGCGTTCCCAATACCCGGAACGTATCGCCGCCTCGGTGGCGAACAAGGCGATGGTGCGTGACGTTTGGGGCTGCGCGCGCAGCCACTCCACCGTGCTGGTGACCAGATCATAGACCGGAATGCCGAAGCTCTTCAGTTCGCCTTGCCCCAGGGCGCTGTTGGAGGCGTTGCAGCCGACGGCGAGGATGTCCATGCCCTGACTCAGCAGGAATTCGATGCTGTTGCGGGCGAAGCGCGCGAGTTGATCCAGTGAGCGGCCGCCGTAGGGCATGTTCAGCGTGTCACCGAAGTACAGCAGGTTTAGATCCGGGCGGCGGCGCAGAATGGCGCCGGCCACGGTGAAGCCGCCGATACCGCTGTCGAACACCCCGATGGTCGGGGTGGAGACGGCCGGGGAAGTAGGTTCTGATGCTGTCGTCGCTGCTGTTGTGTCCACTGGGCTTAAGTCCTTCGCGGGGCCGATTATAGGCTATCGAATGCCATCCACCAAGCGACGGCGGTCGTGAAACGACCCCGCGACGGAGACGGTCCATGTCCTACAATGCAGGCCGTGCGCACGCTGATCACCGGGGTAGGGGGACAGGACGGGGGCTACCTGGCGGAGCAACTCGCCGCGAGCCAGACTCCATCACTGGGTCTGCTGGCGCCCGGTGAGGCCGTTCCGTCCCATCTGATGAAGCTGCAGAGCAACGGTCAAATCGAGCTGGCGGCCTGCGACCTCGCCGATCACGCGGCCTTCCGGCAACTGCTGCGCTCGGTTCAGCCGGATCGCGTCTTTCACCTGGCAGCAGTGTCGCACCCCCCGACGGCCGAGCGTGATCCGGCGGCCAGCCGCGCGGTCAACGTCACTAGTCTCGAAGTACTGCTGGACTGGATGCGGCGCGACCGGCACGACGCGCGGTTGCTTACGGTCAGCTCCGCCGCGATCTTTGGCCTGCCGGATTCGCAGCCCCAGGACGAGAGGACACCCGCCCGACCGGTGAACGAATACGGGCGGCAGAAGCTGCAGGTTCGGCAGCTGGCGGCGGAGGCCAGGACCGCCGGCCTGTTCGCGGCCTGTGCGATACCCTTCAATCATGAGAGCCCGCGGCGCAGCGAGGAGTACGTCTTCGCCAAGGTCTGCCGCGGCGCCGCCCGCATCTCCCGCGGAATGCAGCAGCAGCTCAGTGTCGGCAATCTGCGCGCCCGGCGAGACTGGGGCTACGCGCCGGAGTACGCGACCGCGATGTCCTGGATGCTGGAGATCGAGCGGCCGACTGAGCTGGTATTGGCCACCGGAGAAGCACACAGCGTTGAGGAGCTGGTTGCGGCGGCCTGCGCCCGTGCCGGCGTGGAGGTGGGCAGGCGCGTCACCAGTGATCCGACGCTCGTGCGTGGGGACGATGCCCCGGAGCTCGTGGGCAACGCCCGGCGCGCGTGGGAGGAGCTTGGCTGGGAGGCCGCCACACGGTTCGTCGACCTGGTGGCGCTGATGGTGGACTCAGCCCTGACTGAGCCTGGCTAGCCCTTCAGCACCGCTCTACTTCCACTTGATCGTGCAGCCCATGGCGCCCGTCTCCGACGGGTCGGGTGGGTTGCCCGCCAACAGCGCCTCGAGAGCATTGCGCAGATCATGGCTGCGGGCCTGACGGACGTCCTCATGGTTGTCATCGATGCGACCGTGGTAGCGCAGCAGACCGTCCGCGTCGAAGACGAACACCTCGGGCGTGCGCTCGGCGCCGAAGGCCCGGGCCATGTCCTGGCTCTCATCATGCAAATAGGGGAAGTTGTATCCTTTCTCCAGGGCCCGTCGCTTCATGTTATCGAAGCTGTCCGCCGGATGCGTCAGGGCGTTGTTGGCGCAGATCGCCGCGAAGCTTACTCCGCGCTCAGCGTAATCATCCTGCATCGCGATCACGCGGTCCTGATTGGGAATCACGAACGGGCAGTGATTGCACCAGAAGATGATCACGGTTGCCGCCTCGCCCTTGAGGTCGTCGAACGTGTAGGTGCCACCGTTGGTGGCGGGCAGTGAGAACCTCGGTGCCGGACTTCCAAGTGCCAGTGCCATTTTGCGATCTCTCCCTCAGGTGCTTGACCGATCCTGTGAATAGGGTATATTACCTTCACCTGTCGGAGGCATGTCTATTGTGTATGGACAGGAAGGAACAACATGCGTAACTTGATACTGGTATCCCTTGTATCCCTAGCGGTGCTGTGGGCCGGCAGCGCAATGGCCGAAGAGGAGACCTCCCTCTACTGCATCAGCATGCCGTGGTGCTGCGAGTTCTCCTGCGTGGTCATCGACATCGACTGCGATTGCTGTTGCCCGACCAACTCGCCGCTCACGGTCGAGTTCCTCGATCGCGCGGGCCAGGTGCTGGGCAGCTTCGAGGTGCCGAACTACTGCTGCCTTTGCGACGAGTACTACGCCGCGTTGGACAATCCGGTCAACGCCGGTGACGTCTGCTCGATCCGGCTGCGCAAGCCCGATGAGGCCTGCGCCTGCCTGTGGATGTCGCTGAAGGTGCTGTGCGGCGATGCCTGCTGCGCCAAGTGGTACAAGGTCTTCAAGGGCGACGTGTGGTGCTGGCAGCCGGTGCCGGTACCCCCGGCTCCGACTCCCGAGCCCGTGGTCGAGACTCCGCCACCGCCACCGCCGCCAGTGGTGGCTCCGGAGCCCGAGCCCCAGATGGAGTACGACTACTTCCCGCCGCAGGTTGAAGAGGAGCAGGAAGTGATCGTCGTCGAGGGGCGCGGCTAGCTAGCCTGCTCGGAAGGGGCAGGAGAATCGTGTCGCCGGGCATCGTGCGCGTCTGCGGCTGTTTCCGGTTGCTGACCTGATCAGCTGGCTGGCCACCAGTCCGGCTTGGTTGCGGGCTGCGTGTCCTCGTCACGCATGAAAGCCCGCAGGCGCCCCTCATCCCAGGTTTCGACGCCCAGCTTCTCAGCCTTGGCCAGCTTGCCGCCGGCGCCCGGGCCGGCGATTACCAGCGCCGTACGCTTGCTGACGCTGCCGCTGACCGTCGCGCCGTTGAGTTCGAGCCACTCGCGCAGCTGATCCCTCGTCGCGAAGCTCATCGTACCCGTCAGCACGATCGTCTTGTCGGCGAACACGCCCGGCTCGGCGGACGACTGCCGTTCGCTCATTGTCAATCCCGCCCGTTCCAGCCGGTCAAGCAGCGCGCGGTTGCGTTGATCAGCGAACCACTCCGCGATGTCCCGGGCCATTAGCGGGCCGATGCCTTTCACGTCTTCGAGCATCGGCTGCTCTGCAGCGGACAGCGCCGCCAGACTGCCGAACTGGCGGGCCAGCAGCTTGGCGGTCTGCTCGCCGATCTGGGGGATCTCCAAAGCGACGATGGTGCGCCACAGCGGTTGTCGGCGGCTGCGGCTAATCGCGGCCAGCAGGTTGTCGACGGAGACGTCGGCGAAGCGCTCCAGCGCCACCAGCGCGTCGCGCTGCAGGCCGTAGATGCCATCGACGTCGCTGACCAGCCCCTCTTCCACCAGCCGCTCGGCCGTCTTGCGGCTCATGCCCTCGATGTCCATTACGCCGCGACTAGCGAAGTACGACAGCCGCTCAACCAGGCGTCCGGCGCAGTCGCGGTTCGGGCAGGCCCAGTTGTGGGCGCGCTCGTCCACCACCAGACCGGTGCGGCAGTGTGGGCAGGCGCCCGGATAGGCTATTGGGTGCTCGCCGCCGTCGCGCTCCCGGGCGGTGCGGGCGGTGATCTTGGGGATGACCTCGCCCCCGCGCTTGATATGCACCTCGTCGCCGAGCATGACGTCCAGACGCGCGATCTCATCCAGGTTGTGCAGGGTGGCCCTCCTGACCGTCACCCCGCCCAGCTGCACCGGTGTGAGCTCGGCCACCGGGCTGAAGATGCCCTGGCGGCTGATCTGGAACGTGACCTGCTCCAGCGTGGTGACCGCCAGCTCCTCCTCCCACTTGAAGGCGATCATGTAGCGCGGCGACTTCGCCGTATAGCCGAGCTGCTCCCACAGCGTCAGGTCGTTGAGCTTGACCACGAGGCCGTCGATGTCGTAGGGCAGGGCCCCGTCATCCTCGGCCCAGTACAGCTCGCGGCGCCGGCCCAGCTCGGCGTGAAAAGCCACCACTTCTCCCGATGTGGGGCACAGGCGGCCCTCCGGACTGACCGGCAGGCCCAGTTCGCGAAGACGGTTGAGCACTGACTCCTGCGTTGTGAGACCGTGTCCGTAGGCTTCAGCGATTGCGTACAGGCAGATGCTCAAGGGCCGCGCCGCGGCGATCGAGCTGTCCAGCTGGCGGATGCTGCCGGCGGCGGTGTTGCGCGGATTGGCGTATGTCGGTTCCCCGGCCTGGCGACGCGTCTCGTTCAGTCTGGCGAAGTCGTCTGTGCGAATGTAGACCTCGCCGCGTACCGTGCCGGTGAAGGCGGATCGCAGTCGCAGCGGCAGCGACTTGATGGTGCGCAGGTTGTGCGTGACGTCCTCACCGGTGGTGCCGTCCCCGCGCGTCGCTCCCCGCACGAAAAGACCCTCTTTGTAGTCCAGCGACACGGCCAGTCCGTCGATTTTCGGCTCGCAGAAGTACTCGATGCTGAACAGCTCCGTGGCGCCGGTCAGCTTGCGCAGCCGCTGGTCGAAGGCCAGGAACTCGTCCTCCGTCAGGGCGTTGTCCAGGCTGTACATCGGGACGCGGTGGTTGACAGTTTCGAAGTAGGGCAGCACCTGCCCGCCCACCTTCTGCGTGGGGCTGTCCGGCGTGACCAGGTCCGGGTTTTGCGCCTCCAGTTCCTCCAGCTCGCGGTAGAGCGCGTCATACTCCGCGTCGCTGATCACCGGCGCATCGAGCACATAGTAGCGATGAGCGTGGTCCGCCAGCTGCTGCCGCAGGGATGCGGCGCGCTCGGCAGGCTCCCGGGGCTCGCGTGCCATGCAGTGATTATAGGCGCGATACGCCGTCAGTGCAGGTCCTCGAGCGCCATCAGGGCGTTGCTGGCGGCGGTATCCCAGTAGCGCGTGACCGTCTCGTCGGCATCAGTGCTCCGCGCGGCCGGGTCAGACCGTCCGAAGCTGCTGGCGCTGACCAGCATGTGCTCCCACGAATCGCGCGCGATCTCGTAGTACTCCGCGGACTGCACCAGCTTCTGATAGGCCAGGCGCTGGCGTTCCGGCTCGTTGCCGTAACGCACCGTGAACTTGGTCTTCGAAATTGTCAGCGGCACCAGCAGCTCATCGTATTCGCCCTTGGTGATGCCCTGCTCGACGCGCACCTGCAGGGTCAGCACCAGGTCTGACAGCGCGCTGGCGTCCGCCGCGAAGCTGCTCTGCACGGGCCAGTTGCGTGCGACGAACACGCTCATCACGATAAAGGCGATCAGCAGCAGCAGCTGACTTGCGGTCGCCCCGATCTGCATGTAGAACCGCAGATCACGACGACGCGTCTGAGCATCCTCGTCCAGCTGGCGCTTGACCCTGGAGAAGTCCACGTCCGGCTGGGCCTCGGGATCGTAGTCGCGGTGGAATCCGCAGCCCGTGCAGTGCTCCAGTGTCGCCTCGTTGGACAGTCCGCAGTTGGCGCAGGTCCACGGGGTCGCCGTGCCGGCCACCCGATCCGCGCTGTTGTCATCCTCGGCCATGCAGAACCCCCGCGCTCAGTTTTACCTGCACCACCAATGCCGCTCTGCCTTGATGATATCCCATGTGCCCGAGTCGGCGCAAGCGAAGCGATGGGGGACACTAGCCGCTCAGCGGCGCCGTGGCGGCCAACGGCCCTTGACGGACTGGCGATCCGAGCTATAATTCGAGGACGGTACAGATTCGTGCAAGCGTACCTATGCCGCTGCCGCTCGGGGGTAGCGGCATAAACTTCTCAGTCACCTCGCCCGCGGCGTCCTGTGGCCGGAGCACGTATTCATGGGGAGATGAAGCCCGCGATAGCCATGATTGCCGCGAATCCGGCCAGGTGCTATACTACTATACGCATGACTAGTCCCCTCGGCTTCCGTTTCTCGGGATAAATCAAGGTCCTCGCCGCGGGTATATGAAGCGTGGGATGATGTAGATGGTGTCCGGGTATATCCACATCAAGGGTGCGCGCGTACACAACCTCAGGGATGTGGAGGTCAAGTTGCCGCGCAACCGGCTGATCGTGTTCACCGGACCCTCCGGCTCCGGCAAGAGCAGCCTGGCGTTCGACACCATCTATGCCGAGGGGCAGCGGCGCTATCTGGAGAGTCTGTCCAGCTATGCCCGCCAGTTTCTGCAGAGCTTCGACAAGCCGGACGTCGACCACATCACCGGGCTGTCACCGGCGATCGCCATCGAGCAGAAAGCGGCCAGCCACAATCCGCGCAGTACGGTCGGCACCGTCACCGAGATCTACGATTACCTCCGCGTGCTGTTCGCACGCGTCGGCGTTCAGCACTGCCACAACTGCGGAAAGCCCGTCGGGCGGCAGACCGTCGACGAGATGGTGGAGCACATCACGGAGCTGCCCGCCGGCGCGCGGCTATACGTGCTGGCGCCCGTCGCCAGCGGGCGCAAGGGCGAGTTCAAGGACGTTTTCACCGCGGCGCAGGTCGCCGGCTTCGCCCGCGTACGCGTCAACGGCGAGATCATCGCGCTCAGCGACGAGATCCGGCTGGACAAGAAGCGCAAGCACACCATCGAGATCGTGGTGGACCGGCTGGTGCTGGGCGACGACCTGACCGGCCGGCTGACGGAGGCCGTGGAACTGGCGCTCCGCGAGAGCGGCGGGCTGGTGCGGGTGCTCAACGTCGACAGCGGCGAGGAGTGGCTGTTTTCGGAGCACAACGCCTGCGCCGACTGCGGGATCAGCTTCGACGAACTGACGCCCCAGGCGTTCAGCTTCAACAGCCCGCAGGGTGCCTGCAGCGAGTGCGGGGGTCTGGGTACCAGCCTGGAAGTAGAGCCCGCGCTGGTGATGCCGGACCGCGAGCGCAACATCCGCGAGGGGGGTGTCCGGCTCTGGGGGCAGATCAGCAATCATCAGGACTACTTCGAGCCGTACCTCAACTCATTCCTGCGCCAATGGGAAGTTGACGTCGACACGCCGCTGGCGGACTACCCGGACGAGGCGATGCACGGGCTGCTGTTCGGCGGCAGCTTCACCTGGCGCGGCCGGCGCCGCGACTTCGAAGGCGTGGCCAATAACATCAAGCGCCTCTACCATCAGACGCAGTCCGAAGGGGCGCGGCGCTGGTACTCGGAGTTCTTCGCCGACAAGCCGTGCGCGGCCTGCGATGGCAAACGGCTGAAGCCGGAAAGCATCGCCGTGCAGGTCGGCGGCGCGACGATCGACCGGATCGTCAGCCTGAACATCGACCGCGCGCTGGCGTGGTTCAAGGGCCTCGGTCGTCGCCTGAGCAAGGAGCAGCGCACGATTGCCGCCGAACTGGTCAAGGAGATCAAGCAGCGGCTCAAGTTCCTTTGCGACGTGGGGCTCAACTACCTCACTCTGGCCCGCAGTGCGCCGACGCTGTCGGGCGGTGAGAGCCAGCGCATCCGGCTGGCCAGCCAGATCGGCAGCGGGCTGACCGGCGTGCTGTACGTGCTGGACGAGCCGAGTATCGGGCTGCATCAACGCGACAACCGCAAGCTGATCGACACGCTGGAGAGCCTGCGTGACCTCGGCAACACCGTACTGGTGGTCGAGCACGATGAGGAGACGATGCGCCGCGCCGACGAGATCGTCGACTTTGGCCCCCATGCCGGCGTGCACGGTGGGAGGATCGTCGATCAGGGCAGCGCCGAGGATATCGCCGGGCGGGCGAAGACCATCACCGGCCGATTCCTGGCCGGCCTTGAGGAGATCGCGGTGCCGGAGCGGCGGCACAACGGCAATGGCAACCGCATCCAGATTGTCGGTGCCCAGGCCAACAACCTCAAGAGCATCGATGTCACCATCCCGCTGGGCCGCTTCGTCTGCGTAACCGGTGTGTCAGGCAGTGGCAAGAGCAGCCTGGTCAACGAGACGCTGTGGAAGGCGACGGCGAATCTGGTAAACCGCAACGTGCGCCAGACCGGTAAGTTCCGCGAAATCCGGGGTATCGCGGACAACGTGGACAAAGTGATTCAGATCAGTCAGCGACCGATCGGCCGGACGCCGCGGAGCAATCCGGTCACCTATACCGGTGTCTGGGATGAAGTGCGCAGGCTGTTCGCCGAGCTGCCGGAAAGCCGCGTGCGAGGGTACAAGCCTGGTCGGTTCAGCTTCAACGTCCGCGGGGGCCGGTGCGAGGCCTGCCAGGGCGACGGAGTCAAGCGCATCGAGATGCACTTTCTCAGCGATGTCTACGTTACGTGCGATGTCTGCCACGGCCGGCGGTTTAATCGCGAGACGCTCGCCGTCGAGTACAAGGGCGCGACCATTTACGACGTGCTGGAGATGACCGTGGCCGAGGCGCTGGCGCACTTCGCCAACATCCCCAAGATTACGAAGGGACTGACCACGCTGGACGAGGTGGGCCTGGACTACATCAAGCTGGGACAGAGCGCCCCGACGCTGTCCGGTGGCGAGAGCCAGCGCGTGAAGCTGGCGCGCGAACTCAGCAAGCGCAGCACGGGGCGGACGCTGTATCTGCTCGACGAGCCGACGACCGGTCTGCACTTCGACGACATCCGCAAGCTGCTGGCGGTGCTGGCGCGCCTGGTGGAGACCGGTAACACCGTGATCGTAATCGAGCACAACCTGGACGTGATCAAGACCGCCGACTGGATCATCGATCTCGGGCCGGAGGGCGGTGACGAAGGTGGCCGGATCATTGCCGAGGGCACACCCGAGGAAGTCGCTGCAAACAAGGCCAGCTACACCGGGAAGTACCTCAAGACCATGCTGAAGCGGCGCGCACGGGTGAAGTCGGCCAGCTAGCCCGGGGGGGTTATGGGGGTGAGTAGGATGTGGGCGTGCGTGGAACAAGTCGTTGTGAAACAGCACTCGCGGTAGCCAGATCGTTAACATTTCGTTTACAAATACGCTAAGAAGCAGTATAATCTATGCGGGAAGGAACGTGCTACTTCGCGCGGTGTGCCGCGCAAGGAGGTGGCGGAACGAGAACGTGAGCGATCAAGGCGACAGAAGGGCGCCCGAGCGCATCGACTTCGTGTGCAGCCTCGTCAACTACGACGAGCGGCGCGGCACGTTCGACATCTCCCTGCAGCCTGATCCCGACAAGTGCGAATGGGTTGAGATCGACGGCAAGCGTCACCTCCACTACAAGGTCGGCGGCGCGGTCTTCACGGAGGAACAGGTCGCCAGGTTCGCCACCCAACTGATCAACACGCCAATGTTCATGCGCAGTCCTGAAACTCCGGTGGGGGGCTCGCTACTGGACCCCGACCTGGTCGGTGTCCAGGATGTGCTGGAGGAGCTTTCCTCACCGCTGGCCACCATTCCGGCCGGCCAGGATACAGCCCATCACTATCTGCAGGCGCTGGGTGTCGATGAACTGGACTTCGTGATCCTCAGCATCGACATCGCGGGCTCGACCAAGCTGGCCACGCAGCTGGGCCGCGACATGTACACCCACCTGATCATCATCGCCCTCGACGAGATCGGGGCGCCGATCCCCGAGTTCAACGGCCAGGTTCTGAAGTACACCGGCGACGGGCTGATCGCGTATTTCGCCGAGCCGCGCCATGCGATGGAGAACGACCTGGTGCTGGACTGCGCGCTGGCGATCCGTCAGGTTGTTTACGGTCAGCTCAACGACTTCCTGCAGGCCAGCGGCTTCCCGCGCATCGACGTGCGCATCGGCATCGACTCGGGTTACGCCTCGATCGTGACGCTGGGCAGCCCGGAGCGCAAGAAGGAAGTCGACCTGATCGGTGCCACCGTTAGCCTGGCGGCCAAGATGCAGCAGCTGGCCGAGCCGGGCAGCGTGCTGGTCGGCGAGATGGCCTGCCAGCAGCTGCAGCCGCAGTGGCAGGCACGCTGCGACGAGATGATCCTGCCGGGCAACTGGGAATACATCAACCAGCTCGGCGAGCAGTATCGCGTCTACAACCTGCGCCTCGACGATCTCGACAACCGCGCCCACTAGCCGCGGAGCCGCCTACACTTTCGCCCCTCGCAATCGCTACGCTGTCCGTGCGCAGCGGTGGGTCTAGGCCGACGGATCGAACTCCGGCAGTGTCACGTGCGAGTTCGTCGCCCCGCCCATGTACAGCGTGCTGCCCTGCACCGTTCCATTCAGCCCGGTGAAGAACGGGTCGCCGTTGCCGGGATTGATGTCGTACCGCGGGTAGTTGGTGCTCTGAATGTCGAGCCCGATCATGTGACCGGACTCGAAGACGTAGGCGCGGTCCCCTAGATTGAACTGCACTTCGTAAACCGTTCCGGGCACGACGTCGCCGAGTTCGTTCTCGGCCAGGTACCAGCTGAGCCGCACCGCGCTGTCGGTGACCAACATGTTGCGCCCATCCGGATACTCGTCGATCAGCTTGACCATGATGTCGGTGTCCACGGCATCGGTGGATACGAACAGGTGAACGGGGATCGGTCCTGCGACGGAGACCGCTTCCGCCAGTCCGCCCGTGCGCAGCTGCAGCACGTCTTCGTGCACCTCGGGCTCCGACTGGTCGTATGGTCCGGCCAGCATCGGCCCGCCGGGCAGGTTTGCGCCACCTTTGGTCAGCACCGGATTGGCGGGGACGCACTGCCAGCCTGCGGTGGTCTCGGCAACGGGGTTAGTGTCGGTCAGGCTGGGAGTGTCGGATGAGAGGTACAGCACCCAGTCGCTGGCCGACGGCGGCCAGGCGTCCATTTCGTACCAGTGGTTATTGGGCTCAGTGGTCTGGAATGCTGGTTCATCTGATCCGATGAAGTAGGCCAGGACGTGTGCCGTCGGTTCGAAGAAGAGCGGATTGCGTCCCAGCGGCTTGAGCGCCCACTTAAGACCGTCCCAGGCATCGGGCACCGCGCGTGGGTCGTTTTCGAGGGGAGTGGTCGGGAAGGTCAGCTCGCCGACCGTCTCCGAGCGCATGGAATCGTGCCCTCCAGGGCCGATTACCAGCCACTGGTTGCCGGCGGCTCCTGCGCCACCGTTGCTTTGCAGCTGCTGCCAGCTGTAGATCGTTGACTCCACGTCGACATCCCACCAGCCGACTTCGTGGTAGCCGGGGCAGGCGGCAGAGGATGCCTGGGCATCGAAATCCAGTGCATCCCAGTACGCGTCGCTGCCGTAGTTGTCCTCGGCCTCGGTGAGCAGTTCAGGCGGGTAGTTGTTGCCCGTCAGCCAGCCCTCGACGTTGCTGCGCTTGAAGCAGCCGTTGCGCTGGGCGGCCCAGTTGGCGACGTTGCCTGAGGAGACCTGTGGATAGATCCCCGCAATGCGATCACCGAGCCCCGGCGTAGCCTGGTAGATCCACAGCCCCAGCGCCGATGGCCCGGACAGCACCGTGGTGCCGTTGTACCAATGGCGCGCCTCGATCCAGTCCATGGTGTCGATCGCGTCGGTGTGGTCCGGTCCGTTGTGCTCGCGGAACAGCGTCTCGGTGCCTTCGCTGTCGGGCCAGGCTCCACTATCGTCCTTGCGGCCCCGGAAGTACTGCACGACCATCACGACATTCAGGCTGGCCAGGGCGGTTGGCAGATTGAAGCCCTCGTACTGAATCGAGAACGTCTCCGCCTTGTCGTAGGGAGTGCGAAACAGGACTGCTGGATACGGGGGGTCAGGGATCAGCAGCTCCGACTCCTCGTAGGGCAGGAAGATGCTGGTCGCCAGCCGTGTGCCGTCATCGGCCTCGATGAACTGCTGATACTCGACGGGTTCGCCCAGCACAAACAGGTCCGGATACACCAGATCAATGGAACTGACGGTGACGTTCTCCCCGCCGTAGGTGAGGATCGCGTAGATGAAGTAGCCATCGCTGTTGGACGCGTTGGGCTCCAGGCCGATCGGCATGTTCACCGCAGTCCCGCTGAAAGTCTCGGGCAGGATGTTCCAGGTCATACGCCCGTAATCGGCCAGGGCCACCCAGAAGTCGCCACCACCGTCAGTGTTGATCGTGATCTCGTAGGGCGCGATATAGGGGACGGCCAGCGTTGGATATGTGACCGTGTAGCCGTAGATGCCGCCTGCCATCTGATGCTCACCGGACGGCAGGCTGATCGATGTGCCGTCCTGCACGGCAGTCCCCAGAGCGTTGCCTTCGCCCTGCCATCCCTCCTGCTGGAAGGCTTCTGATACCGACCTGACCACAACCGTTGGCGGAAGCTCATCAAGGCTGGGCAGTTGATCCATAATCGGCGGGATCGCGGGCGAACTGCCGCCCGGGTCTGAAGCGGGAGCAGTGCCGCCGCCACAGGCGGAGAGTAGGGCTGCGAAGAGGATCAACGCGAAAGCGGTGACTGTGAAGTGGGCACGCACGGGACACCTCCTGGGTGCTCAGATGTATACACCAATTCTAACACCGCAGGTTTGACCGGAGCTTTGTTTGCGTACGCCGCCGATTCACGGTACACTCAAAGCGTATCCCGCCGAGCCGGCGCACGGGGAGGCGCAGGGACGGCACGGAAGGCGGGTGCAGGTAAGGGATGACCTGCCGAGGCAACATGCCACACGGAGGTCATCTGGATGTCTTCGCTGACGATTCCCTCGTTTGCCCCGTCGCTCACCGCGGCGCGACAACTGGCGCTGCATAACAGCGCGCTGGCGCTGTCGCTTCAGCGGATGAGTTCGGGTCTGTCGATCAACACGGCCGGTGACGATCCGGCCGGACTGAGCATCTCCGAGCGGCTGCGCGGCCAGTGGCGCGGGCTGGAGCGCGCGGCGCTCAACGCCCAGGACGGCATCAGCGCGCTGCAGGTCGCCGACAGCTCGTTGAGCGAGATCACCGGGCTTGTGCAGAACATCCGCGAGCTGGCGGTCAGCGCCTCGGACGGCACCAAGACCGCGAGCGACCGTGCCGCGATCCAGCTGGAGGTCTCGCAGTACCTCGCCGAGATCGACCGGCTGGCGGCCGCCAGTGAGTTCAACACCAAGGCGTTGCTCAGCGGCAGCCTCGGTGCGCTGACCAGCAGCTCGGACTTCGAGCGGCTGCGCGGCGTGGTGACCGGCGACGTCGGCCGCGGTGGCGAGTTCGTCATCGACCTGCGGGCCCGCAGCGGCGGCGCGCTGGAGCGGCAGCTCAGCGACGTGTTCACCGTCACCGGCAGTAGTGACATGGCCGGAGCGATCAGCGGCGTCACGACGCAGCAGGGCCAAGTCACGCTGGCCAGCGATACCGGCGGCGGGGTCGGCAACACCGGTGTCTATCGCTACGAGCTGCTCAACAGCACCAGCGGCGAGACGGCGGTGGAGGGCTACATCTCGGCCGGCGTCAACGCCAAGCTGAGTGTGACCGCCACCTCGCCCGCCTCGCTGGCGGTGGGTGGCGTGTCGTTCGCCGAGCTGTTCGAGGCGGAGAACGTCACCGCCGGCGACAAGGTGATCTTCGCCGTCAACCTGATCAGCTCGTCCACCAACCTGTCCTTCGCCATCTCCGCCGGACGCGACATCGGTGCGTTCATCACCTCGGTCAACACCGGCTTCGGTGCGGCGGCGACGGTCAGCGGCAACAACAGCGGGCAGGTGTCGCTGTCGCTGGCAGCCGGCGTGCAGGTCACGGGCGTAACCTTCAGCGACGCCGACAACTCCGGCAGCCGGCTGCAGATCAGTCTGGATGGCACGACGGGCATCCTGCACACCAACGCCTGGCACGACTCGGTGTCCGTGACGTTCAGCAACAACCAGGCCAGCTGGAGTGCCAACCTGACCAAGACCGTTGCCAACCAGGGCGTGCTAAGCATCGGCGACGCCAGCACCGGCCAGCTGGTGATGCGCTTCGATCCCGACGCCGACTACGGCTCCGGCGGGGTGCTGAGTCTGACCGACACATTCACCCTTGCCAAGACCGGCGGCGGGAACTCGTTCGAGGACTACGGCAGCGCATCGATGGCCGGGGCCGCGGTGGCCGCCGGCAGTGTGATGCTCAGCGCCGTCAGCCAGATCTCGTTCGCGCTCTACGACTTCGACAACGATCGCTATACCTCGCTGGTAACGGCGGGCACCGATCAGGACCTGGCGCTGCAGATGGCCCGCGGCAACCGCTACTACGTCAGCGGTGCGCCGGCGAGCAACACCTGGACCGTCGGCGACTACATCGAGGGCGAGGATCTGGACGACGGCACGGGCACCAACCCGCTGACCAACCTGCGGCTGACGCTGAACGGGGCGATCCTGCAGGAGGGCGAGCGCGCGGTGTTCGACGTCAGCACCACCAGTACCGTCCGCGCGGGTGCGACGACCACGCTGGCCAGCATCAACGCCTTCGACAGCGGCGGAGTCTTCAGCGGCGCCAGCTCGCGTTCGCTCGATCTCTACTTCGCCGGGCGCGAGGGGATGACCACGGTGCAGCTGAACTCGACGGACACGCTGGCCGACGCGGCGGGCAAGCTCAGCGTGGCGCTGTGGTCGCCGGAAGGCAGCGGGCTGGTGGAGGATGGGCAGATCGTCAGCGAGTTCGCGCCGCCCGATCTGGTCAAGGTCAACGCCGTCGGCAGCGCGCGGGGCACCCTCAGCATTGCCGCGCCGCTGCCGGGCTACGAGCTGGTGGTTGCGGGCGACGATGACTTGCTGGATGCACTCGGTCTCGACGTGACGGCGGCGGCGGTGCGTCCCACGTACTCCATCTCAGCGACGAACGCTGTCACCGGCGCGGCGGCGGGCAGCGTGGTCACGGATACGGGCAGCGCCAGCGGACTGATTCCCGGCGTGACCCTCTACTTCGACGAGACGATGAACCTGACGCTCGATCCGGAGCCGAACAAGGCGGCAAACAGCAACACGGACTTCCCGTACCTGACGCCGGACGAGACACCGGCGATCAGCGTCAGTTCCGGCACGGACGCGGATTCGGTCTACCTGCACGTAGCGCCCAATCCGCTGAGATTGCAGGTCGGCGCCAATACCGGGCAGACGCTGGACATCGCGCTGCCGGCGGTGACGGCCGAAGCACTGGGTATCGAGGGTCTCAACGTTGCGACACAGGAGCGGGCCAGCGCCGCCATTGGCACGGTGGACGAGGCGCTGGCGCGGATCGGCACGGCCCAGAGCCGGGTCGGCGCGTATCAGAATCGGCTGGAGTCCTCGGTCGCACAGCTGGAAGTGGCCGCGGAGAATACGCTGGCGGCGGAGAGCCGCATTCGCGACCTGGACTACGCCCGGGAAATCGTCAATCTGACGCGCGCCCAGCTGCTGGCGACGACGGCCGCCTACGCGCTGACGCAGGCGAACCTCAGCGCCACAGCGGTGCTGGAGCTGCTGTCGAGCTAGCCTGAGGCTGGTCGACAGTCGTGGATGGTGCCGGGCTTCTCCAACCCGGCATCGTCCACCCGCCGTGGCGGTCGCCTAGCCCTGGGGCTCGGGCTCGGCCGGTCCGATCAGGCCCAGCGTTACGTAGATGTCCGCATCGCCGGGCGAGTGCGCCCGCGGGTCATTCGGGTAGCCGTAGGGGAAGCCCATGGCGCGCACCAGGTTGGCCTGCGCCATCTTGACCTCCGCCAGCGACAGGAGGTAGCCGATCGCCGCCGCGACGTTCTTGTCCAGCGCGTCGAGATAGTCGATGTAGGGCGTCACGCCGGCGCTGTAACCCACGGCGGCCGCGCGATGCGCCTCGGCCGACAGCTCCAGCGTGGCGCGGGCGCTGTCCGCGGAGCTGCGGGCGGCGACGACGCGATTCCAGGCCGTGGTGGCGTCCAGTTCCAGCTGGGCCTCGAGATGAATGATGCCCTCGCTGATCGAGGCCAGGTTGAGCTGTTCCTGCTTCAGCTGAGCCCGGTCCTTGCCGCCCGTGTACAGGTTCCACAGCAGCTGCACGCCGTACTCGTAATTGTCCGTGCCGCTGAAGCCGCCCGCCGGCTTCTGATACAGCGCATTGGCGTAGGCCTCGAGGATCGGGCGGTTACGCGTCAGGCTCTTCGCCGCCTCGGTGGCGCTCAGGGTGGCGTACTGCAACTCGATTTCGGGGCGCCAGGCCAGGGCGGAGTCAACCGCTTCGTTGACGTCGGGCGGCGGTGGGCCGATCTCGGCCAGCGAGGCGCGCACGACGCTCGGCACATAGCGGGCGTCCTCCGTGCCCAGCAGCGAGAAGAAGTACGCCGCCGCATCGCCCACCTGGGACTGCGCCGCGATATAGTTGCTGCGCGCTTCTTCCACGCGGGCCTCGGCGCGGATGACGTCCAGCCGCGGCACGACGCCGACGTCGTACTGGATCTCCGCCTGGCGCAGGAACTCGGCCGCGAGCTCAAGCTCATCATCGCGGACCTTGGCCAGCCCCAGCGCCAGATTGAACGTGTAGTAGGCGGTGATTACGTCGTGGACCAGCTGCTGTTCAGCCATGTCCACGGCGTGCTTCTGGATCGCGTGCTGGGCCCTGGCGACATCGATCAGGTCATTGGTGAGGCCGAAATCGTAAATCCGCTGCGTCAGGCTCAGCGCCAGCTGACGCTGGACCTCGTCCTGCGGTCCGGCGATGTCGATCACCAGTGGATCGCCCTCACCGGCGTCGATCTCGATCGGATCAGTGTTGGCGTTGGTGTCCTGCAGGTAGGCCTTGGCCTGCAGGCTCAGCTGGGGCCTGAGGTCCGCCCACTGGACCTCGACGCCCTGGCAGGCCGCTGCCGCCGCCAGCCGCTTGCTGTTCAGATCGTGGTTGTGGGTCAGGGCGGTGGTCAGCGCCTCCTCGATCTCCAGCTGGGCCTCGGGCTGGACGTAGTCCGTGGTCAGGAACGCCAGCATCTCCTCAAGATCCGTCGGCAGCGAGAGCGTCTCGACGGTGATGCTGAGGGGCTCCCATTCAAGCTCCTCCGGCTCACCGGAGGCCAGATCGTCCGGATCGGCCGGCGCCAGGATGGCTACGACCTCGATAGACTCCTGCTCCTCGTTGGCAGCCGTCTCTGCATCCGGCTCCGCGGACTCGATGCCGCCGGCCTGCAGGACCTCCACCACGTCCGTCGCGCCGGCGGGGGTGCCCCAGGGCAGCAACACGGCGGCCAGCACTGCGCAGAGCAAGGGCGCCTGCCAGCCCGGACGCCACCGGGGACTGGACAGCCGAGTGACTCCGTGGTTTCGCGGCCGACGCCGCGGTGCTCTGATTCGATGCATGCCTTCCTCTGTGTCGCGACGCCGGGGCGCACTGAACAGAACGCCGCAGCGTCGGACGGGTTATCCTATCCGCGGTCAGCCACGGTGTCAACGACAGCGGTCGTCGCGACGGACAGCGCGGGCTTAGATGAACTTGCTGTAGAACTCCACGATGTAGGAGGGGTCGAAGCCCTGCTCGGCCTCATCGGGGAGCGGCAGCCGCGTGACCTTGAACTTGAAGCCGTCTTTGCCCTCGCGCTGAATCCAGTAGCCCTCGCGCGGGTCGACCAGTTCTTCCTGAAGATCCTTGTAGAAGGGCTTCGGCAGCTTGGTGGGCTTGACTTCGATCACGTCACCCGGCCGGACCGAGTAGCTGGGCCGGTCGACGGGCTTGCCGTTGATCCAGAAGTGGCGGTGTACCACCAGCTGACGCGCCTGCCGGCGGGTGGTGGCCAGGCCGCTGCGATAGACGGCGTTGTCCAGGCGACGCTCCAGCAGGATCAGCATCTCCTCGCTGGTGTTGCCCTTGCCGGCCTTGGCCGTGCGCAGGTAGTTGCGGAACTGGCGTTCGTAAATGCCGTAGACCATCCGGCAGACCTGCACTTCCAGCAGGTGCAGCCCGTAGTCACTCTTCTTGCGGAAGCGCCGGCGGATCGGGCCGCGGCGCCCGAGGGGGTCCTTGTCCTCGACTTTCTGATCGACCTTGCGGCCGAACGACCGCGAGTAGCGGCAGCGAGATCCTCTGAGATTCATCCTGACCTCATCGTAAACGACTCAATGCTCGGCGTGGCATACACCTAGCGGAGGAAGCGAGGCTCCTCCGGGACGATCGTCCCGCCGTCCCCGGGGCCGGTGTGCATTTGCACGATGGCTCACAGTGCCACGTCGGCGGAAGGGGATTATACCCCCGAGCCCGTCGGTGGTCAACCTAGGCTTCCCAGGTGATCTGGTGCTCGACGCGGTACAGGTCGGCCGCCACCATCCGCTCGATCATCTGCTCGAAGCCGACTTCGGACTTCCAGCCCAGTTCGGACTGGGCCTTCGCTGCTTCACCGAGCAGGGTGTTGACCTCGGCCGGGCGCAGCAGCAGCTCATCCGTGACCACGTGACGTTCCCAGTCAAGTCCAGCGGCGGTGAAGGCAGCCTGGCACAGCTCGCGCACGGTGTGGTTCACGCCGGTGGCGATGACGTAGTCCGCAGGTGCATCGGCGCTGAGCATCAGCCACATCGCCCGCACGTAGTCCGGTGCATAGCCCCAGTCACGGGCGGCGTCGAGGTTGCCCAGTGCCACCTGATCCTGCAGACCGTGCTTGATGCGCGCCGCGGCATTGGTCACTTTGCGCGTCACGAACTCCAGCCCCCGCCGCTCGCTCTCGTGGTTGAACAGGATCCCGCTGCAGGCGAACAGGTCGTGGCTCTCCCGATAGTTGACGGTGATCCAGTGGCCGAAAGCCTTGCTGACGCCGTAGGGACTGCGCGGATGGAAGGGCGTCAGCTCCGTCTGGGGCGTCTCGCGCACGCGGCCGAACATCTCGCTGGAGCTCGCCTGATAGAACCTGATCTCAGGATCGGTGGCGCGGACTGCCTCGAGGATGTTGAGCACGCCCTGCGCCGTTACGGCAGCCGTGGCCACGGGCGCCTCCCAGGAAAACGGCACGAAGCTCTGGGCCGCGAGGTTGAAGACATAACGGGGGTGGATGTCGCGGAGCGCGCGGACCAGGCTGGACAGGTCGGTCATGTCGCCCTGGACGATGTGGAAACGGGGCTGGTCGTGGAGGTGGCGAATGCGCCAGTTGGTCGAGTCGGCCTTACGCCTGACGAGCCCGTAGACCTCTACGCCTTCGCCGAGTAGCAGATCGGCCAGATAGCTGCCGTCCTGGCCGGTCACGCCGGTAATCAGTGCGCGGTCCATGCGAGTATTGTAGACGCCGATGTGAGTTCGTCCACGCGCATATGCATGGCTGGCTCCTGATGGGCGCTCGCATAGCGGGTATACTGCAGGTAGATTCTGCTGAGGCAAAGGGCATGCTGAAGGCATTGC
>CAZSSB010000006.1:18986-108627 GCA_964609245.1 uncultured Planctomycetales bacterium | reverse complement strand
AACCCGCGACCCCCACCTTGGCAAGGTGGTGTTCTACCGCTGAACTACTCCTGCAAGCGGGCCTGAAATTATGCCGCCTGCGACGTACAGTGTCAAGGACGGCGCCGCGTGCGAGCCCTCCGCGGCTTGCTACAATACCGCGCATGCGGCTGCCCCTTTCCGCCACTTCGAACCGGTGTTGCGCGCGCCCCGTGACGCCGATGATCGCGCGGGGGCGCGCGCTGACGGTAGTGCTGCTCAGCGCGGCAGTCCTCAGCGTGGCCGGTTCGGCGCGGGCGGCGCAGTTCAGCTGGGAGATCGTCGGCGAGAAGACCCAGAGCGCGGCGGCGGGCGTGGCTTATCACAAGTACCATCTCGAGACGTCCCGCGGTGGCGTCAACCTGCACACCGTGCAGATCGATCCGCTGAGCAGCTACGCGTTGATGCCGGTGATCGCCAACAACCAGGTCGGCACCGTCGCGCCGGTCAGCACGCTGGCGGCCGAGGTCGGCGCCGTGGCGGCAATCAACGGCGGCTTCTTCGATACGGGCCGCACGCGTCTGCCGGTCGGGCTGGTCAAGATCAAGCGCCGCATCATCTTCGAGCAGTTCCTCAACCGCGCCGTGCTGGGCATCGACGAGCACGGCCAGCTGCACTTCGACCGCTTCCGCCTGCACAGCTACCTCTATATCCCGGCGATCGACTCGCTGACGCCGATCCACGGCTACAACCGCCAGCGCAAGGACAAGGAACTGATCGTCTTCACACCGGAGTTCGGGCCCTCGACCCGCACCAATGAATGGGGTGTCGAGATCCTGCTGCATCGCATTAGCCCCGACCGTGTCGCGGATCCGTTCATCCTGCTGGAACCCGATCGCTATATCATTACGGGCGTCAGCCGCCAGGATACGGCGATCCCGCCCGACGGCGTGGTCCTCAGTATCCACCGCCCGGCGCTGGAGGAGTTGGAGTGGCTCGACCGCGTCTACCTCGGGATGGAGATGCAGCTCAAGACCAACGTTCCCGCCGGCTGGGAGAGCTTCCCCTATCTGCTGGGCGGTGGACCGCTGCTGCTCAGCGGTGGGCGCGTGGTGCTCGACCCGCACGCCGAGCAGTTCGGCAGCTACTTCAGCGGTCCCAACGCCCGCACCGCGGTCGGCCGTACCCGGGCCGGTAAGAACCTGATCATCGTGGTGGACCGCAACGGTGGCGCCGGGGGCGTCAGCTGGGACGAGTTGGCCGTGCTGTGCCGCGACCTGCTGGAGTGCACGGAGGCGATGGGCTTTGACGGCGGTGGCTCCAGCACCATGTTCGTCGGCGACGAGGTAGTCAACTCGCCGGCGGGCGGCGCGCAGCGCAAAGTAGCCAACATTCTTGCCGTGGTGCCCTTTGAGTCGTTCATCTGAATTGCCGCCACGACGTATCCAGCCGCAATCAGCCTGCTTCAGCCTGCATGGGGAAGTTACTTATAGATTACATCCAGCAATGCGGATATCGGAGAGGGTATAATGGGGGGTGCAGCCGCGGGAGTGCACCGGCATGCTCTGGCGGCAGGTCATGCGAGCCCCATGAACTGCGGAGGCGTGCAGAAGGTCAAAGATGGGAGATAGCAGCAGCGCCAAGTGGTACGTCGATTGGTGCGAGCCGATCGTGGTCGCGCTCTATGAATGCGACCAAACGGTCATCCGCCAGCGAGTCACCGAAGCACATGCGGCACTTGATTCCGGAGCACTGAACCGCGAACCAGCGGCCTGCCTGAAGTACCAGCTGGCCTATCTGGAATTCCAGGCGCAGGGGGTGCTGGGCGATCCCGGATGCAAGGAGAAGCAGCTGAAGCTGGCGCGCCTGCTGGCCAAACCCAGCGAGGTGGCTGCTGCCGAGCGCCTGCGGGTCAGGCTTTATATCCAGGCGCGCACGTTCCTCGACCGCCTGGGAATCCTGGGGCTGCCTCCCGAGGAACTCGAGGGGCTGATCAACAGCCTGCCCGAACAGGAGCATACGACAGAACTGTGGCATCACGTCTCCGGATGGTCGTTCCTCCACGACCAGGCGGAGTATCTGGCGCGCGCATATGAGTTTGCCGTCACGCAGGCGCGGGGGTTCAACGTCGAGTGGACCTGGCATCGCGTCAACGTGATGTGGCGGCTGATCACGGGCAATGCGGAGAAGGCGGACCTGACCTGGCTGATCGACAAGATCGAATTGCAGCAGCAGGTCAGGTCGATCAAGAAAGACATCTGGCCGCGCGCCGAAGCCATGGGGTTGGTCGATCAGGAACTGGAGGAGAGCCTCCGCGAGCGGGAGTATGAACTCTCGGTGCGCCCGAGTGACACATTGGTCAACATGTTGGCGGCCGCTCGCGAGAACCGCGCCGGACAGCAGACCAGTGCCACCGGTGGATCAGCCGTGTAGCTACAACCACTGCCGGTTGGCGGCTGCCCGATCAGGCAACCGCCAACCTGAACTTGTCCTGTTAGTCGTCCCCCAGGCAGTCGTACCAGATGTAGTCCATGCCCGGCGTGCTTTTATCTTCTTTCATCATTGTCAGATCCTCACATTCAGTGGTCGATGTATCCGCTTCACTCATGATTGCGATTGTACTTGTATCCATGTCGCACCCGCCCCTAATCGATGTCGTCCCCATCGCCAGTGTTGTCATACCAGAGATACAGTGCTTCGATACCTGCACCGCTCAGTCCGGACGGCCTGCCGAGGTCGGTGCTGATCAGGATGTTCATCAACATGATGTCGCCACTGAAGTTGCTGCCGCCATACATGTCGCCCAGTGTCGTGGTCGAAACCACGCCCGCATTGGTGTCGAAATTGCAGGTCGCCGCGTGGGTGTTCCACGACGCGCCGAACGTAGTCTCTGACACCAGCTTGCCGCTGTCACTGAGAGGAGCAACGGTGCTGCCTGCACAGGACACGAGCAGAGCAATCAGGCCAACAGCTACACTACACACGATAAACCGCATATGGATTCCTCCGAAAAAAGTGATGATCTATTAATACCAGCCCATCCACCGGTCCACAACGTCGTTCCGGTTGATTTCCAGTATAGCGCAGGTAAAGCCTAAGTCAAATGCCCTGAGCGGAAAAACCGACAAAAAACCTTAAATAGCCTAGTTTGGTGATTCAGGCTTGGCCAGGCTACTGGACGTCAACCATCAGGTCGCCGGCCGCCTGCGCGTCATCACGCAGCCGGTTGAAGCCGAAGCCGGCCATCGTCTCCTGCAGCTCGGGACTGCCGAAGTCGGGCAGCGTGCGCCCCTGGAACGCATACTCAAGCGGCACATCCTGGTGCAGCGTGACGAGATCGCGGAACAGAAACACCTGCTCGCGGCTGTCACGCAGCTTGCGGCGCGTGCTCTCGGGCTTGACCGCGTCGATGTTGCCGTAGATCTGCTCGAGCTTGCCGTAGGTGCTGACCAGCTTGGTGGCACCTTTCTCGCCGATACCCCGCACCCCGGGGATGTTATCGCTGGGATCGCCCATCAGGGCCTTGAAGTCGACGAAACGGTCGATCGGGAAGCCGTATTTGGCCTCGAAGGTCTCGAGGTTGTGGCGCGTCAGTTCGCCGCGACGTCCGGGGATCAGCAGCTCGCAGTGGGGGCCGAGCAGCTGCAGGATGTCTCGATCGCCTGTCAGGATCGTGACTGAATGGTCGGCCTTAAGCGCCTGTCTGGCCAGCGTGGCGATGATGTCGTCGGCCTCGAAGCCCTCCTGGATGAACACCGGCGCCTGGGTGGCGCGCGCCAGCTCGACGGACAGGCCGAACTGCGGCCGCAGCTGCTCGGGCGGCTCCGGACGCTGGGCCTTGTACTCAGCGTAGAGGTCGTTGCGGAAGGTGCGACGGCCGGCGTCGAAGACGATCGCGCTGGCGGTGGCGGGCACGTCGCGGAAGACCTTGAGCATCATCCGCGCCAGGCCGAAGACGGCGTTGATCGGGGTGCCGTCGGGCGTGGTCATCTCCGGGCTGATGCTGTAGTAGGCGCGAAAGACCAGCCCCGTGGCGTCGATGAGCAGCATCCGGCGTTCCATGCTGAGATAATAGCCGACGCCCTCGGGTTATAATCTGCGAGATGGCGCTTACGATCGTCACTTATCCAGCCAAGGTTCTCAGTCGCCCGGCGCGGCGCCTGAGGCCCGGCGATATGGACCTCAAACAGCTGTTTCGGGAGATGTGCGACGCGATGACGGAGTACGTCGGCGTGGGGCTGGCGGCGCCGCAGGTGGACCTCGGCATCCGCTTCATTGTGGTCGAGGACCGCGAGACCGGCGAGCGCTTTCCGTTCGTCAACCCGCAGATCGTGGAGTCCTCCGGCGAGCGGCAGATCGGCCCCGAGGGCTGCCTCAGTTTCCCCGGCCTGTGGGGCGAGGTCATGCGGCACGAACGGGTCATGGTCCGCTACCAGGACCTGGACTTCGTCGAGCACGAGGAGGAGTTCGAGGGCTTCTTCGCGCGGGTGCTGCAGCACGAGATCGACCACCTGAACGGCGTGCTGCTGATCGACCGCGCCGAGGACGGGCTGCACGAGGCGGTCAGCGAGGACGAGGCAGCGGACGAGGAGGCCGGCGAGGATGAGACCAGGTCCCAGCCGGCCGAGGCGCCAATCTCACCTTCCGAGGCCCCCTGAATGGACGGCGACAGCCCGGCAGTGATGGACCTCAGCGCGCGGCGCGAGGACGGCGAGTTCGTCAGTCTCCGGCCCCGGGGCTTCGCTGAGTTCGCCGGCCAGCGGGAAGTGGTGACCAACCTCAGGATGATGATCGAGGCCGCCCGGCTGCGCTCCGAGCCGCTGGAGCACCTGCTGTTCAGCGGGCCGCCGGGCCTCGGCAAGACCACGCTGGCGCATCTGATCGCAGCCGAGATGAGCACCACCCTGACCGCCAGCAGCGGACCGCTGCTGGAGCGCCCCGGCGACTTGGTGGCGATCCTCAGCAACCTCAGCGAGGGCGAGGTGCTGTTCATCGATGAGGTCCACCGCCTGCCGCGGCCGGTCGAGGAGACGCTGTACGGCGCGATGGAGGACTTCAAGGTCGACATCGTGACGGGCACCGGCCCCGGCGCGCGCACCATCACCCTGCCGCTGGCGCGCTACACGCTGCTGGCGGCCACCACGCGCTCGGGCCTGCTCAGCGCGCCGCTCCGCGACCGCTTCGGGGCGCTGTTCCACCTCGAGTTCTACCAGCCCGCGGAGCTGGCGAGCATCGTCGAGCGCGCGGCCGCGGCGCTGGGGATCGCGATCGACGAGCCGGCCCGCATGCACCTGGCGGAGCACTCGCGGGGCACCCCGCGCATCGCGCTGAGGCTGCTCAGGCGAGTTCGTGACTACGCCCAGGTCGGCGGGGCGGACGGCGTGGACCAGCCGGTCTGCGAGGCGGCGCTCAAGCAGCTGGGCATCGGACCGCTGGGGCTCGACCGCATGGACCGCAGCATCATCGAGACGGTGATCGAGCGCTTCGCCGGCGGGCCCGTGGGCCTCGACACGCTGTCGGCGGTGTTCCATGAGGAGCGCGACGTGCTGGCGGAGGTCCACGAGCCCTACCTGCTGAAACTGGGCCTGTTGCAGAAGACGCCGCGCGGGCGGGTGGCGACGCTGCGGGCCTACGAGTACTGCGGCCTGAAGCCGCCGCCGGGCGGGGCCGCGCCGCTGTTCGAGGAGTAGGGCGGCAGAAGTCCGCCGGAGGCAGAGATGTGCGGCAGGTTCACCCAGACCCAGGATCTCAAGGTGCTGATCGAGCGCTTCGGCTTCACCGCGCCGGACGTGGACCTTGCGCCCCGCTACAACATCGCGCCGGGCCAGACCGCGGCGATCGTCACGGCGGACGCGGAGGGCGGGCGCGCGCTTGAGCTGCTGCGCTGGGGGCTGGTGCCCTTCTGGGCCAAAGACGAGAAGATCGGCTACAAGCTGATCAACGCCCGCGGCGAGACGCTCCACGAAAAGCCGAGCTTTCGCAACGCCCTGCAGAAGCGGCGCTGCCTGGTGCTGGCCGACGGATTCTATGAGTGGCAGAAGGTGCCCGGTGGTAAGCAGCCGCACTACTTCCGGCTGGCGGGCGGTGAGCCGTTCGCCTTCGCGGGCCTCTGGGAGCAGTGGGACAAGGGCGAGAGCGATGAGCCGCTGAGGACGTTCACCATCGTCACCACCACGCCCAACGAGCTGGTCGGCCCCGTCCACGACCGCATGCCCGCGATCCTGAGCGCTGATGCCGAGGATGCCTGGCTGGACCCGGCTCTCGAGGCGGACGCCGCGCGCGCGCTGATCCGGTCCTTTCCGGCGGCGGAGATGGATTCCTGGCCCGTCAGCAAAGCCGTCAACTCCCCGCGCACTGATACGCCGGAGTGCATCGAGCGGCTCTCCGGGTAGCGGCGACGTCTCTGTCGCCGGATTCAATCCGGCGGCACGGCGGCCGCCGCTACGAATCACAAGCGGGGACGCTTGCGCCACCAATCACAGGCGGGACGTCCGCGCTACCGGGGATGCGGACCGCAGAGATCACAGCGGCCAGAAGGATGGGATGCGTGTAGGGGTTAGGCTTGCCTGACCCAAATTAGAAAGAGACGCTCAAAGGTGGGCGAGGCAAGCCTCGCCCCTACACCGGGCCGGGCCGGCGCGGGGTCCGGCCCCTACCGGGTAGGCCGGACTTCAGTCCGGCGATTCAAAGGTCGGCGGGTCTGGGACCCGCCGCCACCGAATCACAAGCGGGACGCTTGCGCTCCGGATGCCGGCAGGGGTGCCGGCGCTCCCAGGTTCGCGCTACCGGGGACGGGCGACGCTTGCGTCACCAATCGCAGGCAGGTGCGCCTGCGCCACCCGGGATGGCAGGCTGGAAGCCCGCCCTACTCAGATGTCCTCGGCTTCGCCCATGTCGTGGGCAGGCGGGGCCTCATCCCAGCTGATCAGCAGCCAGCCGGCGGCCTCGCGTTCGAAGACCAGCCAGTCCCAGCCCGCAGCCGTATAATTCTCGGGCGGGACGCGGTCGACGCGCGAGCTGACGAACTCGTTGTGCACACGCGCGGTGGCGACGTCGCCGATCAGCTCCACGTCGCGCAGCGTCAGACTCTGGCCGATGTTGGCGTGCAGCTCGAACACGCTGGCGAAGAAGTCGCGGAAGCTGCCGATGCCCTCGCCGCTCCAGCCCTCGTCCCGATAGCGCACGGCGATGTTGCCGCCCATCACGAAGCGCTCGCTGACGGGCTGGCTGGCCAGCAGCGGGTCCTCGCGCTCGATCCCGGTCGCCAGGAGGCTGAGGCTGTTGGCCAGCGCGGCGCGGACCTCGCTGATATCGAGCGGCGCGGTGGCCGCGCCTCCGCAGGCCGCCAGCGCCAGACATGCAACTACTGCTATCGCTGCTCTCATCAGAATGTGTAGGTTACGATCGCCTGAATGCGATCCCTGGTGGAGTAATTGTAGCCCAGCGGACTGCTGGCGCTCGGATCGGCCTCGGCGCTGGTGTCCAGCTTGAGGGTGTAGCGCCAGCCCGCCGGCGTCGCGTAGGTCAGCGCGACGTTGATCGAGTCGTAGTCCTTCTTGCGATCGGACGGCTGCAGGCGCGTCAGCCGCTGCTGCCAGGTAGCCTCCAGCTTCAGCCCGTTGCCGCCGGTCTGATACTTGACGCCCGAAACGGTCTGGTCGTTGCCCGACGGGGGCCGCCACTGCCCGCGGTAGGTGTCGCTGTAAATCTGGTTGTAGAACATGTGCAGGTAGGTCGCGGGGCCCAGGTTCACCACCGTCCGCAGATTGTAGTGGTCGTTGGTGCTGCGGCGGTCCTCGTCCGGTTCGCGCTTGGTCTCCTCGCGCACGGTGGCGGAGTAGCTGGTCTTGCCGCCGGGGGTCTTGTAGCTCAGCGACGCCTGGACATCCTCGGTGTCCTCCGTGCGCTCGCGCGTCAGCAGGTTCGACTGCTCGCGGTGCAGATAGGTCAGACTGGTCCTCGTCCGCGGATTGGGATCGAATCCCCAGGTCAGCTTGAAGTGCGAGGTGCTGGTGTGGGCCGTGGCGGACTGGAAGTCGCCGTAGTACTGCTCGGCGCCCACCTCGGCGCGCTTGCCCGCGGATACGGAGGGACTGAACCCCAGATTGAACTTGCGGCGGACCTGTTCGTCGCCGGGCGACCCCGAGTAGCCGCGCTGGATGACGAAATACCTGAAGGCGTACGTCAGCGGCAGCGGCCCGTCCGTCGCGCCGTCGGTCAGCGCCAGGCTGTAGGTGGTGGCATGGTTGCGGGCGTAGTCGATCGGATCCTGCTGGTTGTGGTTGTTCTCCTCCAGCCTGAGTCCCAGCGCCAGCTTGCCGATCCGGCCCAGCTGCAGCTGCCGGCTGGTGTCGAAGACCAGGTTGTCGTGACTGGTGGCAGTGCCGACCAGCTGGTTGCTGGTGCGGATCATCTGGGTGGTCAGGTCGGCTCGCTGGTGGGCGCGCCCGCTGGTGTGCTGGAAGGCCGACTTGACCGTCGTCGTGGCCGTCTCGCTGCCGTGGGTCTGCTGCTCCCCCAGGTAGTCCACCGTGCCCTTCTCGACGTGGGAGACGCTCAGGGTGGGGAACCCCGCAGGCAGCCACTCTACCGTCGCCGCTCGCGTGGTGACGGGCTTGTAAGAGCGCGGCGAAGCGGCCGGCGTGCTGCCGGTGTAGACGTCCTCCTGCTCGAACTGGAAGTGAGCCTTGAGCTCCGGCCCGGCGATCAGCCGCAGCTTGACCCGCCAGTAGTCCCGCCGCGAGTTGGAGCTGGTCAGCGCGACGCGGTTCAGGTTGTCCGTCAGCTTGAGCTGATAGAACAGCTCCACCCGGGCCCGGCCGCCCGCCAGCTTCACCTCGGGCAGCGGCCAGTTGATGTCCCACTGCCCGGTGTAGCGGTCGTCGTAGGAACGGGAGCCGGGCTTGTCCTCGGCGACGACGACGAAATCGCTGGTGTGGCTGATCTGCGGCAGGTTCCTGACTGCGTCGCGCGGCGCGGCCGCATGGACCGCCACTGGCCAGAGCAGTATGACGCAGACCGCAGCGCCCGGTAGGACGCGGATCATGCCGGAATAACGTGCACCGCCAGCACGGGCTTCGCCCGCTTGATTGCCTCCGCCTCCGGCCAGCAGGGCCGGCCCCTTCTTCACATCCACATTCTATCACCGCACTGTCAACAAGGGGGGCGCGGGAAGGCGCGCTAGAATCAGGCGGTGCACTTCGGCGGCGTATACGTGCTGATTCTCGACGGCATGGGCGTCGGCCAGGCGCCCGACGCGGCGCGCTATGGCGACGAGGGCTCGGACACCCTGGCCCACGTGCTGACTGCCGCCCGCTGCGAGCTGCCGGTCCTGGCGCGGCTGGGGCTGGGCAACCTGTACGTGCAGCCGCTGCCCGGGCTGCCGCGCGCCGCGCGCCCGGAGGCGCTGTGCTGCCGGCTGACGGAGACCAGCGCGGGCAAGGACTCGACCACCGGGCACTGGGAACTGCTGGGCGTCGTCCGGACCGAGCCGGCGCCGGTGTTTCCGAGCGGCTTCCCCGCCGACTTCCTGAGTGAATTCAGCGAGCGGGTGGGCCGCGGAGTCCTGGGCAACAGACCCGCCAGCGGCACGGCGATCATCGCGGAACTGGGTGCCGAGCACCTGGCGACGGGCAGCCTGATCGTCTATACCAGCGCCGACTCCGTCTTCCAGATTGCGGCGCACGTTGACCGAGTGCCGCTCAGCGAGCTCTACCGGAGCTGCGAGACGGCGCGGGCGATGCTGACGGGCAGCCTGGCGGTGGACCGCGTGATCGCGCGTCCGTTCACCGGCAATGCTGAGTCGGGCTTCAGCCGCACCGCCGACCGCCGGGACTACTCGCTCGAACCGCCCGAGCCGACGGTGCTGGATGAACTGTGCGCGGCCGGCCTCGACGTGATCGGCGTGGGCAAGATCGAGGATCTCTTCGCCGGCCGGGGCCTCACGCGCAGCCTGCCCGTGCACGGGAACCGCGAGCTGATGCTCCAGGTCTCAGAACTGGCGCGGGCGCGGCGGGAGGGCTCCCATAGCGCTGAGCAACCCTGGCGCGGCCTGGTGATCTGCAATCTGGTTGATTTCGACATGCTCTACGGCCATCGCAACAATCCCGCCGGCTACGGCGAGGCGCTGACGGCCTTCGACCGTTGGCTGGGCGGCTTCCTGGGCGGGATGCGCGAGGACGAGCTGCTGCTGATCACCGCCGACCACGGCAACGACCCGACCACGCCCAGCACTGACCATTCCCGGGAGCAGGTGCCGCTGCTGCTGGCGGGGCCGGCGATCCGCGCGCGGGGTGGGGGGGGAGTGCTCGATCCGCCGCCGGGATTCCACCACGTCGGGGCCACGGTAGCCGCGGCGCTGGGCATCGCGACCCGCCGGCCGGGCCTCGACCTGCTCGACGCCGGCATGGAGGTGACTCAATGAGGATCGCACTGCTACTGCTGGCGGCCGTCGCGCTGCTGGCGGCGTGCCCGCGGCAGGAGCCGCAGACCAGGACCGACGCCGGCCCTGACCCGCTGGCGAAGGCCGACGAGGGCCTGGCGCTGTTCGGGTCCGACGCGGAGCTGATCGCCGAGGCCCTGACCTGCGAGCTGCCGGACGAGCGGCGCTTCGCGATGCTGGCGATCAGCGGCTACGAGCTGCACGGCTTCGAGGAGCAGCTGCACGCGCTGGCGGCGGACGACGCGGTGGCCGCCGCCGTGCTGGGCGCGGTCTACCAGGAGACGCACCCGCTGCCGGACTTCTACGCGGGCCGCCCGCCCGGCCAGCGGATCGGCCCGGTGCTGGGCGCGGCCTACGGCCTGGGCTGCGCCGCGCGGATCCCGTCCGCCAGCTGGGCCTACATCCTCGACGATGCCGCCGAAACGGAGATGGGCGAGCTGCTCTGGGGGCTGGCGCAGCTGGACGTCGAGCCCGGCGGCCCGCTGGCGCGCTCGGCGGGGCTTGCTGAAGCTCTGGCCACCGAATACGCCCACGCCGTCGAACTGAATGACGTCGACCGGCTGGCGGCGCTGGACAGCCTGCTGGGCGGCGAAGACGGCCACGGGATCGACTGGGAGCGGTACGTCGCGCACCTGCCGGAGTCCCACTGGAACGCGGTGCAGTGGGCGGCGCTGCTGCGCTGGGCGGACCGCGAGCTGTGGATCCGCGTCCTGGGGCTGGAGGGCGTGCACGAGGCGATTCAGCTGGAGCTGGCCAAGGCGCTGGTGCTGGTCGGGCCGGCGGACGTGGCGCTCCCGGGCGGCGAGGCGCGACTGACCACCATCGGGATGGGCCGCGAATGGCGCGCCGTAGAGTTCATGAACGGCCGCACGGACACCATGCCGCTGCCCGAGCTTGAGGACCTGACCGCGGAGCCGGATACCGGTGCGCCGAACGTGGACGACGAGGCCGCCTACCGACAGCAGGCCTACAACCTGGCGCTGGGCGACGCGCTGCTGCTGCTGGACTACGCCCTGATCCGCGGCGACGAGCGGTTCGTGGACCGGCTGGTCGGCGCGATCCCGGAGCTGCCGGACAGCGCCCGCAACGGCGTGCTGGCCACCATCATGCGCCGCCGGCCCGCCGCGCTGAGCGACGAGCAGCTTGAGGCTCTGATCGCCCTCGAGGACCGCGGCGTGGGCTACTTCCTGCTGCTGGGCTGGCACGACCGCGAGGTGGTGCTCGACAGCCGCGTGTATGCGCTGGTGCGCAGTTCCCCCGGCCACGAGAACGCCCTGATCGCCGCCGGCTTCGACGTCTGGCGCGAGCAGCAGGGGCTATAGCCAGTCCGCATCACCGGCTCCCGGGGCTGTTGATAACTTGTGGACAAGCCGCCTGCGCTGTGTTATGCTTCTGCCATCCGACTCAGGTTGAGATGAAGGGGCGAACGATGAGACTGGCTGCGATCGGCGTATTCCTGCTTACGAGCGTTTCCATCGCCTGGGCGGTCGAGCCCTGTCAGGACAACGACTGCGAGGTGGTCTACACCGGCGGCACAAGCTGCTGCGAGGTGTATCAGTGCTACGAGCCGGCCTGCGGCTGCCCGCCCTGCGAGCGGCACTGCCAGCCGGCCTGCGGCAAGTGCCGGCCCGTCTGCGCGCCGGAGTGCGAGCCTGACTGCCGTTTCGGCATGGATGCGCTGATGAAGGGATCCACCGAGATCCCGCTTCCGGACGGCGGCACCGCGCTCGATGCAGACTGCTGCCCGCCAATGGAGTTCCGCCGCATCCCCTGCGAAGAGTGGTGCAACGAGTACACCACCTGCTGCTGGCCGCTTCAGTACGAGCTGCTGTGCCAGCCCGAATGTGAATGCCCGCCGCCGCCGGGGTGCCGCCAGGACACCTGCAACGCCCCGCGCGACTGCGCGTGCGGCAGCTGCGAGTGTGTCGACACCAGCTGCGGCATCGACGTGGGGTAGGGCCGGGCCCGGGATCAGGTTACAGGGGACAGGTCTGAGGGGGATGCGGACGAGCCGCCCGCGCTCCCGGCGAATCACAGGCGAGACGCTTGCGCCACAGGAGCAAATGGCAGGCAAGCTGCCTGCGCCACTGGCTGAGGCATCCCGATTGCTCTGTGTGCTCTGTGATCTCTGTGGTTAATCCCACCGGGGATGGGCGAAGCATGGCTTCGCCCCTACCGGGGATGCCGGCAGGATGCCGGCGCTCCCAGCTCAGTCCGCCTGCAGCTTTCGCTCGACGCTCCTGAGTTTGTCCAGCATCCGCTGCTGCTTGTCGCGCCGGTGGTCGACCTTGAGGCTGAGGCCGATGCGCGGGTAGTCCAGTTCCTCCAGCCGGGCATGGATGCGCGCCGCCAGCTTGTAGAGCTCCGCCGGCTCGCCCTCGACGCAGGTGCCCATCGGGTGCAGGATGAAGTCCAGCCCCGATTCCTCGATGATCCGTTGCGCGGCCGCCACCGCGTCGCTAACGGAGATGGTGCCCTCGCGGCGCGGCGTCACCTGGATGTCCATCACTGCCATGGCGTCATTGTAGCGCGCCCGATCGCTGCGTCGGCGCCGGTGGGGCCGGTCAGCCGCGTTTCCCGTGAGCAGCTGGCGGCCCGCCGAGGGGAATGAGCAGGAACGACAGCGCGCCGCCGGCGGCGAAGCCCGCCAGATGCGCCACGAAGGCCACGCTCGCCTCGCCCAGCCCGGCCCCCACCACGTTGTAGAGCAGCCACAATGCCGCGGCCAGCCAGGCCGGGATGGGGACGATGCCCCAGATGTAGAGCATCACCCGCGGATTGTGGCGCACGAAGGCCGCCATCACGCCCGCCAGCGCGCCGCTGGCCCCCAGCTGGTAACCCGCGGGCTCGACCGCCGCCTGGGCCAGGGAGGCGAACAGCGCCGAAACGAAGAACAACAGCGCATAGCGCGCCGGTCCGTAGCGTATCTCGACGATGGTGCCCAGCACGTACAGAATCACCATGTTGAAGAGCAGATGCAGAAAGTCGGCATGGGCGAAGATGCTGGTCAAGATGCCGGGGAAGAGCAGGCCGTTGGCCGGGCTGAACGTCAGGTAGATCTGCGCCCCGTTCAGCACCAGGTTGAAGACGACGTAAACAGCGACGCACACCACCAGCACGGCCATCGATACCGGCGTCCGGCCCAGGCCGCGCCGCCGCGGCTTCCCAGGCTCGATCCGCCGGCCGTAGGCGTCCAGTACCTCGTAGCCGTCGGGCCTGATCCTGCCGTTGTCGGGCCGTGGGGCGCCTTCGTCCATCCAGCTATCTTACTCGCCGCGTGCGGCTGCCAGGCAGTATTGGTAGACCAATGACAGGCACGACGCCCCCGGCCATCCGCGGCCGGTTGATCGTGTCGGCTTAACCTTGCTTTAACCCTGATGATTCTTGGCCTTGGCTGAATCCAGGCTTTACGCCGCGTTAATCGAAAAAGGTGTTCGAAATGCTCCCAGGCCGGTACAATATTAGCGAATCAATGGAGTAATCCGCCGCGCTGGTACGCCGTGCTGCGGGAGGTGCAAGATGAGAACGTTTGCGAAACTGCCGATGCTGTGGCTGCTGACAGTCCTGCTGTTGCTGGGAAGCCTCGGTTGCTCCGACGGGCTGCTGGACGAGCAGGCCCAGCAGGTGATCGCCGGTGGCGGCGACTCGCCGGAAGTGCGCGTGGCCACGCTGGATCCGACCCCGGTGGACGTGCTGGACGCCCTGGCGATCGACGTGACGCCGGGCGGTGGCGGGTTTGACGTCAGCGTGGCGGTTACCGCTGAGCTGGTCGACACCCGCGACCTCTACATCAGTGTCGATTACGACGCCAATCAGAACCGGGCCGAGGCGATCAGCTTCGACGCCGGCGCGGAGGGCAGCGTGATCGGCCTGGCCGTCGAGGCCGAGCCCGGCGTCATCGAGTTCGGGGCGACGGCGGTCGGCGCCGATGCGGTGCTGCCCGCGGACACGGCGCTGATGTCGTTCAAGCTGCTGCCCGGCGGCGATGAACGAGCGGTGAGCGCGGCGCCAAGCAGCAAGCGCGCGATGGCCCGCAACCTGGAACTCAGCCAGGGCGAGGACGGCCGCTGGACGCTCTCCTGGGACTACACCAATCCGGGTGACAACAACCAGGACGGCATCGTCGGCGTCACCGACCTGACCCAGATCGGCCAGAACTTCCTGGCCAAGGTGGCCAACAGCTGGGACGATCCACTGCGCCACATCGACTCCAACCACGACGGCGAGATCAACGTGACGGATATCACCGCGATCGGCCAGAACTACAACGCGGAGATCTTCTCCTACCAGATCGAGATGTTCGATGAGCTGGCCGGCGAGTACATCACGGTTGGCCAGCTGCTGCTCGGCGAGCAGGACGTGCAGCCCGGCCAGACCGTCAGGTTCAGCTATACCTTCGGTCCGCAGTACGTGGAGCGGGGCTGGTATCGCGTGGCCTCGCTGGACCGCGACCTGCAATTCGGAACGCCGAGCGAGGAGATCAGCGAACAGGGCCGCCGCGTGGCCCCGACCGGAACCGCGACCGGGCAGGTGGCGACAATCACTGTCTATGCCAACGACCTGCCGCACTCGATCTCGCAGCTCAACTGCCTGCGCGTGGTCTATCCCAACACGTTCAGCTACGTGGCTGAGTCGGCCAACGTCGGCAGCCCCGGCGGGGCGCGCAGTGCGCCGGACGGCATCTGGGCCAGCTTTGCCTCGGGAGTGCTGTTTCCGGATGAGTTCTTCTTCCAGCAGGTCGAGATGGGCGGCGGCAGGCTGGCAATCGATTTCAACGTGACCACGCTGCTGCGCGACCTGCCGGGCGCGCCGGTGGGCTACGGCGACCTGCTCAACTTCCAGTTGAAATCCGATAGCGGTGATGAACTCGTGCTTGAGTTCCAGGAGGTGTCCGAGGACGGCATCTGGCGCACCTACTACAGCGATGCCGACGTCGAGGACCACTTCTTCGGCAACGCGATTGGGTTCTCGATCATGTAATCGCCAGACCACTGATGCGCGAGTGGTTCACTCCAGGACCGGCCCACCGAGGATGGGCCGGTTTCTTTTTGCCCGGGAGTGGCGGCGATCACTCGGCGAGCGTCAGGGCAAGCCTGAGCGCCCAGCAGCGACCGTCGGGAGCGTGACTGGTCACCAGCTCCACCATGGCCCTGGCGGCGGTTGGGCTCAGATCCTCCGGCACGGCGAAGCGGAAGGTCAGATGGGTGTCGCCGCTGGAGTCGGTGACACGATCCGCCGCCTCGCCGAGCGCGGCGACGAGGCTCTCCGGCGTCACGATGCTGATCGGCTCGCCCAGTAGCTCGACCGCCGTGTCCGCCGCCCCCGGCAGGTAGCAGCGGATCTCCGTGATCTGCTTATAGGCCATACCTGGGAGCGGCTGCCCGCTGTCGGGGTAGGGGATGTATACCGCCAGTACCAGCGCCTCGATATTCGCCTGACCGGCGTACGGCTGCCGGCGATTCAACTCGTCGCGCGTCAGGACCTCCACGCTGGTGTTCGAGGCGCCGCGACCGGCGGCTTCGCGGGCGGCCGCCACGTCCATCCCGAGCGTCAGGCCCACCCCCAGATCGTCGGCGATCAGCCCCGGATCCTCGGGCGGCTGCTCGCCGCATCCCGCAATCCAGACGAGCGTTACGGCGGCGAGTGCGCAGACAAGTGCTCGCAGCGGTGTCATGCCGTAGATGATACCCCCTCGCGCCCGCCCGACGCGGGCTAGCCGCCGCCGACGACCGTCACCAGCTCGATGACGTCGCCGTCGCTGAGCGCGCGATCGAGGAACTGTTCGCGCTTGACCACTTCGCCGTTGAGTTCGGCCACCACGGTGGCGGGCGTCAGCCCGAGCTGCTCCAGCAGCAGCGCGCCGCTGATCTCGGTCTCGAAGGAGAACTGCTTGCCGTTGACTGTCAGCTTGACCATGGGCGATTCCTCAGGGCTGGGTGGCAGCCTTGCCGGCGGCCGCGAGCAGGCTGGCTGCCACGTCCGCGATTGCCTCACCGGTGGCAAAGGGCAGCACGCTGGCGAAGCCTCCCGCGCCGGCGCCGAGCACCTGGGCGCAGTTGTCCGCCGTGATGCCGCCGATCCCCACCACCGGAATCTCGAGCGCCGCGGCGATCTCCGCCAGCCCCTCCGGCCCGATTACGGGCAGTCCCGGCTTGGTCAGCGAGCCGAAGACGCTGCCCGCGCCCACGTAGTCGGCGCCGTCGGCCTGGGCGGCGGCCCCGGCCCCGGGATTGCGCGCCGTGGCACCGATGATCAGCTCCGGGCCCAGCACCCGGGCATCCGCCGGCCGCAGATCGTCGGCGCCCAGATGGACACCGTCGGCGCCGGCCAGCAGCGCGACATCGACGCGGTCGTTGACGATCAGCAGGCAGTGCCGGGCGTCGCAGGCGGGCCGCAGCTCGCGGGCCAGCGCCACCAGCTCGTGGGCCGGCAGCGCCTTGAACCGCAGCTGAATGACGCGTACGCCCGCGGCCAGCGCCTGGCGGCCGATCTCGAATGGATCGCGCTCGCAGCAGAGTGACTCATCGAGGATGAAGTAGAGCGGACAGGCCTTCAGCGCCGTCCGCACTGCCTGGGCCCGATCGGAGCCGGGGGGCTGGCGCCGGGCGCGGCCGGCCGGTGGTTCGAAGTCCTGGTCCTTGAGGGCGGACGCCCCGCGTTCACAGCGATAGAGATCGAACCTGAGCTGATGGAAGAAGCGGGATACCGGCGGCAGCCCGAAGAACTTGAAGTAGCCCTCCAGCGAGCGCGCCAGTTCCTGGCACTCCCGCAGATAGGCGACGATCCGGTTGCGCGGCGTCAGACCGCCGGCGGCCAGGCGCGCCCTCGTCGCCGCCGTGGCGGCCGCCGGCGCCGCCGGCAGATCGAACCTGGCGATGAGCATCTGCTCTTCGCGGGTGACGCGCGTGCGCAGCGAGGCCAGTTCGCGCACTAGCCGCAGCCGGCGGGCCGGCTCGCCGAGTTCGACCGCCGCCACCAGGTTGGCGGTCAGCGCCGCCAGATGGTGACTGATCAGGGTGGCCAGTCGCTCATGCTCCATGGCCGGCCCGTCCTTTGGCGCCGAGCGCCGCCGCGTAGACCTCCAGATAGCGCGGCACGATGCTGGCGGGGGCGAAGTCGGCTGCCGCCCGCTCCCGCGCCGCCGCTTGGCAATGCTCAAGCCGCGACTCATCTCCGAGTAGCTCCAGCACCCGGCTCGCCATCGATTCGGTGTCGCCCAGCGGGCAGAGGAACCCGTCCTTGCCGTCGCGCACCAGTTCCGGCAGCCCGCCGATGTCCGAGGCCACGACCGCGCAGCCGCAGGCCATCGCCTCCAGCGCGCTGAGGCCGAAGCTCTCGGAGGCGCTGGGCAGCAGCATCACGTCGCTGACCGCCAGCAGGTAGGCGACGTCCTCGCGGTTGCCCATGAAGGTCACGCGCTCGGTGACCCCCAGTTCGCGGGCGACCTGCATCGCCTGGGGCAGGTCCGGCCCGTCGCCGACCATCAGCAGGTGGGCGTCGCGTTCCTGAAGCACCCGCGCGATCACGCGCACGGCGTCCGGGGCCCGCTTGACCGGCCGGAAGTTGCTGACGTGGATCACGTGCGGGTGGCCGGGGCAGGCGTAGTGCTTGCCGGCCCAGTCCTGGCCCAGATCCGGCCGAAACTCATTGGTGTCGATGAAGTTGGGCACCACGTGCACGGGCGCGCTGGGAGCGAACTCGCGCTCAGTCTCGCCCGCCAGCCACTGAGACACCGTGGTCACGACGTCGGACTGGTCGATGGCGAAGCGCGTGATGCGCTTGAGCGACGGATCGCTGCCCACCAGGGTGATGTCCGTGCCGTGCAGGGTGGTGACGATCCTGACGCGGCCGCCCAGCATCTCGCGGGCCAGATGCGCGCTGATCGCGTGCGGGATGGCGTAGTGCACGTGCAGCAGGTCGAGCCTGAAGGCCTCGGCGACCTCCGCCAGCTTGGCCGCCAGCGTCAGTGTATAGGGCGCGTGCTGGAACAGCGCGTAGCTGTAGGTGTTGACCTCGTGGAAGCTGACGTCGGCCAGCGCGTGGCTTCTAAGCCTCGCCGGCAGGCGGCTGGAGATGAAGTGCACCTCGTGGCCCAGCTCGGCCAGCGCGATGCCCAGTTCGGTGGCGACCACGCCGCTGCCCCCGAAGGTGGGGTAGCAGGTAATGCCGATCCGGAGATGCTCCGCCATCAAGAGTAATACTAACAGGCCGGCGCTATTGATCTGCCGGCGGCGGCTGCTCGAAGTAGTTCTCCGCGCTGAGACCGATCTTGCCGTCAAGCAGCCAGCGGCCGCCCTGCTCCGGGTGGCCGAAAACCAGGTTCTCGCGCTTGTCCACCAGCACGCGCCCGCTGGTCTTGTGCCTGAGTCGGGTGTGATAGCGCATATGGGAATAGGCGCACGGGCCCGCCGCCCAGCAGCGCAGGATCTCGAAGTCCATGCTGATGAGCTGGTACTTCTCCATGTCGGCCGTCAGCCGCTCGCGCAGGCCGGCGGCGTCCTCGCTGAAATCGCTGCCCAGCTGCGCGCCGGCATAGTCCGCGGAAAAGGCACCCAGGTAGTCCTCCAGGCACCGCTCCTCATAGGCGCGCTGGGTGGTCTCGATCAGCGCGATGAAGCCGGCCAGACCTGCCGCTGCAACCGTCATGGGGAGTATTGTAATGGTGGCAGTCGTGTAGGGGCGAGGCTTGCCTCGCCCACATTTCAAAGGTGGGTCAGGCAAGCCTGACCCCTACTCCCTGCCACCCGTGTGTTCGTTGTGATCTCTGTGGTTGATGCACCGTTGCGGGCGACGTCCCGCCATGGCGGGATCGCCCCTACTCCCAACCCACCTCTGATTCCTCTGTGATCTCTGTGGTCGTTCTCCTCGTGTACGGGCGCACAGCTGTGCGCCCCTACCGGGGACGGGCCGGCGCGGGGTCCGGCCCCTACGGATACAATGGACGCGTGGAGCGCAAGTGATGTCCGCCAAATGCATGAAGGGCACTCTCCTGTTGATCGCGGGTGTTGTGCTTGCACTCTCGGTGTTCTCCTGCACTCAGCCGCCCGAAACGGATCAGTTGATCGCAGCGGCCACGGCAGGCAATGCCGCTGAGGTTGCCACACTTCTGGAGACCCCAGCCAACGTTAACGGGACGGACGAGCTGGGATGTTCTGCCCTGCATTGGGCTGCGCTGGGGGGCTACAACGGCATCGTCGCAATGCTGCTGGAACACGGCGCCGATGTAGATCTCGCTGATCGCGCTGCAGAGACACCACTGGCGTTCGCCTGCATCAACGGGCACAGCGGTGTAGTCCGGATGCTGCTTGAAGCAGGTGCCAAGGCGAACGTGCAGGCAACAGGATCCCCAGCCTGGAGCCCGCTCCACTACGCATCCGGTGTCGGCAGTGCCGAGATCGTGGAAATGCTTGTGGAAGCCGGAGCGGACTGCAACGTGGAAGACGAATTCGGCTACACACCGCTTCACGTTGCGGCAACGGTTGAAGCTGCGCAGTCGATGGTTCGGGCTGGTGCAGTAGTCGATGCGCAGGCCGAGAGTGGTGCGACACCATTACATACAGCCTGCAAGACAGACGATGCAGATGTGGCCCGATGCCTCCTGGAGGCCGGCGCGAATGTGGACGCAGTCATCGGTTACGAGTGGGTGCCGGCTGGGCAGACACCGCTTCACTTCGCGGCTGAGTCTGGTGCCGGGGAGGCCGTCGGAGTATTGCTGGGCTTTGGTGCCGACGTTGACACGGTGGATGCCACCGGTGAGACTCCGCTGCACAAAGCGGCGAGAGCAGGTCACCGCGATGTGGTGCTCTTGTTGCTGGAGTCCGGTGCAAATGCCACACTCCTGAATGACGACGGGAAGGCTCCGCTGGATCTGGCTACAGAGGAGGGTTTTGCTGACGTGGCCGATCTCCTGGGCCCACCCAAGTAGCAGATCACATCCGCCGGCCTCGCCCGCATTCCAGGGTGGGTCAGGCAAGCCTGACCCCTACTCCCTGCCACCCGTGTGTTCGTTGTGATCTCTGTGGTTGATGCACCGTTGCGGGCGACGTCCCGCCATGGCGGGATCGCCCCTACTCCCAACCCACCTCTGATTCCTCTGTGATCTCTGTGGTCGTTCTCCTCGTGTACGGGCGCACAGCTGTGCGCCCCTACCGGGGACGGGCCGGCGCGGGGTCCGGCCCCTACCGGGGATGCGCGTGTCATGAGTGCCGTCCCTACAGCTAGAATGCACGCGTGGAGCTTTTCGCCTATCTGTTGCTGGGTGTGATCCAGGGGCTGACCGAGTTTCTGCCGGTCAGCTCCAGCGGGCACCTGGTGCTGGCCGAGCACTGGCTGAAGATGAACCCCGCCGGCGTTACCACCGAGGTGGCGCTGCACGTCGCGACGCTGCTGAGCGTGGTGATCGTCTACCGCCGCGACATCGCGCTGATCTTCAGCGAGCGCCGCTGGAACTACCTGCTGCTGATCCTGCTGGGCACCATCATGACCGTCGTGCTGGTGCTGCCCTTCAAGGACCAGCTGGCGGCGCTCACCGAGGCCCCCTACGCGGTCCGGCTGGTGGGGGGGATGCTGCTGGTTACCGCGCTGTGGCTCACGCTGGCGGACGTGCGGCTCCGGCGGGGCGGCGAGCGACAGGCGCTGAGCGTCGGTGGCTCGCTGCTGATCGGCGTGGCCCAAGCGCTGGCGGCGCTGCCCGGTATCAGCCGCAGCGGCGCGACGATCGGCGCGGGCGTCCAGCTGGGGATGGACCGCACGAAGGCGGCGCGCTTCAGCTTCCTGCTGTCAGTGCCGGTGATCGCCGGTGCGGGCGTACTGACCGCGTTCGACGTGCCGGCGGAGATCGCGGCCGGTGGGATCAACCCGCTGGGGCTGGGAATAGGCTTCATCGCGGCGCTGATCTGCGGGATCATCGCGATCCATGGCGTGCTGTGGCTGCTTCAGCGCGCGCGCCTGAGCTGGTTCGCCTTGTACTGCGCGCTGCTGGGCGTCGTCGCGCTGGCGATCGGCCAGGGAGCGGGCCTACAATAGAGCGATGCGCAGGCCGCTGGTCAAGCCCGAGGGACGCGTGCATATCCACCGCACCGTCCGCGACATGAAGCGCTCGATCGACTTCTACGTCACCGTGCTTGGCTTCTACTACGACCACGGTGCTCCCGAGATGGCCTGGCTGACGAGTGAGCACCTGCTGCTGACGCTCTCGCCGGGCGAGCCGCAGCTGGACCTCGGCAGCTACATCGGCTGGACGGTGGACAGCATCGAGGAACTGGAGAAGCTCTACGCGCGGCTTAGCAGGCGGCGGGTGCGGATCAGCGCACCGCCCGACGCCGCCGAGCAGCGCTACTACTTCTTCACCTACGATCCCGACGACTACCCGATCGCGTTCAGCTGGCAGACCTTCGAGCAGGAATAGCAGGACGTGCCAGGCGGGGTAGGGGCGGCACTTGTGCCGCCCGCGTTGGGAGCCACAAGTGGCTCCCCTACTGAATCGTCGGTGGGAGCGACACGGGCGACGCATGCGTCGCCCCTACTACAATTGACTAATGAAATACGCTGCCATCTGCCTTTGTGTATTCCTCCTGCTCGGTGCTTCCGGCACGTCCGTCCGCGATTCGTGGGACCCGGATGACCTTGAGCTGTTTGCTGCGGCGCTGGCGCAGGTCGGAATGACGCCCGATGAGCTGCGGCTGGACGTTCACGATCGCGAGTTCTATGGCGGCGACAAGTACTGCCTGCCGTTCTTTAATGCCCTGATCGACGACCCGCTCAAGATCAGCCCGTATACGCGGCGGCTGACGGATGAGCTGCTGGTGGGGGCGGACGACCTTGGGCTGACGCTTTCCCGCCTGCAGAACCGTGCCGACATGGGCGTGCGCGTCGGCCTGACCGGCGATCCGCTGGCGGAGTACCGCGACAAGGCCCGGCGGCTGGAGGCGATGGCACTGGCAACGGCGGTGGCGGAGTTCAACGAAGACGTGACACCGGCCTACTACGTCACCGACGGCTACTACGACGTGCCTCCCGAGCTCCGCCAGCACGCGGCCGTCCTGCTGCTGGTGATGCACGATGTGCTGGTGTATCGCCGCCAGGCGATCGAGGTGCCGCTTGCACGCCTGGGCATCGATGCCGAGCAGGCATACCGGCGTCAGACGGCTGCGCTGACACGCGGCGAGGACGACCTTTTGCCGCTCACGACCCAGCTGGCCGAGCTGACCGAGACCGAGCTGCTGCTGGAGACGATCGACCTCGGTCTGCTGAACGCCGGTGCCACCCTCCTTGCAATCGCGGCGGACGCGACGGCCAGTTCTCTGGCCGAACTCGGCCCGCTCGGGGAGTTCGAGTACCGCGCACACACCCCGCTGGGCTATGTGATCATCTGCGGCGACCAGCACGACAGTCACGGCCCGCCGTCGCACCCGCTGCTGCTGATCGACACCGGGGGCCTGGACCGGTACAGCGAATGCGGCGGAACGCCCCGCTTCGATCAACCACTAAGCGTCGTGCTGGACCTCGGCGGCAACGACCAGTACTCCGGGGGGCGCAGCAGTCTGGGTTCGGGTGTGTTCGGCATCGGCCTGCTATTGGACGCCGGTGGCCGGGACTTCTACCAGGCCCAGGACCTGAGCCTCGGTGCCGGGCTGTTCGGCGTCGGCATCCTCTGCGACATGGAGGGCGACGACCGCTACTACGGCCGCACGGCGGTGCAAGGCAGCGGGACATACGGCACCGGGATGCTGATCGACCTGGCGGGCGACGACGTCTACGAGTGTTATCAGTACGGCCAGGGCTACGGCTTCACCAAAGGCTGCGGGCTGCTGCTCGACGCTGCCGGCAGCGATACCTACATCGCCAATGACACTGACATCATCAATCCCAGCCCGCAGAGCGCGGAGCATAACGCCAGCCTCAGCCAGGGCTTCGGCTTCGGTCGGCGTGGTGACTACAACGACGGCCACAGCTGGGCCGGTGGGGCGGGGATGCTGATCGACGGCGGCGGCCAGGACAGCTACAGCTGCGGCGTGTTCGGCCAGGGCTGCGCCTACTGGTACGGCGTGGGCATCCTGGCGGACAAGGGCGGGGGCGACAGCTACTTCGGCCAGTGGTACTGCCAGGGCAGCGGAGCGCACTTCGCGCTGGGCATCCTGCAGGACGAGGCGGGCGACGACGCCTACGAGGGCGCACAGAACATGTGCGTGGGCGCCGGGCACGACTTCAGCTTCGGCTGGCTGGAGGACTCGGCGGGCAATGACAGGTACACGTGCCCGAACCTCAGCCTCGGCGCGGCCAACGCCAACGGCATCGGCGTCTTTTGGGACAAGGCGGGCGATGATAGCTACCTCAGCCGCGGTGTGACGCTGGGCATGGCCAACTCCGTCCGCCCCGGCAGCCTGCGCGACTTCATCCTGAGCCTCGGCGTCTTCATCGACGGCGGCGGGCATGACACGTACCTGCAGGCCATGGGTGAAGGTGAGGAGCCGCTGCCCTGGGACTTCGCGGGTGACGGACTGTCCTGGAGCAGACCCGGCCGCGCCGATCCACCGCTAGCTGCCGAGAAGGGCTGCGCCGTGGACCGGGAGTAGGGAGCAGGCACGGCGGTACCGGGTAGGGGCGCACAGCTGTGCGCCCCTACAGGAGAATCGGCATACGCGAGTGTGGTTACCACAGCGCTGCTTCGGCGCCGTAGATGTGCACGTTCTCGAAACCACGGCCCGTGCCGACGATCTTGGGTAGCAGCCCCTCGACCTCCGCGTAATTAAGCCATAGCCCGCCCATGTTCAGGCCCAGGCCCCAGGTGGGGTGGCCGTCGTAGTCGCCCCAACGCAGCCGCGCCAGCGATCCCAGGGACAGCTCGCCGCCGCGGTGGGTGCGTAGGATCTCCTCGTTGCCCATGTGGATGCGGCCCAGGCCGACCGTTTCACCGATGCCGAGGTCCGTGTGCTTGTCAAAGATGTGGCGCTCAGTCACATCGTCGCTGGCAAGCGTCAGCCAGCCGACGGGATGGAGTGCCCAGCCGCTGCGCTCGGTGAGGTGCTTGCTGCCGAAGGCCGGCAGGGCGCGCCGGCCCTCCTCGGGCTGATCCAGCACCGTCCAGTCGTAGTTCAGCTTCAGCTCGCTGTGGCCATAGTCCAGACCGGGCCAGACGCGGGCCAGCACCCCCCACTGGGTGCCCTCGCCGTGGCGCAGCCAGGCGACGCCGTCGGGGTCATCGTCCGCGGGGGTGAAACGCCCCAGGCTGCGGCGCAGCGCGATGCCGGCGGACAGCGGCAGGCCGAAGCTGGCAGCGAGCGCGTCGTAGTCCTCGCTGCCCCAGTAATGCTCCCGGGGGTAGTCCAGCGAGCCGCCTTCGGGGTGGCCGCGGTAGTCGTAACCCATTTCGCCCGAGAAGGTGAAGCCATGGGCGTAAGTGCTCAGCGGCAGCGGTACCACGATGGCCTCGGTGTCGCCGTCGAGTTGGTCCCACTCCCGCAGGCCACCCTCCCGGCTGCCGGGAAAGTGGCGGGCGCTGTGGTTGTAGAGCAGGGTCAGCTGCCGGATCGAGGCCAGCGCGGCCGGGTTGTAGAACACGCCGGCACTCTGGGGCAGGGCGGCGCCGGTGCCGCCCATCGCCAGCGGGCGCGCCGACAGCGTGACGAAGTAGTCGGCGTAGACGTTGACCGCGCGCGCGGTGTTGACCACCAGGATGCCCGCCAGTATGCAGACGAGCAGCACAGCCAGCGGCCAGCGCGCCACGCGCCCGAGTCCTGCGGCCAAGCGTCGCGAAGTCCCTGACATGCTACAATCCCAAGCCTAACGCCTGCGGGCCGGCCCGGCAAGCCGCCGGCGGGGCGGGCGGTGCCACCATGGCCGAGGATCAGTCACTTGTGCACCCGACGCTGGGTGACCAGCGGGTGCTCGCCGTCCTCTCACCCGCCAATCTGGAGCTGCTGCCGCTGCTGAAGACGCAGCTGACCCACGTGTTTCCGCGGCTCGACGCCGTGCTGCCCCGCGATCTGGATCACGTCCGCGAGATCGTACAGCGCAGCGGCAGCACGCACCGTCTGGTGCTGGCCGTCGGCGGCGACGGCACGCTGCATCAGCTGCTGCAGGGGCTCAGTCTGGACTCCCAGGTGCTGGGCATCCTGCCCTGCGGCACGGGCAATGACTTCGCCCGCACGCTCGATCTGCCGCGGCGGCTGGGCGCCCGGATCAGGCGGCTCAGCCGGCTCAGGCCGCGGGCGCTGGACTTCGGGACGGCCAACGGCGTGCGCTTCATCAACAGCGCCGGCTTCGGTATCGACAGCGAGACGCTGAAGACGCGGCAGCGCAGTCGCGGACGGCTGGGCGCCAACTACAACGTGGCATTCCTGCGCACCCTGCTGCGTTTCCGCTCCGTCGAAGCGCGAATAGCGTGTGACGACGAGGTCCACGCGGGCCGCGTCTGCTGGGTGCTGGCGATGAACTCGCCGTTCATCGGCGGCGGCACCCGCATCGCGCCCCGGGCCAGCACAGATGATGGGCTGCTTGATCTGCTTCTCGTGAAAGAGGCCAGCCGCTTCGAGCTGCTGAAGTACTTCCCTGCCGCCGTGCGCGGCACCCATCTCGGGCTGCCGATCACCACCTACCGCCAGGTCAAGGGCCTCAGCATCAGCCTGGCCGAGCACCTCGACTACCTGGCGCTGGATGGCGAGCTGCATCTCTGTGGTTCGGACACAGTTGAGATCGCGGTGCAGGCGGGCGGGCTTAGGTTCCTGTGCTGAGCGGCAGGCCTCAGCCGTGGGCCTCGCTCTCCGCCGCAGCCAGCGGCAGGAAAACGCGGAGCGCCGCTCCCCCCAGGTCGGCGGACTCACCGACCGTCAGCATGCCGTTGTGGGAGAGGATGATCCGGCTGGCCACGGACAGGCCCAGGCCGGTGGCCTTGCCCCGCTCCTTGGTGGTGAAGAACGGCTCCAGCGCCCGCAGGCGGAGTTCCGGCGGGATGCCGGGACCCGCATCCGCGATCTCGATCATCCGCCACTCGACGCCCTCGGGCAGGACGTGGCCCGACGCCGGCGTCGGGGCCGTGTCATCGATCACGATCCGGACCTTGCCCCGGCCGCCCATCGCGTCCCGGGCATTGAGCAGCAGGTTGGCCAGCGCCTGGTCCAGGCGGCTGGCGTCGATCAGCACCTCGCCGTCACGCCTGATCTCTGTTTCGATGGTTACCCGCCGCTGAACGTGCATCTGCATCAGCGGCAGCGCCCGCTCAAGGTAGCCCGACAGCGTCATGCGGCGCAGGTTGACCGGCACGTCGCGGGCGAAACTGCTCAGCTGCTGGATCAACTCCGCGCCGCGGGCGATGTTCTGGTGAATGATGTCGGCGAACTCGCGGATCTCCGACGTCTGATCGACCTCGTCCTTGATCAGCTCGGTCATCCCCTTGATGCCGGTGAAGATGTTGTTGAATTCGTGGGCCACGCCGCTGGCGAGCCGCTCGATGTTCTCCATCTTCTGGCTGCGCATCAGCTCATGCTCGAAGCGAGTACCCGTGCTGGCGTGATCGGTGACCAGGCAGACCACGCAGGCCAGGTCGCCGGCCTCGGTCAGCAGCGGCTGCAGATCGAAGCCCAGCACCAGCGTCTCCGACTCGTCCTGCCTGGCCTCCGGATTGCGGGCGGTCTCGTAGCTGAAGGACTGGATCTCGGTGGGCATGCCCTCCAGCGCCCGCCGGAACATCGCGACGATGCCGGCGTCGACGGCCTGGGGGTCGGTGAGCAGCGACAGCTTGTAGCGGGACCAGTCCAGCAGGGCGGGCAGCCGAAACAACTCGTTGAACCTGGCATTGGTCAGCAGCACGGTGCCGTCCGGCGCCCAGAGCTGCGCCGGCGTATTGAGCTGTCTGATGAACTGGGTTAAGAGCTTCACATGTCACCTACGGCCGGACCGCCTTGCGCTGGCTGATTATACCGCTCCGGTGCGAAGCCGCAGCCGGTATAATCCCAGCGGTGCAACCCCACGAAATACGTGCCGAGTTGGCGCGGTTCAGTACTGCGCTGACGGATATGCGGAGGTACCTTTGACCTCGACGCCAAGCGCGCGCGGCTGGCCGAGCTGGAAGCACTGCGCGAGCAGGACGGTTTCTGGGACGACCACGCCCAGGCCACCCGCGTCAGTCAGGAGATCGCCAGCCTTGACGCCACGCTGAAGCAGTACGACGAGGTCTCGCAGGGCGTGGAGGATCTCGAGGCGCTGTGGGCGCTGATCGGGGAGGAGGGCAAGGCCGAGGACGAGCGCGAACTGGAGGGTATCTCCGAGGAGATCGAGCGACTCGCCCAGCGCGTTCAGGCCCTGGAGCTGGAGGGATTGCTCGACGGCGAGTACGATGATGATCCGGCCCTGGTGACGCTGCGCGCCGGCGCGGGTGGTGACGATTCCTGCGACTTCGCAGAAATGCTGTTCCGCATGTACGGGATGTGGGCCGAGCGCGAGCGGCTGAAGCTGGAAGTGACGCACGAGCACCGCGGCGAGCGGGCCGGATTTCAGTCGCTGACCTTCCGCATCAGCGGCCGGCATCCCTACGGCCTGCTCAAGGCCGAGCGGGGCACTCACCGGCTGGTGCGGATCTCGCCGTTCGACAACACCCGCCGCCGGCACACTTCGTTTGTCGGCGTTGACGTAATCCCGGAACTGGGCGATGACGCTAAGGTCGAAGTGGACGAAAAGGACATCAAGATGGACGTCTTCCGCGCCTCGAGCGCCGGTGGCCAGCACGTCAACAAGACCTCCAGCGCTGTGCGGCTGACCCATGAGCCGACGGGCATCGTGGTCAGCTGCCAAAACGAGCGCAGCCAGTATCTGAACCGCCAGACGGCGCTTCGGCAGCTGAAGAGCAAGCTGGTGGCCCTGATGCTGGAACTCAAGAAGGAGCGCATTGAGGACCTGCGCGGGGTGCAGACCGACATCACCTGGGGCACCCAGATCCGCTCCTACTTCCTGCACCCCTACCAGCTGGTTAAGGACCTGCGCACGGACTACGAGACCAGCAGTGCGCAGCGAGTGCTGGACGGCGAGCTGACGCCCTTCATCTGGGCCGGACTGAAGTGGCTGCGTGAGCAACGCGAACTGCAGCAGTCGCCGGCCCCCTGAACATCGGCGCGGCGCGCTCAGTCGCAGCAGCTGGTAGAGTTGTAAGGCTGGCCGCGCGATGAACCGCGGCCGGAATGGAGCTATGCACACGCGACTCGACAGACAGATACTCCGGCTGGCGGCCCTGGTGGCGCTGCTGGCGGTGCTGCTGCCCGCGGCGGGCTACGGCCAGGACACCGAGGATGAAGATCCCTACGACGGGGCTTGGATCGCGGAGCTGGGCGACGCCGATGACCTCTGCTGCGACGAGCCGGTGCTGGTCAAGGCCGTCTTCCGCGACGCCGAGGGCAACCTGATGGATATCGAAAAGGTCTTCGTCAGACGCGAGCGGATCAACAAGCAGACGGCGCGCTGGGTGGTGCTGTCGGCAATCTGCACCTACCTCAAGTGCCTGCTGGAATACATCCCTGAGGACCAGGTGTTTCGCTGCCCCTGCTACGGGTGCGAGTTCGACCTCGACGGCAAGGTGATCAGCAAGCCGGCCAAGACGGACCTGCCGGACTACTCCGACGACGTGATCCTGGAAGACGGCACGGTCAAGCTCAAACGCCAGCCGGAAGAGGAGTAGACTCGCCGCTTCATCCCGCTGGACGCCGCCGCTGCCGTCAAGGCGCCGGCGTGAGTATTATCAGCCTGTCCATCGCCGAGAAGACGTAATCGCCCCGGCAGTGCAGGCCATGGCTGCCTCCGCGGGTCGGGTAGTAGCCGATCAGCCGCGGCTCAGACTGGTCTGCCAGGTCCCAGACCGACACACCGCGAAGGCCGTTGCGAACAGCCATCAGGTGCCCGGAGCCCGCGTATGGTTCAATCAACGCCGGAGCGGAGCTGTCTTCGGACGGTAGCGGGGAGGGCGATGCAGGAGTGTAGGTGTTGCTCGCCCACTCTGGATCAATGCTGCCGAGCAAGGCCGGTAGCTCCGGCTCGCTGATGTCGTAGAGCTTCACGCCCTCACCGTGGAAGTGCACCTGCAGCAGCTCCCCGGCTGCCTTGAGCCCGCACGCCCCCTCGGTATCCGCAATCGTGCCCGTGAGCTGGGGCAGGGCCATGTCCGCGATGTCGACAATCAGTACGCCCTGGCCCACGTCCGAGGCATAGAGCGTAGCGCCTGCAGCCGACAAGCCCCGGCACGGTCCCTGGGTGTCCAGCCGCGACACCTCGACCAGGTTCTGGGGGTCGGAGATGTCGACGATCACCAGCCCGCCCGCGTTGTCGGCGATCAGCAGTCGGGAAGCCAGCACGAGGAGATCGTAGGCTTCCGCTGCGAGGTCGTGATCGCCGACGGTCCGCGGGGAATCGGGATCCGAGATATCGACGACCATCAGGCCGCGACCCCCGCCGAGATACATGTAGCCTTCGCTAGCCGTTACGGCGAAGCAGGCCCCGCCAGCGTCGATCCTGACCACCTCCCGCGGGCGGCGCGGATCGCTGACATCGACGGCGACGGCGCCGTAGTTGTCCGTGAGATAGGCGGTGTCGCCGATCAGCTCCAGATCGTAGAAGTAGTTGCCACGATAGGGGCCTTTGTATGAACCCACCTGGGACAGGCCACCTGGGTAGCAGGCAGTCGTCAGCAGGGGCACAAGCGTCAAGATCGCCGCAGCGATGGAGATGATCGTGCGACGAAGCCTCGATCCATGAGCAGCGGCCACCATGGTTCCATTGTACTGCGCAGCTGTGCCGCTGCTTCTACGCGCCCGCTTCGGCCTTGAAGTAGGCGTCGAGGATCTCGACGACCTCGTAGCCGACACGGCTCTGGCCCTCGGCGGTCTGGGCGCCCTGGTGCGGCGCCATTACGACGCTTTCCATCCCCTCGAACGGATTGCTCTCCGGCGGCTCCGTCTCGAACACGTCCAGCCCCGCGCCCGCGATCTTGCCGTCCCTCAGCAGGGCGACCAGCGCGCTGTCGTCCCGCACCCCGCCGCGGCTGCAGTCCACCAGGAACGCCGTCGGCTTCATCATGCCCAACATCGCGGCGTCCAGCAGATGGTGCGTCTCGCCGGTGTGGGGCACGTGCACGCTGATGTAGTCGCTGCCCCGCATCACCTCTTCCAGGCTGACGCCCTCGACCGGAAACTCCTTGACGTCCGCCGCGTTGACATACGGGTCCGTGCCGATCACGCGCATCCCCAGGGCATGGCCCATCTTGCCGAGCGCCCGCGCGATGCGTCCCAGGCCGACGAGGCCCAGCGTCTTGCCGCTGAGCTCGGTGCCCTTGAACGCCTTCTTCTCCCACTTGCCGGCCTGCATGCTGCCCGTCGCCGGCACCACCTTGCGGGCCAGCGCGAACATCATCGCCAGCGCCAGTTCCGCCACGCTCTGGCTGGAGGCCGCGGGGGTGTTCTTCGTCTCCACGCCCTTGCCGGCCGCGTATTCGTGCTTGATGTTGTCGATGCCGACCCCGCCGCGCACGATGACCTTCATCTCATCGAAAGCGTCGATGACCTCCTCGGTCACCTTGGTGCGGCCGCGCACCACCATCGCGTGCATGCCCTTGACCGCCGTCAGCAGTTCCTCAGGCGTCACGTCCGGCGAGTAGGTGACCTCCAGATGCGGAACCGCCCGCATCTGCTCCAGCGGCCCGTCGGCCATCGGATCGCATACCAGGACCTTTGCCATGTTAATCCTCCCGATACATTACCGGTGGGGCGGCCGTCCCGGCCGCCATTCGCGGGCGCGACGCCCGCGCCACCAATCTACGATCGCGGGCGCGACGCCCGCGCCACCAAGATGTCTAGCCCGCCGCCGCGGACTTCCTCTCCTGCTCTTCCAGGTCCGCCATCAGGATCTCCTGGGCCGCCTTGACGCCCTTGCCCAGCTCGATGTCGAGGCCGAAGTGTTTCATCGCCATCTCGAAGGCGGCGATCGCCATGATCGTCTCGAAGTGGTCCTGATAGCCCAGGTGGCCGATGCGGACGATCTTGTCCTTGTAGTCGTCCTGACCGGCGGCGAAGTAGATGCCCCAGTGGCCGCGGCAGTACTTGGCGACCTCGCTGGCCTTGACGCTCTCGGGCATCAGGATCGGGGTCAGCACGTCGCCGGGGCTCGCCGCGTTGAGCAGCTCGAAGCCGTGGGCCTTCGCCGCCGCCCGCACCGCGTCGCCCTGGACGTGGCAGCGGTGGATGATGTTGTCGATGCCTTCCTCGAGCATCATGTCCAGCGCCACGCTGAGCTGCTGGTAGAGGCTGACGCCGCTGGTCCAGGCGTGGGTGGATTTGCCGTCGGCCTTGAGCTGGGCCCGCAGATCGTTGTAGAACAGCCGCGCGCCGTGGCCGGCCATCTTCTGCTGCGCCTTCTCGCTCATGGCGATGAACGCCAGGCCCGGCGGCAGCATCAGGCCTTTCTGGCTGCCGGTCAGCACGATGTCGAGGCCCCACTCGTCCATCGGGCACTTCATCGCGCTGAGGCCGCTGATGCCGTCGACCACGATCAGCTTGCCCGCCTTGTGGCAGACCTCGGCGAGGTCCTTGACCGGATTGCCGACGCCGCTGGCCGTCTCGTTGAGCTGGCAGAACACCGCCACGGCGTCCGGGCAGTCCTTCAGCGCCTGCTCCAGCTTGTCGACGCCGGCGAAGTCGCTCCACTCGTACTTGACCTCGTGGACGTCGCAGCCCAGATTGCGGCCGATCTTGCCCCAGCGCTCGCCGAACTTGCCGCCGTTGAAGCTGATCATCTTCTCGCCCGGCGCCACCACGGCGTCGACCGCCGCCTCCATCGCGGCGGTGCCGCTGCCCAGCAGCACCAGCACCGGCTGGCTGGTCTCGAACAGCTGCTTCAGCTGGCCGGCGCACTTGACGTAGATCGCCTTGAACTGGTCGGTGCGGTGGTGGATCATGTCCTTGGCACCGGCCAAAGCCACATCTCCCGGTACCATCGTCGGCCCAGGTGTGAACAAATGAGACTTCTGCATGGCTTCCTCCGCCCGGGGTCGTTGAGTTACTTCCCAGCCCGCCCGGCCCCGCCCCGGCTGTTCGGGCTCTGACAGCGAAATTCTACCATGTTATCCGCATATGCGGAAAAAGATATGGTGAAGATCAGCAGCAGGTTCCGACCGCAACCCACGCCGCTTAGGTTAAGGGGTGGCGTGTCGACCGCGCCACCCCAAAGGAGGTACGAGCCCTGGTGAGGTGGAACTCCCATCGCCCCACGCTCACCCCCAGGTCTCGATGGCTTCAACTTGTCCGCGGAAGAGTGTCTATGGCTTCACCGATGCTGCGCTACATCTAAGCTGGGCCTGGTGAATTCCCATCTGTGTACCGCATCACCACTCCGCTTACGATCAAGTGTACCCCCCACGTGCGCCGCGGCAAAGGCACAGCTGGACCACACTTTCGGGTGCACACTTCGGGTCCAAGGGGCCCGGCGGTCAAGGTCGCGTGGCAAGGATGCGCGCAGCCAAGGCCGGGACGGCGATCGGGGCGCCGTGGCGCCAGGTGGATGCGATGCGCAATGTGTGAACCCATAATCGGGGCACTAGTGTGCCTTGTGTATACCTGACCGGGGGGGATAATTAACGGGGGAACCATGAACCTCACGATCGACCGGCACAGCGACGAGCCGGCGTATGAGCAGATCCGGCGCCAGATCACGCAGCTCGTGCAGGATGGGCTGCTGGCGGCCGGCGAGAAGCTGCCCAGCGTCCGCGAGCTGGCGCGCAGCCTGGGAGTGTCGGTCAAGACGGTGCGCCGCGCCTACGACGAGCTGGCGGCGGACAACATCATCGAGACGCGCCACGGCAGCGGCACCTTCGTGATCGAGCACCCCGAGGTGGCGCTGGGCACCAACCTCAGGACGCGCGAGGAGATGGGAAGCCCGCTGGCGGAGCTGCCGCCGATGCTGTGGGAGCCATTCAACTTCAAGAGCGAGTTCTTCGGGATGCCGCGCAGCAGGAAGCATGGCGATCTGATCCGCTTCAGCTGGGCCAGTCCGGATCCGGCGCTGTTCCCCTTCGAGCGGATCAAGCAGATCGCCACCAACATGCTGTGGTATCCGAAGGAGTTCTTCTTTGACGTGGCGCACGCCCAGGGCTACCAGCCCCTCGTTGAGCACATCGAGCGTGAGATGGCGCTGGCGGGCGTGCCAATGGCCGAAGGTGAGAACGACATCCTCCTGACAGGTGGATTTCAACGTGCACTGGCCCTTGTCTTGGACATAATCATGAGGCCGGGGCAGAAGGTCGCTGTTGAGACGCCAACGTATACGGGAATCCTCAATCTGCTTCTGGCCAAGCGCATTGAATGCGTTCCAGTGCCGGTTGACGCCAATGGCATGGACACGGAGTATCTGGCCAGCGTCTTGGCTCAGGGCGAGGTTCGCGCGGTGATCACAGTGCCCACGTATCACAATCCGACAGGCGCTACGCTTTCTCCCGAACGCCGCGAGCACCTGCTTCGCCTTGCAGCACGGCACCGTGTGCCAATTATCGAAGACGACTGGGCAAGGCAGCTGCGCTACGAAGGCGAGGCGCCACCGCCGCTGAAGAGCCTCGATCCAGGGGGATATGTTATCCACATCGGGACATTCAGCAAGTGCTTCCTGCCGGGTCTGCGCATCGGCTGGATTACATCACCGGCACAGCTGTCACGTCCCCTTCTTAGGGCGAAGATCGGGGCAGATTCAGGGGACAGCTACTTCCTGCAGGTGCTGCTCCACGAGTTCATCTTGAAGGGACACTTCGCCAAGCACCTGCGCAAGACGGTCAAGGAGTACAAGCGGCGGCGCAACGCGATGTGCAAGGCGCTCAAGGATTGCCTGCCGCGTGGCTGCAGCTTCAACGTACCCAAGGGGGGTCTGACCGTGTGGGTCAAGCTCCCATCGGGTATAAACTCATTGCCACTGTTGAGTCTGGCGCGCGAGGCCGGCGTGGAGTTTCTGCCGGCGACGTTTTGCATGCCGGACAGGCAGGATGCACCGGCAATGAGGCTGTCGTTCTCACGAAGCAGCGTGGAGGACATCGAAAGCGGGATCAGGACGCTGTGCCGGGTGATCACCGAGTGCGTCCGGCGACCGGAGCTGCTTGAGAAAGGGGCCAAGTCGTACGAGGACCTGTTCAAATGAGACACTGGGGGTACATACTGGCGGCTGTCGCACTGGCAGTGTGCAGCGGTTGCGCAGGCGGGGGCCTCAGCCAGCCGGAGCACGCAGTCAGCATCGCTCCGCTCGTTGGCTCGTCAATCGCAGGTGTCAGGCTGTCCTCGGCTGCAGATCGCGTCGAGCTCTCCTTCACTGAGGTCCCGGCCGACGGGCAGTTTGTCTCGTTGCTGCTGGCGCCGGACATGGCGATTCGCGCGGAGCGGTGGAATGGCGACGAGCACGCCTTGAGACTCCTCGTTCCGACCGGCGAAGGCGCGGAAATCGGCGTCGTTCCGCTGGGCACATACTCAGGTGAACCGGTTTCGGTTGAGCTGGAACTGGGCGCCGGAAGCAAACTGAGCAGTGAAGCTCCGGTGGTGGTGAAGAGCCCGGTCCTGGATCTGACCGTCACGCAGGAAGACGAGTCACACGTCCGCCTCGAATGGACGGAGTCCAACACCGGTGACTACAACTTCGACGGGCTCATCAATGTCAGCGACATCACGCCGGTCGGCCAGTACTTCAATGTTGCGGCTAATGCTGCTATCGGTTTCTCGCCGCTGGAAACCGCCTACTGGGTAGACGGTGGCAGAGACGGCATGGTCGATCTCGGTGACATTACCAAGATCGGACAGAACTACGGGTACTCCGTCAGCGGCTACTCGGTACGGCGTAACGGTGCCGCGATGCCGCATCCGGACACCGGCTGGCCGCCGACGGTGAATCGTACGGACAGTCAGTACGTCACGATTCGCGCGGGTCTCCCCCCCCGCTACAGCATCGTCCTGGAGGGCACCCCGGCCGACGAGTGGGAGGTCTTGCCCATCGACCTGGACGGCAATCCTCCCGATGATCCCAACGCCAACGTTAACCCGGGCAGCCTGATAGACGTGACAGCGGCCGTGTCCATCAGTGGTTTGAGCTTGCTCGGTCTGAATGACAGCGGTCCGGCGCAGTCATTGGGAAGCACAGAGATTCTCCGCATCATTGAGCCAATTGATATCGTCAACAATCTCGAAATCGACGAACGTCTCGGCCTTGACCTTATCGGCGAGGCCCTCTACGCCGCGCCGGGGCAGGCCAGCTTTGTTGAGCTGCCGCGCGACCAGGCGCTGCTGCTGGAGGTGCTCTACGCGCCCGCCGTCGATCTGGCCACCGGCAATGCCAAGTCCGCCGCGGCCGTCGGCAACGAGGACATCGTCTTCACCGCCGTGCCGTTCAGGCTGCCCAAGGACCTGGTGCCGCTGCACCTAGACGTCGCCATCACCCTGACTGAGAATCCGCTGGGCGGCTACTTCGTCAACGTGGATGTCACCGAGACGCTCAAGGATGAAGCAACGGAGAGCCAGACACGCGTCAGCTACGTCGGAGACGTGGTCAGCCGCCTTAACGGCCCGGCCGCCGACCACGAGTTCGAGGCCCATCTCAGCGACCCGGATCACGATGGCATCAGCGTCGCGCGGCTGGATCAGGTGCTGGACATCGACCGCTACAGCGCGATCTGGGCGATCGGGGTGAAGTTCACCGCCACCGTCGGCTCCTTCGACGAAGCCAGCGGCGTGCTGTCCGTGCCCGACGCGGTGGAGGTCACGGCGGGCGGCGACGTCTATCACGGCGCGGTCGACGTGCTGTTCTCCGAACTGACGATGTTCGGCGAGCTGCTGGTGGGCGAACCGATGGAGAATCTCAATCCGCTCGACCCGACCGACCTTGCGCCGGGCGACGAGCTGGTGCTCGGCATCTACCTGCTCGACGAGGGCCCCGGCGGCCCCGACCCGCGCTACTGGGCGCAGACGATCGTCCGGCAGATCACCGAATAGCGCCGCGGGGCGCGAGCCAACTACGCCGTGCGCTTCATTCCCAGCGCGCTGCGCAGCTCCTCCCTGGTCAGCAGCTGGCGGTACTCCTCGCAGCTCTCCAGCAGCTGCTCGTGGCTGCCCTGGCCCACCACCTTGCCCGCCGCCAGCACGTAGATCACGTCCGCCTGGCGCGCGGTGGACAGCCGGTGGGTGACGATCAGGCAGGCCGCCTGCGGATAGCGCGCCGTGAACTCGGCCCAGAAGGCGCGCTCGTTCTCGGCGTCCAGCGCGCTGGTGCAGTCGTCCATCAGCAGCAGCTGCGGTCCGCCGGCCAGCGCCCGCGCGATCGCCAGCCGCTGCTTCTGGCCGCCGGAGATGCTCAGGCCCTTCTGGCCGAGCACCTGCTCGAGGCCCTCGGGCAGCGCTTTCATCTCGGCGTGCACCTGAGCCAGCTGGAGCGCCTGCTCAATTGCCTCTGCGTCGAGGTCGCGGCCGAAGCTGACGTTCTCTGAGACGCTTTCGGAGAACAGCGTCGCTTCCTGCGGGATATAGCCGCTGACCCGGCGGTAGCTCGCCAGGTCGTATTTCTCCAACCGCTCGCCGTTAAGCAGGATCGCTCCCTGATGCGGCGGCAGCTGGCCGGCCAGCACCTTGAGCAGAGTCGTCTTGCCGCTGCCGACGGCCCCGACGACCGCCACGCGCTGGCCGCGCTCGAGCGTGAAGTCGATACCCTCCAGCGTGGGTGCGCCCTCGTTGTAGCTGAAGCCGACGCCCGCCAGCACGACCGACTCGAAGCGCGGCAACTGCAGCGTACCCTTGGCCCAGGTCTCGGTGCCGCCGGGCGTGTCTTCGATCTCGATCTCGCGGTCGATGCAAGCGAAGGCGGTGCGGCTGGTGACGAACAGGTTGGGGATGTCCATCATCGGCGGCAGCAGCAGGCCGACGTACATGAAGAACGCAGTCAGATCGCCGATTCTCAACGTGCCGTTGATCACCATCAGGCCGCCCGCGACGACGACGATGATCTGCCCGAGGAACTGCACGCCCATGAAGGTGTTGTGCATCATCATCCAGAGCTTCATCAGCTTGAACTCAACTTCGATGCGCTCGCGCAGGATGTCATCGAAGCGCTGCGACTGCTCCTGCTCGCCGCGGAACGCCTTGAGGATGCGGATGCCGCTGAAGGACGATTCCAGCGCGTCGTTGGTGGTGGAGATGATCTTCTGGCGTTCCAGGCTGCGCCGGGTCAGCGCCGTGCGCACGCGGTAGAAGATAAACAGCATCACCGGTAGCGGCGTGATGATCAGCAGCGTCAGCAGCCAGTTCATCGTCAGCATGTAGATCACGCAGAACAGGAACTTGCTGGCGGACTCGACGGCGCGGAAGATGCCGCTGCAGCAGAACCAGGCGATCTTGGGGAAGCCGCCGATGTCATCGGTCAGCCGCGTTACCAGGTCGCCGGTGCGGAACTTGTTGAAGAAGCGGTAGCCCTTGTCGACGATCTGGCTGAAGTACTTCTGGCGGACGTCGACCTCGATCTTGCAGTTGACCAGCGCGCGCGTGGCCGGGTAGAAGTGGGCCAGGGTGCGTGCCAGACCAACTCCGGCCAGGATCAGCATGTAGGTGACGGCCATGCGCCGGGCGCTTGCGGGATCGGTCTCCGGAGTCAGGGCGTTGACCGCATCCACGACGAAGCCGATCACGCGCGGGAAAGCGAGGGTGACCGCGCTGGAGAGCAGCGTCATGAACAGCAGCAGCCACAGCCAGCCGGTGTGGGGTTTCCAGACTTCTCGAATCCAGCGGATGTGCTTCACGGTGCACCCCCGCTGTGCCCGGCGAACTGCAGCTTGAACAGCTTGGCGTACAGGCCGTCGAGCTGCATCAGCTCCTGGTGGTTGCCGCGCTCGGCGACTTCGCCCTGGTGGATCAGCATGATGCGGTCGGCGCCGAGGATGGTGCTCAGCCGGTGGGCGACGATCACTCCGGTGCGCCCTTCCAGCAGCTTCTCCAGCGCCTCCTGCACCAGCCGCTCGGTGTGGGGATCGACGCTGGAGGTGGCTTCATCGAGCACCAGCAGCGGCGGGTTCTGCGCCAGCGCGCGGGCGAAGCTCAGCAGCTGGCGCTCGCCGACGCTGAGGTTGGCGCCGCGCTCGGCGAGTTCGCCGTCGTAGGCGTCCGGCAGGTGCTCGATGATCCGATCCGCGCGGGTAACCGCGGCCGCCTGTCTGACCTGCTCGTCGGCGATCGAGGCGTTGAACACGCGGAGGTTTTCCCCGACGCTGCCGGGAAACAGGAACACGTCCTGCAGCACCAGGCCGATGTGGATGCGCCAGGCCTTGAGCGGGAAGTCCCGGATATCGCGGCCGTCCACCAGAATCCGCCCGCGCTGGGGATCGTAGAAACGCAGCAGCAGGCTGACGATGGTGCTCTTGCCGCCGCCCGAGGCGCCGACCAGCGCGATGTTGTGCCCCTTGGGAATGGTGAAGTTGACGTCGCGCAGCACCCACTCCCAGTCGCCCTCCGGCTGCCCGTACGGATCGGCGTCGGACTGTGCGTAGTCACCGTCTCCCGCCTTGCGCTTGTAGGCGAACCAGACGTTCTCGAAGGTGATCTCGCCGTTGAACGCCAGCTCGGCGGCGGGCCTGGGACCGTCGGCTACCGCGGGTTTGGTTTCGAGGATGCCGAACACGCGCTCGACGCTGATCAGCGAGCGCTGGACGAAGTTGAGTTGCTCGCTGAGCTGCATGATCGGCTGGAACATCTGCTGGATGTAGAGGAAGAACATCACTACCGTGCCGATGGTGACCGTCTGGGCCATCACGCCCTGGATGCCCACCGCCAGCACGATGATCATCGCTATGATCTCGCCGAACAGAAACGCGCCCCAGAAGCCGTAATCGAGGAACGAAGCCGGCACCTCGACGCGGTACTTGCCCATGCTGGTTTCGCGCATCCGCGCGCGGGAACGCTGCTGGTAGTTGAACTGCTGGATGACGTCGATGCCCTGCACGTATTCGGTGACGTAACCCATGAGTATCGCCCACTGCACGCGCCATTCGCGCCAGTACTTGCGCATGTAGTTGATGAACCAGAACGTTGCGGCAAACAGCAGCGGCACCAACAGCAGAATCCAGACGCCGATGCTGAAGTCCTCGATGAGCATCATGACCAGGATGCCGACGAAGAACAGGATGTTGCGCAGCAGGTTGACCGTCACGTCGCTGAACAACTCCTTGAGCGTCTCGGTGTCGCTCTCGACACGGCTGATCAGCTTGCCCGGTGACTGCTCCTCGTGGAAGTCCAGCCCCAGGTGCAGCACGTGGGTGAAGAGCTTCGACTTGAGGTCGGTGACGATGTTGATGCCCAGGCGGAAGAGGGTGATGCCCTGGAGGTAACCGACGCTGGCGAAGGTGATCGCAACCAGCACGTAGATCCCCGCGGCGATCAGCAGGCCCTGGATGCGCTCGGGCTCAGGGACTGCCGCGACTGAAGCCAGATCGCTGTTCAGGAAATGGTCGATGATGTACTGGATCAGCTTGGGGCCGGCCAGGAAGCAGGCGGTGATGATCAGCAGTAGGCCGTAGCCGGCGAGCAGGAAGCGCCGGTGGGGATAGAACAGCGGGATGATTTTGGGCAGCAGCTCGCGCACGCTCTGCTGGCGCACGTCCGTATCGGTTTCGTCCAGATGCCACCACATGGCTGCTGTCCGTCACTGTCTGGGGTCGCTGGCCGGCATGTACCTTCGTCAGCACTTCGAATGGGTAGTAAAGGCAAGCGTTGTCCCGTGTCCCTAGTGTACCTCGTGCGTGCCGGCTCTCTGGTATACCCACATCGGCCCCGTCCGGGCGGCTGTGGCGGATTTCGGCTAAGCTAGCGCATAGGCGAGTCAAACGCGCCGTCAGGTACTACAATACAGGCGCGCCCCGAATCGGCGGGCGCCAAATCACACACTCTTCTGATGTGAGGTAAGTTTCGCATGAGCGACTTTGTCGATAACTTGCGCCGTCGCGCGGCCGCTTTGGGCGGCCACATCGTGCTGCCCGAGGGCGACGAGCCGCGGATGTATCACGCGGCGCGCCGGCTGGTTGACGACGGCATCAGCCGCGTGACCCTGCTGGGGAAGGAGGAGGCTGTACAGCAGCTGGCCGCCAGCGAGGACGTCGCCCTGGCGGGAATCGCAGTGATCGATCCCGCGACCAGCGAGCACCACGAACGCCTGGCCGCCAGATTCGCCGAATTGAGGGCCAAGAAGGGCGTGACGCTGGATGAGGCGCGGGAGACCGTCAAGGACCCCTTGTACTTCGGGGCGCTGATGGTCCGTGAGGGACTGGCCGACGGGATGGTGGCCGGGGCGCTGAACTCGACAGCCAACGTGCTGCGCGCCGCCTTCCAGTGCATCGGGACGGCCCCGGGAGTCAGCATCGTCAGCTCCAGTTTCATCATGATCGTGCCCCACTGCGAGTACGGCGAGCACGGCACGATGGTTTTCGCCGACTGCGCGATCAACCCGCAGCCGACCGCGGAGCAGTTGGCCGACATCGCGGTCAGCAGCGCCGCCACCGCGCGGGCGCTGTGCGACGTCGACCCCAGGGTGGCGATGCTCAGCTTCTCCACCAACGGCAGCGGCGGGCACAATCCGGACGTGGACAAGGTGGTGGAGGCGACGCGGCTGCTGCACGAGCGGGCGCCGGAGCTGATGGCCTCGGGCGAACTGCAGGCCGACGCCGCCCTGATCGAGTCAATCGGCCAGAAGAAGGCGCCGGGCGATCCGGTGGCCGGCCATGCCAACGTGCTGGTGTTCCCGGATCTCGATGCGGCCAACATCGGCTACAAGCTGACCCAGCGGCTGGCCCACGCCGAGGCGATCGGGCCGGTCAGCCAGGGCCTGGCGCTGCCGGTCAACGACCTCAGCCGGGGCTGCAGCGTCGACGACATCGTGAGCGTGGCGGCGATCACCGTCCTGCAGAGACATTAGCTAGGGGGAAGAGATGATAGTCCTGGTGCTGAACAGCGGTTCGAGCAGCCTGAAGTACCGCGTGTACGAGATGCCGGATGAGCAGCTGCTGGCCAGGGGGCTGGTGGAGCGCATCGGCATCGACGACGGGCGGCTGATTCACGAGCGCAACGGTGACAAGCACACCATCGAGCAGGAGATCCCCGATCACGCCGTGGCGATCGACCTGGTGATCAGCGCGGTGACCAGCGCCCAGCACGGCGTGGTGGAATCGCTCGACGAGATCGAGGCAGTCGGCCACCGCGTGGTGCACGGCGGCGAGAAGGCCACCGAGAGCATGCTGGTCACCGACGAGGTGATCGCCGCGATCGAGGAATACTCCGAAATGGCGCCGCTGCACAATCCACCCAACCTCAAGGGCATCCTGGCCTGCCAGCAGAAGATGCCCGGCGTGCCGAACGTGGCGGTCTTCGATACGGCCTTCCACCAGACGATGCCGGACTACGCCTATATGTACGCGATCCCGTACCAGTTCTACGAGAAGTACCGCGTCCGGCGCTACGGCTTCCACGGCACCAGTCACCGCTACGTCGCCCAGCGTGCGGCGCAGCTGATCGGCCGCCCGCTCAGACACCTGGAGCTGGTGACCTGCCACCTGGGCAACGGCAGCAGTATCTGCGCCGTCAAGTACGGCCGCAGCATCGATACTTCGCTGGGATTCGGCACCACCGCCGGCGTGCCGATGGGCACGCGCACCGGCGACATCGATCCGGTAGTGATCATGTACCTGCAGCGCAAGCTGGGGCTCAGCCGCGAGGAACTGGACGAGCTGATCTACAAGAAGAGCGGGCTGAAGGGTGTCTCGGGCTACAGCGACATGCGCGACGTGGAGCAGCACGCCCTGCACCAGGAGCGCCTGCCGGTGCTGGCGATGCGCATCCTGTCCTACTCGACGCGCAAGTACATCGGCGCCTACGCGGCGGCGATGGGCCACCTCGACGGGATCGTGTTCACCGGCGGGATCGGCGAGAACGACGCGCTGCTGCGCTCGCTGGTGCTCAACGATCTGGAGTTCCTGGGCGTCGAGGTCGACGAACTGGCCAATCAGGCCGCCGTGGGCGGCAAGGAGGCGGCGATCTGCAAGCCCGAGAGCCGCGCCAAGGTGCTGATCATTCCGACAAATGAGGAGCTGATGATCGCCCGCGACGCGCTGAAGGTGACGCGCGATGTAGCCGGCTCCGGTGAGACCCCGGCCGCAAGGGGAGCCTAGGGCGGCAGCCGCGGCACGGGAGCAGCATGGTACAACTACTGGGCAGTCATGGCCGGGGAGGTTGTCATGTCCAGATGGATGATTCTGATTGTCGCCACGGTGCTGCTGCTGGCGTCCGTATCCGCGGCGCTGGCCCAGGAGCCCGCGATCCGCATCCTGGAGACGTTTACCTTCGATCCGACCGAGGGCAAGCAGCATCCGCGGACGGAGTTCAACTGGCCGCAGCAGGTGCGGCTCAGCGCCCTGGTGCGGTTCGTAACCGAGGGCTACGAGCGGCGCAAGACGGTCGAGCTGTTCCTGGTGCTGAGTGACCGGAACGGGGACATCGTGCACAAGCACAGCCGCGAGCTGACGCTGAACGCCGGCGAGCACGAGTACTTGCTGCCCTACGTCGCGAACATCGGCGAGCTGTACGGCGCAGACCGCTTCACCTTCGACGTGGAGGCCAAGCTGGTCGGCGCCAACCGCGAGGCCGATCAGGTTGAGGCGGTGATCAACGGGCCGGCGATGCCCGAGGTGGTGATTCAGGACCTGCGGCTGGTGGATCCCGCAACCCACGATGTCCTGACTGCGCTGGCTCCCGGCCAGCAGTTCCTGGCGCAGGGACTGGTCAAGGTTAGGGGCAACACGACACCGCGTCTGCCGATGCTGGTGGTCTGGGGTCTGATGTCCAAGGATGAGCTGGTTGTGGAGCGCTGGGACGATATGCCCTATAGCGACTGCTACTGGGATCAGGCGCAGCTGGATGAGCCGAACGGCTGGTGGGAGTTCAGCCTCGTCGGCCGGATGCCGGAGCGCTTCATCCAGAGCATCGTCGAGTCGCAGCCGTTCGAGTTGGTCTTCACCGTGGCGTTCGTCGCGGACGCCGCCGTGGCCGAGCAGCTGAACGGTACGGTGCTCGCCAGCGGTAGTGGCGACCTGGTCTCCAAGAGCCTCGACGAGCGGCTGATTACGCTGGAGCGCAACTGGCACTGGGAAGTCGCGCAGGTCGATTAGGGTGCTCAGGCAAAAGCCCGCCACGAGGGCGGGCCGCGGAGAATCCGGTTGGCACGTAACCGGCTCAAGTTCCGGCCGGGTTCTCCAGGTCCGGCCGGCGGGGTAAGCCCGGCTTACTGGTTGTTGCCCGTGGCGGCGTTCAGCTGGGTCAGCGCCTGCTCGATCGCCTGGCTCTGGCTCTGCAGCGTTGCCAGCTGCGTCTCCAGCCGCGCGAACTGATTGCGCAGTCGTGTCTGGTACTCAAGCAGGTAGTCTTCCTGACGCTGGATCGCATCGTCGTAGGTGCCGATCTGACGGTCGAAGCTGCCGCCCTGCTTGAGCCGCTCCATCAGAATGCCGCCGCTGGAGGTGATGCTCTGCACGTAGCTTCTGGTGCGCCGCGCCACACCACTGGTCAGACTCGGGTCGGGGCCCAGAAAGACGCCCGGCTGCAGCCCCAGAATACCCAGCAGGCTGTCGCCGCCAGTGCTGAGATCCTGAAGCTGGAGGCGTGCCTGCCCGTCGAGCTCTGTCACACGCATGCTGAGCTGGCTACTCGCATCGAAGTATGCCAGGATCGAGCTTGACAGTCCGGAACTTGACAGCTGCTGGTTGATGGCGTTCAGCACGGTGGTCTGCGTATAGGTGCCCGGGTTGAACGTGACCGAGGCGGTCGCCGAGCCGTTGCCGATCGTGAAGCTCAGGCTGTCGCTGACCGTGATGCCGCCGGAGAGATCGCGGGAGCCCTGGTGGGTGAAGTAGCTCTCGGGCAGGCCGGCGAACAGCTCGTACAGGTCATCCGAGCTGTTGCGGATCGCGTCCTGCAGCTCGCTGCTGCTCTGCACCAGCTCGGTGATGGTCTCGCGGTCGGAGGTGGGGTAGAGCAGCCGCCCAAGGCTGATGGCGGCAACCTCAGGTCCCCCGCCGATTTCCGAGGTCGCGAGGCCGATCTGCGAGAGGCTGCCGAAGGTGCCGCCGTTGCTGATCGGGCCCTGGACCAGGCTGATGATCCGCCGCGACATGTTGCGGATGGTGCTGTCGCGCGAGACGAAATCGCGGACCATCAGTTCCTCGCGGCGGACCAAGTACTCTTCGATTTCGTCCAGCGTCATCTGGTCCGCGTCCTCGTCCGTCAGCTCGGCGGTGTACTTGCGCTCCTCCTTGCTCAGCGGTTGACCGTTGATCAGCTCCAGCGTCTGGTTGTAGTCGACCACGAAGTCGATAATCGCGCCCTCGATTCGCTCGGTGTCCGCGGAGACGGTCAGCGTCACCGGACCCGTGGTCACGGCGTTCAGCGACAGCGTCAGCTTGTCGACCACGTCGTCCACGGAGTTGCTGCTGCGCGTGTAGCTGACGCCGTTGACGCTGAACGCTGCCGTCTGGCGCGTAGTACCGATCTGAGTCGGCACCGTGGTATCGAGCGTCAGCTGGGCGGCTTCGAGGAAGTTGCTGGTGTCCGCGGCGTCGCCGATCGAGATGCGATAGGCGGTTGGATTCTGGTCGAGGTCCTGCTGCAGCGCGATGCTGTCCGAGACTGGGTCGTAGCTGGCGATCACGCCCGCGCCGGAGTTGTTGATCTTGGAGATCAGGTCCTCAAGGGTGTCAACGCCGGCGTCAACGGTAATCTTGGTGTTGTTGATCGTGAATACGCCGGAGGTGACGGTCTGGTTGAAACCGCTCTGGGCCAGGGGCAGGTCGGTGTCGATGGAGCCCTTCTGCTGTCCGGCGGAGAACACCGCCCCGCTGTCGGTCGTCAGCCCGGCGATCGTCAGGAAGTTGCTGGTGTCGCCGCCGCCGCCCAGCGTGATGTTCTGCGGGCCGGTGTCGTTGCTACGTAGATAGAACCGGCCGTTGGCCGCGTCGAAATACGCGCTCACGCCGGCGCCGCTGGTGTTGATCGCCCCCAGCAGCTCGTTGACGGTCATGGTGTTGACGTCGCCGACGTTGACGCGCACGCCGTTGATCGTGAAGAACCCATCGGTGTGGAACAGCGGGTTGTCGGCCGCGTTCTCGGGCGTGGTGGCGAACCCGGCCTCCGCCAGCGACAGGCTGGGATCCAGCGGCGGGAAGTGGGCCGGCGGATCGGTGACGATCGCGTTGCTGCCGAACTGGTAGCTGTAGGTCTCCTGCTCGGTGTTCAGCTCGGAGCTATTGGCCGTCACCACCGTGGCCGTCCCGGCGTTGAACGCGCCGCCCAGGCCCACGATCGCCACTCCGCCGATCAGCGTGTCGATGCTGCCGCCCTCGTCGCCGGTCCAGACGGTACGTTGCAGCGGGCCGCCGCTGTCGGGGCGGAACCAGGCGACGAAGGTCACATCGTCGCTGTCGGTGGTGGCCGAGGTGGCGTAGGTGTCCGGCACGGCGGTGTCGATGTCCGTCGGGTTGCCGGCTCCCAGAATCTGCAGGATGCCGCTGGCGTCGTCGTAGACGCGGATGTCCTGGCCGCCGCGGTTGCCCATCAGCTCGAAGAAGTAGCTGGTGCCGTTGAAGTCCAGCTGCGCCGTGACCGTCGGCACCTGCTCGTTGATCACGTCGACCAGATCCTGCAGCGTGGAGTACTCGCTGAGACCGGTGATGGTGACGGGCCCCAGCGGGCCGGCGGTGCCGTCGGGGTCGATCGCCAGCATGTCGAACTCGGTGACGCCGAAGCTGCCCAGCGTGTTGCTGGGATCGGGCAGCGTCAGGTTGCCGCGGATCTTGCCCGCCTTGCCATCCGTGGTCGAGAGCAGGTGCTCGCCGGTGCCCTCGACGGTGAAGCTGCCGGTGGTGATCATCTGCGAGCTGGCCGTGCGTCCGGTCTCGGCGACCGCAAAGTCATCCAGCTCGAAGTCGGTGGCCGAGCCCTGGTCGATGAACTCCAGCGAGACCGCCAGGCTGGAGGGCCCGGTGGCATCGGCGGTCAGCACGATGCGGCCGTTCTGGTAGCTGGCGGTGGCCGAGCTGAAGGCGCCGCTGATCGAGGTGATCAGGTCGGCGATCGTTTGTCCCCCCGCCGCGCCGGTGTAGGTGAAGTCGACGGGGGCGATCGAGCTGCCGTTGGTCTCGTAGCCCGCAATGCGGATGATGTCGCCGCTGTCGAGCGTGCCCGTCACCTGGTCGAGCGTCGCCAGATCGGTGGTGTCATTGAGCTCAAGGCTGCCGCTGGTGGTGAACGCGACGGTGTGGACCAGCCGCCGGGCGGTGGCCCCGGCCCCGGCGACGTTGTTGCCGATGCCGAAGGTCAGGGTGGAGCCGGAGTAGTCGGCGTCGTTGAACTGCAGATCCAGCGGCGGGATGGTGGTGTTGAAGGTGACGTCCCCCGCCACCGACGGGTCGGTCTCGATGAAGACCAGTTCGCCGTTGCTGCCGACGCTGCCGCCGATCTCGCCCTGGAACACCTGGGCGATGGTGGTCGCCAGCCGCTCAAGCGTATCCGTCTCGTCGCCGGCGAAGGTGAAGGTGCCGGACACCGCGGTGGTGTCCTTGAGCTGGCCCGTGATGGTGATGGTGTCGCCGGCGGTGATCGCCGCGCCGAACTGGCCGGCCTGCTGGGTGTCGGCGATCAGCGTGGAGGCCGACGCCCGCACGGACTGGAAGTCGCCGTAGGGCACCAGGCTGTTGATGCCGATCGTTTGGGACTGGCTGAGATCGGCGACCTTGCTGAATACCTGCCCGTCGAGCCCGGAGCTGGCGCGGCTGGCCCGGGCCAGCCGGTTGACGATCACGTTGTAGGCCCCCAGCGCAGCGCCCGCTTCGGCGACGGCCGAGACGTAGCCGCTGTCGCTGCTCTCCACCGTGCGCGACAGGAAGGTGCTCTCGAAGCGCAGATTGGACAGCGTGGTGTCGAACTGCAGCAGCCGCTGGTTGACGGTGTTCGTGACCGAGCGGTTGAACTCCAGCCGCTCGCGCTGCTCGATGAGCTTCTCCATCGGCCCGCTGCGCAGCTGCACCATCGAGTCGATGTAGCTGTTCCAGTCCGTGCCGCTGGCTATCCCCAGAAATTGAACCGACATATGACCCTCTCCACGCCTGATCCACGCGCGGACAGGTCAGGCCGGCAAGCCGCTGGTCAGTTCAGACCTTCGCATTGATGTGCATGCCCAGCCCCTGCCGGATATCCCGCAGGTTGTCGAGGAATTCGCCGGGCGGAATCCGCCGGAGAATCTCGCCGGTGTGGGTGTTGCGCACAATGATGCTGATTCGCTTGCCTTCTTCCTCGATCGAGTACTCCGCTGCGATCTCGAACAGGTCAAACGTCAGGTTGACCTTGCGCAGCATCTCCGCCAACTCGTCGCGGGAGACCTGATCCTGAACCCTTTCGGTGGACCCGCTACTGACCTGCCCGGTCGGTGACGACTCCTCAGTACGAATGACAGGCGCCGGCGCAGGCCGAGCTTCAGGTCGAGAGGGCTCGGGTACAGCACGGGGTCGCTCGCGAACCAGGGGAGCAACGCCCGAGACGTAGTCCTGCATTGTCGATACCTCCTCCATGAGGCGACTGCATTGATACTGAATTGTAACACCGCGGCGCGCGTTTTGCACGCCAGGGCACACCTTTATGTATCGGCGGAGCGCAGCGGCGTCTTAAGCCCCGCGCCCGCGCTAGATGATACCCATCAGCGGGGCGTCGGCGGGCAGTTCGGCGAGATCGATCTGCATGGTGTTCACAGAGTACTCGCCGTCCACTATTCGATAGACCTCGACCTCGATCCGCTCGCCCGGTTCGTGGCCGCGGATCACGTCCAGCAGCTCCCGCTCTTCGTCGAGCCGCTCGTTGCCGATGCGCGTGATGATGTCGTAATGGAAGTTGCGGCGATCCGTGTAATACGACTGGATCCCGCCGATATCCGCGGGACTGCCGGCGAACACGTTTTTGACCGCGAACCCGAAGTCGACGGGCAGATCGAAGTAGGCCGCCAGCGAGGGGGTGATTCGCTCGGCGATGCGAATCCCGAGCCAGGCGCGAATCACGCGGCCGTGGGTCTCCAGATCCTCGAGCACCTCCTTGGCGGTGTTGATCGGGATGGCCAGCCCGATTCCCTCGCTGCCGCCCGACTGGGAGACAATCATCTCGTTGATACCGATGACCTCGCCGCGCGCGTTAAGCAGTGGACCACCGGAGTTGCCGGGGTTGATCGAGGCGTCGGTCTGGATCAGGCCGCTGATGGTCTGGCCGGTCTGGCTGACACCCTCGCGGCCCAGCGCGCTGATTACGCCGGCGGTGACCGTCCAGTCCAAGCCGCGCGGGTTGCCGATCGCGACCACCCATTCGCCGACGTTGATCGCGTCGCTGTCACCCAGCGCGGCGGTCGGCAGCGGCGCCTCGGGCTCGACCTTGAGCAGCGCCAGATCGGTACCGGGATCGGCGCCGACGATCTCCGTATCCAGGAACTCGCGCCCGTCGTTGAGCACCACCACGATCTGCCGGGCGTCGGCGATCACGTGGTAGTTGGTCAGGATATAGCCCGTGTCGCGGACGATCACGCCGCTGCCCGTGGACTCCGTCTCGAACTGGTGGCGGCGCATGAAGAAGTCGAAGGCCTCGTAGACCGACTTGTTGGTGATGTGCACCACCGCCGGGCTGACCTCCTGATAGACGTCCGTGACGAAGCTGCCGCCGATGGCAGCCTCGGTCTGGGCGGCGACGGTGGCCGTGGGACTGGCGGCGGGCGTGGCGAAGCCGGTCAGCTCCGTGCCGGTGCCGGTGTTTGCCAACAGGTCTGCGCTGGCGGCGGCCCGCTGGCCCGGCGGGTTGCCGAGCCCGAAGCCGACCAGCGCGCCGGCCAGGCATCCGAGAACGACGATACTCCAGATCCTTGCTGCGTGCATATGCTCAGATTATACGTGCCAGCACCATGCCGGCCCGAACCCGCTAATCTGCTGCCCGTCCGTATAATGGGGGTACGACGATGGCAGCGAGTTCGGATAGAAGGACGTGCCCGGGGCCGACCACGTTTGGTGTTGCGGCGTGGATTGCGCTGGTGGTGGCAGTGGGTTTGCTCGCGGGCTGCCCGCCCCCGCCCGCCACCACGGACGAGGAGGGCACCTACCTGGTGGCCTCCAACCGGCTGTGGGGTGACGAGGCGGACTTCGACATCCGCGACACGGCGGTTTACCCCGAAGCGGCGCGCGAAGGGCTGCAGAACCCCAGCATCGGCGTCTCGGATCAGGAGCTGACGATGAACCGCTGCGTGTGGTGCCACGAGTGCGGCTTCAAAGACGCCTTCGACTGGGAGCACTACGGCAGCGCGGAGTGGTCCCCGCGCTACACCGGCGAGGACTGGGCGCCGGTGGTGCAGCGGATGATGATCAAGGAGAACTCCTTTCTGCAGGAGGAGCAGATCGCCAGGCGAGTCTATGAGTACCTGCGCGATGATACGCTGGGCGTCTACGACCTGGAGGCCGATCCGGAAGGGGCGATCGTGGTGGAGGTCGACGAGCTGCCGGGGCAGGGCGAGGATGCCGAGCAGGCGGCCGAGGACGAGCCCGGCGGGGATGCGCCGGTCGAATCCCCGGAGGAAGGCGGCGCCGCGGAGCCTCCATCCGCCGACTGACGGGCATGGAGCTGAGTCCAGAGCAACTGAAGGCTGAGCTGGCGGATGAGGCCGGGCACCTGGGCTTCGACGCGTTGGGGGTCGCCGCGCCTCTGGCTCTGACCGGTGAAGCCGCCCGCCACCAGGAGTGGGCAGGGCGTGGCTATGCCGGCGACAAGGCCTATCTGACGCGCAACATCGCAGGCCGCTATGACCCGCGCTCGCTGCTGCCGGAGTGCGCCAGTGTGATCGTGGTTGCGCAGAGCTACTACACCGCGGCGCCGGACTGGCCGCGGCCGGGGATCGCCAGGGTGGCGCGCTACGCCTGGGGCGACGATTACCACGAGGTGATCCGCCCCAGGCTGGAACAGCTGGGCCGCTGGCTGGATGAGCGGATCGCGGGCCACCGTTGGAAGGCGACGGTCGACACTTCACCGCTGAGCGAGAAAGCGCTGGCCGTCGCCGCCGGCATCGGCTGGCGCGGCAAGCACTCAATGGTGCTGAATGACCGGCTGGGCAGCTACTTCCTGATCGGCTGCCTGCTGACCAGCACCCAGCTGCCCGTCGATCAGCCGCTTTCCGACGGCTGTGGGGACTGCACGCTATGCGTCGACGCCTGTCCGGTGGGAGCGCTCACGGAGCCGCGGGTGCTCGATGCCAGCCGCTGCATCAGCTTCCTAAACGAGCACCAGAGGCGCGCGCCCGCGCCCGGCGCTAAGCTGGCGGGCTGGCTCTACGGCTGCGACGAGTGCCAGCAGGTCTGCCCCTATAACGCCACGCCGCTGAGCACTCGCGAGCCGCGCCTTATCCCCCGCCCGGGCATCCTGGACCTGACCGCCGCCGAGGTGCTGGCGATGACGCCGCCGCAGTTCGAGCAGCGCTTCCAAGGCACGGTGATCGCCGAGCACGGCCTTGAAGCCCTCCAGGCCGTGGCGCAGTGCTTGTGAGGCTGTCTGAGGGCGGCTCCCGTTAGGCGCGCGCATTGGCCGCCGTGGTAGTCTTAGGCATCGAACGAGACAGGTGGTGCTTTGATGCAAGGCTTAATCACAATCGTTGCGCTGGTAATCGTCTTCGCGTTGGCCGCGGCCTACGCGCGCAAGATGCAGCAGGGCGGCTTCACCCGGGCGGAGATCGCCAGCATGACCCAGCGGGGCTGGGGCGTCGGCATCCTGCTGGTCGTGGTGCTGTTCCTGGCGAGCAGTATCGTGACCGTGCCCGTCGGCGAGCGGATGGTGGTCTATAACCTCCTGACCCGCGGCTTCCGCACGCCGGTGGTGCCCGGCTACGGCTTCGTACTGCCGGTGATCAACGAGCGCATCCTCTACGACGTGCGCACCCAGGTCTACACCATGAGCGGCGTCGTCCAGGAAGGCAACGTCCCGCGAGCGGACTCGATCGAGGTGCTCTCCAGCGACGGGCTCAAGATGGACCTCGATATCACGGTGCAGTTCCGGCTCGACGACCAGCAGATCAACGACCTGCACGCTGACATCGGCCCGGAGTATATCGACAAGATCATCCGCCCCACCGTGCGCGAGGCGATCCGCATCGAGTTCGCGCGGCACGAGGCCACCGAGGCGTTCTCCACCAAGCGCGAGGAGATCGAGCGCAGCCTGGAGCAGCGGATGCTGGCCGCGCTGGAGAAGTACTACATCGTGCTGCAGGAGGTGCAGATTCGCAATATCGAGCTGCCGCCGATGGTCGCCTCCGCGATCGAGGACAAGAAAAAAGCCCAGCAGGAAGCGGAGCGCATGGAGTACATACTGGAGCGGGCCGAGAAGGAGAAGGAAGAGAAGATCATCAGGGCCGAAGCGGAAGCTGCCGAAATCGAGATCATCAACGAGCAGCTGGAGATGAGCCCCAACTACCTGAACTGGCTGGCGATCGACAAGCTCAACGAGGACATCCAGCTGGTGATCACGGACGGCGACACCATCCTGAATCTGGACGCGATCAGGGCCCGCTGATCAGCTACGCACCGCGGGCCGCTGCGGCAGCATCAGCAGGCCGAGGGCGACGTGGACCAGCAGCGCGACTCCAAGCGGAACGAAGCCCAGCCGCAGACGCTCAAGCTGTGCCGAGGCCCGGTTCAGCAGGCCGCTTAGCTCATCGTAGCGCGCGGTTGCCTGCTCGTGGGCGGTCAGCGCCGCCTGCACCTCCGCGCTGGCCACGATCGCCTCATTGCCGGGCCTGGTCGCGCGCCCCTCGCGCTGGTCGGCGCGGCTCTCGGTCAGCACCCGCTCGGCGTGGGAGCGGCGCTGCTCGGCCGCGTCCAGGTCGCTCTGCAGCATCGCCACCTCATCGCTCAGCACGCGCTGCTCGCCGATGGCTAGCACCAGCTGGGCCAGCAGCCAGAAGATGGCCAGCAGGCAGTAGATCAGCACTATCACGTGGATCATCGAGCGCTTCATATCACGACCCCGCTATCTCCGTTGCCTGAGCCACCGCCAGCCAGCAGTGCGCGGTGTGGTGTTCTCCAACCGCCACCGCCGGCGGCTCCTCGCGGCGGCACCGCTCCATCGCGTGGGGGCAGCGCGAGGCGAACGCGCAGCCCGCGGGCGGATCGACGGCGCTGGGCAGCTGGCCGCCGAGCGGCTGAACCTCGCTGGCCACGGGCTCAGGGCGCGGAATCGCGCTGAGCAGCGCCTGGGTGTACGGGTGCCGCGCCCGTTCGTAGACCGCCGCCACCGGTCCGCTTTCCACGATCTCGCCCAGGTACATCACGGCCACGTCATGGCACAGGTGGCGTACCACCGCCAGGTCGTGGCTGATAAACAGCAGCGCCACGTGGTGGTCGCGCTGCAGGCGGCCGAGCAGGTTGAGAATCTGGGACTGGATCGAGGCATCGAGTGCGCTGACCGGCTCGTCGGCGACGATCAGTTCCGGCCTCAGCGCCAGCGCGCGGGCGATCGCGATCCGCTGCCGCTGCCCGCCGGAGAACTCGTGGGGGTAGTGGCCGGCGGCATCGCGCGGGATGCCCACCTCGTCAAGCAGCTCCGCGATCCGCGACCGCCGCTCGGCGGCGCGCACCCCGTGGACGACCAGCGGCTCGGCGACGGCCCGGCCGATGGTCAGCCGCGGATTGAGGCTGCTCAAGGGATCCTGGAAGATGATCTGCATCCGCCGCCGGGCCTGCTTGAGCGCCGCGCCGCCAAGCCGCGTGATGTCCCGACCGCCGAGCATGATGCGCCCGGCGCTCGGCTCGATCAGCCTCAGCACCAGGCGGCCGGTGGTGCTCTTGCCGCAGCCGCTTTCGCCGACCAGGCCCAGGGTGCGCGCCGCGGCGAGGCGGAAGCTGACGTTGTGCACCGCGCGCAGCCGCGCGCCGCCGCCGCCCTCGCCGCCGGCCTTGACGGCGAAGTACTTGGTCAGCCCGTCCACCTCGAGTAGCGGCGTAGTGCTCATCTGCTACTCCCGCCTGACGCGGAATCGCCGCCGTATGTTGCATGGAGGTAGGCGAAGAGCGCCTCGGCCGCCCGGCGCTTAAGGCCCAGCAGGTCCTTCAGTTCGCGGATGCTGACATTGGCCAGCTCGGCCCCCTCGCGCCCCAGCCGCCGCCGGTAGTCCGTCAGCTGGCCGCGGGTGAAGACATAGCCGTCCGGACCCTCGACCAGCAGCCCGGCGTCGAACAGCCAGTGAATTACGTGCTGTCGCGCGGGATCGAGCTTCGCCAGCGCGGCGCGCGCGGTGCCGGCCTCGGCGGCGTAGGACCCTGTGATCTGCTCGATGAGCGCGGCATCCTCCGCGCTCAGCGGCGGTGGCGCGAGGTCGCCTTCCAGCCTGACCGTCAGCTCGCCGGCGCTTCGTTCCACCGACAAGTGCTGGGCGGAGGCGAAAGTCTCGAGAACCCGGGCCGCGATCTCCGGCGCCGGCAGGTTGAGCAGGCGCACTACGTCCTGCGTGCTGAGCTGGGTGCGAAGCGGATTGCGCTTGCCGCGCGTCAGGGCCTTGAGCAGCTCGGCCTGGCGGCGCTCAAGGTACTCCTGCCAGGCCAGATATGGCCCGACGCGCTCGATCCGCTCGCCGAGTTCCGGCCGCTGAAGTCCCAGCCGGCGCCAGGTCTCCTTCCAGTGGGCGCGCGTCAAATAGCCGCGCTGCGCCAGGCGGCAGCCCAGCCACCAGTGAATCAGCCCGGGCTGACCGCCGGCGGCTTCGAGGGCGGCGCGCGTGGCGGCTTTGAGCAGCCCGGTCAAACGGACATGCGGCATCTCGGCCGTCTCGCCATCCAGCGGAGCGACGATCAGCAGCCGTTCAGCCTGCTGCTGCCCGCCACGGCCTCGCTGCACCGCCGCTTCACCGGGCGTCTCGGGTGGCTGCTTGCCCTCGCACGTGAGTGTGCCCAGACAGACGGGTGGCTGCTCGATGCTGCAGCCGGCGCTGAAGCGAAACTGCCTTGTCTCCGATGCCGCCGAAGAGGGGGCGGACGTATCGCGGAGCACCGTCGGCCGCTGCGGCGGGCGTTCCGTGTACAGCACGGCGATCAGCTGGCGGCGCCGCGCTGAGCGAGCAGCGTGCTTGCCGCTGGACTTTCTTCGCCGGCTGGTCGGCCTGCTGGCCACGGCGGTATTCTAGCCGCCTGCCAGCCGGGTCTCCACGGCGGCGGCGTCTTCAGGCACGTCCACGCCGATCGGGTCGTAGTCCGTCTCCACGGCCAGGATGCGCAGACCCAGTTCCAGCGCCCGAAGCTGCTCCAGGCTCTCGGCGCGCTCGACGCTGGTCGGGGACGCTGCGCACAGCCTCAGCAGCGCGGCGTGGGAGTACATGTAGATGCCGATGTGCTTGTAGTGGCGCGCCTCCTCCGGCCGGCGGGGGTAGGGCACTGCCGCCCGCGAGAAGTAGAGCGCGTAGCCGTCGTCGCCGCGCACCGCCTTGACCACGTTCGGATCGGCCAGCACCGCCTCGTCGCCCGGCAGGCTGAGGCGCCGCACGAGCGTGCCCATTGCCGCCTGCTCGCTGAGCACCTGATCCACCAGCGCGTCGATCGCCGCCGGCGAGATCAGCGGCTCGTCGCCCTGGGTGTTGACGTAGTAGTCCGCCGGCAGCCGTGCCGCGACCTCGCCCAGCCGGTCCGTCCCGCTGGGATGCTCGGGGCTGGTCAGCAGCGGCTCGCCGCCGAAGCCGGTCACGCAGTCCGCGATGCGCTGATCATCGGTGGCTACGACGACGCGGCTGAGCCGCTGGCTCTGGCAGACGCGCTGCCAGACGTGCTCAATCATCGGCCGGCCGGCGATCGGCGCCAGCGCCTTGCCCGGAAAGCGCGTGGAAGCATAGCGCGCCGGAATCACTCCCAGGACGTTCATCGGCCCATTATCGCACCGTGGTGCGGGGTCTGCTAAGCGTCGCCTTCGGGCTCACCGCTCATCCCGCCGTGTGGGTTGCCCATCGAGCCGTGGGGATTGCCCATCCCCATGCCGCCCATGCCCGTGCCCATGTCGCTGTCGGGCATCGGCCGCGGCGGGGCTTCCTCGCCACGCAGTTCGGCCAGCGCCGCCTCGACGTTCCAGGTCTCCTCGGCAGTGGCGGCCAGCGCCAGGCAGTCTTCCCAGATGCGCTCGGCCTCGGCCTCGTCGCCGGCCTTGAGGATCGCGTTGCCCAGGTTGAACCAGGCGTTGAAGCTCTCGGGCTGCAGCTCCGTGACCTCGGTCAGCTCGGCCACGGCCTCGTCGGTCAGACCGTCGTCACCGGTTTCCTCGCCGAGACGCAGGTACATGGTGGCGCGGTCGATGCGCGCGTGCCAGTAGTCCTGGCCCTGATCCTCCGCCGTCGCGGTCTCCAGGTACTGGGTGTACCAGTCGATCGCCTCGGCGTGTTCGCTGCGGTTGAAGCTGACGTCGCCCAGCATCTTGAGCGCCAGGATGTTGTCCGGCGCCAGCTCGCGGACCTTCAGCAGTGCGACCTGGCCCGCGTCGGCGTCGCCGCCCAGCACCAGCGCCGCCATCGCGATCTGCATCGCGGTGTCGCCGGCCTCGTCGCCCAGTTCATCGGCCCGTTCATCCAGCGCGTCCATCGCGGCATCGACGTAGGGCCTGAGTTGGGCGCCGCGGCCGATCATGCCGTAGCTCTGGTAGAGGTTCAGCAGCGACTCAACGTCCAGCGGATCCTCTTCCAGGTTGGCCTTGGAGTCGGCGATCGTAGCCGTTACATCCTCCATGCCGGGCGTGCTGCCATGGGGGTTATCCGTGCTCGTCCCGCCATGCGGATTGGTCATCGTGCCGTGGGGATTGTCCATCGCCCCGCCGCCGGCGGTTGTGCCGGACGGCCCGCCATTGCCCTTGGGCCCGAACAGCAGCCAGCCCGCCACCGCGATGATCACCACCACCAGCACGATGGCGGTCCAGTTGGTGCGCGCGCCTGGCGCGGCCGCCGGTGTCTCATCCGGCTGCGCCGGGCTGTCCGCGGCGGTCAGGGCCGCGCCGCACTGGTCACAGAATCTGGCGCCCGCGCGGTTCACGGCGCCGCACTTGGGGCAGGTGTGGTCAGTATCCATCATGCACTCCTTGAGCGACTGAGTTAGTCAGCAGCTGCGCGGTCCGCCCGAATCGGCGGGCCCGCCAGGCTAGGAAACCTCGTCCTCCGGGACCAGCAGCGAGAAGCCTCCGTCCGCCCGCTTGCGCACGCAGTTGACCACCGACTGGTCGTTGACGAACAGCAGCAGCTCGCCACCGGTGGCCTCCAGCTGCATGATCGCCTCGGCGGTGCTGATCGGCTTGACCGGAAAGCGCTCGACGTAGACGATCGGCGTGGGATCCGAGGGCTCGAGCAGCGGGGCCGGCCGCGTCCGCTTGCGGGCGGCTTCCGCCTTGCTGGCCTTCTCCCGAGGCTTGTCCACGCGCTTGGACTTCAGCTTCTTCAGCTGGCGGCGCAGCTTGTCTGCCACCGCGTCGATCGCGACGAAGAAGCTGGACTCGTCCTCCTCGCTCCTGAGCACCTGGCCCGGCGCGTGCACGACGACCTCGACGCGAAACGACTTGTCGCGCTTCTTGCTGGCATTCTTGGTGAAATTGACGGTGGCCGACTGCAGCCGGTCTGACAGCTTGGTCAGCTTTGAAAGCTTGCGCTCGGCATAGGCCTCCAGATCGGCGGAAACGTCGGTGTTCTTGCCCTTGATGATGACTTCCAAACTTGCCCCTCCATGTCCCGGCGCAGTCCATTGCCGCGCCATGCCTGGTGGAACGATAATCTTACCACAGCGGGGGGGAGGCTAGTGTACCTGTGCGGCGGCGGGGACTGTGTCCGCGGGGCAGATTGTCCGTTTCTACTCCATAAACGGGATGATGATGCCTTCCTCGCCGAGGCCCGAGCCACCGTCGTTGAGCCGCACTTCCAGTTCATTGGTCCACGGCAGCAGCACCGCGGCGTCGAGGTAGCTGTCGGCGTCGAAGTCGGCGACCGCCAGTCTGAGGGGCGGGCCGCCGGTCGGGAAGGCCAGCGGCGGATCGAAGTCGAAGTCGCCTTTGCCGGGGAAGTACGCCAGGTAGGAGATGCCGCCGTAGTGCAGCGGGCCCTCGGAGCAAAGGATCACGTCCAGATGGTCGTCGTAGTTGACGTCCGCCACCCTGATGTCCGTCACCCAGCCGGGGAAGTACAGCCCCCCGGCCCAGGCCAGGTTCAGCCGGCGGTCCATTGTCGGGCTCGACTCGAAGCCTTCCGGCCCGCTCAGGGAGGAGCAATAGATGTACACGACGTGCGAGGGGAACGTGGCGAGCTGGCTGATCTGGGTCAGCTTCATGGCGTAGTCGAAATACTGGCCGGAGGGGTGCTGCACCAGCAGCGCCACGTCGTCGAGGCCGTCCTCGTTGAGGTCGCCGCAGGCCACGCGCAGCGGAATGGCGCCGGGCTCGTCCAGCACCAGTTCCGATCCCCTGTAATTCGTGCACAGCGTCGGATCGAAGTAGTCGGCTGGACGTATGATCCAGCCCTGCCAGGGATCGAAGATCACGGCTGGGGCGCTGGTGACGGGCATGTGCATGGCCAACTTCAGGCCAGGCTTGTCGCCGGTGTTGACTTCCAGCACGTCCAGGTAGCCATTGTGGTCGACGTCGTGGAGCACCATTTGCGTGAACTCAATGTACTCCTCCTGGACACCGTAGCCTCCTACTTTCTGAGCACGTCCATCGTCATATGGCTCGGTGATCGACTCGAAGTAAATGGCGGCCTGGCCGTCATAGAGCGCCGAGGTCAGCAGCAGGTCCGGCACGTCGTCGTCGTCATTGACCAGATCGAAGGCCATGTCCTCGGCGCCTTGCCAGATCTCGAACTCGTGCAGCAGCTCGTAGCTGGCGCCGTCCAGGTTGCGGTAGACGTCCACCGGCGTGATGTACAGCCCGTCGTCCTCGTCGTCCTCGCGCAGCACCGCCAGCTCCGGATAGCCGTCGGAGTCGATGTCGCCGCTGCAGGCGGTGATCACCCGCGAGGGCCCGGCCGCGAACAGCGTGGTGGAGAACGCGGGCGCCCCCGGCGTCGAGTCGTTGTATACCAGCGCCAGGCTGGAGGCCAGGAACGGGATCAGCAGGTCGGCCTTGCCGTCGCCGTCGAGGTCCTCCGCCTTGAGGTCCAGCCCCGCGCCCAGGACGTTGACCACCTCCGGCGGCATAAACCCGGTCGACTGCCGTGGGGATTCAAGCGGGCTTGTGCGACTCCCGCATCCACTGGCGAGCAATGCCAGCAGCAGCAAAAGGACCGCCCCCATCACCCCGTTGGACTGAGAATCTTCCACCGTGCCGCGCCGGTCCTTGCACATCTCTGTCCCAACCTCCCGTTGGATGCTGAAACGAAATGAGAGCAGCAATGAGATGTATTGGGACAAACGGATACACTGCTGCTCAAACACGTGTAGATGATAACAGCTCCAAGTCGTTGTTGCTCGTGCCGAAGGTGCGCCGGCCGCGCGGCAGGGAGGCCACCAATGTGGGAGAAGGGGCGTGTTACTCAACGATGACGTTGACGGGATTGAATCCCGGTCCGAAGAAGGCCCACGCCAGAAACACCGCAAGAAGCAGCAGCACGAAGAACAGCACCCACAGCAGAAGCCTGATTGCCATACGCCCACAGTCTACCGCGGGCCGGCAGCAGGTGTAGAGCGACCGGCGCTCTGCTATCATCGCAGCGTCCATGACGGCGCAGGCTGACATTCGCAATTTCTGCATCATCGCGCACATCGACCACGGCAAGAGCACGCTGGCCGACCGCTTCATCGACCTCTGCGGGGCGATCGAGGACCGCAAGATGAAGGAGCAGGTGCTCGACCGCATGGACCTCGAACGCGAGCGCGGGATCACCATCAAGCTGCAGGCGGTGCGCCTCGCTTACCCGGCCAACGACGGCCAGGTCTACGAGCTGAACCTGATCGACACGCCCGGCCACGTCGACTTCACCTATGAGGTCAGCCGCTCGCTCAAGGCCTGCGAGGGCGCGATCCTGCTGGTCGACGCCGCCCAGGGGATCGAGGCCCAGACGCTGGCCAACCTCTACCTGGCGCTGGACGCCGACCTGGAGATCATTCCGGTGCTGAACAAGATCGACCTGCCGGTCGCGCGCACGGAGGAGGTGGCCGAGGAGATCATCCAGGTGATCGGCGGGCGCCGGGACGAGATCCTGGCCGTCAGCGCCAAGACCGGCGAGGGGGTGGAGCAGGTGCTGGAGGCGGTCGTGCGGCGCGTGCCGCCCCCCGGTGGCAGCGCGGACGAGCGGCTGGCGGCGCTGGTGTTCGACAGCCACTACGACAAGTACCGCGGCGTGATCACCTACTGCCGCGTGTTCGACGGCGAGGTGCGGGCCGGCGACCGGCTGCTGATGATGAGTACCGACAAGAAGTACGAGGTGGCCGAGGTGGGGGTCTTCACCCCCGAGATGGCGCCGGTGGACTCGCTCAGCGCCGGCGAGGTGGGCTACATCGTCAGCGGGATCAAGACCATCACCGAGGCGCGGGTCGGCGACACCGTGACCTTCGCCCAGCAGCCGGTCGAGCGGCCGATCAGCGGCTTCCGCGAGGCCAAGCCGCTGGTGTTCTGCAGCTTCTACCCCAGCCTGGCCGAGGACGTCGACGAGCTCAGGGCCAGCCTGGAGAAACTGCGGCTCAACGACGCGGCGCTGCACTACGAGCAGGAGAGCAGCGAGGCGCTGGGCTTCGGCTTCCGCTGCGGCTTTCTGGGCCTTTTGCACATGGAGATCGTCCAGGAGCGGCTGGAGCGCGAGTACGACCTCGATCTGGTCTCCACCAGCCCGTCCGTGGTCTACCACGTCTACCTCAAGGACGGCAGCGAGCTGACGCTGGACAACCCGGCGCGCTGGCCCCAGGTGACCAGGATCGAGCGCACGGAGGAGCCGGTGGTCGAAGCCCAGATCATCGTGTCCAGCAAGTACATGAGCCAGGTGATCGAGCTGTGCAAGAAGCGCCGCGGCGACTTCACGGGCAGCGAGTACATTGGTGCCGACCGCCTGAACCTCAGCTTCCGCCTGCCGCTGGCCGAGATCCTCTACGACTTCTACGACCAGCTCAAGAGCCTTTCCCGCGGGCTGGCCAGCTTCGACTACCACTTCGCCGGCTACCAGGCGGCGGCGCTGGTCAAGGTCGATATCCTGATCAACGCCGAGATCGCCGAGGCCCTGAGCTTCATCTGCCACCGCGACGAGGCCCACGACCGCGGCAAGAAAGTGGTGGCCAAACTGCAGCGCACCATCCCGCGCCACCAGTTCCAGATCCCGCTGCAGGCGGCGATCGGCAACAACATCGTGGCGCGGATGAACATCGCGCCGCTCAGGAAGGACGTGACCGCCAAGTGCTACGGCGGCGACATCACCCGCAAGCGCAAGCTGCTGGAGCGCCAGAAGAAGGGCAAGGCGCGGATGAAGATGATCGGCAGCGTCGATATCCCGCAGGAAGCGTTCCTCAGCGTTCTGACCTACGACACCCCCGCGAAGAAGAGGGAGAAGGGGAACTAGCCAAGACAAAGCCCGGCGGTTGCCGGGCCCTGCTTCTGGCTATGAGAGGATAGAGGTCCTTAGCTTGCGTCGTTTGCGTGCCGCTCCGCGAATTCCCTGAGCAGCTCCTCGACCTGCGTGAGGACTTCCTCGATCTCGGCTTCAAGGTCGGCCTCGAAGTCCGCTGCCCAGTCCTCGACGGCCGCCTCGTAGCCCTTCAGACCAAGCAGTTCGTCGACGTCTGACTCGTGCATCTCGTAGAGCTGATCCAGCTCGATGGCCTGGAGATCGGGCAGCTCCTCAAGCAGCTCAAGCTCCGCCAGGGCTTCCAGTCCCTCAAGCTGCTGAAGTTCCTCAAGCTCGCCAAGCTCGCCGAGAAACTGCAGCTCCTGAAGACCTTCCAGACCCTCAAGCTCCTCCAGTTCCCGGAGTTCGCCCAGCTCACCGAGGATCTGCAGGCCTTCCAGTTCAGCGAGTCCCTCGAAAGCTTCGAGCCCTTCCAGCCCTTCGAGCTGCTGAAGCTCCTCAAGCTCGTCAAGCTCACCGAGAAACTGGAGCTCCTTCAGGCCCTCCAGACCCTCCAGACCTTCAAGGCCCTCAAACTCCTCGAGCTCCGCGAGGTCTTCCAGTTCGAGCATCTGCTCTGTGTGCATCCTCGCCAGCGGCTCGTAGTTGCTGTCATACTCCCCGACGCCAAACGGGCCGTGGAAGTCGAACAGCCTGAGATCGTAGGCCGACTGCTCCTCCAACTGCTCGCGAATCTCCGCCAGCTGTTCCTCGCTGAAGCCCTCGCCGTCGATGGTGACGTTGCCGTCGTCGTCCTTCGTGATCATCAGCTTGTGGGCCCTGACCTCCACGTCGCCCTCGGGCACCACCGTGATGACCTTGTGACCATCATCCTCGTCAACGCCTTTGACGATGACCTTCATCGCCACCTTGCCGGGGCTTTCGCTGGTCTTCCATGTGGCGGACGCGTGGGGCCCGGTCAAACCGGCCAGTGCCTCGCGCAGCTTGTCCGCTCCGGTCTCGGTCAGTTCGCCGGACTGGACCAGCTTGTCGATCAGGTCGCTGAGCTGCTGCCGCGCCTGGTCGTAGACCTCGCCGACCATGAGCTGGCCGTGCTGCATGTCCAGCACCGTCGCGTAGGCATCCGTCGCGGCCGCGGCCTCGGGTGTTGTCACGATCACCTGCTGCTGCTTCTCGATGCCGCCTTCGTCGGCGAACGCCGTCGCGACGAGCATCAGGGCCAGCAGTGGAATCAGTACGACCCTCAGTCTCATAACTCCCACCTCCATCAGGTTAGTGGTCTGGACGGGCGATCCGGGCCTAATGTTTGAATACCGGCGGGCTATTCCGGCGGACGGGTCCGGGCGGCGCGGCGGCACCCCCGTATAATGCACGCGTGGCCCAAGGCGTACCCCTGGTCAGCTACGTGCTGGTGAACTGGCACACGGAGGAGCTCTTGCCGCGCGCGCTTGAGAGCATCGCCGCCCAGAGCTACGGCCTGCCCGAGATCATCGTCGTGGACAACGGCAGCCCGGACTTCGACCCGGCGCTGCTGGCGGGCTGCGAGGCGCGGCTGATCAGAAACCACCGCAACCTGGGCTTCGCCGCCGCCAACAATCAGGGCATCCGCGAGTGCACCGGCGACTTCGTGGTGCTGCTCAACTGCGACGCCTGCCTTGACTCGGGCTTTGTGGAAGCGGCACTCAGACCGATGCTGGCCAATCTCGAAATCGGCACGGTGGTGCCCAAGATCCTGCGCGACGACGGCTCGGGCGTCATCGATTCCGCGGGCCACCTGATGCACCGCGACCGTACGCCGGCGCATCGCGGGCGCGGCGAGCGGGATCAGGGGCAGTACGACCGCGGCGGCTTCGTGTTCGGTGGCAGCGCGGCGGCGGTCGTCTACCGGCGCGAGATGCTGGAGCAGGTGGCCTGGGGGGGCCAGGTCTTCGACGAGGCGTTCTTCGCCTACTTCGAGGACGTCGACCTCGACTGGCGGGTCCAGCTGGCCGGCTGGCGGGCCTACTACGAGCCCCGCGCCGTGGCCCAGCACCGCGGACACGGCAGCGGCGGACGAGCCAGCTGGCTGATCCGGCTGCGGGCCGAGAAAAACCGCTACCTGATGCTGGCCAAATGCGACACCCTCGGCTGCCAGCTGGCGGACCTGGGCCCGCTGGCGCTCTACGAGGGCTGGCACCTGCTGATAACGCTGCTGAGGCCCTGGCTGTGGCCGGCGTACCTGTTGCTGCTGGCGGGCCTGCCGCGAGCCTGGTGCTGGCGCGGGCAGCTGGGCTGGCGCCGCCGCGTGCAGCCGCGCGAGGTGGCCCGCTGGTTCGTCGCACGCGGCAGCCAGCCGCCACCCCGGGCCGAGCCGCCCGCGCCTGAGCGCGGGCTGCTGGAAACGGACGCCGAAGCCGCCGTGCGCGAGGAAATGCTGGCCGCCGACGCCCGGCGCGGGGCCGACGAGCTGTTCCCGCTGGTCAGCGCAGTGGTGCTGACCTGCAACGGGCTGGAGCTGACCAAGCGCTGCCTGAAGGCGCTCGAAGCCCAGAGCTACCCGGAGCTGGAGGTGATCGTGGTGGACAACGGCAGCGAAGTGGACGAGGCCGAGCTGCTGGCGATCACGCACCCGAGCGTCCGCGTCCTGCGGCTTGAGCGCAACCAGGGCTTCAGCGGCGGCGTCAACTGGGGGGCCAGCCTGGCGCGCGGCGACTACATCGCACTGATCAACAACGACGCGCAGCCCGAGCGCGACTGCATCCGCAACCTGGTCTACAGCGCCCGGCGCCACGGCGCGGCGGCCGTCAGCGGACGGCTGGTGGACGTCCGGGACGAGGAGACGCTGCGCAGCGCCCGCGCCGCCCTGGACGCCGAGCTGGACGTCGGCGAGGAGTACGTGGGCGGCCTGCCGCCGGCGACGCTGGAGGCGCTGGCCGAGTCGCACCGCCACCACGGCGTTTCGCTGTTCGGCTACCAGGTCAGCGACGCCTACGAGCAGCCGGGCTGCTTCTACCCCAGCGGCGGGCTGTGCCTGATCGAGCGCCGCGCGGCCGAGCGCTGGCTGCCGGAGCTGCTGCCCCAGCGCTACTTCGCCTATCACGAGGACGTCTGCCTGGGGCTCAGACTGCGCGGCCGCGACGAGCGCATCATCAAGGAGCCGCGAGCGGCGGCGGTGCATCTGGCCAGTTCCACGGCGCGCCGGCTGGGCCGCGTGCGCCTGCGCTTCCTGCAGGAGTGCAACCGCTGCCTGAACATGCTGGGCTTCTATCCCGCGGGCGTGCTGTGGAAGCTCACGCCGCTGTACCTGCTCATCGACCTCTACCACGTGGTCGCGCTGCTGGCCTTAAGCCCCCCCGACCTGCTGGGCTGGCTGGGGGCGCGGCTATGGGTGCTGACGCATCCCGCGGAGATCGCGCGCTGGCGGGCCGGGTGCCGCTCAGGCCGCATGGTGCCCGATGCTAAGTGGCTCGGCGAGCTGTCGGGGCAGCTGCGGGGCAGCGGCGGATGGCTTAATGAGCTGACGCTCAGCTGGTGCCGGCTGACGGGTATCCCGCATCGCGAGCAGCGCAGCTAGGAGCGGACTACTCCCGCTGGCTCAGCTCGTAGAGCTCGCGGGCACCCTTGTCGACCCGGCGCGTGTCCAGCACGGCGGAGCGCCACTGCTCGGGGATGGCTTCGACGCCGAAGCGCGCGCCCAGCAGCGCCCCGCCCACCGCCGCGATGGTATCGGCGTCGCCGCCGTTGTTGACCAGCAGCAGCAGCCCTTCCTCGTACTCGTCGCAGTACAGGGCCGCCCACAGCGCGGCCTGCAGAGTGTCCACCACGTAGCCGCTGGTCGGCAGCTTCGGCGGTGTGAACGACGGCACGGCCCGCAGCGCGTAGGCCAGTACGGTGTTGCGCGGCTCGATGAACTCGCGCAGCTCGTCGAGCAGCCCGTCGACGCCGACCAGCAGCAGGTGCGCGATCGCCAGGTTCAGACAGACGCAGGCCAGCTTGCAGCGCTCGTCGTAGTGGGTGATGCCGCTGATCACCCGCGACTCGCCGACGAGGTGCACGTGGTCGTGGTAGCGCCTGAGGCCGGTCGGCGCGGCGCGCATCAGGCTGCCGTTGCCCATCCGCATGCTTTCGGGAAACGTCTCCCAGGCGTCGCGGCCGGCGCGCTCGAAGTTGTAGCCGTAGAGCAGGTTCTCGCAGGCCTCGCGCGTCAGGTGGCCGATGCCCAGCGCTCCCTCGCGGTACCAGGCCAGGAAGCGGTCCGCGATGTCGTGGGGATCGAAGTCGCTGAGCGCCAGGTAGCTCTCCAGGATGCAGAGCATCATCGCGGTGTCGTCCGTGGTCTGGCCGGCCTTGAGCTCGCGCCGGCGGTCGGGCAGCATGCCCATGACGCGCCCATAGCGCCCACGGATCTGCGCTGCAGTCATGCCTTCAACGGGCATCCCCAGCGCGTCGCCGACACAGAGCCCCACCAGGCACCCGCGAAACTGATCGACAAGCTCCACGAGGGAAACATAACACAAAAACCAGCTTCACATCTCAAGGCCGTAATGGCACATATCATTGAGGCCGTAGCGGCGACGGCCCTGTCGCCGGATTCAATGATCGCTGGTCACAGCATTTGTAGCAGCTATGATATGAGAACGCTGAAGGGTCATGTACGACTCGCTGTATACGCTCGGGTGGCACACGCAGCGGCGCTGGTGGCGCAAACACCTGCTCCTGATTGCGGCCGCGGTCGTCTGCTTGAATCTGGCGCTGATTACCGCCTCCTGGCATGCGGTTCCCGCTTCCTGGTGGACAACCGGTTTCATGGCCGTGCCAGACTGGCTAACGAACCTGCATTCCATAGTATCCGGATCCCTCACCGCCCTACTGGCTGCGGCTTGGTACCTGGCGAATGAGCATGTACTAGTGGGTTATCGCCGTGCGAGTGATGCCATTCTCACAAGTCCGCGGTTGTTCTTCCGGCAGGCTTTGGCCTGCTGCCTGATTAATGGCGCGATCCTGTATATAACTCTGTGGGCCGCTGTACTGGCCACCAACGTATTGGCGCGTATCATCTCGCATTTGGCAGATCGCCCGCTAAGTGGGCTGGGAGTGTGGAGCGGATATCCAGGCATGTTGCCGATTGCAGTGGTATTCCTGCTTGGGATACTGCTCTCCATTCGGCAGGCGCATACCATGCGGTTCCAGCCACTTGAGGGTCTGGCCTTCGTCGTGCTCAGTGGACTGTTGACAGGCGCGAATCTGTAACTCAGAGCCGGGACGGGCGACATCCCGCCAACGGCGGGATCGCCCCTACAGGTCGAGATGGCTTCATGCCCCAAGACGTAGCACCGCCTAGAATAGCCCGATGGCCGAAGCCAAGCTCAGGATAGCCCCGCCCCGGGCGTGGGCGTTCACGCTGAGGCGGCAGGGGCTGATCGACCATCAGCTCAGGCCGCTCGACGTGGTGCGCCGGCTGGTCGCGGTGCAGTCGCAGTACAGTGCCAGCGTGCCGGTCGCCGTCTGGTCGCGGCAGGGCGATACGCCGCCCGGCTGGGTGGACGACGCGCTGCTGAAGAACAAGACGCTGGTGAGGGTCTGGACGCTGAGGGGTACGGTGCATACGCTGGCCAGCCGCGACCTGCCGCTGCTGACGGGCCTGCGCCTCGAAAGCCACGACTACTGGCTGGGCCTCTATCTCAAGTCCCACGGGGTGACGGCGGGGCAGCTTGAGCGCCGCAACCGGAAGATCCTGGCGGCGCTTGAGGATGGCCCGCTGACGCGCGCCGAGCTGCACGAGCGGGTGCCGGAGCTCAAGGGCATGCGCGGCGCGGGCTACGGCCTCGACGTGCGGCCGCTGGCCTTCACGGGCGAGGTGGTCTTCGCCGGCCAGAAGGGCGGCCAGCCACGGTTCGCCCGCCGCGAGCTGTGGCTGCCCAGGCTCAAGTGGGACCCGCCCGGGGCGCTGAAGGCCGGCTGCGAACTGCTGCGGCGCTACTACGCGGCCTACGGTCCGGCCAGCCGCCAGGATTTCGCCTACTGGAGCGGGCTGAAGTCCGCCCAGGCCAGGCCGCTATTCGCCGCCTGCGCGGATGAGCTGGCCGAGGTCGAAGTTGACGGCTGGCCGTCCGGACAGCTGGTGCTCAGGAGAGACCTGCGCGAACTGGCGCGAAGCGATGCTGAGCTGCCCGCCGTCAGCCTGCTGCCCAAGTTCGACAACCTGCTGCTGGCCTGGCGCGACAAGGGCCGGGTGGTCGATCCGGCGGGCTACAAGCTGGTCTACCGCAAGGCGGCGCAGGTGGAAGCCGTCGTGCTGCTCAGCGGCCGCGTCGCCGCTACCTGGCGCGCCTCCGGAAAGCGCATCCTCAAGGTTGAGCTGGAGCCTGCGCGCAGGCTGGCCAAGGCCGAGATGAAGCTGATCGAGGGCGAGTTCGACCGCTATGCCCACTGGCAGGGGTGCAGCGGCGCGGCGGTGGCGGTGCGGTAGCCGCGCATCCTGTGCGCGGGGCTTCGCGCCTGCACATCGTGGGCGGGGACGCCCGCGCCACCAATCACAAGCGGGACGCTTGCGCCACCGGGGATGCCGGCGCTTCCGGCTACTCCGCGGCGCCGCCGCCCTGGCCCAGGCCCGCGTTGAACGACTGCAGCGCCAGATAGCTGGGGCCGAAGCGCTTGACGTTGTCCAGCTGCTTGTCGAACTCGTCGTAGTGGCCTTCCTCGTCCGTGACCAGCCCCTCGAACATCTGCTTGCTGGCCGAGTCGGCGTTGGCCGCGCACTCCTGGGCGTACTGGTTGTAGGCCTCGACGGCCGCCAGCTCCATCGCGATCGCCATCTTGAGGATCTCCTCAGCGTCCTGGATCTGCTCGATCGGGCCGCTGGGCACCATGTCCACGTCGCCCTTGAGGAACAGAATCCGCTCGGCGATCATCTCCAGATGGCCCATCTCCTCGATCGCCACGCGCCTGAACAGCGCCGCCAGCGGGTCGAAGCCCTGGTCGTCCAGGTGGAAGTGCCAGTACATGTACTGGTGAATGGCCTGCAGCTCGTCGCCCACGCATTTGCTGAGCAGCTCAATGCTCTTGTCCGCCTTCATGGTGCCTCCATTGCGCACCGGCCCGCCGGTCGCCGCCGCCGGGCCGGTAGTCTTACGCCGACGATTGTACCAACCGCGCGCGCTAGTCCGGCATCGGGCTCATCAGCTGCTCCGTCTCCCTGAGCAGGTGGCGGACGCGGCGCTCCAGCTCCAGCGTGGCGGCCTCGCTGGCCTCATCGGGCGCCGCCTGGTACTCGCTGTAGCGCTCGCGCAGGTCCAGCGGCTCGCCGACGCGGATCACCACTTCCCGCGGGCCCCAGCAGCGCCAGCGGCCAAAGACCTCGCGCTCGATGCGCCCCAGCACGTCGAAGTAGTTCTCGACGGTGGGGGCCACGTCGTTGTACTCATCGGAGAAGGCCACGAACTCCGTGACGCGGCGCAGCTCTTTGCGCAGCTGCTCGGCGCGCCGGCGGCGCCGCTCCTGCAGCTCGCGGCGGTAGTCGCTGCCCCCGCGCGGCTGCTCCTGCAGAATCCGGCTGGTCTCGTTGAGCAGCCGCCGCACGCGGTTTCTCAGCGGTTTGTCCGGCGGCGGCAGCTCGAGGCCCAGGCCGGCGGCGACGCGGCTGAGCACCACCTCGCGCAGGCGGCCGAGCCGCTGGGGCAGGCTCTCGTCGGGCTGGGGCATCACGCCGAAAAACTCCTCGTTGGCGTCCAGGATCCGGTCGGCGATGGCGTCCATCCGCCCGTGCCAGTCATTGCCGCCGGCGCCGTCGAGCCGCAGCTTGCGCTCCAGCCGCCTCAGCGCGGCGTCCATCTTGGGCCGCATGTCGGCAGTGTAGTGATAGCGCAGGGCCAGCGGCACGGTATAGAGCGGCGGCAGCTCGCCGCCCCGCGCGGCGAGATCATCCAGCGCGCCCAGGCCGATCCGCGCGGCACCGGGCAGAAACGGCATCACCACGTCGTGCAGGAAGTGGTTGACGCCCTCGGGGAACAGCACCAGCCAGTGCCGACCCTCGGTGAGCAGCTGGCGCGTCATGTGGACGGCGTCGCTGTCGCGGGTGCCGCGGTCCACGGAGTAGGCGCCGACGCGCGAGACCAGCCAGCCCTGGAAGGTGGTCTCGAACACCTCGCGCGCCGCCAGCCAGTAGAACTGCATCCCCAGCATGGTGCTGAAGTGGAACAGCACGGCCGGGTCCTGGGTGGGGTGATTCGGCGTCAGCACCACGCGCTCGCGCCTGAGCTGCCTGAGCCGCGCGGCGTCGGCCGGCGAGACGGTGACCCTGGTGACGCCCAGCACCCAGCGGCTGTAGCGCGGCGCCAGCCAGCGGGCGAAGGTCATGCAGGGCGCGACGTGGCGCGGCGGGTGAAAGCGGTACTTCCGGGCAGCCCGCTTGCGCCGATATAACAGGCCGCGCACCATGGAGCATTCTAACTCAGGAGCGAACCGGCGGTGGGCTCTACGGATCTTCATGGCTGCTTCACCGCGTCTGCGCGTTGATCCCTATCATTGGCGGCGGCTTCGCGATGGTGACTTACCGCCGTCGAAGCTGCCTGTTGATAACCGGAGCAGCACAGAGCAATAAGGAGGGATTGCGATGGAAGCGGCCGGCATCATACTGACTGGACTGACGGGACTGGCCGTAGTGTGGGCAGTCATCAACATCTGCTGCTGGCCCCGCGTGAAAGTCCTCAGACATCACCTCAGGCCCACCGGGCGGTTCGGCCAGCACACCATCGGCGCGCACGGCGCAATCATCGCACCGGTCAGCGTGCTGATTCCGGCGCGCGATGAGGAGCGCAACCTGCCGGCAGTGCTGGACAGCCTCATGCAGCAGGGCGCTGAAGTGGTCGAGATTCTTGTGCTGGACGATCAGAGCAGCGATGGTACCGCCGAGGTGGTTCAGGAGTACACCCGGCGCGATCCGCGCATCAGGCTGATCTCGGGCCGCCGGCGTCCGGCCGGCTGGTTTGGCAAGACTTGGGCCGGCAAGCAGCTGGCGGACGAGGCGTGCAGCCGCTGGATGCTGTTCCTGGATGCCGACGTCGTGCTGGCGCCCGGCGCCGTCAACGCGATCCTGGACGCCGCCGCCGAGCACGACGCAACCTATGTCTCCTGCTGGCCCCGTTTCGAGATGGCCAGCTTCTGGGAGTTCGTGGGTGTGCCGATGCTCAACTTCGCGACGCTGACCACATTCCTGTGGCCGCTGAGCTTCCGGCGGCCCAAGGATGACCGGATGATCGTTGCCAGCGGGGCCTGCATGTTGATGCATCGTCGCGCCTACGAGGCGGTGGGCGGCCACCAGTGCTGCGCCTACGGCCTGCTGGAGGACCACGCCTTTGCCCGTGCCTGGCGGCGGTGCGGCGAACGCAGCGTGACGCTCGACGGCCAGGATGTCGTCAGCGTACGGATGTATCGCAGCCGCGAAGAAGTCGTCAGGGGCTTCCAGAAGAATGCCGCCAAGGTGTTCCGCGGCCCCGGCATCCTCTGGGCGTTCATTGCGATTCAGATCATCGCCTTCGTCAGTCCCTTCCTACTGGCCCCGCTGAGCCTGCTCACAACTTATCCCGCCGACGGCACGCTGCTGTGGATCGCCATGGGCAATGTGCTGCTGGCGCGTACGCTGCTGTCCATGGCGTATCGGATGCCGGCCTGGATCGCCCTGCTTCATCCCTTGGGCATCATTGGGATGCTCTGGGTCGTTCTGCTGTCCTGGTACAGCATTACTTCGGGACGAGGGGTGACCTGGAAAGGCCGCACGTACTTCACGCGCCCCGCCGTCGATCGTGCTGGATCCAGTGCGGCAAGCTCGGCCAAGTACGTGCCCGGCGCCGCCCAGCGCTGACGGCAGCCGACGTCTAGCGCTGCTCCGGCAGAGGTGTCATCAAATGCGCGCTGGCCGTGAGCAGGCCGCGCACCGCGTTTTCCAGCTCCCAGGTCACTGCATCGATCGCATGGACCGGTGCCGTGTGGTAGGTGTCAAGCCACAACCTGAGGTCGATCGGCCTGCCGACCTGGAGTTCAACGGCGCGGCGAGCCCAGTATCGCGACCTGCCATAGACGCCGCGCTCGAGCCGTTCGACGACATCCATGAAGTCCTCGACCGACTGCGGCGGCACCTCCAGCATGTCATCGACCGCGTACCAGGCGAGGAGCCACTTCAGATGGCTGCGAACTCCCTTGACCTGCCGGCTGCGCTGGAGACTGACGCGGCGCTGCCAGGCAGACCGCGACTCGCGGCGCTCCGCCAGGCTTATGTCAGCTTCGGTCAGCAGGCGGCGAATCCGGGCCAGCAGCGGCTTGCCGTTGGACGCTGGCTGGATGCCGAGACAGACTACCGCATGAGTGAGGATCTGCTCGCGCAACCGGACCAGCCTGGTCCTGAGGTTGTCCTCAGCGAGCGGTGTCAGCCGGTAGTGCGATTCGCTGGCGCTGATCACGCGGTCGGCGATCCTGAGCAGCCGGGCCTGCCAGCCCGCAACGGGTGCCATATCCAGCTCGCGCTCAAGCCCGCTCAGTGCCGTCCGCATTCGGGCACGCATATCGGTAGTGTAGTAATACCTGGCCGCCACCGGCAGCAGGTAGACGGGCTCGGATGCCGCATCAAGCCGGGCCAGCGCTTGCAGCCCGAGCCGCGCCGCGCCCGGCAGGAACGGTGCCACCACCGAGTGCATGTGGTGATTCTCGCCCTCGGGGAACATCACCACCCAGTTGCCCCCGTTCGTCAGCAGCCGGATCGTGGACTCAGCCGCCTCGCGGTCACGCTGCCCGCGGGCCACCGAATAGGCGCCCACGCGGCGGATGAGCCAGCCTTCGACCGGCCGGTCGAAGAACTCGCGGTTGGCCATGAAGCACAGCGGGATGCCCAGCCGCGCGCCGACGGCGAACCAGATCGGCGCCTCGTAGCTGGGATGATTGCTGCACACCATCACGCGGTCCTGCCTGAGGGTCAGCAGCAGTTGCTCGGCCTCCGGCGACAGATGAACAGAATGAACCTGGCCTCTTTGCCTAAGCCACAGCGGGCAGATGATCCGCGCCGCCAGCGCCAGCAGCAGCGGGTCGCGATTGGGCGGGATGTGGCGAGACGAGGTTTCGAGGCGTGTTGACGAAAGCACCTGGCTATGCGCGTCATTCACGCACGGATGATGCCCTGTCCGTGTGGTCGCAGCGTGCAGATGCTGTGAAAATTCGTGAAAAGCGAGTGGGACAGCTACTGGCTGCCGACCATGCCCTCCATCGTTGTGCTGGCGCTGGCGTAGGCTTTCTTCGGGATGCGGCCGGCCAGGTATGCGGCCCGGCCCGCCTCGATGCCCAGCTTCATCGCCCGCGCCATCGCCACCGGATCGGCAGCCTGGGCGATCGAGGTGTTGATCAGGCACGCGTCGGCGCCAAGCTCCATCGCCAGCGCGGCGTCACTGGGCGCGCCGATGCCGGCGTCGACCACGATCGGCACCTTGCCGGAAAGCTCCTCGACGATGAACTTCAGCCCGGCGAAATCCGGCAGGCCCTGGCCCGAGCCGATCGGGCTGCCCAGCGGCATGATCGCGTCGGCACCCAGCTCGAACAGGCGGATCGCCGCCACGATGTCCTGGGGGATGTAGCAGAGGCAGACGAAGTCCTCGGCCTTGAGGATCTTAACCGCCTCGATGGTGCCGTGCACATCGGGCAGCAGCGTCTTCTTGTCGCCGATCACCTCGATCTTGAACCAGTTGGTTCCGGTGGCCTCCCTGGCCAGGCGCGCGGTGCGCACTACTTCCTCGGCGTTGAAACAGCCCGCGCTGTTGGGCAGCAGGTCGAAGCCCGCGGGCTTCAGATAGTCGATGAAGTTCTTCTCCGGCCGCTCGGGGCTCAAGTCGATGCGGCGGATGGCCACGGTCACCATCTCGGTGCCGCCGGCCTCGCAGGCCTTGACCATCGTCTCGTTGTCCGGCCACTTGCCGGTGCCCATGATCAGGCGGCTCTTGAACTGGCGGCCGGCGATGGTAAGCGGCCGGTCGACAGGATTGGGGTTGTCACTCATGCCTAGCTCCCTCGAATCGATATCCAGTCTCAGATTAACACATGGCCTGTAAGGCAGGCGGCCGGCGCTCCCGGTAAGAAATCGTGAAATTGGCGCGATTTCCTGCAGAGCCGGCTCAATCGCGGTACACTTATGTGTAGGGATTACTGATCCGGTACGTGTTGTTGATCTGAACGACTTGCGGTTGCGCTGCCAGTGCTCATGCGGATTCCCCACAAGTGTCGCTTTGTTGTCGTCGGCATGGCTCCAGAGAGCCGGAGGGCAAGATGCCTGAAGAGACATACATTTGTCCGCACTGCCAGGAGCAGCTGGTCTTCCGCCTGGGGATGTATGAGTGCCCCGGCTGTGATTTCGTGCTGGAACTGGAAAGCCCGAAGTCCGCCGTTGTCGAACACAGGACCTCCTCTTCACGCCTGGAGAAGATGCTCAGGGGCGAGCCGCCGAAGGATGAGCTCGGCAGGCCGGGACCGCTGCGCAGGTAGCCGGAAGCAAGCAGCGGTCTGGGGACCAAGCCAACTGAGATTCGACCGTCGTAGGGGAGACCAGCCACAGCGGTAGGCTGGCGCACTGGATGCCCGGGGGTAGGTGAGGGAGATGTCCAGCGGGGCACGCAGCGGGGAGCGGATGGACTGGCCGGGCAGTGCGGCCGGGATGCCGCTGGAGTGCCCGCGTTGCGGCCAGCTCCTCAAGCAACGCATCACGTTCTGGGAGTGCCCCGGCTGCGGCTACAAGGAGCAGGTCGCGCGCGAGCCCGCCCCCGAGCCGGCCGTGCCGCAGCCGTCGCTGCTGGGCAAGGTCAAGGGCGTGGCAGCACGCAAGCAGCCCCAGGCGCCGAAGCGCCTGCGCGAATTCACCACCTTCGAGCTGCCGCGGGAAACGAACACGGAGCGCACGGCGCTCAAGGTGGTGATCATCGCCCACCTGGTCTACATGTTCATCCTGTTCAAGGCGATCAGCTGGTTCCCGCACACGGCCGAAGGGTTGACGATCACGCGCTATATTGGCTGGGTGATAACACTGCCGTCGCTGCTGCACCTGATCAACCTGCACCTCGCGGTCAGGCTGCTCAAGCAGATCGGGGTGGTCTGGGGCATCGCCAGCGCGGCGGCAGCCGGGGTGCTGCTGCTCAATGTCCAGGGCTTCGTGCTGCCGTTCTTCATCTACATCGAGCAGTACTGCCGGGGCTCGGAGTGCCCCCTGTGGGCCGCCTACGGCCTGATCCTGTATCAGCTGCTCCTGGGGGTCTGGACCGCGCGGCACTACAGCAACGAAGCGCAGCTGCTGGCGGGCGCATGAGCGAGACACCGGTCCCCGCACGTCGCTGTCCCCGCTGCGGAGCCGAGATGGACTTCCGGCTCGACGAGTACGTGTGCGGCAGCTGCGGCTACTTCGAGGGACGCGGCGGACCGGCCGCCGTACGGTCAGCACCAGGGCGCGCCGTGCTGCCGGGGCAGGCCGAGCAGCGGGCGCCGAGCCGCGTGGTCGCCGCGGCGGCGGGCGCAACCGACGCTCGGCGGGGCTGGCACCGGCTGAAAGCCGTCTTTCTGCTGGTGGTCTTCGCCGTCATCGCGGTCAGCATCATGTACCTGCCGCAACTGGACCAGTCGACGGCGCTCGACGCGGGGTTCGCCGTCCGCGCCGTAATGGGCGCGCTGGTGGCCACCGGACTGGCGGCGCTGATCCTGTTCGTCGACTGGCGCGCGTTCCGCATCGTGGCGGGTCTGATCGTGGCACTGCTGGCGGCGGCCGGCGTGCTGGAGATCGCCCAGTGGGACGGCAAGGACCAGGCTCTACTGGCGCTGCTGGTGGCGAACACGCTGCTGATGGCCGCGCTGGTGGCGATCAACTTCGCGGAAGTGCGCCGGATGTAGCCTGAATGGTGTTATCATTTGACCAGGGGTGGCAGTCTATTCGCGGGGGGGTAGAGGATGCCCGAGAAGACCAGGTCCTGCCCGCAGTGCGGTGGGACGATGAGCTTTCGCCTGGGTGCGTTTGAATGCGCCGAGTGCGGTTACGTGGGTGATGTGGAGTCGCCTGAGCCTCCGGATGATCTCGGCGGGATCAGGCGTCCGGGTTTCAGGCGGGAGCGGTGGCGATCTTCCTTAGCGCCGCCCGCGGCGTCGCCGAGCCCCGAGGCCAGACATGAGCTGGCCCTTGATGCAGACGAGCAGCCGGCAGGCGTCAGGCTTTCCACGCTGGATGTGGAGAAGCGGATCTACTTCGGAATCACCGTCGCGCTGACCGTGACCGGCGTGTTCGCCGACGTCGTGAGAGCCGTAACGGGCCACGGAGGGCTGAGCTGGCTGCTCAGCGGCATTTTCTGGGACGCGGTCAACGTGTTTCTGATGGCCTTTGTCCTGTTCTCCCGTGAAGACTGGGCGAAGGGATGCTGCGCCATCCTGGTGATCCTGGAGCTGCTCTCGATGGTTGGGACGACCTTCATCGTGCTGCCGATGCTCGGCGGCACGATCGGCGCTTCCTGGCTGCTGCCCGCCTTCCTGACGCTGCCATTCTGGGTTGCTTTCGCAATCCACGCCGGCTGGTACGGCTGGCTGCTGTGGATTCTGTGGCGGGACTATGCCAGCGCTGACCGGCTGTGATCGAACATGGTTAGACCCAGTGTGCTATATTGTTGGTCAGATACCGATTGACGTGGGGACCTGATGTCTACTGAGACCAGGTCGTGTCCGCAGTGCGGAGCGACGATGAACCTGCGGCTGGGCGTGTACGAATGCCCCAGCTGCGGCCACGAGATCGAACCGCCGCCGCCCATGCCTGAACCGGAGCCCGAGCGACACGGGCCGGGCTTCCGCCGCGAGGCCTGGCACCAGCCCGCCAGCCGCCCCGCGGGTCAGCCCCCACCGCCGCCGGCACCCGGCACCGTGTTCGCGCCGGGAGCGGCACCGGCTCCCGGTTCGCATAGCCGGCCGCAGCCAGGCTATGATGCGCATCCCGGCCTCTACACCGAGAAAGTCGTCTTCCTGACGATTCAGGCCGTGGGGTGGCTGATGATGTGCATCGGCTTCGCCTCGCTGCAGTCCATGATCGGCCACATGCCGTCGGACGTACGCGGGATGATGGGGCCGATGGTCGCCGGCTTGATCATCGGCGGGCTGATATCGCTGGGGTTGCACTGGTTTGTGCTGTTCAGCGATCTGGTATGGGCCAAGTACTGCTGCGGAGGCTGCGTTGTTGTCGGCATGTTGTTCTGGCTGCCGGCGATGTTCATGGCACCTCCGACAACACCCTACGGGATGCCCGGGGCGGGTGGATACCAGATCATCTCCGGCGTCGTGGGGCTCATCATGTACCTGTGGCTGCTCTCGATCCTGTGGCGTGATGCGCAGCGGTTGCAGGGCGGGATCTGAGGTTGGGTGGCGAAGCCCCGGATGCGGCTTGATGCCGCGGGGATTCGCGACAGACGAGTTGAGCGAGACGACTGAGCGGATGCTCGAACAAGGGGTGGACGCATGGAAACGGAGGAGCGGAAATGTCCGCAGTGCGGCGGGCCGATGCGGCTGCGGGTCGGCATCCTCGAGTGCCAGCAGTGCGGGCACGAGCAGGAGCCGCCGGCGCCCGAGCCGGAACCCGAGCGCACCAGGCACGGGCCGGGCTTCCGCCGCGAGCCGTGGCAGCAGCCGGGAGCGTCCGGCGGGGCCGCCGGAGCCCCGCCGTCGGCAGCCGCGCCGCCTGGTACCTACTACAGCTACGCGCCGACGCCGGGGGCCACCCTGCACGATCCGGACCGGCCGGCCCTGGCACCGGCAGCGGAGTACCCCACGCTGCAGCTTGAGAAGCACATCTTCTTCGGCCTGCAACTCCTCGGAGTGCTCGTTACCCTGGGGCTGGTGGTGCTGGGCGCGACGCTCGATCCCTACGGCTTCCAGCGGACCGACGACTTCGTGATGATGGTCCAGGTCTTCTGGGCCGCGCTGGCCAGCGTCTTCGTCTACTGGCTGGCGCTCTACGGCAGGCTGCTGTGGGTCAAGTACTGCTGCTGCGTCTTCATGGTGTTCACCATCGCCTGCGGCATTGCCGGCTTCCTGATGGTGCTGGGCGTGGTCGAGCAGCTGCCGCTGGGCTACGACCTGACCGCCGGCGTACTGGGCGGCGCGATCGGCATCAGCCTGACCGTGCTGCAGCTGGCCTACCTGCTGTGGTTCGTCTGGATCCTCTGGCGCGACATTCAGGTGCTGCAAGGTAAACAGCGCGTTGGTTAGGTATACTTGCCCGCATGCAAATCTGGACTGACGACGTCGCGCGCTACATCGCCGACCACACCGCGATCGACGATCCGCTGCTGCGCGAGATGGAGCAGCGCGCCGGGCGCGACCGTTTTCCGATCATCGGTCCGGTGGTGGGGCCCTGGCTGTACTCGCTGACACGGATGGTCGGCGCGCGGCGCGTCTTCGAACTGGGGAGCGGCTTCGGCTACTCGACCTGGTACTTCGCCAGCGCGCTGCGCGATGGCGGCGGCCAGATGGTGACGCACACCGTCTGGGACCAGGCGTTGTCAGATGAGGCCGGGCAGTGGCTGGAGCGCGCGGGCCTGTTGGGCTACTGCGACTTCATCGTCAGCGAGTCGACGCTGGCACTGTCCGAGGCCGAGCCGGGACTCGACGTGATCTTCATGGACATCGACAAGGAGGGCTACGCCGCGGCGCTGACAATCATCGAGCAGAAGCTGCGCCCCGGTGGGCTGCTGCTGGTGGACAACGTACTGTGGGACGGCAAGGTCGCGGACGATCGGGACGGCGACGAGGCCACCGTCGCGATCCGCCGGCTTAACGAGTATCTGAGCGCCAGCGAAGGCTGGGACTATCTGATCGTGCCCCTGCGCGACGGGCTGGGAGTGGCCCACCGCCGCTAGTAGCAGCACCGACGACCGGGCCTCCATTCCGCCGTGACCACCCACGGGCCGCGTGGTTTAGGTTGACAGTCGCCCGCGCGGGGGTATAATTCTCGTTCCGACTAAGGAGAAGGCGTGGCGAACACGAAGACAGCCAAGAAGCAGCTGCTGGTTACCCAGCGCAACCAGGCGCGCAACCAGCACTTCAAGACGGTGATGAAGACCGCCGTCAAGCAGGCGCGCAGCGCGATCGAGGCGGGCGAGGACCGCGAGGCCGCGCGCGTCGCCGTCAGCCAGGCCGTGCGGGTACTGCATCGCACCGCGAGCAAGGGCATCATCAAGCGCCAGAACGCCTCGCGGCGGGCCGGCCGCCTGATGCGCGCCTACAACGCCGCGTTCGCCCAGTCCGCGCCGGCCCCGGCCGCCGACGCCGCGGAGCAGAGCTAGCACCGCCGCTGCCTCAGTCCGGCACCGACCTACGGTCCGCGTGCCCCCCAGCACTCGACCGCGATGCCCGCCAGCTGCGGACGCAGGCTGACCTCACTGGTGCAGTTCGCGGCTGAATCCGGTTCAGTCTCCCGGGAATCTGCCAGTACGATCACCTGCCCGCCGCGTTCGGCGAATGCCTGTCGCTGCTCACCGCTCAGCGCGTCCAGCGTGGCGGCCCTCATGACCGCGATGGCCGGCCGCGGATTGTCACCGCCCGCCGTCGCCGCCGCCGCCAGCGCCGCGGCATGGATGCCGGCATCCCAGATGATCCACAGCTCATCGCCTCCCAGCGCCAGGCGGGCGCCCGCCGGCGAGCCGCGGGCGGCGGGTAGCCAGCCGAGGTCCCAGCGTGGATCGACTTCGCAGCCGGGGGCGAACGCCGGCGCGTCGTAATCGGGCAGGGCGCCCGGGCCGGGATCCTCATCCAGCCAGACGATGCCGTGCAGCCGGTTGATCCCGCGCCAGCGCAGGGCGGCCGCCGCCGCGTCCGCGTTGTGTTGCTGACCCAGTCCCGAGCTGCGCAGCAGCAGCACGGTGCGGCCGGTGTAGGGGCGCCAGATGTAGGCCTCGCAGCGCGGCAGATTGAGCGCCGCCAGCTCCGGCGCGGGCACCAGCAGCCAGTGCAGGGCGTAGGCCAGGGGCAGCACCGCCAGGGCGGGCACCGCGACGCGCAGCAGCGCGCGGAGGCGCGGAGCGAGCAGCTGGCGGCACTTGATCCACTCGCCGGCCAGTAGCACCAGTCCGTAGACCGCCAGCAGCCACCACCACTGCGGATGCGGGACGGCCAGATCGCTCAGCGGCAGGGCCGAGAAGACGCGGGCGATGCCGTCCAGCAGCCAGGCCATCGCCAGCAGCGCCCAGCGCAGCAGCGTCCCGAGCAGCGGCACGTGGACCAGCCCGATGCTGGCCACGGCGCCCGTGATCAGCATCGCGAACGACAGCGGGATGGCCACCAGATTGCTGAGCAGGCCCCAGCAGGACAGCTGCTGGAAGTGTGAGGCCAGTACGGGCGCCACGAACAGCTGCGCGCCGCCGGTGGTCAGCAGCATCTGCGCCAGCCAGCGGCGCCAGCCGGCGAAGTGCGCCACCAGCGGGAAACCGATGCCGGCCACGTAGATCAGGCCGAAGGTGGCGCCGAAGCTGAGCTGGAAGCCCGGCGCCAGCAGCTGCAGCGGGTTGACGATCAGCAGGATGATGCCGGACTGGGCCAGGGCCGTGAGGCCGTCGACCTGGCGGTAGGCCAGGCGTCCCGCCATCACCAGCACGCCCATCACCAGCGCGCGCAGGATCGAGGTCTCGAGGCCCGTCACCGCGGCGTAGACCAGCACCACCAGCAGCGTCACGCTGAACTGGCCGAGGTTGATCAGCAGCCCCCGCCAGGTGAAGTCGTCGGGCAGCTTCCAGCACAGCAGCGCCAGCAGCACGATCAGCAGGCTGACCTGGGTGCCCGAGGCCACCAGGATGTGGGTCAGGCCCGCGCGGCGGAAACGCTCCTCCATCGCCGCGGGCAGATCCGTGATCTTGTCGCCGTAGACCACGCTGATCGCCAGCTGACCGTAGTCCGCGGGCAGCCCGCTGGCCAGCGTGCCGGTCAGCCAGACGCGCAGGCGTGCCAGGGCGCTCCAGACCGGTGGTGGCCGCCGCGACAGCCGCCGCAGCATCTTCGGCGTGGCGGCGTAGGCGGTCAGCACCGTCCCGCGCTGCAGCAGGTAGCGCCGGTAGTCGAACTGCCCGCGGTTGCGCGGCGGTTCGATCTCCCGCAGCTGGCAGTAGAGCCGCACCTCGTCCGTCAGATAGAGGTCGATAGGCTCGTCGCAGCGCACGTAGGCGTAGCACTGGCCGCTGACCGGCGTGCGCACCCGGTCGCGCTCGACCTCGCTGGCGCGCAGCATGAAGCGCAGGTGGCCGCGCTGGTATTTGGGCAGGCTCGCGACTTCGCCGTACAGCACCACCGTCTCGCCGGCCGCCTGGCGCAACGTGGCGCTCAGCGGCAGCGCGATGGCCACCGCGGCGCTGATGTAGCCCACCGTCGCCAGCAGAATGTAGCCGGGCAGGTGCGCCAGGCGCAGCCCGCCGCGGTACCAGACCCACCACAGGGCCGCCAGCGCCGCCAGCGACAGCGCGATCAGCAGCGCGTCGCCGACCAGCAGCTCCCGGGGCGGCGGCCACAGCTGGGCGGCCCCGCTGCCCAGCGCCAGCGCGATGAACAGCTGCACGTAGACCCGCTGCCTGATGAAGCCAAACAGGCTGACTGAGCCGTCTATGCGCGGGACAGTTGGCCGACTGATAGTGTCTCAGATTGTAGCGTGCGTCCACAACGCCACCGCCGAGGACTGAGGCCGGCGGCGAGGGTGGGTAGAATACTGCATCCGGCCGCCGGACGGCACCGGCCTGGCGAGCGCAGCTGGGTCCGGCGGTGCTGTGACCAAGTGGGAGGCGCGTATGCAGGCTGCAGCGAAGAGCAGACTGGTGGCACTGATCCTGGTGCTGCTGCTATTGACCACCACCGTTCCCTCCACCACGTCGTGTGAGGGCGCTGCCGGTACCGCCCTGGTGGTGCTGGCAGTCGTCGTCATCTGGGTGGCCTACGAATTCAATCGGAATCTCAAGAGCGCGGAGCTTCCAATCTTCATCATGAGCGTCGATCCACGCTCAGGTTCCGCCGCCGACCGGCTGGAGGCCCTGACCGTCGAGCGACAGGACCTTGTGATCTGTAACGAGTGGGACAGCGCGTTCGATGTCTACGTGGACGGCGACTACTCGTGCACGGTAGCGGCGCTGAGTGCGACCTCGGTCTCGGTGGGCGTGGGCAAACACATGGCGGTGATGCGGGTGCGGCCCCAGCCGGACGGGGAGCAGGCCGATCCCGCCGTGCTGCAGACGGAGTTCGAGGTGCTCGACGAGGAGGGCTTCGCCTACGCCGCCATCCGCTGCTCCGACTGAGCGCGGCGCCCGGCGTGCGGCACCGGCTAGCGCTGCGGGGGCAGGTGGTTAAGCAGCCAGCCGCTGATGATGGTCATGTCGAGGCCGGGGTGGGCGGTCAGCAGGTCGGTGCCGTGGTCGCGGCCCTCGAAGTGGCGGAAGCTGACCGGATCGGCGGCGGTGGCCTTCTCCAGCGCCTCGCAGCTCTCGAAGGCTGTCTCATCGCCCTCGGCGGCGATCAGATACAGCGCGCGGGCATCGTAGCCTTCCAGATAGCCCAGCGGCTCGAGCCCCATGTAGTTGAGCCCCGGTGACAACGCTACCGCCGTGCGCACCCGCTTGTCGCCGGCGGCGTACATGATGGCCAGATTGGCCCCGATGCTGGCGCCGATGATGCCGACGCGGTCGCCGTCGACCCGCGCGTCGTCGCTGAGCGCCTGATGCGCGGCGGCGACGTCACCGAGCATCGCCAGGTAGTCGGCATTCTTCAGCTGCTCCAGCTGCATCCGGCGGCCCTGGGGGTCGAGCGTCTCGCCGTGGCCCCTGAGATCGATGGCGATCACGGCAAAGCCCTCGGCCACCAGCTTCTCCGGCATGTCGCCCCAGCTGGACTTGTCCCTGCCGCGCATGTGCAGCAGGATCACGCCCGGCGCCTGCTCCCCGGCGGGCGGCCAGTACCAGCTGGCGACCAGATAGCCATCGGCGGTGCGCAGGAAGCGCGACTCGCCATCAAACGGCGCCGCCGAAGGGGCGTTGGGGATGATCGCGGTAGCGTCGCGGGCGTCCGGCGCCTGCAGGTTCACCGCGTCGCCGGCAGCGGTGTCCGTCTGGCTCGCACGCGGGCAGGCCAGGCTGAGCAGCGAGAGCGCCAGCACGCCGATGATCACCGTGGTGATGCGCATGCTCTGATTATAGCCAGCAGCGGGTCGATGTGGACGCCGCCACGGTCAGGGGGATCGGACGGGCAGGCCGCCTCCGTTGAAGCCAGCAGCTAGCCACGGCACAAGCCTGGCGGTACACTGCTGTATGCGGCGACGCACAGCCCTGTGCCTGACGCTGGCGCTAGTCACTGCGGCGCACCTGCTCGACTGCTCCTGCGCTCGTCCCGCGCCGGTTGAGTATCCACCTACGTGGCCGGTCGCCGAACTGGTGGTACCGGCGGACTCCTGGAAGGCGCCGCTGTCAGTTGCTCACACCACTACGGGAGAAACCGTGAAGGAAAACGAGGTCGCCAATCGCGGGATGCCTGGCGAGGGCCGGACATGGGCGATTGGGTTCGGGACCGGCCTGGAAATCGATGAGGTCTACTCGCACTTCGATCAAATCCTCAGGCCGCTGGGGTACTTGATTCATCGCGACGATCCATTTGTACGAGGCTATGTCTCGAAGGATGGATGGACGGGGATCCAGATCTGCCTTTCTCGCATTCCGTTTCAGGGACAGACGCCCAGGCGCCCGTACAGGTTCTCGCTGAGTGTCGTCGTCCAACAGAACGAGCCGGCCACACACGCATTGGACCGTGCCGTTCCGATTCCAGCTGACTAGTACTTAGCGCTCTGCACACCAGAGCCACTCACTAGCCTTCGGCGACAAGCTTCCTGATCTCAGCCTTGACCGCATCTGCCGCCTCGTCCGCCTTGCCGCCGTCGCGGCCGCCCGCTTCGGCGAAGTCGGGCCGGCCGCCGCCGCCGCCCTGGCAGATGCCGGCGCCGAGCTTGATCAGCTCGTTGGCCCTGATCCCCAGCTGAAGCGCCTCGGGGCTGACCTTGCAGGCCAGCGCCGCTTTGCCGCCGACGTCGGCGGCGATGAACACCGCGAAGTGGTCCTGCCACTCCCCGCCCGCGAAGCGCTCCACGAGGTACTTGACGTCGCCGCGCTCCGCCAGCTGCACGGCGGCCACCAGCACCTTCAGCTCACCGGCCTCCGTCACCTGTGCTCTCAGTCCTTCCAGCTGCCCGCCGATCACCAGCTCGCGGCGCGCCTCGGCCGCCGCCTGATGCGCCTCGCGCAGCTTCTGCTCGCTGTCCTCAATCTTGCCGGTGATCTCGCCCAGCCACTCCGCGTGCTGCGGGGCGAAGTCCGCCAGCTGGGGCAGGTTGAGGCCCGTGGGCGTGGGCAGCGGGCGCTTGAAGTGCGCGCCCAGCCAGTCGATCATCTCGCGCGCGGCCTGGACGTAGGCGAACGCCTTGTGGCCGGTCACGGCGTAGATCCGCCGCACGCCGGACTGTACGCTCTCCTCGCGCACGATCAGGAACATGCCGGCCTGGCTGGTGCGGTCGAGGTGCGTCCCGCCGCAGAGCTCGCGGCTGACCCAGCCCTCCGTCGAGTTGTCCTCGCCCTCGCCGACGCTCAGGACCCGTACGTCGGCGCCGTACTTCTCGTCAAAAACGGCTGTCACGCCGATCTGCTTGGCCTCGGCCAGCGGCATCATCGTCCAGCTCACGGGATGGTCCTCGATGATCCGCTGGTTGACGATGGCCTCCACGCGGCGCAGTTCCTCCGTCGTGCAGGCCTGGAAGTGGCTGAAGTCGAAGCGGATTTCATCCTCGCCCAGCTGGCTGCCAGCCTGGCTGGCGTGCTCGCCGAGCACCTGCTTCAGCGCGCCGAGCATCAGGTGCGCGGTGGTATGGGGCCGCCTCAACGCGTTGCGCCGCTCCTGGTCTACCGCCAGCACCACCCGGCTGCCGACCTCGACCGCCGGCTGGCCCCTGACGATGTGGATCCCGCGGGTCGCCGTGGCCTGCATCGGGAAGTTGTCCGCGTCGAGCGGCAGCCAGCCGCTGTCGCTGGGTTGCCCGCCGGAATCGGCGTAGAACGGCGTCACGTCGGTGCTGAGCCTCAGGCCCGGCACCTTGTCGCCCTTGCCCTTCTTCGGCAGCGGTCCGGCGATCAGCTCGGCCGCGCCGCGGATGTCCTCCAGCGCCTCGACCGCGGTGACGGTGGCTTCCGCCGCCGTGGTGTGATAGCCCAGGAACTCAACGTCGCCCATCTCGGACTCCTGTTCACCCATGTCGCCCTCAAACTTCGCCGCGCCGCGCGCGCGCTCCTTCTGCTGCGCCATCTCGCGCTCGAAGTCCTCGCGCGTCACGTCCACGCCGTACTCCTGGCAGATCCGCATCGCCAGGTCCGCCGGAAACCCGTAGGTGTCGTATAGCTCAAAGATGTAGTCGCCGGCAACCGGGCGCTGCGCCGATTTGGCCTGCTCGATCTGATCGACGAGGCGGCCGTAGCCGAACTCCATCACCTTGAAGAACTGCTGCTCTTCCTTGCTGATCCAGGGCTCGATCAGCTGGTCGCGCTTCTGCTTCAGATCGACGTAGTGGTCGCCCAGCCTGCCGATCACCAGATCGGCGAGTCGCATAATGAACGGCCGGCGCACGCCGACGCGGTAGGCCTGGGCAATGATGCGCCGGATCAGCCGCCGCACCACGTAGTTGCGGCCCACGTTGCCGGGCGTGACGCCGTCGCTTAAGAGCAGCGTCGCCGTACGGATGTGGTCGGCGGCCAGCCAGTAGGGGTTGAAGCCGCCCGGCTCCAGGCCGAACAGCTCGCTGTCGCCGGGCGCCTGGTCGGCCACCTCGGCCACCACCTCGGCGAAGCCGCGGATCAGATAGTCCATGGCGTCGGTGCGGAACACGGTGTCGACGTCCTGCATCACCATCGCGTAGCGTTCCAGCCCTCCGCCGTAGTCGACGTTCTTCTTCGGCAGATCGCTGACACTGCCCTGCTCGTCGCGCATGAACTGCATGAAGACGTCATTGCCGACCTCGACGATGCGGCCCGACTCGCTGAGCTCGACGAACCGCTCGCGGCTCAGCGGCTGGCCGTCGGGGGCGAAGTCCCAGAAGTACTCCGTGTCATAGCCCCAGGGCCCGGTCTCGCCCGCCGCCCAGAGATTGTCCTTGTCGCCGAGGCCGAACAGCCGGTCCGCGGGCCAGCCCATCTCCCTGAGCCACAGCTCGCGGGACTCCTCGTCCTGCTCGTGATGGGTGACGTACAGCCGCGCCGGGTCCATCCCCAGCCAGTCCTTGCCCGTCATCCACTCGATGCTCAGCTGCATCGCCTGCAGCTTGAAGTAGTCACCGAAGCTGAACTTGCCCAGCATCTCGAAGAAGGTGTTGTGGCGGTTGGTGAAGCCCACCTGGTCGATGTCGATGGTGCGCACGCACTTCTGGCACGAGGTGGCGCGCGGGGCGGGTGGCGTCTCGTGGCCCATGAAGTAGCGCTTGAGCGGCGCCATGCCGGCGTTGATCAGCAGCAGCGACGGATCGGCGACCGGCACCAGCGAAGCACTCGGGATCAGCGTGTGCCCGCGCTTGACATAGAAGTCCAGGAAGCTCTGCCGGATGTCGCTTATGAGCATAGCGGCATATTATACGGCGCTGCGCCGACGCTTATCGCAGGCCGCCGGGGCGGCGAAGCGCTCTGAGCCCAGCCGAACAGGCTATAATCCGTGCCGTGGGGAGATACCTGCCCGGCAGGACGGCCACCGTCTTCATTTCCACCGGCGAGCTGTCCGGCGAGATGCACGCGGCGCATCTGGTGCGGGCACTGCAGCAGCTGCGCAGTGAGCAGGGACAGCCGCCGGCGATCATCGAGGGCAACGGCAGCAAGCGCATGCGCGCGGCGGGCGTGCAGCTGCTGTTCGACGTCGCCACCTGGGGGGAGATGGGCGTGCTGGCCAACGTGCTCAAGGCCCAGTTTTTCCTGCGGGTGGTCAGCGCCACCGCGCGCTACATTCTCTCCAACCAGCCGGACATGGTGGTGCTGGTCGACAGCCGCTTCCTCAATACCAGCCTGGCGCGCCACCTGCGCCAGCGCGGCTACGGCGGCAAGATCGTCTACTACGTGGCGCCGGTGCGCTGGCAGTCGCTCTACGACCCCGGCGAGCAGCGCCGCAGCCTGACCAACCGCCGCTTCCTCGACGTCAAGGACCTCTGCGACTTCGCGATCCCGATCTACCCGGTCAGCCTGGCGACCTATCAGGCGCTGGGCATCCCCCACGAGTACGTCGGCCATCCGCTCTGCGACCTGGCCGGGCCGGTGCTGAGCGACGCGCAGTTCCGCCAGCTGACCGGTATCGACTACGACCCGGCGGCGCCGCCGACCATCATCGGCACGCTGCCCGGCAGCCGCGTCGGCGAGGTGCGGCAGATCGCGCCGGCGATCTTCCGCGCGCTGGCGCTGATGCGCGAGGCCTTCGACGAGGATCCCCAGCTGCCGCCGCTGTACATGGTCTCCGCCCTGGCCCACCAGGACCTCACCGACGAGTTGATCTCCGCGGCGCGCCGCGCCCGGCTGCCGGATCTGACGCTGATCGACGCGGAGTACGTCTACGATCTGATGGCCCGCGCGCGCCTGATGATCGTCAAGAGCGGCACCGGCATCCACGAATGCATGCTGATGAACGTGCCGGCGATCATGTGCTATCGCGTCGCCCCCTACATGGCCTGGATCGCGCGCTACATCATGCGCTTCAACATGCCCTACTTCAGTCTGCCGAACCTGCTGGCGGGCAAGCCGGTGGTACCAGAGCTGGTGCAGGAGGAGTGCAACCACCGGCGGATCGTCGATCTGGCCAGCAGCCTGCTGTACGAGGAGCGCGAGCGGCGGGCGATGCTCGACGCCTATCGCGACCTGCGCGACCTGGTCTGCAAGCCCGCTCCGCTGCGCCGTGCGGCGGAGCTATTGCTGGGGCTGATCGGCGAGTCGCGCTGACTACTCCATCCCGACGCGCCGGCGCCAGTCGGCGTTCTCCTCGGCCTGCTCGCCCGCCAGTTCCTCCATGGCCGGAATCAGCACGATCTGCACCACGCTGCAGAGCTGATCCCCGGTATTGGGCATCTCGGTGAAGGTCGCGGTGACCAGGATTTTGCGGCCGTCCTTGTGCTCGAAGCGCCACTCGTTGCCCGCGATCGGGTCTGTCGGCGCTCCGAGCGCGTCGACGAAGTCGCTCTTGCGATTGCCCAGCTTGACGCCGCTGAGCGGCTCCATGTAGAAAGGCGGCGCGGGCTGGTCGGGATCCTCGGGCAGCCAGCGGTTGAAGAGGCGCACCAGCACGCCGTCGAGGTAGGTCAGCGCCAGCTGCGGCGTGTCGGAGCCGGTCTCGATCACATCCTGTGGCAGGTAGTGATCCGTCACGCTGATCTCGCCCTGCACCTCGACGCTGGCCGCCGGCTCGCCCAGCACCCCGCGCACCTGGGCCTGGCTCAGCTCGAAGCGGACTCCCAGGCCGAAGTCCGTGCCGTAGAGCCGCTCAAACATCCGCCCCGAGCGATTGCCGCAGCCGGTAAGCAGCATTCCCAGACCCAGCAGGGCCAGCACAAGCGATATCCTCGCCATTACCATCTCCCGGCGCCGCGCGGGCGTCCGCACTGAGCATACCATCGGACTGCCGTGGGTGCCGAACGGCGCGGGCGGTGCTAAACTAGGACCACTCACCAAGACTCTGCACAGGGGGCACTTATGAGCAAGGTTGCGATCGTGGGCGGCGCTGGCCGCGTGGGAGTTAGTTTCGCGTTTCATCTGCTCTGCGAAAACATCTGCCATGAACTGGCGCTGATCGACATCCTCGAAGACCCGGTGATGGGAGAACGGCTGGACCTGATGCATGCGACGTCCAGTTTGTGCAACACCAAAATCACCGCGGGCACCGACGAAGCGTTGATGGCCGACGCGGACATCATCGTGATTCCGGCCGGCGCGCGCCGCAAGGCGGACCAGTCGCGCCTCGAACTGATCAAGGTCAACTTCGGCATCATCGACCAGTGGATGGAGAAGGTCCAGCGGGTCAACCCCGACGCGCTGGTGCTGGTGGTGGTCAACCCGGTCGACGTGCTGACCTACCGCGCCTACATGGTCGGCGGCAAGAACCGTAAGCGGATCTTCGGCCTGGGCAACGTGATGGACACCGTGCGCTTCAAGAGCAACCTGGCCGAGCGCTTCGGCTGGGACCCGCGCTACGTGACGGGTCAGCTGCTGGGCGAGCACGGCGACGCGATGGTGCCGGTCTGGAGCCAGGCCAGCTATGCTGAGAACCGGATTGCCGACATGGCGGGCATCGACCAGGCGGCGCTGGACGAGGTCTTCGCCGCGACGCGCAAGGCCGGCGCCGAGGTCATCCGCCTCAAGGGTGGCGCCGGCTGGGCGGTCGGCGTGGCGATCACCGAGGTGGTGCGCGCGATCCTCAAGGACGAGAAGCGGGTGCTGTGCTGCTCAAGCGTGCCGGGCGGTGCCTACGGCATCGGCGACGACGTCAGCCTGAGCCTGCCGACGATCATCGGCAAGGACGGCGTGGAAGGCTACCTCGATGTCAAGTTCAGCGACGAGGAACTGGCGGGCATCGGCAACGCCGCCGCGGTGCTGAAGAAGACCTACGAAGAAATCGCGTAGGGACAGATCGACAACTGCGACATGCAATGGGGCGGGGCCTCGGCCTCGCCCCTTGCCTTGTAGGGGCGGCACTTGTGCCGCCCTCCGGAGGGGCCACAAGTGGCTCCCCTACGATTCGGTATTGAGATTGGCTGTATCCCTACAGCGCCCGCCAGATGCCCAGCGGGGTCTGCTCGTTGCCCTGGCCGGCAGCGGGATGCTGGGTCCATGCATTCCAGATGGCGCTGCTGACCGAGCTTCGGTACAATCAAGCATGATGGTCGCGCCAGGCGAGCCGGAAGAGAATCGGAAGACCAAGCGACCGGCACTAGCCCCCACACCCGGATCGAAGATCGTGATTGCCTGCCTGTCGATCCCGGCCGCTTGCGCTGTGCTCACGGTGCTTTACTGCATCCTGGCGATCCTCGGGGTTACATGCGGGGCACGGACCCTGCAGGGGGGAACGCCGATCAGGGACGCATACCTAACAGACAATCCGGGTCACTGGGCACACGGGGAATTCGGTGTCACGCTGCCAAGCGGCGATCTGTTTGGCTCTGGTCTGAATGCCGTCCTCATCATTGAAGACAGTGCCATTCGCAGGTTCACCGAATACTCGCTGAGTGACTGCCAGTTCATGCCCGACGAGGAGTCAGTCGTACTTGGACAAGACCGGTACAAGGCTCTCTACTGGTGGACTCCAGAAGACGAAGTCGAACCTGTCGAGGGTTCGCGCCGGACATTCGCGTATGTTGGTTCGGTTGGTGGGGCGGAGATGGGCTATCGAGCATGCTTCAAGAGCACGTTGCTGCCCGAGGAAGCCATTGCAGCGATCAAGGACAGAACAGCAGCAGTGCTGGTGCAGTACGGAGATAGGTCCGTCTACACTCTAGGTATCAGGACCAGGAGATACTAGCTACGCAGCGCCCGCCACAGGCCCAGCGGGGTCTGCTCACTGCCCTGGCCCAGCGGGTTA
>CAZSSB010000006.1:0-18886 GCA_964609245.1 uncultured Planctomycetales bacterium | reverse complement strand
CAGCGCCCGCCACAGGCCCAGCGGGGTCTGCTCACTGCCCTGGCCCAGCGGGTTATCGGTGAGCGTGTCTTCCAGCAGGCGGCGGCGGGCTTTGTCCACCGTCGTCGCGATGCACCACGGCGGGAAGATGTCGTTGACGTCGACGATCGCCACGTCCATGCCGGTCTGCTCCTTCAGGCGGCGGCAGGTGCCCTGGGGGTCGGCCGGGCCGGGGATCACGCACTCAAAGAACTCGCCGATGCCCATGGTGTGCTCGGCGTCCATCATCCGCGCCTGGATGCCCGCCACGTCGTAGAACCAGCGCTTGCGCCCCAGCAGCCGCCCGAAGACGTGCGCTGCGCAGCCCGCCAGGATCCGGTGCACCCCGCAGAGCTCTATGGCGTACTGCATCGCGTACGGGCTGCGCAGCCCCACGCCGTAGGGCGACTTCGTTACCAGCCGGCTTAAGCGCCGCGCCAGCCATGATGGCGTGATTTCGCGCCAGTCGCGGGCGCGGCCCTGCATGATCGCCACGCCCGTCTCGGCCAGGAACACCACGTCGCCGGGCTGGTAGTGCGGGCGGGCGTAGCGCTCAAGCACCGCCGCCGGGTCATCGTCCGCGCTCAGCACGTGCGTCCTGAGCGGCAGCCGGCGGTAGACCTTGCCCTGATACTCCAGATCGATCGGCTGTGGCGCGTCCACGCGGGCATTATATTTCACGCTGCATTGACGGAGGCGGCTGTGCGTGCACGGAGTCGCTACTGAGGGGCATGATTGCCCGCGCCCTGGCCGCGTGGCAGCACTCTGCGAAGTATCCAGCCGATTGCTAAGAAGTGGATCACTGGCCACACGCACCAGACATGCTCGACCGCGGTTTCAAGCGGAAGCGAGCAGGGGATGTCCAGCCTGATCCCGGCAATCCAGAGCTGCATCGTCGAGTGCTCCCAGAACAGCCGCAGCGGCTCCAGCGAAGCGCGGTACACCATCCAGCCACAGCAGTAGGCCGCAGTATCCACCAGGGGTACACCCGTCCAGGCGTCCAGACCGTTGACCAGCATCGAGGCCGCGACCACCGCAGTCAGCGCCAACGCCCACGCCCGCTGGCCCCTTGCTGCCAGCAGAATCACAACGTACGCCAGCGCCAGTGCCAGAAGCAGCAGCAGGGATTCTGCCGCAGGACTCTCGACAGCGATCTCACGGTGCGTACCCCAGATGCTATGAAGCGGATCGTCGAGCAGCACAGTAAGCAGCCAGCCGAGCGCGGGAAAGACGTTGAAGCTCACGTGCCACAGGACAGCCATCAGCCGGCCGCCGTTGCCCAGACTGACGAGGGCGGCGATCCACAGCATCGCCGCGGCAACGGAGACGCAGCGTCCGGCGAATCGGCCGCCGCCCATGATGTGGTGCTCGCGTACCAGTGCCTGCAGCAGCTCCATGCCCGCGATTGAGACCCAGCAGATCACACCTGAGGTGATGGCTAGACGGAACAGCCAGGATCGAAGCTTCGGCAGAGATACCGACGTGGTGTTGTCCACCAAGGAAGAGACCAGCGAATGCGCCTTCAGCACGTACAGCAGCCACGTGGTCGTCGCCACGGACACGAACACGGGATTCACCGCCCGCCAGACGCCCTGCCGATCCCAAATCTGGACAGTACGCCAGGCTGGAGCTGATATGGGGAGGATCTCGCATTCGAGGATGTACAGGACTGCTCCGACAAGAGCCAGCAGGGACAGCGCCAGCCACCAGCTGCCCACCCGCAGCCACCACCTGCGCAGCGGGCGGCGGAGAGCGCGGATCAGTACGGCGTACTCATCACCCACCCGCCGATTATAGGTCCGTGGCCCCGCAGGCCGCCGACCGCTAAGATATTCGCCGGTGCAGTTCAACGTCTACCTGATCGGCCATCCGCTGCCGCGCGCGGTGCTGGGCGATACCCACGCCCAGGCCTTCGCCGCCGCCGGGCTGCCGATCAGCTACGAGCGCCTCGACATCCCGCCCGTCAACTTCCACCGCGAGATCACTGCCCTGACCCGCGACCGCCAGTTTCTGGGCGCCAAGATCAGCGCGCCCTACAAGCAGTCGACGCTGGCCTACTGCCAGGAGCTGTCGCCGACGGCGCAGGTGATCAGCGCCGTCAACACGCTGGCGCGACGGCCCAGCGGGCTGGTCTACGGCCACAACACCGACGTGCTGGCCTTCGTCAGATGCCTGGCGGAGCAGGGCGTCGACAAGGTGCGCACCGCGCTGATCCTCGGCGCCGGCGGGGCGGCCCGGGTGGCGCTGGCCGGCCTGCGCGAGCTGGGCTGTGCGCGCTACATGGTCGGCTACCGCAACCCGCGGCGGCCGACGGAGCTTTCCGGCCAGTTCAAGGGCATCCGCCGCCAGGTCAGCTACTTCCCGCTGGAGGAGATGACGGCGTTCTTCAACTGGGCGGAGCAGGCGCAGGCCTTCGGCCCCCGCACGCCGATGCCCGCGCCCGGCGAGGAGATCAACGACGGGCGCAAGGAAGACGACAACATCAAGCGCTGGGACCTGCTGGTCAACGCCACGCCAGTTGGCCAGGCGCCCCATCGCGAGCGTTCGCTGGTGAATTCGGTCAACTTCCTGCGCTGCTTCGACCGCGTGCTGGATATGGTGCCCCAGCAGGAGCCGACGGGGCTGGAACTACTGGCCGCCGAGGCGCGTGTGCCGGTGGTGCGTGGCCTGCACCTGTTCGAACTGCAGGCGGAGTACAGCCGGGAGCTGTGGCTCAGGGAGTACCGCCGCCATACGGGCCAGGCTGGCGAGGACAAGAGCCGGCGGCCACGGCTGGTGGTCAGGCGCCGTCAGCGCTAGCCTGCTCACTGCGCACCAGCACCAGCATCTCCTCGATCTCCGTCAGCGGCGTCCACTGTGGGCTTGCCAGCAGCTCCTGCATCTCATCCGCCCGTGGATGGTTGCGTTTGAACAGCAGCACGCGATAGCCGGGCGGCCCCGCCGCTACGCTCTCCTGCGCCAGCCTGACGATGCCCGGCGTTTGCTCGGGGCGCACGGCGGGGTCGTCCGTCCAGAACATCTCGGTGTGGGCGAAGGGCAGCCCCCAGGGATTGCCCCGCAGCGGAATCACGCGCACGTCGGTCACGATCACCTCGTCGTTGCTCCACTCCCGCTCGCGCATCAGGTCGTCGAATTGGCGCGACAGCTGCGCGAAGTGGTTGCGCTCGATGAACACCAAGCGTGCGTAGCGGGCGGCCTGGCTCATGCCGATCAGCAGCAGCACCGCCGCGGCCAGCCCGGCCCAGACGATGTGGCAGCGCGCAGCCAACCAGGTGGCCAGCACCAGCGACAGCCCGACAGCGGCCAGCGCCGGCAAGAGCGCCCCGCGCGGCGTGTAGTAGGCCGGGCTGAGCGCCAGACAGTAGAGCACTGCCCACAGCGCCAGGATGCCCGCCCCCGCTGGGAAGCGCCTGCGGATCAGCAGCGTCAGGAATGCCAGGCCCAGCAGCAGCACCATCGGCGGCCGGCGCATGTAGAGGTACAGCGAGCGCAGGGTGTGCCTGGCCACCAGCGGCCAGCCGTAGTCCGCGATCACCGATGACCGGCGCGCGTGCTCGCACATCCCGATGTAGTCCAGGTACATGTACTCGGGGTTCTCGTAGTTGACGCGGTAGGCGAACTCCAGGCCGCAGCGCATCTGGATGCCGACGACGCTGGGCATCGGCTCGCCCCAGGCCGCGTACCAGCTGAGGAAATTGAAGGCCAGGACGCAGATCAGCCCGACCCAGGGCCAGAGCAGCACGCGCCGCACCCGCGGGCGCCAGAGCGTCAGCACCAGCAGCACGGGCAGCAGCAGGATCGCCGCGTGATAGCGCAGCAGTGGCATTACGATGACGGGCACCACCAGTCCCCAGCCGACCCACGGCGCCAGCTCGCGGGCAGTCAACGCCGCCAGCTGATCGCCTGCAGCCGCATCCTCCGCGGCGCTGTCCGGCCGCGTGCCCTGGCGCCACAGCGCGATCACTGCCGCGAGGAACCACAGCCCCAGTCCGGTGAACAGGGCGTCGACGCTGGGGCTGCCGGCCGGCAGGCGGTAGACGGGGAGCAGCCAGCCGCATACCACTGCTGTTAATCCCAGCCAGCGCGGGCCGTCGAAGACGCGCACCAGCCGGTACAGCGCCCACAGCGCCAGCATCAGTCCGCCGGCGCTGAGCAGATAGCCGCCCAGCAGGGCGTTGCCGGCCAGGCCGAAGGGGATCAGCAGCAGCGGATAGCCCGCCGGGAAGTAGGGCGTGCCGGGCCAGGCGCCGTTCTCGACCAGGCCGCGGGCGAAGGCCAGCAGGCCGAAGATGTCCGGCAGCCCGCTGCTCAGGTGCGTCAGGTTCCAGCCGAGGTCGAGCAGGGGCAGCAGCATGATCGCGGCGGCGACCAAATAGCGCATCTCAGCTCCGCCAGGTGATCAGCACGATGCCGATGACGATCAGCAGCGCGCCGACCCAGTGCCGCCAGCCCAGCGGCTCGTTGAACAGGTAGTAGCTGCCGACGAAGATGATGATGTAGCTCAGCGCCACCAGCGGGTAGGCGACGTTCAGCGCCACGCTGCGCAAAGCGACGATCCACAGCACGCTGCTGACGAAGAAGCAGGCGAAGCCCCCCAGGATCAGCGGGGTGGTGAACATGGTGGCGATCAGCCGGATCAGGCCCAGCTCGCTGAAAGCGGGCAGGGCGCGCGCCGCACCCTTGAACAGCAGCTGTCCGCTGGCCCCCAGCGCGATACTGACCAGCAGGAGCGTCAGCACTCGCCAGCTCATCGCCGCACCTCAGCGCCAGCTGCGGCTGAACAGAATGCGCCAGGCCAGTACGACATAGCGCCTGATTGTAGCAGCGACGTTCATCTTGCTGGGTCCGCCCTTGAATTCGTAGTGCAGCCTCAGCGGCACCTCGCCGATCCGCCCGCCGCGGCGCCCGAGCTTGACCAATAGCTCCGCCATGCAGACGAAGCTGTTCTCGGTGACCAGTTCCGTCCCCCAGTGCCGGTGGGCCTCGCGCAGCGGGCCGGCGCGGTAGAGGCGATAGCCGCAGGTGTAGTCCCGCACGCCCGCCGTGCGCGCCACCATCCTCAAGGCGAGGCTCGCGAGCCGGCTGTAGAGCCATCTGAGCAGCGGCAGGCCGTGCTCCTCGCCGCCGGGGGCGTAGCGGCTGGCGATCACCACGTCGCAGGGCTCCAGGCCGTCGCCACCCTCCAGCCGCCCCAGCATCAGCGGCAGCAGCGGCGGCGGGTGGGTGCCGTCGGCGTCCATCACGGCCAGTGCTGCCCGCGAATCGCTGTCACCGGCCCACTCAAGGAAGTGCTCGATGCCGGTGCGCAGCGCCGCCCCCAGCCCGCGATTCTTCCCGTGCCGCACCAGCTGGACGGGAAGCTCTGCGCCGCCCGCCTCGGCGCAGGCCGCGGTGCCATCCGAGCTGCCGTCGTCGACGACCAGCACGCTGACACTCCACTCCGACTGCAGCTGATCGCGCACGGCCGCCAGCTGCTCGAGCAGCGCGGGCAGCGCCTGTTCCTCGTTGTAGCATGGCAGCAGTACCAGGAGATTCGGCATCGCCTAGATCCACTCTTTGTAGCGGAAGTAGAAGAGCAACCCGATGACGACCAGCAGCATCAGGCCGGTGATCAGCCAGATGCCCCAGGGGAAGCCCGCGAACCACAGATTGCCGAAGTTCATGCCCCAGAACCCGACGATCAGGTGCAGTGGCAGCATGATCGTCGAGATGATCGTCAGCACGTAGATGATCTCGTTGGTGCGGTGGCTGGTGATCAGCGCGTGCACCTCCATCAGGTGGTTCATCGACGATTCCAGGCCCTCGATGATCTCCAGGTACTTGCCGATGTGATCGGAGATGTCGCGGAAGTAGATTGCGATCTCCTCGCTGCTCTCCGGGGCGTCTTCGAAGGCGTGTTCCTCGATCAGCTGCTCGACGATCTCCTCTTCCTCGATCAGGGTGCGCCTGAGCCGGATCAGCGAGCGTCTGAGCCGCAGGATGCCCCGCATGTCAGCCATCTGGTCCTTGTTGCGGCGCGCGAAGGGCAGGCCCATCCGCCGGCGCCGCCGGACTTTGAGCACCGCCATTTCCAGCTCATCGCCGCGGTGGCTGTAGTCCCGCATGATCGGGGCGAAGCTGTCGACCACCATGTCCAGGATGTGGTGCATGAACAGCATCGCGCGCTGCTCGTATTCCTTGATCGCCCGCGGAAACTGGCGGATCAGGCTGAGCAGCTCCTCACAGTTGTGGCGGTGCACGGTGATCACGTAGGTCTGGCCCAGGTAGGCGTGCAGCTCGCGGGCGATCAGCTTGCCGCTGGACTTCGCCTCGTAGTAGATGAACGTGATGAACCGGTAGTCCTGCTCCTCGTCCATCTTGGGCTGGTGGAAGCCGCCGGTGTGAAAGCAGTCGGCCACGGTCGCCGGGTGGAAGTCGAGACGTTCGACCAGCAGCTGGCCGACGGCGGCGTCCTTCTTTTCCGTGATCTGGATGTCGATCCAGGTGAAGTCGCTGCTGCGCACCAGCGCTTCGACGTCGTCGGCGGTCAGCCCGCTGGCGCCGGCAGGCCTGTCAGCCTCAATCTTGATCGCCTCGACGCGCACGGGCTAATGGTAGCACGGCAGCCCGCCTCAATGGGGGTATAATCGCGCTGTGCGCAACGGACAGGCGCTGATCACCCGCTACCGCATCGGCTGGCTGCTGCTGGTGGGCCTGTTCGCAATTGTGGTGGTCTGGCTGGTGGTTCTGGGCAGCCCGCCGCCGGTCGCCCCCGGGGACGTGCGCTCCGCCGTGGAAAGCGAGAATCCCCCCGCCCAGCGGCTCAAGAGCGAGGACCAGATGCTGGAGCGCCTCAAGGCTGACATGACCGAGCTGGAGCTGACGATCAGCGCCGGCGAGGGGCAGCTGAGGCTGCGCGTCTGGGCCGCCGCCGCCAGCAAGGACGGCGCCCGCTACGAGATCGACGACGGCCTGCTGCAGTTCGAGATGGAAAGCCGCGACACGCTGCTTTTGCGGGTGGAAGACGGCGCGCTGGAGTACTCGGCCCAGGCCCTCGAGCTGGCCAGGACGCTGGAGTCGCTGTGGTGGATGAGACCGCCGCAGACCGGCGTGCTGTGGGTCAACGGGGCGCTGACCGGCAGGATCGTCGGCACGGAGCAGCACTTCGAGACGACCGGGCTGGTCTGGGATCAGTTCACCGGCCAGATCAGGACTGCCACGGTGGAATATCGCGCCGGCGGGGTGGCGGTCAGCGGCCAGTGCATGTGCCTCGACCTGCTGACCGGCGAGATCAACTTCGAGGGACAGGTCGAAGCCAGCGTCTGATGGCCGGCACCGCCGGCGCGAGCATCTAATCCTCAGCGACGAAGTAGAGCGCGCTGAGTTGCTCGGCGAAGCCCTGCTTGCTGAGGTAGAAGCGCAGCGTGCCCGCGCGGTAGGACCATACTGAGCAGAGCAGCCGGCCGCGGTCGGCGGCCCGGCGGCAGGCCTCGGCCAGGATCACGCGCCCCAGCCCCGCGCCCCGCGCCTCGGGCACCACCCACAGCAGCGAGATGCGGCTTGCCACCTCGCTGGAGTGCAGCGCGGCGATCCCCACCGGCTGGCCGCTGACGCTGGCGATGCAGCAGTCGGCACCGCTGAGCCACTCGGCCCGCGGGGTGTTCCAGGGGGCGCTCAGCTGCTCCACGGCCTTGATCGCCGGTGCGGCGATCGCCGTGAAGCCCTCGTCGGCGGGGGACACCCACTCCGTGGAGAACCCCGCGACGTTGGCGCAGTCCAGGGGGCCGCTGAGCACCTGGACGGCGTCGGGACCGCCGGCCGGCAGACCGCGACGCTGGGGCAGCTCATAGACGTAGAGCGTCTCCGCCAGCTCCGCGATCAACTCGGTGTCGTCCCGGGCCGGTGGCACCAGCAGCACCAGTCCGCGCAGCGGCAGCCCGCGCTGCTGGGCTGTGCGCTGCAGAGACTGGATGAAGATCTCGAAGTTGCCCATCTCCGCGGGCTGCCAGATGCCGGCCCAGAGCTCCGCGCCGCTGACCAGCATCCCGCCGTCGATGTCCTCGGCTTCGCCCCGGAGTTCGGTGAGCAGCAGCTGCCGCGCCAGGAATCCCAGATTCGCCGCGTCCATGCAGTGCATTCTAGCCGCTGTCCGCTCCTCGCGACACGCAGTCCCGCGCTGCGGCCGACGCCGGATTCCCGCTATAATCAGGCCACTGCACAAAGCAAGCAAGCACATACCCCACAGGAGGTAGGCATGGCAACCGTAATCGTAGACGCCACACGTACTGCAATCGGGAGTTTCGGCGGATCACTGAAGGGGATTCACGCCCCCGACCTGGGTGCGCACTGCATCAAGACCCTGATCGAGCGCGACGGGATCGACCCGGCCACCGTCGATGAGGTGATCATGGGCATGGTGGTGCCGGCCGGCGTCGGCCAGATTCCCAGCCGCCAGGCTTCGGTCCGGGCGGGCATTCCAGTCGAAGTCGGCGGCTTCACCGTCAACAAGGTCTGCGCCAGCGGCATGTACTCGATCACGCTGGCCGACCTGCTGATCCAGAGCGGTCAGGCCAGCCTGATCGTCGCCGGCGGGATGGAGAGCATGAGCCGCGCGCCGTATGCGAGTTTCAAGGCCCGCTGGGGCGCGCGTATGGGTGACGACCCGCTCGTCGACCTGATGGTCCACGACGGGCTGTGGTGCGCCTTCGACGACGTCCACATGGCGCACCATGGCGAGAAGGTGGCCGAGGAGTACAACATCACGCGCGAGATGTGCGACGAGTACGCCGTCCGCAGCCAGAACCTCGCCACCGACGCGGTCGAGGCCGGCCGGCTGAAGGACGAGATCACCCCGTTCCCGATCCCGCAGCGCAAGGGTGACCCGGTGATGTTCGATACCGACGAGCAGCCACGGCCGGGCACGACGGTTGAGAAGCTGGCCAGGCTGAGGCCGGTGCTGGGCACCAAGACGATCACCGCGGGCAACGCCCCCAGCGTCAATGACGCCGGCGCGGCGCTGATCGTGACGAGCGAGGAGAAGGCCAGGGAGCTTGGTCGCGAACCACTGGCGATCATCCGCGGCGAGGCGCACGTGGCGATGAAGCCGTATCTGTTCCCGGTGGCGCCCGCGTTCGCGACGAAGAAGCTGCTGGAGAAAACCGGGCAGTCGCTGGACAACATGAAGGTGCTGGAGTTCAACGAGGCCTTCGCCGCGGTCGCGCTGGCCTGCGGCGCCGTGCTGGACTGGGACCTGGACAAGGTCAATCCCAACGGCGGGGCGATTGCCTTCGGCCACCCGATCGGGATGAGCGGCGCGCGGATCACCATGACGCTGGCCTATGAGCTTAAGCGCCGCGGCGGCGGCCTGGGCATCGCCGCGATCTGCTCGGGCTCCGGTCAGGGCGATGCGCTGCTGCTGGAAGTGCCGGGATAGGGAGAGGTCGCGATGCCAGGTAAGCTCCTGTTCAGCGACCACGCACGACGGCGCATGCTTGAGCGCGACATCAGTGCGACTGAAGTCGCAGCTGTCCTGCGGGACGGTTCAATCGTCGAGCGGTATCCTGACGATACGCCCTATCCAAGCAAGCTCGTCGCGGGCTGGACTGGTCATCGCCACCTGCACGTGGTTGCCGCGGAACTGCCCAGCAAAGCGGAAACTGTGGTAATAACTGTGTACGAGCCGAACGATGGACACTGGGAGAGCCCTCTTGCCAGGAGGAAGTCATGAAGTGCGTGATCTGCAGACACGGGGAGACTGAGCCAGGCACGACGACGGTCACCTTTGAGCGCAACGGCTGCGTGGTCGTCATACGAGGGGTACCGGCCGAGGTCTGCGCCAATTGCGGAGAAGCCTACACCGATGAGCAGGTCACGGCACAGCTGCTGGACACAGCCAGGCAGGAGATCGAGGCAGGTGTGCTGGTCCAGGTGCGCGACTACAGCGCAGCATGAGGTGAGGCCACGCGCTGGTGAGGGAAGTCAAGGGCCAACGGCCAGTCGTCAGGTTCCTGGAGACTGTGCGCCCGTAGCGCGCAGTCAACTGGGCGGCATACTGAATCTCACGAAAGGGTCCGGCAAGGCTGTTAGCGAATCGTGTCACCGCTGCTTTGTAGTGTTGCCAGAAAGAGGATAGCCGTGATCAGAGACTGCTTCAGAGGATCCGTACTCGGCCTGGCCCTGGGTGATGCCTATGGCGCGCCCTTTGAAGGCGGGCTGTTAGCGCGTGCGTTGTGGGCGGTGATTGGCAGAGCCAACGGCAAGCGCCGCTTCACAGACGATACGCAAATGACGCTTGACACCGCAGAATCCCTGATCGCATGCGGACATATCGATCAAACCGATCTAGCACAAAGGTTTGCGCAATCCTATCAATGGTCCCGCGGCTACGGACCCGGTACGGCAAGAACTCTGAGGCTCATTCGCCGAGGCCAGTCTTGGGAAGCGGCTTGTCGAGCCACACACTTCGGTGGTTCATTCGGAAATGGTGGTGCGATGCGGGCGCCAGCCGTCGGCCTTTTCTACGCCGCTGCCGCTGAGCGGGAGTTGATCGATGCAGTCAGGGCTGCCACGGTGACGACACACGCCCATCCACTTGGAATCGAAGGTGCTTTGATAGTCGCGCTGGCAACCGCCCTGGCCTACCAGAAAGCGGACTCCAAGGCGATTATCAGGAGGCTGGAACAGCAGATCGGCTCGGACGATTTCAGGTTTAAACTCGCCAAGGCCAACGCAATGCTCCAGACCGGGACTCCCGCGGCACCACGAGCTGCCGCCGCCGAACTCGGCAATGGCATCGCGGCGACACAATCCTGTGTGACAGCGCTGTACGCGGCGCTGGCATTTCGGGATAGGCCCTTTGCGGACCTGCTGAGGTTCTGCCTGCGAATGGGCGGTGACGTGGATACAATCGCAGCGATGGGGTGTGCGATCTGGGGAGCATTTCATGGAGTAGATGCGCTGCCGCAGCAGTATCTCAACGAACTGGAGGATTGTGAGAAGATCTCAGCTCTGGCCGGTGCACTGGCTGAAGCTGCGGCGCGGGTTGACATTCGCGCCTGAGAGGAACAGACTAACTGAGCCCTTGGCCCCGAGGTGCGGCCGGCCTAGCTGCCTACCGCCATAAACGTGGGAGCTACCAACAGGAGCGGTCGCTTCCCCCTATCGCCTCCTTCGTTCGATGTGCAATACTCCTGCCATGCCTGACGGTACCGAGCACGTCATCCGCTTCCGGATGCAGTTCGTCAGCGCCTATCTGCTGCGCGGAGAGGGCGGGTTCGTGCTGGTCGACGCGGGCTATCCCTACTTCGAGCGGCTGTTCAGGCGGCGCTGCCGGCAGCACGGCATCGATCCCCAGAGTATCAGGCTGATTCTGCTGACGCATGGCCACCTCGATCACATCGGCGGGGCTAAGGCGCTGCGCGATCTCACCGGTGCGCCGCTGGCGATCCACCGGGCCGATGCCGACGCGCTGCGCACCGGGCGCTTCGGCCGGCTGATCCCGCGCACCTGGCTGGGCTGGCTGACGGCGCTGGCCGCCAATCGGCAGGTGCTGCCGCCTTCCTGCCGCTGCGAGCCTGACATCCTGCTCGACGGCGAGCTGGATCTCGGTGAGTACGGCGTGGCCGGGCGAGCGATCCATACTCCGGGGCACACCCAAGGCTCGATGGCGGTGATCCTCGACAGCGGTGAAGCAGTGGTCAGCGATCTGGTGATGCCCAACTTCCCGCTGCTCAGCCGGCCGTTCCGCCCGATCTACGCCGAGAGCATGGAGCAGGTGCGGCAGAGCGTGCGCAAGGTGCTGGACTGCAAGCCGCGCATCATCTACTGCGCCCACGGCGGCCCACTGGACCCCGCCGCAGTGGGGCGCTTCTATCGCTGCTGACGCCGAATGCTGACAAACGGCATCCGGCGGGTAAGCTAGACTTCAACCAGACCGGCCGAGCCGATCGGCGGGCAGTGTAGCTGTTACTAACACCGGAGCAGAGGACTGGATCGTGGGTATTGCAACGGACATCATCATCCTGGTGGTCGCCGCCTTTGTCTGCGGCCTGATCGTGCAGCGGTTTGGCCAGCCGCTGATCCTGGGCTACATCATCGCGGGCATTCTGCTGGGCCCGTACACCGGCATCCTGACGATCGCCAACATCCACGACATCGAGCTGCTGGCCGAAATCGGGGTTGCACTGCTGCTGTTCGCGCTGGGACTGGAGTTTTCCCTGAAGGACCTCAGGGCGGTGCTCGGCGTAGCAGTGATCGGCACGCCGATCCAGATTGCCATCATCCTCGGCACCGGATTCCTGATCGGGCAGATGTGGGGCTGGGACTGGAAGGCCTCACTGTGGCTGGGAGCCCTGGTCTCGCTGTCCAGCACGATGGTCACCCTCAAGACATTGATGAACCAGGGGTGGCTGGGCACGCTCTCCAGCAAGGTGATGATCGGCATCCTGATCGTGCAGGACCTGGCGGTGGTCCCGATGATGATCATCCTGCCCCAGCTCAACAACCCCTCGGGGGGTCTTCCGCTGCTGGGTCTGGCGGCGCTGAAGGCGGCCATCCTGATTGTGCTGATGATCTGGTTCGGCAGCAAGGTGCTGCCGCATCTGATGGCCTACATCGCGAAGCTCGGCTCGCGGGAGCTGTTCCTGCTGGCGATCACGGCGATCGGGCTCGGCATCGGCTACGCCACGCATCTGGCCGGGTTGTCCTTCGCGCTGGGCGCGTTCGTCGCCGGCATGGTGCTGAGCGAGTCGGACTACGGGCACCAGGCGCTGAGCGACATCATTCCGGTGCGCGATCTGTTCGGCCTGCTGTTCTTCGCCACCGTCGGGATGCTGTTCAACCCGTCGTTCCTCATCAGCCATTTCGGGCAGGTGCTGGTGCTGGTGCTGGTCATCGGCGTGATCAAGGGCTGCGTGCTGGCGCTGCTGGCCTGGGTGTTCCACTACCGCAACATCGTGCCGCTGGCGGTCGGGCTGGGGCTGTTTCAGATCGGCGAGTTCTCGTTTGTCCTTGCCCGCGTGGGTCTGTCCACGGAGTCGATCAGCGCCGAGCTGTACTCAGTCGTGCTGACCGCGGCGATCGTGACGATGGTGATCACGCCGCCGATCTCGGGCCTGACTACCCGGCTGTACGCGCTCAAGCGGCGCTGGTTCCGCCATGAGCCGCTCGACACGGTGAACATCCCGGCAAGCGGCCTGAAGGGGCATGTGGTGATTGCCGGCGGCGGGGACGTGGGCTTTCACGTGGCCCAGGTGCTCAAGAGGCTTGAGCAGCAGTTCGTCATCATCGAGCTGGACCACGGTCGTTTCGAGCAGGCCAAGGCCGACGGCTATCCGGTGGTCTATGGTGACGCCAGCCAGGAGGTGGTGCTGGCCGCCGCCCAGATCAGCGACGCATGCCTGGTCCTGGTGACCACGCCGTCGGTCGTGGTGGCGCGGGCAATCGTGGTGCAGGCGCGACGGCTGAACGACGGCATCGATGTGGTCGCTCGAGTCACTGATCCGGACTGCCTGGAGGCGTTCAGGCAGCTGCGGGTCTTCGAGGTGGTGGTGCCGGACTACGAGGCCAGTCTGGAGATGACGCGCCAGGCGTTGATCCACCTCAGGCTGTCGCCGTCGGAAGTCCAGCGCTACGCGGATACGGTCAGGCACGAGCTCTATACGCCGCTGGCCAACACGGCCCGCGAGTTCGCCATCCTCGCCCAGATGCGCTTCGCGGAGCACCAGTTGCAGCTGCACTGGTTTTGCGTGGCACCCGACAGCCCGCTGATCGAGCGCTCGATCCACGACGCCGACGTGCGCCATCTGACCGGGGCGTCCGTGGTGGGGGTGATCCGTGAAGGCGTGCTGACGTCGAATCCGCCGCCGGAGTATCGCTTCATGTCCGGTGATCTCGTGGCCGTGATGGCCGATGAGGGCGCGCGTGGTCGCTTCGAGGAGGCGTACAGTCCCGCCGTCGAGCCGGCGCCGTGATGCAGTCGTATCCCGGCGGGCGTGCGCCGGTGGCCGGGCCGTTCGAGTGCGGCGTGCAGCGGTGCTAGACTACAGCTCTGATGAAAGCTCTGCCCGCTCTGGTGTCGGCGTTTCAGCGCAGCCGCTCGAGCCGCATCAACCTGCGGCTGCTGATCAAGACCGGCGCTCTTCTGCTTGGCCTGGTAGTGGTCTTCAGCGTTGTGTTCCAGATTCTGATGCACGCCGAAGGCCAGCAGCACTCGTGGGTGACCGCCTTCTACTGGACGGTTGTCACCATGTCGACGCTGGGCGTGGGCGACATCCTGTTTGTCAGCGATCTGGGGCGGGCGTTCACGGCGCTGGTGTTGGCCACCGGCGTCGTGATGGTGTTCGTGGTGTTCCCGTTCACGTTTATCGAGGCCTTCTATCTTCCCTGGATCGAGGCGCGCAAGGAGAGCCGCGCCCCACGCAAGCTGTCCCGCTTCCTGCGCGGTCACGTGATCCTGACCAGCAGCGACCCGATCACGCTGGCGCTGATCAGGAAGCTCGAGCAATTTCACTACAGCTACGCGCTGCTGATTCCCGACTTCACCGACGCCCTGCAGCTGGCCGACCAGGGGCTGAATGTGATGGTCGGCGACCTGGACAATCCCCGGACCTACCGCAATGCGCAGATCCAGATCGCCTCACTGGTGGCTACGCTGTGCGGTCGGGACACGGTCAACACCAACGTGGTGGCGACCGTCCGCCAGCTCTCGGACAGCATCCCGATTGTGGCCACGGCACAGCAGCCAACTTCGGTTGACGTGCTGCGCCGGGCGGGCGCTACCCACGTTTTCCAGCCGGCGGAGATGCTGGGCAAATCGCTGGCGCGCCGCTCCTATGGCGGAAGCCAGCGGGCGCACGTTATCGCCCGGTTCGATGGGCTGCTGGTGTCGGAAGCCACCGTGCGGGGCACGCCGCTGATCGGCCAGCGCCTGGCGGAGACCGATCTGCGCAGCGCGACGGGTCTCAATGTGCTGGGCGTCTGGACGCGGGGCTTGTTCGAAAGCGCCGAACCCGAGCTGGCGATCACTGACAGCACCGTGCTGGTGCTGGCTGGTGCGCAGGCGCAGCTGGAGCGGTTCAACGAGCGCTACCCCCAGACACAGGTCAGTGACAGGCCGGTGGTGATCATCGGCGGCGGCCGCGTCGGTCAGGCCACCGGCCGCGCGCTGACGGAAATGGGCATTGACTACCGCATCGTCGAACTGACGCCCGAAGAGCGCCTCGATCCGGCCCGGACGATCACCGGCGACGCCGCCGATCTGACGGTGTTGCAGCGGGCCGGCATTGACGAGGCGCCCACCGTGATCGTCACCACCCATGACGACGACATCAACATCTATCTGACGATCTGGCTGCGCAGCCTGCGGCCGGACATCGTGATCATCAGCCGCTCGATGCACGAGCGCAACCTGGCGACGCTGCACCGCGCCGGCGCGGATTTCGTGATGAGCCATGCCTCGATGGGGGCCACGGCCGTTTTTAATCTGCTCAAGCGCAGTGATCTGGAGATGCTGGCTGAAGGGCTGGACATCTTTCGCCTGCCGGTGCCGCCGGGCCTGGTGGGCAGGACCATCGCCGCCGCGGGCATTCGCCAGCAGACGGGCTGCACGGTGGTGGCCCTCTGCACACCCGACGGCCTGCAGGTCAATCCCGATCCGGAGCAGCCGCTACCCGTCGAGGCGGAACTCCTGCTGATCGGTACGGTGGAAAGCGAGGCGAGGTTCCTGGCGAAGTTCCCCGGTCCGGCAACCGCGTAACGCAACAGAATCACAAGGCAGTCGCCCAGCTATAGCGATCCCCCAATGCTGGGGCAAATCGGTTGACAATGTCCGATGCCCCGGCTAGGCTTGCGCCACACGTGACTTATTTGGAGGAATCCATGAAACACATGGTATTTTGTTGCTGCCTCATTCCGGTTATGCTCCTTGTTTTCAGTTTGCCGGCCGGCGCCGAGGTCCACATTCTCTCCTGGAACGTGGAGGACCTCGGCTACGCGCTGGACAACGAGGACCGGGAGTCGTTTCTGACCGGCATGGCGGAACGGATCCTCGACGAGGACGTCTGCATCGTCTGCATGACGGAAACCGAGAGCGCCGGTCTGACGATGCTGACCAACATCCTCAATGAACTGGATGAGGATGGCTGGTGGCAGAACAGCCTGGTGGAGCAGCGCAGCTTCGAGGACCCCTATGCCAGCCCCTGGCTGTTCGACGACGATGTCTTCATCCTCTTCGACCGTGCGCGGGTGGCCCTGCGCTCCGTGCAGCTGATCGAGAACGCGCGCTACAACCAGGGCTTGCGGGCGCCCCTGTGCTGCAAGGTGGTGATCCCGGAGGCCGAGATGAGTCTGAACCTGATCGTCGTGCACGCCAAGCGCCTGGGCGATGACGTCAAGACGACCACGGCGCAGAAGCACGAGTACTTCATGCTGGGCAAGGAGGCGGAGCGGTTGCTGGTCAGCGATCCGGCGACCCCGCTGATGCTGGTCGGCGACTGGAACAACGGCTGGTATGTGCCCGGCGAGGACGGCGTCGATATCAAGCCGTTCTTCACGCAGTGCACCTACGTGGGGCCGGCCTGTGAACCGGGTACGCCCGCCATCGACCACTCGGAACTGGGACCCGACGATCTGGTGCCGACGCCGATTACGCTGCGGGAGTGGAATTCCACCATCGACCATTGCGTGATCGCCGGAGACTGGCCGGAGTGCGTGGTGACGTGCTGCGCCTACGAGGGCGATCCGCTGGAGAGCTTCTCCGATCACCGTCCGATCTACATCGACATCGTTACGCCCAAGGATGATGCCTGGGACGACATCGTGGTAGCGAACGGCGGCTAGCGCGGCTTCTGGCCGCGACGCCGGATTACTCCAGCGCTGTCAGCCGCTTGTCGTCCAGCTCGCGCTCCAGGTCCTCGTAGCCCGCCAGCTCCTGGGTCAGGATCTCGCTCTCGCGGATGTTGCTGAGCACCTCGTCGATGTCGCGGCCGACGCGCTGGGCGTCCGGCGCTGTCATCGCCTGGTCGATCAGCAGCTTCATGGTGGTCTCGACGTTGCGGCACTGGGCCTGCAGCAGGCCGAGCCGCTGGCTGGCGCGCTGGTAGCGGGTGAGCCGGTTGCGCAGCAGCTCCACCTGGCGGTGGCGCACCTCCCGCAGCGTCCGATCTTCCACCTCCGCCGCGCCCTGGGCGGACTCGAGTTCGCGTTCGATGCTCTCCGGATCGACCAGCGACAGGTATTCGTCGTATTCGCTCAGCGCCACCAGCAGCTGCAGATAGCTGATCGCCAGCTTGTCGAGCTTGTCCAGGTTGTCCTTGGCGAACAGGTCGTGCTCGCCGAACTTGCCGGTCAGGATCTCGCGCGCCCGGTCGCGCAGCCGGGTGATGTCGTCGATCTTGTCGTAGAGGTCGGAGTCGATACGGTCGCGCAGCGCCGCCGCCTGAAAGCCGTAGTCGTGCTCGTAGCGCGCAGCGTCGCGGGCGTCGATGGCGCGGCGGAAGCGCGGATTGCTGGGCATCACCACCAGCCAGAAGCCGGACCAGGCCAGCGACGCGGTCGCCAGCCACGGCGTCAGCAGCGCGGCCTCGGGAGTGAAAGCCGAGGTGATGCCCGCCGCGAACGTCGCGGCCCAGCCGGCCAGCGCCCCGCCAATGTGTAGCGGACTGGTGCCCGCCGCCCAGTGATAGCGGGTTGGTCGGCGCGCGGGATGCTCGTCGTAGCGCATCGGGCAAATTATACGCCAGCCCTGGGCTGCTTGCGGAACGGGCCTGGCGGTGGTATCTTCTTAGTACGGGGAAGGGACCCCGGCGACCGGCTGAAATAGTGTGCAACCGGCAGACGCGTGCTAGATACGGTCCTTGGATCCCTCTCCCTTTTTTTCGCCCACCGTCAGGATCACCGGCCGCCTCACCCAAGACGGCCACGGGGTGAGGCTCCCATGGCAGCCCCGCTGTGCATAACTTGTGGATTACCCGCATACGGAGTAATATAGGGGCTCGGGCGGACCAATGGGTTTCTTCGACTGGCTAAGCGGGCTGTATGGCCACCTGCGCGCCGATATCGGCATCGACCTGGGAACCGCTAACACCCTGGTCTATGTCAAGGGGCGGGGCATCGTGCTGCGCGAGCCTTCGGTGGTGGCCATCGACATGAGCACCGACGAGGTGCTGGCTGTCGGCGAGGAAGCCAAGAACATGATCGGCAAAACCCCCAGCCGCGTGATCGCGATGCGGCCGCTCAAGGACGGCGTGATCGCCGACTGGGAGAAGACCGAGGTAATGCTGAGGCACTTCATTGCCAAGGCCAAGGCGGACCGCGGATTCTGGCAGCTGCCGCACCGCGTGGTGATCGGTATTCCCTCGGGCATCACCGCCGTGGAGCGCAAAGCGGTCCGCGACGCCGCGATCCGCACGGGCGCGCACTGGGAGGGGCTGATCGACGAGCCGATGGCGGCGGCGATCGGCTGCAACCTGCCGATCGAGGAAGCGGGGGGCAACATGATCGTCGACATCGGCGGCGGCACCACCGAGGTCGCCGTGATCAGCCTTGGCGGCGTGGTGGTCTCCAACTCGATCCGCACCGCCGGCGACGAGCTGGACCGTGCGATCATCGACTACGCCCGGCGGCGCTTCAACCTGCAGATCGGCGAGCGCACCGCGGAGCGAATCAAGATCAGCATCGGTGCCGCGCATCCGCAGAGCGAGAACCTCAACACCGAGATGCGCGGCATGGACCAGGTCACCGGCCTGCCCAAGGTGGTCGAGGTGACCACCGAGGACATCCGCGAGGCGATGAGCGAGAAGATCGACGAGATCCTGCGCTGCGTGCGCTACACGCTGGAGGAATGCCCGCCCGAGCTGGCCGCCGACATCATCGACCAGGGCATCGTGCTGGC